>CAUPNL010000003.1:0-161110 GCA_963512655.1 uncultured Limnohabitans sp. | reverse complement strand
GCCTGATCACACTTAATAACGCCACGTTGATCACTCCTGTGTCTCCTGCTCAATGCTGAGCAGGACAGTTTGACTACGTGGGTCAAATTTGGATGCAAATACCTAGGTTTAGTGGCTCACTATTGGATGCAATTCAACAGTTTGACCAATTCCAATAACTCTTTTAGTCGAATGGCGATCTCTGAGGGAAGTCCTAGTTCTGTCAAGCGAATGTATAGATCGCTGTTGCTGGTCATATCAGCTTCAGCCTGCCATAGTGCCAGCTCTAGTTCAGCTTGTAGGGGTGTGATTTTCTTTGTAGTCATTTCATTAAGTACTTACATTGTGTCGATGTGCTGCTTCAATCTGTTTAGTAGTGCATCAAATGAAGGTTGACCTTCGTAGTAGAGCGCAGAAGTCTTGAGATATTCATTCGCAAAATGCGCGCGTTGTTCTGGATCGTTCAATGTGAATGCAGGATTGTTTGCAATTACCAATTCATCGCCGGTTCTGAAGCGTTGCTCTTTACGGTCTCGATATGCCTGCTGTTGCATGTAAGTTTGAACTTCTTGCAAATCGAGCAGGCAATACACATCGTAATAGTGACGTAGAAAGTTGGATGGAAATTCTTTAGTCTCACGCAGTCGACGAAATTTCGTGGAAATCGTTTGTAGCTTCTCTACGAAAGTGTGAGTCGGTGCATAGCAAAGGACATCTACCGCACGGTTGTCGAATATCTGTATATTTCTTTCGAGCGCGAAATCTAATGCCCATGAAGAGATAGTGACAGGTCGATTGGGCGCTGTGTCGTCAAAGCCAAGTTCAAGCAAGATACCATCTTTGACACCATCCAACCTTGAGGTTCGAGGCGTGTATGCAAGTCGAATTCCAGCGCTACGCATCTTTTCATCATCAAAGAAAGTGTCTCGTTGAACACTTTCGATTCCTGCGATGTTGATGCGTTTTGCCAGCTCATCGTAGTATGCGCGTCGTGATGCAATGTGAGCAGGCTTGTCTTGGTTGCGGCCTGTTTTGACATCTAAATCAGCTGGTGGCTCAATACGAATGTCAATGTCTTCAGAGAAACGATGAATGACACCAAAACCTTTTGATAAAGACGTGCCGCCTTTCAATTCGAACTTGAAGCCCTGAGACTGCAGACCCCAAAGGCAGTGCATGATCCAGTAGTCTTTCTCGACCAGCATAGGGTCGAGTCCGCGCTGATCGGCCACAACAGCCAGCAATTGTTCGAAGTCGCGCCTGTTGTGAAGAAATTCAGGCACCCATCCACTCCCTAACAAGTTTGCGAGTAGCCATATTGCCGTAGCTATCCAATGCTTGTTGCAGACGAGTGGCGTCAAGAGTTGGCAGCTTGTTACGAGCTTGGCTGCGAACAGACTCCCGGTCTTCTGCTAGCTCTTCTAAATTGTTCAGCAAATCGACATAGAGGAATTCTTGAGTCAGCTTTTTTGGAAATCGCGGTTTCATGCGGAAATCAAACTGCCGATTGCCAAACCGAAAAACACCATGACGCTTGTGGTTGTAAACAAGCGTCTTGTTGTAGAGCTGTGTTGTTCCTAAGCCGACAGCGTTATACGTAGACGGTGAGAACACCAAAAAATCCTTGTCACGCAGAAAGCTTTTTACGACTTGTTCATCTGATGGCGGTAACGGTCCGAAGTTTGACTTTTTGGGCGCGTGGTAGAGGCCTTGGGCTAGCTTCTGAAGCTTTCCCATGGTTACTAATTCGCGGAGGTGCCGATCAACAGAATTGCTTAGGCGTGCCAGATCTTCACGCCGATACACATGTCCGGCATGAAGAGATTCCGCTAAATGGGCAGTTGCGCCACGAAGAGCTGACGATGGCTGCATGAGCATGGCTGTCATGGTGGATAAATCATTGAAATTTCATGCATTTTATCGACTTTTTTGCACTTTGTCAGTGCGCTTGCGCGTAGCTATCGCCGTGAGGCAAAGGTGAGTTGCAGAGTGATTTCGCGACAAAAATGAGTCTTGGAGAGGTCTATCGCGACAAGTGGCAACTTTGCTGCCCAGTAGATCCAAAAATACGACGTTGTGAAGTACATGAAGATTGCAGGTGCCAACAAGGCAGTGCAGATAGATGTTCTGCGGAACGAAAGGCTCATTGACACAAGAATTAAAAGTTAAACCTTGGCCAAATTTGCAACACAAAGATGTATAGTTCTAGCCAGGTCTCTTGAGCCGAAGTGGTAGCACTGTTTGGTAATAGAGTGAAGTTAGAGTGAAATGCTGCTAGATCTAGTGTTTATGCGCCCTACAAGGCGTTTTTGGAAGAGTCCCGTCCACTCCGCCAAAACGAGAAAGCCTAAATAGTTCGCTATTTAGGCTTTTTTCTTTGGCGCATGATTTACGAAATAACTCTATATTCGAATAAAACTCCTCTTTATATTCGAAACCTTAAAAAGAAGCGCATAATCCGCGGGTGCTGGTTTTAAATAAACGGTGCAATTTTGGTGATAGGTCAGTTTCGTGCGCTACGGCGTTACTTCTCGGGTTAGTTGTGCTTTCGGGACCCCATCGCTATTTCATGTATTTAAGGAGTCCCCATGGGCAATAAACTTTACGTCGGCAATCTGCCATACACGGTTCGCGATGGCGACCTCGAGCAATCTTTCGGTGAATTCGGTGCTGTGACCAGCGCCAAAGTCATGATGGAACGCGACACTGGCCGTTCAAAAGGTTTCGGCTTTGTCGAAATGGGCAGCGATGCCGAAGCGCAAGCTGCTATCGAAGGCATGAATGGTCAATCATTGGGTGGTCGTAGCATCACTGTGAACGAAGCACGCCCAATGGAGCCACGTCCTCCTCGTTCAGGAGGCGGCGGCTACGGTGGTGGCGATCGCTCAGGCGGTGGCGGCTACGGCGGCGGTGATCGTTCAGGCGGTTACGGCGGTGGCGGTCGCGGCGGTTACTAAGCCCTGCAGATCTCTTGACTCAGCTTTGTGCTGAGCCAAATTAAAAGGCCTCGAAACTTCGGTTTTAAGGCCTTTTTCAATTCAGCAGTGGGTATTCATGCGGAATTTACCCATCCGTGATCAGCGAATTTCTGCGATGGCCGAAGGCTGGTTAGACACAAAGATGTTGATGCAGTTGTCGCGTGCATCTGTCGCCACCCATGGATGGGTTTGGAAGGTCGGTTGTGTGTATTGGCCGTGCGCTGGAATGGTTTTGTAAAACACGCGGCGGCCACTGTAGTCCAACCAGTAGGTGCGAACCTCCTGGTTGCTGTTATTCAAAAACTTCATGCTGGTGTGCACATTGCCTTGCACGGATCGCAGGTTGTGTTCATCACGGCAAGAACTGGATGCGCCGCTTTGTTGTTGCCCTTCGTGGTCGTAACGTTTGCGGCCGTGTTCGCGATGGTGGCGGTATTGATCAACCTCATCGGCACGTTCTCTGCCGCGTTGCTGGTATTTATCAACTTCTTGGTTGATTTTCTCAAGCGGATTGGCGGCATTGGCAATGTTGGCAAATGAAGCAAGGGTCAAAACGCCTAAAGCGATCAAGGCGTGTTTGCGTAACGTTTGCATGGCGAACTTTCTTTCAAAGAGTGATGAGAAAGAAAGTAACGCTTAATAGTTTATTTAAGTTGACTAATTTTTAATTCTTATTAATTATTTATTCATGACCAAAGGTGCCTTGGCATGGCCGGTGCACGTGGCGCACGCAGCGCATTCATCCACAAGCAGTAGACAGCCATAAACCTCAGCGCAATCAAACCGGTCATCCATTGCAAGGGGTTTTCGCTCAAATAAACATAGGCATTGAAGTAGTCCATCACCAAGGCGGTGATGGCGATGCCGACGTAGAGCAAAGACACTTTTTCAAAATACCAGTTTTTCAAATAACTGAAGAGATAAAAAGCGCTGATGCCGATGATGAAGCAAGCTCTAAAAACGAGGTAACGCTCAAACGCTTGTGGATCTAGTGTGCCTAGCTCAAAGTTTCCGATGGCTAGGTGTGAGAAGAACAGTAACTTGATGACTTGAGAAGTCACCACCACCAACAAAAATAAGTTGCGGTATTTGAACCACGTATCGGTGTTGGAAGCAGCAGGCACATCCTCGCCCATGAGCGCATTCAGCTCTTCATCGGTGACTAACGGTTGATCGACGTGGAGATTGCGCACTGGCATCTTTCAACTTGATCGGAATCTCAAGTTACCCAAAGTGTAAGTCTCACATTCAGTTTGCGTGTGGCGCTGCGATGATGTTCTATAAAAACTATGGTTATTTTTTGATAAGAAACGCGTTGTCAATGCGTGGGGGTGACGCCGTTGACCCAATCCATGCCTTGAGCCAAGGCGTATTGGGTTGCGTCATCGTGGGTAGCAAAGTCATCAACGAATGACATGATGCGTGCTGTGCTGGCGCTGCCTTGGCCGCTGGCGACCGAGACTTGGGCCGCAAACCGGCCGCTGGGTAAGGCACGCGGGCAGGCCGCGATGCGGTATTTGCCAACTGTGATGGCGGTATGTTGGGTATGAATAGCTGAAATCATGAAAATCTTAAAAATAGAACGACAAAACGCAGTTCTGTAAGAACTGGTTGAAATACGCGAAGAAGTGGGAATTTACTTAAAACGCCTCTTTGCTAAGAGGCTGGCACGCGCTAGGTAGAGGTAGCGTGCTAGAAGTCGACTAAAGCGATCAACTATTGTAACAGGTGATGGGATTTCTTGTTTAGTTAAGTCGACGCCCGACCAAACCAGAGGCCAAGGCCGTGCCGATCACAATGACCACGGCGCAGCCCATCATCCAATGGGTGACGACTTCATCCAAAAAGATCACACCCAGTAAATTGGCGAAGACAGGAATTAGGTAGGTGACTGTCATGGCGCGGGCAGGGCCGGTGCGAGTCATCAATCGAAAGAACAGCACATACGCCAAAGCAGTGCACATCAGGCCCGCGATGCCCAGAGCCGCCCACGCGTGCAAGCTGGGGCCTTCAGAAGGCCAGGCCAGCAAAGCCGGAATCCCCAGCCCCAAGCTAGCCCCCCACAAGCTGCCCGTGGTGGTGACCAAAGAGGGCACGTTTTGCAAATAGCGTTTGGTAAAGCTGCCCGAGATGCCGTAGCAAAACGTGGCCACCAAGCAAGCAGCCACAGCCAACCCCGAGCCGCCTTCTTTGAACGAGATGCCGCCCGGTACATCGCTGGCCAGCAGCACCACCCCTGTGAAGCCCAACGCCAAGCCCAAGGCGCGTGTGGCGTTGAGTTTGTCGCCCAACCAAAACCAAGCGATGAGTGCGCCAAACAAAGGTGTGGTGGCATTCAAGATAGAGGTCAGGCCTGTGTTGATGTGCATCAGCGCGTAGGCATAGCAAGCAAACGGAATGCCCGCATTCAGCACGCCCGCGGACATGGCTTGACGCCAGTGCACGACAAGTATTGGTACTTCTCTGCGCCAAACCAGTATCGGAGTGAGGATGAGTGCAGCCAAGGTGACGCGCACCCATGCGGTGGGGAAAGGGCCAAATTCATGCGCCCCTTCGCGCATGAACAAAAACGACGAACCCCACAGCAGTGCCAGCAGCACAAACTCAGGCACCCATTCGCGCCAAGGCAGATGCCGCTCGGTCATGCGTGCGTGGCCTCAAGTGCCAGCAAATGCTTTTTACGGTCTAAGCCACCAGCGAAGCCCGTGAGCGAACCGTTGGCGCCCAACACCCGGTGGCAGGGCACGACGATGGTGTGCGGGTTCTGCCCAATAGCTGCGCCTACGGCACGTACAGCCTTGGGATTGTCAATGTCGCGCGCAATGTCGCCGTAGGTGCTGGTGTGGCCGTAGGGGATGCGTTGCAAGGCTTGCCAAACGGCGCGCTGAAATGGGGTGCCCCAAGTCGGTTGCAGCGGCAGATCGAAGCTTTGGCGTTGGCCTGAAAAGTAGTCGTGCAGTTGCTGAGCAGCAGCTAGCAAAGTGGGGTGTGCCTCATCGGTCGTCCACTGGCTGCTGTCGGGCATGTGTTCTTGACGGTGCACAAACCATACGCCTGCCAAGCCTTGCTCGGTGGCGGCTAACAACACATCGCCCAAGGGAGAGGTGCTGTGGCTTTGGAAGATGCGAGGAGTAGGCATAGCAGGCACGAGAAGGTGTTTTAGAGGCTGGTGTTAGATCATCATAGTGGGCCCTAGAAAGCGGGGTTGGGCTCTCTACAATCTGATCACTATGCAAGTCAACGCCTCCATCTTCAAAGCCTACGACATCCGCGGTGTCGTTCCCTCCACCCTCAATGTCGAAGTCGCCGAAGCCCTCGGCAAAGCCTTTGGCACACATGCCGCTGCATGTGGCGAAACCACCGTCGCCGTGGGCCGCGATGGCCGTTTGAGCGGACCTTCGCTGGTCGAAGCCCTGATTCGTGGCTTGGTCGCCGCAGGCGTGCAAGTGATTGATGTGGGCGCTGTGACAACTCCCATGCTGTACTTCGCAGCCAGCACCTTGTGCAAGAGCGGGATTCAAGTCACGGGCAGCCACAACCCTAAGGACTACAACGGTTTCAAAATGGTCCTCGGTGGCCGCGCTATTTATGGTGACGAAATTCAAGGCTTGCGAGAGATCATGCAAGCCGAGAGCTGGACCCTTAAAGCCGGCGGCAGCATCCAACACATGGATGTGACGGCTGACTATGTGGCCCGCATCGTGGGCGATGTGCGCTTGAGCCGTCCTATGAAAGTGGTGGTCGATTGCGGCAACGGCATTGCAGGTGCCACCGCTCCCGGCATCTTCCGCGCCTTGGGCTGCGAGGTGATTGAGCTGTTCAGCGAAGTGGATGGCAACTTCCCCAACCACCACCCAGACCCCAGCAAGCCTGAGAACTTGAAAGACGTCATCGCGGCGTTGAAGACCACAGGTGCTGAATTGGGCTTGGCCTTTGACGGCGATGGCGACCGCTTGGGCATCGTCACCCAAGACGGCGAAACCATTTACCCCGACCGCCAAATGACGCTGTTTGCACAAGACGTGCTTTCGCGCGTGCCCGGCGGCGCGATTGTGTTTGACGTGAAGTGCTCGCAGCGTTTGGCCCCCGCCATTCGCGAAGCAGGCGGCCAAGCCTTGATGTTCAAAACAGGCCACTCCCTCATCAAAGCCAAGATGAAAGAAGTCGATTCGCCTTTGGGTGGCGAGATGAGCGGCCACATCTTCTTTAAAGAACGTTGGTTTGGTTTTGACGATGGCACGTATGCCGGTTGCCGCTTGCTTGAAATTGTCAGCCGCAGCCCCGATGCCAATGTGGTGCTGAACGCATTGCCCACCAGCTTCTCCACGCCTGAATTGAACGTGGGCTGTGCCGAAGGCGAGCCACACCGTTTGAGCGCTGAGCTGCAACACATCGTGTCTAGCGAAACCTTGCCTTCGCCCGAGTTCAAGCCCGAGGCTTGCGTGATTGATGGCCTGCGCATTGACTGGGCCGATGGCTTTGGTTTGATTCGTGCGTCTAACACCACGCCCGTGTTGGTGCTGCGTTTTGAAGGCCAAACCCAAGCTGCGCTGGACCGTATTGAGCATGACATGCTGGCGCTGTTGCGTCGCGTCAAGCCCGATGCGAAGTTTCAAGAGGCCGCGCATTGAGCCTCGCTTTGCATGACCGACAAGCACCCTTGAAGGTGCTGATCGTCAAGCTCTCCTCATTGGGTGATGTGGTGCACGCCATGCCTGCGGTGATGGACATTCAAGCCGCTTTTCCCAATGCCCAAATTGATTGGGTGGTGGAACGTGGCTTTGCACCGTTGGCCGCTCGATGCGCGGCGGTGCACCGCGTGATTCCGTGTGATTTGCGCCGCTGGCGCAAAGCTTTTTTGAAAGCGGAGACACGCGACCAAACACGCGCCGAGTGGCAAGCCTTCAAAGCCGATTTGCAGCAAGAAGCGTATGACGTCATCCTCGATTTACAAGGCCTGACCAAGTCGGCCTTGGTGGCATGGCTGGCGCGCAAAGCCAAAGGCGGCAAGCGCTACGCCTTGGCTAATCGCACCGATGGTTCCGGCTACGAACGCCCCACTCGTTGGGTGGCTGATGTGGCTGTGTCCATCACGCCGCACATCCACGCGGTTGAGCGTGGTCGTGTGTTGTGCGCCAAAGCTTTGGGCTACGACGTGCCCACGCATTTGAACTATGGCTTGGGCCAAGCGGCAACGCAGCGCAAGCCCTTGGTTGCTTTGGTGCATGGCACATCGCGTGCCGACAAAGAATGGCCCTTGTCGCATTGGCATGACCTAGGTTTACGTTTGAAACAACAAGGCTTTGATGTGGCACTGCCCCATGGCAGTGAGGCTGAACGCTTGCGCAGCGAAGCCATGGCCGAGATGCTGCCGGGCGCTGTGGTGTGGCCCCGCTTGTCGCTGGACCAACTCACCACCGAGATGGCGCAATGCACCGGTGTGATTGGGGTGGACAGTGGTTTGAGCCACATCGCCGTGGCGTTGGATTTGCCCCATGTTCAGATTTACAACTTCGACACCGCATGGCGCACCGGCCCCGAAGGCTTGACGCGTCAACGCAGCGTGGTCGATTGCCCCACACCTAGCGTGGATGCCGTGTGGGATGCGTGGCAAGCGTGCTTGCACACCGAGGGCTCAGCACGGTGATGCTGCAAATTTACAGCGCGGCCATGTGGGCCCTGCAACCTTTGTTGCGTCGCAAGCTGCAACGTCGTGGGCGTGAAGAGGCGGGCTATTTGCAGGCCATCGACGAACGCTTTGGTCATTACTCACAGCCCGCTACCGAGGGGGGCTATGTGTGGGTGCATGCCGTGTCTTTGGGCGAAACGCGTGCGGCAGCTGTGTTGCTACAAGCCTTGCGCACCGCGCAGCCCGGCATTCGCATTTTGCTCACCCACGGCACAGCCACAGGTCGTGCGCAAGGCGTGAGCTTGCTGCAAGAAGGCGATGTGCAAGTGTGGCAACCATGGGACACGCCTGCGGCCGTACAACGTTTTTTGACGCAGTTCAAACCGCGTGTGGGCATCATCTTAGAAACCGAGTTGTGGCCCAACTGGGTGGCGCAGTGCAACAAGGCCAAGGTGCCACTGGTGCTGGTGAATGCACGCATGAGCGAAAAAAGCATGCACCAAGCGCAGCGCCTGGCTTGGCTGTCAGGCCCGGCCTACCAAGGTTTGTCGGCTGTGCTGGCGCAAACACAAGCCGATGCCGAGCGCTTGCAAACCTTGGGCGCCAAGGTGGATGCGGTGCTGGGTAACTTGAAATTCGATGCCAAGCCCGATGATGCTCAACTAGCATTTACGAAGACGTGGAAGCAAAAGCTCAAGCGCCCCGTGGTGCTGTTCACCAGCTCACGCGAAGGCGAAGAGGTGATGTGGCTAGACACGCTGCAAGCCTTGAAAGACGTACCGCGTGATCATCAAGACCATATCCATGCCGTGCATTGGTTGGTCGTGCCGCGTCATCCACAACGCTTTGATGAAGTGGCCGCCTTGATTGAAGAGCGAGGCTGGCACGTGTCACGCCGCAGTCAATGGACAGGTGGACCAAACGCCGACCAACCAGACGATGGCAACACCATTTGGCTGGGCGACTCGTTGGGCGAAATGGCTTTGTATTACGGCCTGTCCGATGCTGCTTTGCTGGGTGGCAGCTTTGCGCCCTTGGGCGGACAAAACTTGATTGAGTCCACCGCGTGTGGCTGCCCCGTCATCATGGGCCCTCACACCTTTAACTTCGCAGAAGCGGCGCAACTCGCAGAAGAAGCGGGGGCCGCTTTGCGTGTCGAGGACATGGCGCAAGCTGTGACCACTGCGTTGCAAATGGTGCGTTTCGCCCCAGGTGAAAATGCACACGTGCAAGCGTGCATGACGTTTTCACAAGCCCACCGAGGAGCGGCGCAGCGTACTGCGCAGGCATTGCTGCCTTATTTGAAAACAAATTAAGGGACGAGCAAATCGTTGATCGGCTGCAAATCTGCAGGCGTCAACGTACCTGCGGCTTGGCGCAGTTTCAGGTTGGTCACCAACACGTCGTAACGGGCTTTGGCCAAGTCACGCTTGGTTTGGTAGAGCTGGCTTTGCGAGTTCAGCACATCGATGTTGATGTTCACGCCCACCGAGTACCCCAGTTTGTTTGCATCCAACGCACTTTGGCTAGATGCCTCTGCTGCTTCGTAGGCTTTGACTTGGCTCAGGCCTGCGAGCAAACCGAAGTAGGTGTTGCGTGTGGCTTGCTCGGTACCGCGACGTGCATTTTCTAAATCAGATTGGGCTTTGTCTTTCAAAGCAATCGCTTCTTTGACTTTGTAGACGCCACTGAAACCGGCGAACAACGGAACGTTCAAGACGAGGCCGACGGATGGGTTCCAAGTGGTTGTTGGTGTTGACGCATAGGTTGTTCCAACAAACGAGCCTTTTAAGTTTTCAGTGCGGCCATAAGTCATCTGTGCATCCAGCGTAGGCTTATGGACGGCAGTGGCTTTGTCCATTTCGTAGTCAGCTATTTCCACCGCCAGTTGCGCTTGGCGTACGGCAGGGCTGTTGCTTTGTGCTTGACTGACCCAGGCATTGACGTCTTCTTTGGGGGGCTCAACCAAAACAGTGCTTTTCGCAAGGCGTTTGGGTTTGGCATCGCTCAGACCCACCACCATATTCAGCGCCAAGCGTTTGGTGCGCAGCTCGTTTTCGGCCGCAATGGCTTGGGCGTTGGCCAAGTCAAAGCGGGCTTGTGCATCGCGCACGCCGGTGATGGTGGCTGTGCCCACTTCAAAGTTGCGCTGGGCCGAGGCCAGTTGTTCGCTGACGGCTTTCTTTTGGTTTTGCACCAGCGCCAAGTTGTCTTCGCTGGTGAGCACATCAAAGTAAGCCTGCGACACGCGAACCAACAAATCATGCTCAGCGGCTTCATACTGCGCAGCGGCTTGTTGCAATTGGCGACCGCCTTGTCGGTAAGTGGCCCATGCCGCAGGGCGGTAAATGGGTTGAACCAGCGTGGCAGCTGTGGTTTTGGTTTCCAGCTCTGTGATTGCAGATTTAGCGGCACCTTCTGCTTGTCGCTGAAAGTCTGTTCTGACTTGACTCACCGACACCGCAATGTTGGGCAAGATGCCACCCAAGCTTTGGTTGGCCTTGGCCAAGTTCGCTTCAAACTGCGCTTTGGCCGAAATAAAACCAGCGTCATAGCCTCGCGCTGTGTCGTACATCTCTACCAAGCTTTGGGCTTGCGCGCCAGATGCAAAAGCCAATGCCACCGAAGCGGTCAAGGGCAGGGTACGAAACAGGGTGCGAGAGAGCGACATTCAGTTCTTTCAAAAATCAATAGGTGGGCACAGAGGCGTCCACTTGCGACGACCAAGCGTTGATGCCGCCTGCGATGTTGGCTACATGGCTAAAGCCTTGCTGCACCAAAAACGCAGCCACTTGCATGCTGCGACCACCGTGGTGGCAAAGCACCGCAATGGGTTGGTCTCGGTCCAGTTCAGCCAAGCGCGGTGGAATCAGGTGCATGGGAATCTTCACCAAATCGAAGCCTTGTGCGGTCACGCAGGCGGTTTGGATTTCCCATGCTTCACGCACATCGAGCACCACGGTCGAGCCGTTGAGTGCTTGTGATGCGATCCAGTCTTGCAACTGGGCGGGTTGAACTTGGTCGATCATGCCGCGCTTTTAGAACTTGAAGCGGGTAGGCTCTGCAAAGCCTTGCAAACGTGGGGCTGTGTGGTCCCACAAGGCTTTGCTGTCCCATGCTGCATCTGCTGTGCGTGTGAACAAGGTGGCGGCCATGACATGGTCGTGGCCCACGATGGCCAACAGACGGCCACCGATGGTCAACTGTTGCAGCAAGGCTTGCGGCACTTCGGCCACAGAGCCACCGAGCACGATGGTGTCAAACGGGGCATCGCCAGACGCGCCGGTGCTGCCGTCAGCCACGCGCACGTCCACGTTGGTGATGCCAGCGCGTTGCAGGTTGTTGCGGGCGTTGCTGGCCAACTCGGGGTTGATCTCTAAGCTCACCACGCGTTGGGCGCGCCCTGCCAACAAAGCAGCCATGTATCCGCTGCCAGTACCGATTTCCAAAACTTTTTCAGTGCCTGTGAGGTGCAGGTCATGCATCAAACGCGCGGCCACACGGGGAGGGGCCATGGCTTCGCCGTGGCCCAACGGGATGTCGGTGTCGGTGTACGCCATGGCTTGGTAAGCCTGTGGCACAAACAGTTCGCGTTGCACGTTGGACAACACGGTCAGCACTTGGGGGTCGAGCACCTGCCAAGGGCGGATTTGTTGTTCGACCATGTTGAAGCGGGCTTGTTCTTGGGTATTCATCTCAAAACTCCGAAATCATTCAGTTAAAGCTGGGCAAAATTTTAACGGGCGGGGCTGTCAGAGCCTGACGACCATTTGCGTTTCATCCATTCGGCCAAATCGTCCAAATAGCAGTACACCACGGGCACGACCACTAAAGTAAGCAAGGACGAGGTAATCACCCCGCCAATCACGGCTTGGCCCATGGGGGCGCGCTGTTCAGAGCCTTCGGACAGGGCGAAAGCCAAGGGCACCATGCCAAAAATCATGGCCAGTGTGGTCATCAAAATGGGGCGCAAACGCACTTCAGCGGCCAATAGCAAGGCGTCGTGGCGGCTTAGGCCCGGTTTGATGGAGCCATCGGGTTGCTCTTGGGGCTCACGCGAGCGGATGGCAAAGTCGACCAACAAAATTGCGTTTTTGGTGACCAAGCCCATCAGCATGATGACGCCAATGATGGAGAACATCGACAAACTAGAACCAAACATCAGCAAAGCCAGCACCACGCCAATGAGGGTGAGGGGCAGAGCCGTCATCAAGGCCATGGGCTGCAAAAAGCTTTTGAACTGGCTGGCCAGAATCATGTAGATGAACACGATGGCCAAGACTAAGGCCGAGATGGCGTAGCCAAATGACTCGGCCATGTTCTTGGTGGAGCCGCCAAATTGGTAGCGGTAGCCGGGAGGCAGCTGCATGCCATCCATGATTTTGCGAATGTCCCCCGACACCTCACCAGCGGAGCGGTTGTACACGTTGGCGTTGATGGCCACTTCGCGCATCAGGTCGCGCCGGTTGATTTGGTTGGGTCCTGTACCTTCTTCCACGCGTGCCACTTGGTTCAGGCGTGCGACGCGGGGGCTGCCGTCAGCGTTGGTTCCGATGGTGAAGGGCAGGCGCTCCAGGTCTTGTATGGCGTTGCGGGCGTTGGGGGCCAAGCGCACGTTCACGTCGTAGGTTTGGTCATCGGCGGCGCGCCAATTGGTCACCGTAGTGCCCGCTACCAAAATGCGCAGTTGGTTGGCCACGCTGCCAAGCGACAGGCCAAGGTCACTGGCTGCTTCGCGCTCGACCTTGACTTCAATCGTGGGCTTGTTGGGTTTGACGCTGGAGTCCAAATCGACCAAGCCGGGCACGTTGCGGATTTTGTCCATCACTTGGGTGGTCAGGCGTTCGAGCTCGCGCAGGTCGCTGCCCTGCAACGAGAACTCCACTTGTTTGTTGCCGCCCACGGCATCAAGCAAGCCCGCATGTGTGACGGTGATGCCCGGCACTTGACGCAGGCGTTCGCGCAGGATGGCCGACATTTGGTCGACGTTGCGCTTGCGGTCTTTGCGGTCGACCAAGCGCACGTAGATGCTCGCGTAGATCTTGCCGTTGGCTGCGCCAGTGTTGATGGTGGACAGTGTGTAGCGCACCTCTGGGAATTCGCGAATGATGGCTTCGACTTGTTTGGCTTTGGTCTCGGTCACTTCGAGTGAAGAGCCGACTGGTGTGTAAAAGCTAACGCTGGTTTCTGAGAAATCTGCTTTTGGTACGAACTCAGTGCCAAGGAGTGGGACCATGAAAATACTTAACGCAAATGTGCCGATAGCCAGACCAACAGTTGCACGCTTATGAATGAGAGACCATTTCAAAATGCGTTGGTACAGCGCAATGAGCTTGTCGGTGGTGGTTTCAAACCAAGCCGTCACTGGGCCGATGGTGCGGTCGTAAAAGTTGTTGCTGTGTCCGTGTTTGCCATGCGCATGGATAGTGGGGTCGTGCCAGATGGACGACAACATAGGGTCGAGCGTGAAGCTCACAAACATGGAGATGAGCACCGCTGCCACGATGGTGATGCCGAACTCATGGAAGAACTTGCCGATGATGCCGCCCATGAAACCAATCGGCAAAAACACCGCCACGATCGACAGCGTGGTCGCCAGCACGGCCAAGCCAATTTCTTGTGTGCCGTCCATCGCGGCTTGGTAAGGCGTTTTGCCCATTTGTACATGGCGCACGATGTTTTCGCGCACCACGATGGCGTCGTCAATCAACAAGCCCACACACAGCGACAAAGCCATGAGCGTGATCATGTTGATGGTGAAGCCAAAGATGTACATGAACAAAAATGTGCCGATGATGGCAATGGGCAGCGTGAGGCCTGTGATGACGGTGGAGCGCCATGAGTTCAAGAACAAGAACACGATCAACACCGTTAACAGTGCACCCTCAATGAGTGTTTGACGCACGTTGGCCACACCCACACGGATGGGGCGCGAGCCGTCTTGCACTTGCTCTAGGCGCAGGCCTGGGGGCAGCTGTGCTTTCATCTCGGCCACGGTTTTGTTGAGGCCGTCAATCACGTCAATCGTGTTTTCGTCTTGTGCTTTTTGCACGGTCATCAACAGCGTGCGTTGGCCGTTGTACAGCGCCAAGCTTTCAACTTCTTGCGCGCCGTCATTCACGGTGGCCACTTGGTTCAGTCGAATTGGTGTGGCGTTTTTGCGTGCCACGATGATTTGGCCAAAGTCTTCGGGACGCAGCATGCGGCCTTGAATTTGAATCACGCGGTCTTGCTGCAACGAGCGCAGGCTGCCCACGGGCAAATCTTGGGTTTCGGTTTTGACCGCGTTCACCACTTGGTCGGCGCTGATGCCCAGCGACTCCATGGCTTGCGGGTTCAGATATAAATTGATTTCGCGTTTGGTCCCGCCCACCAATGACACCGAGCCCACGCCGCGCACGTTTTCAAGGCGCTTCTTCAAGACTTGGTCTGACCAGTTGGTCAGCTCTACCGCCGAGAGCGGCTTGCCGCCTTGGTGTGTTTCGGGTACCACAGCCAGCGACCAAATGGCGCGGCTGGATGGGTCAAAGCGCAACACCTTGGGCTCTTTGACTTCGGTGCGCAGGGTGGGGCGCAGTGCAGCCACTTTTTCGCGCACATCGTCAGCACCTTTGCGGCCATCGATGTGGAGTTGAAACTCAATCACCACCACCGACATGCCTTCGTAGCTGCGCGAGGTGAGGGCGCTGATACCCGCGATGGCGTTGACGCCTTCTTCAATCTTCTTGCTGACTTCGCTTTCCACGATCTCAGGCGATGCGCCAGGGTATTCGGTGGTGATCACCACCACAGGAAAGTCGATGTTGGGGAACTGGTCAATCTTGAGGCGTTGGTACGAGAACAAACCCAGCACCACAAAGGCGAGCATCACCATGGTGGCGAAGACTGGGTTTTTTAAACTGACTTTGGTGAACCACATGCTGTGTCAGTCGCTTCAGTTGGCGTTGCTGGCGCTGGCGATTGGCGCACTTGCAGCTGCGGTGTACTTCACAGCCATGCCTTCACGCAAGGCACCCACATGGCTTTTGAGCACGGTGCTGCCTTCAGCCAAACCGGTCACACCCACCATGGTTTCAGATTCGGGCTGGGCCAAGTCCATGCCGCGCACGCCAAGCGTGACGGTCTTGTGCAGCACTTGCAGTTGGTCGCCTACTTGCTCCACCACTTGCACATAAGGTTGCGCGCGGTCGGTGCGCACAGCAGACAAGGGCACAGCCATCACTTGGCTTTTGCCCATACCCAAAATACCTTTGGCAAACAAGCCGTGGCGCAAGCCTTCGGCTTTGTCGAGCGTCAAATAAATCAGCACGCTGCGGCTGCCGGTTTGGGCGCTGGGGCTGATGCGCTTGACCTTGGCCCCGATGGTGTCTTTGCGGTCTTCCACTTGCAGCGAAGCGACTTGGCCCACGCGCACGTCCATCGATTCGCTGGGACTCAAGGGCACTTCCACTTCGAGTTGGCTCAAGTCCACCAACTCCATGATCTTGGCGTCAACGCCCACACGTTCGCCCACTTGCGCGGCGCGGCCAGACACGATGCCGGCAAAAGGTGCGCGCAAGGTGGCATCGTCCAAGGCTTTGCGGGCCACATCGGCACCGGCGATGCCGGCTTTGTAGCTGGCCATGGCGCCTTGGTAGGAAGCGTCTGAGTTGTCCATGGCAATTTTGGAGATGAAGCCGCGGTCGACCAAGGATTTGTTGATGTCCCATTGACGCTGCGCAATTTCCATTTGTGACTTGGCAGCGCTGGCAGTTTCGGTTGCTTGCTGCCAACGGCGTTGGTACTCGGTGGGGTCGATGCGGGCGAGCACATCACCAGCTTTGACCGCATCGCCTTCACGCGCCACCACTTCTTTGAGCTCACCGGTCACGCGCGCTTTGATGACCGCATAGTTCACTGCTTTGACAGTGCCCGACACAGCCAAGCCTTGGGTGATGTCGCGCAACTCGGCTTTGAGCACATCGGTGTTGGTCAATTCCACTTGTGTCACTGCACTGGTTGGGGCGCTTGCCGCAGCTTGTTGTGCGCGTTTGTTGCTCATGGCGCGAATCACACCGGCAACCAAGGCCAAGACGATGACGCCAATGACGATCCAACGGGGTTTGATGTTTTTCATTTGCTTTTCTTTGCAGTCATGCCGTGCAGCAGCACATCGACTTGCATGTGAATGAATTGTTCGGGGTCAACGATCTTGGCCGAGGCCGCGCAGGCGCCCATGGAGTGTTTCCACATCATCAGAAAAATCATCGGGGCCACGATGATGTGAACGGCTTGCTCTAGATCCATGTCACGAAATTCGCCACTTTGCACGCCGCGTTCCAAGATGCTGTGGATCATGGCGTTGCCCGGTTTGATGACTTCATCTTGGTAGAAGGCCGCAATCTCAGGAAAGTTCTGCGCCTCGCTCATTACCAGTTTGGTGATGCCACTGGCGCGTGTTTTACCAATGCGCTCCCACCACGACACCAGTGCGTAGCGCAGCATGTCTGCGCTGGTGCCTTTGAACGTGACGAACTCTTCTTGCCAAGCCGGAAATTTGTTGGCAATGTTTTCACGCACCACCGCTTTGAACAAATCTTCTTTGCTTTGGAAATACAAAAACAGCGTGCCTTTAGACACCCCAGCACGTGCGGCCACTTCTTCCACGCGGGTGGCAGAAAAACCTTTTTCAACAAACAAGTCCAACGCCGCATCCAGCAATTCGCCTGGGCGCGCTTCTTTGCGGCGCTCGCGTTTGGGCGCCTGTTCTGCGGGTTGGATGAGGGTGTCGGTGGTCATAAGCTGTTAATGACTGGTGGGTTAGTAATGTACCAGCTTAATCCTTTAGAAGCACTTAGGTGAGCAAAAGACCCAGCCATTCGCGAATGACCCAACCCGTGTCGCGCAGGCCTTTGCCGCTGGGCAGCCATTGCAGCAGAGGCGATGAGTCACTGCGGATGTAACCCATGGGTGCGGGCGTGACTTGCAAGCCTGCCGCTTCAAACTGGCGCACACTGCGTGGCATGTGCCCAGCGTGGGTGACCAAGGCGATGCGTGTGATGCCATCGTTTTTCAGCAAAGCGGCAGTGAGCAAAGCGTTTTCGCGCGTATCGCGTGATTGGTTTTCTTGCCAGCGCAATGCGGGGGCGCCTAGGCGACTCAGTGCCAAAGCGGCCACTTCGGCTTCGGAGGTTTGCCGACTTTGCCCCGCCCAACCAATACCGCCCGTGTAGGCCATCGGCAGCTGCGTGCTGAGAGACAAGTGCACGCCATACAGCAGACGCGACATGGCATCGGGCGACAAAGTGGGGCCGTTGTATTCCAACGCTTCGTTTTCAACGCCACCGCCCAGCACCACGATGGCTTGCACCTGCAGACGTTTCAAGTCCTCATGGTGGATGGGGCTGACTTGCGGCAGCAGATGCAACGACAGCCAAATGGCTACGGCTTGGCAGCTCAAAAGCCAAAGCACCAACGTGGTGACACCTGCGAGCGCAATCGGCAAACGACCGTGCACACGCACGCTGCGTCGCCAAGCCCAAACCAACAAGGCCAAGATGGCCAGCAAGCCGCTGGTCGCGGGCAAGACCAGCGTGGTGAGAATAGGTTTGAGAGCGAGCAATGTGTCCATGAGTTTCCAGTGTGCCTGCCCGCGGTGCGGGCATCTGTGCTGTGGCGCACGCAATCATAGAATCAAGCGCTATGACCACACACACCGAGCCCACCCACACGCACAAAATCATCACCTTGGGCGGTGGCTGCTTTTGGTGCACCGAAGCGGTTTTTGTGCGTGTCAAAGGGGTGGTGGATGTGGAGTCTGGCTACTGCAACGGCCACACGCGCAACCCCACCTATGCGCAAGTGTGCGAGGGCGACACCGGCCACAACGAGGTGGTGCGTTTGGTGTACGACCCGCAGGTCATCAGCCTGCGTGAGTTGTTAGAAATTTTCTTTGTCATCCACGACCCCACGACCTTGAACCGCCAAGGCAATGATGCCGGCACTCAATACCGCAGCGGTATTTACTGGAGTGACGAAGCCGACCATGCTGTGGCTCAGCAAGTGTTGGACGAGGTCAATGCCGCACTGTCTGGCCGTGTGGTGACAGAGCTGCAAGCTTTGGACAACTATTGCGCGGCCGAGGACTACCACCAAGACTATTTTCAGCACAACCCCAACCAAGGCTATTGCGCCTTCGTGGTGGCACCCAAGGTGCAAAAGTTTGTGCAGTCCTTTGCAGACAAGGTCCGCCGTGACTAACGCGCTGCGCTACTGGCCCATCGCGCTGACCCTGCGCAGCTTGCAGCGAGTGGTGTTGGTGTTGCTCGCTGCCTTGATCATGGTGCAAACGGTGGGCGTGTTGCACCGTGTGGCGCATGCGCAGCAAAGCGCGAGTGTTTTTTCTCTTGTTGCCCCTGCTGTGGCGCAAGACGATGTGAGTGTGTTGGCTGCCATTTGGGGTGATCACAGCAATTCGGCCGAGTGCCAACTGTTTGACCAAACCTGTCCCGATTTGCTGCACGCTCCTGCTTGGACGTTGCCAGCTGTATCAGCCGTGCCCACTTGGGTGACTGCTGTGTTGCGCGAGCGCTTTGCGCTGTTTGAACGTTTTTATGCGGCCCGAGGGCCACCTGCTGATTTGCTTTGAACACCCCATCAGCGCACCCAGCTTAGATCGGGCGTGCTGACTTCTCATTGCAAAACATAGGGGCTAAGCGCATGCCCCGCAGGAACATCACATGACACACGTTTTTCAACGCAGCGCCGTGGCTGCCGCTGCTTACTCATTGTTCTCGCTCTCGATTGGCAACGCATGGGCGCAAACGGCGCATACCGATGAGGTCCATCGTTTGGATGAGGTCACCATCACCGCTCGTAACCTAGACAGTGGCGGTGTGTTGGTGCCCGCGCAGCAGCTTTCAGGTGCAGCGCTCACCCAGCGCCAGGGCAGCACCTTGGGCGAAACGCTGGACAACTTGCCGGGCATTGCCAACAGCTCTTTCGGTCCCAATGTGGGCCGCCCCATCATTCGCGGCATGGAAGGTGACCGCATACGCATCTTGCAAAACAGTGGTGCCAACATGGATGTGTCGGGCCTCAGCAATGACCACGCCGTTCCGATCGATCCGCTTACCACCGAGCGGATTGAAGTGTTGCGTGGTCCTGCCACTTTGCTGTACGGCGGCAGTGCCATCGGCGGTGTGGTGAATGTGATCGACAACCGCATCGCGCGTGAACGCATCTTTGATGCCAAAGGTGGCGTGATGGGTAAAGCCGAAGTGCGCGTGGGTGGCGCAGCTGATGAGCGCAGTACCGGCGCTCTGGTGGAAGCGGGTAACGACAAATTGGTGTTGCACGTCGATGCGTTTGACCGCAGCACCCAAAACTTACGTGTGCCCAAAGACATGAATTGCGGAGAAGGTCTTGCCGCAACACCCAACGGTCGTCGCGTGTGTAACTCAGCCAGCGACAGCAAAGGTGGCGCAGTGGGCGGCACATTGTTGTTTGATCGTGGTTATTTGGGTTTGTCGACCAGCGAATACCGCAGCACGTATGGCACGGTGGCTGAACCTAATGTGACCATTGGCATGCTGCGCCGTCACCATGTGATGGAAGGCTTGGTGCGCGATGTAGAGGCATTTGAAAACGTCAAATTTCAACTGGGCAATACCAACTATCGGCACACCGAGTTGGCCGATGGCAACCCAGAATCGACCTTTCAAAACAAAGGCCATGATTTCCGTCTTGAGGGGCGTCAGCGCGCCATGCGTTTGAGCAATGGCATGCAGATCGATGGCACAGTCGGCGTCCAATACGAGCGCAACAACCTACAGGCCAAAGCGGATGATGGAATAGCCAATACGCTTTTGCCACCCACGCGCTCACGCAGCATGGGGGTGTTCACCTATCAAGCCTTGAAAACTTCTTGGGGCCAGCTGAGTGCGGGTGCGCGTGTTGAAGATGTAGAGGTGATCTCACTTGAAGATCACGAAGTCAATTTGGCACAAACGAAAAAATTCAAACCCTTTAACTTCGCTTTGGGGGCCATACGGAACTTGCGCGAAGGCGAGGCGCAAAACGGCTGGCAGCTCACCACCAACATCAGTGCCAGCCAACGTGCGCCTAAAGACTATGAGCTTTTTGCGCATGGCGAGCATGCGGCAACGGGTACCTATGAGATAGGCCAATCAAGTCTCAAGTTAGAAAAAGGCACGCAGTTGGATGTGGGCGGCGAGTGGAAGCAAGGACCGCATAAATTTGGCATCACGGGGTTTGCTTCGCAGTTCTCGAATTACATCTCGTTGCAATCTATGGGCACAGATAGCAATGAACCCGGCGTGCCAGACTATCGATTCGAAGGCGTCCGAGCACGCTTCTACGGCATAGAGTCCACCGCCAAACTGCGCATGGTCGGCGGTCAATCTGCATTGGTGTCGCCCAATGCAACTCATGGTGCGATGGACCTCGAGATGCGTGCCGATGTGGTGCGTGCCAAAGACCTCACGCACAACAGCTACTTGCCACGCATAGCGCCGATGCGCTTGGGGGCGGATGCTGTGTGGTCACGCAACGCATGGGGTGCACGTTTTGGCTTCATGCATGCCGCGGCTCAAAACCGAGTGCCTGATGGTGGCGTCACCACGGTAGGCCACACGCTTTGGAATGCGGGCATCAACTACCACGCACACACCTATGGCCCGACGCACTGGCTGTTGTTTGCCAAGCTCGACAACATCACCAACAAGCTGGCGTACTCGTCCACGTCTGTGTTGACGCAGACCATGGGCACCAATGCCCCGCCTATTGCTGGGCGTAGCTTGAAGGTTGGCGCTCAAGTGAGCTTCTAAGACTCATAAGCACCAAAAACAAAAGCGGCCTCAGTGCCGCTTTTGTTTTGTGTCACGTTGTGTGGGCTGAAGATTTATGGGGCGAGTCGTTCGCGAATCCAATCGCCATCAGCCGATTGGCGATAACGCAAGCGGTCATGCAAACGGCTTTTGCGGCCTTGCCAGAACTCCCACTGCTCAGGTACCAAGCGATAGCCCCCCCAGTGCGGCGGGCGAGGGGGTTGCAGCAAAAACTGTGCGCCGTATTTGGCAGCGTTGGCCACCAAGGTACCGCGCCCGTCAATCACTTGGCTTTGCGGGCTGGCCCATGCGCCGATGCGCGAATCAAGTGGCCGGCTGTTGAAATAGTCGTCACTCTCAGCATCGCTGATTTTTTCCACGCGGCCTTCGATGCGTACCACGCGCTCTAGCTCCACCCAATGGAATTGCAACGCCGCAAAGGGGTTGCCCGCCAATTGCTGACCTTTGCGGCTGTTGTAGTTGGTGAACCACACAATGCCGCGCGCGTCATAACCCTTGATAAGCACCACGCGCGTGCTGGGACGCAAGTCGCTGCTGACGGTGGCCAGGGTCATGGCATTGGGCTCGGGCACTTCGGAGTCAATGGCTTCTTTGAGCCATTGGTCAAACTGCTGCATGGGGTCAGCTGCAGAGGCCGACTCGTTGAGCTCGGCGCGTTCGTAGCTTTTGCGAAGGTTGGAAATGTGGCTCATGGTCAATCTGTGTGTCTTGTGTGACAGTTAAAGGGAAAACCCGACACGAGGTTTCACGCATCGTAAAGACTTTTCCTTGATACTCGACTGTACTTTTATTGAGGAGACGTTGATGAGTGTCGATTTTCAAATCAACGGCAAAGCCGCCAAGGCCAACGCCGAAACAGATACCCCCTTGTTGTGGGTCATTCGCGATGAGCTGGGCCTGACAGGCACCAAGTTTGGTTGTGGCGCGGCGTTGTGCGGTGCTTGCACCGTGCATGTGGATGGTCAGCCTGTGCGCTCGTGCCAAACCCCACTCTCCAGTGTTTCTGGTAAAAAAGTTGCCACGGTTGAGAGCCTCTCCAAAGACAACAGCCACCCACTGCAGGTGGCGTGGATCAAACACGACGTGCCTCAGTGCGGTTACTGCCAATCGGGCCAGTTGATGAGCGCGGCTGCGTTGCTTGCCAAAAACAAAAACCCCAGCGATGCAGAAATTGACCAAGCCATGAGTGCCAACCTGTGCCGTTGTGGCACCTACACCCGTGTGCGTGCCGCCATCAAAGATGCCGCCGCCACGATGCGCAAAGCTTGAACCGCCGGAGACACACCATGACACACACAAATACCTCTCGCCGTTCATTCCTCAAAACATCTGCTGCCGTCACGGGCGGTTTGATGCTCGGCTTTAACTTGCCCGGCACACTTGGCGAAGCCATGGCCGCAGGCACGGTGCACACGCCCAATGCGTGGGTGCACATTGCCGACAACAACGTCATCACCTTGCTGTCGGCGCGCTCTGAAATGGGTCAAGGCGTGTACACCTCCATGCCCATGCTGATCGCCGAAGAGCTGCATGTCGACATCAGTCAAATCAAAGTGGCTGCTGCGCCGCCTGATGCGGTGTATGTCAACGCATTGTTGGGTGCGCAAATCACCGGGGGTTCTACCTCGGTGCGCGACGGCTGGCTCAAGCTGCGCGTGGCAGGCGCGCAAGTGCGCGAAATGCTGATCACCGCTGCTGCTGCACGTTGGGCGGTGGACCGAGATTTGATCCGCGCCGACAAAGGCATGGTCTATGGCCCGAAGGGCTTGAAGTCCACTTACGGTGAATTGGCCGAAGCAGCCGCGCGCATGCCCGTGCCAGAGAAGCCGCCGATGAAAGACCCCAAAGATTTCAAAATCGTGGGCAAGCGCACCAAGCGCGTGGACACACCCGCCAAGGTCAACGGCACGGCCGAATTTGGTATTGACGTGAAGTTGCCAGGCATGGTCTACGCCTCACTGGCACAGTGCCCCGTGATTGGCGGCAAGGTCAAGAGCTTTGATGGCGCTAAAGCCAAAGCGTCTGCTGGCGTGATTGACGTGGTGCAAATCAGCGACGGCGTGGCCGTGGTGGCCAGCAGCTGGTGGCAAGCGAAGAAGGCTCGCGACCTGCTGAGCATTCAGTGGGACGAGGGTGCAGGTGCTGCCTTGAGCGATGCCAGCGTGATTGATGGCACACGCCAAGCTTTGAAAACTGGCAAGGTGTTGGAAATCACCAAGCCCCAAGGCGATGTGGCAGCAGCACTCAAAGGCGCTGCCAAAGTGCTGGAAGCCGAGTACGTCATCCCCATGCAAGCGCACGCGCCGCTGGAGCCGATGAACTTCACGGCCCATGTGCAAGGTAACAAAGCATTGCTGATTGGCCCGACCCAGTTCCAACAAGGCGCACAAGGCGCAGTGGCTGGCGCTTTGGGTTTGAAGCCTGAAGACGTCACGCTGCAAACCACCTTCTTGGGCGGTGGCTTTGGCCGTCGCTTGGAGCTCGACTTCATCGTGCAAGCGGCAGAAATTTCAAAGGCTGTCAACAAGCCTGTCTAGATGCTGTGGACCCGGGATGTCGACATGACCCCCGACTTCTACCGCCCAGTTGGTGTGATACAACTCAAGGCCGGTTTGGATGCGTCAGGCAAGCCTGTGGCGATGCATTTCAAAGTGGCTTCTCAGTCGGTCACGCAACGCGCCTTTGGTTTGCCCAAAGACACGATGGACCCTTTCATGGCCGAAGCTGCTGTGACTGGTTACAACATTGCCAACAGCCAACACGACTTGGTGATTCACGACACTGGCATTCGCGTGGGCTACTGGCGTGCTGTGAGCCACAACATGAATGCTTTCGCTAACGAAAGCTTCATGGATGAGTTAGCCAAAGCCGCAGGCAAAGACCCCTACGAGTACCGCATGAGCTTGCTCGCCGGTAAGCCACGTTTTGCGAATGTGCTCAAACTCGCCGCTGACAAAGCCGGTTGGGGCAAACCATTGGCCAAAGGCCGTGCCTTGGGTATCGCCCTGATGGAAGGCTATGACACTTACATGGCCCAAGTGGCCGAGGTGAGCCTGAACGACAGCGGCGAGGTGCAGGTGCATCGTGTGACGGTCGCAGCAGACTTGGGCCACATGGTCAACCCTGACACGGTGGAAGCGCAGTTGCAGTCCAGTATCATCTTTGGCATGGGTGCCGCTTTGAAGCACCAAATCACCATGGCCAATGGCCGTGTGCAAGAGACCAACTATCACAACTTCCAGCCTGTGCGCATGAACGAGGCGCCGAAGATTGATATCGTGTTGGTCAAGAGCACCGAGAAGCCTGGTGGCATTGGCGAGCCTGCCACTGCGGTGGTGGCACCTGCCATTGCCAACGCGGTGGCCAAGTTGACAGGCAAACGCGTGCGTCGCTTGCCCATCACGGCTGAAGTGCTCAAGCAAACGGCCGTTGCCTAAAAGCACGACATGGAGAGCTTAGACCTGCGTGTGTTGGGGGACGTGCTGGCTTGGCGACAAGCTGGGCGGCGTGTCACCTTGGTCACGGTGGTGGAAACGTGGGGCAGTGCGCCACGCCCACCCGGGGCGTTGCTCGCGGTGCGTGACGACGGCGTGGTCAGTGGTTCGGTGTCGGGTGGTTGTGTCGAAGATGACTTGATTGCCCGCATCAAAGCTGGGGAATACGACGCCCTCGAGCACCCATCCATGGTGGCCTATGGCGTGAGCAAAGAAGAGGCCGCACGCTTTGGCTTGCCCTGCGGCGGCACCTTGCGTTTGGTGCAAGAGCCTGTCAACGATGTGGCGTGGATTGAAGAGGTGTTGCAACGCACCTCGTCACACCAATTGGTGGCGCGTACGGTCAAGCTGTCAACGGGGGAGGTGACCTTGCGCGAAGCTGCACGTACCGATGCGTTGCAGTTTGATGGCATCACGCTCACCACTTTGTTTGGCCCGCGCTGGCGCTTGTTGTTGATTGGCGCTGGCCAACTCAGCCAAGCTGTGGCGCACATGGCCAAGCTGTTGGATTTTGAAGTGCTGGTGTGTGATCCGCGTGAGGAATATGCAGCCACTTTGGGCTTAGAGGGCGTGACCCGTGTCATGGGCATGCCTGATGATGTGGTGCTAGAACTCAAGCCCGACGCGCACACCGCCATCGTGGCCTTGACGCATGATTCCAAACTGGATGACATGGCTTTGATGGAGGCCTTGAATTCAGATGCGTTCTATGTGGGCGCTTTAGGGTCGCGCCGTAACCAAGCCACACGCAAGCAGCGTTTGATGGAACACTTTGACATCAGTGCCGAGACACTTGAGCGTTTGCACGGCCCTGTCGGCTTGAACATCGGTGCCAAAACGCCAGCCGAAATTGCGGTGTCCATCATTGCGCAAATCGTGCAAGTCAAAAACGCGGCAGCGGCAGCGCCCGTGGCGACTGAATCTTCCTGCGTCAAAGCGTGACAGCGCTGCCGACGGTCATCGTCTTAGCGGCTGGCAAGGGCGAACGGTTCAAGGCGTCGGGTGGGACGCAAGACAAACTCCAATCTTTGTTGTGTGGCCAACCTGTGCGCGAACACGTGTTGGCAGCGGTGCGCGCCAGCGGCTTACCGTGGCATTTGGTGGAGCGAACACACACGGCGCATCTAACAAACCCGGGCATGGGGGACAGCATCGCCTGCGGTGTGGCTGCAACGCCTGATGCGCATGGCTGGCTCATCTTGCCTGCTGATTTGCCGTTGATTCAAGCCGGTACCTTGTTGGCCGTTGCCAAGGCCTTGCAAGCCCATGAGGTAGTGGTACCGCGCTACCAAGGACAACAGGGCCACCCTGTGGGATTTGGTTTGTCGTGCTGTGCGGCCTTGTTGCAGCTCACGGGTGACTTTGGGGCGCGTGCGGTGGTCGCGCATCACACCGTGTTCCGCCTAGACGTTGACGATGAGGGGTGTGTGATGGATGTAGACACGGTCGACGCCTTAGCGCTTGCTGAACTACGTATTCAAGACAGAGGTATACAAAAAGGTGGTGCCAATTGATGTCTGTCAATTGAACGTTAGGAACACTCGTTAAGATACGCGCTGCCAGTATCTTCTGGCCCAATTTCAAACTTTCCCAAGGGGACATTGATGACCAAACCTACCAACCGTCGCGTATTCATGATGCAAACCATTTCTGTTGCTGGCGTTGCCGCCTTTGCAACAACTGCTGCACAAGCAGCGATGGTGGACGAGAAAGACCCACAAGCCGCTGGCCTGAGCTACAAAGCCGATGCCACCAAAGTGGACAAAGCCAAGCAACCTAAATACGCGGCTGGCCAACAGTGCAGCAACTGCGCTTTGTTCCAAGGTAAAGCAGCAGACGCCGCAGGCGGCTGCCCCTTGTTTGCAGGCAAGCAAGTGGCTGGCAAAGGTTGGTGTTCGGCTTACGCCAAGAAGGCTTAATTTCAGCCTTGGCCTTTTCAAAGGCTGCAACAAAATGGGAGCCCATAGGCTCCCGTTTTTTATGCTCGGCCCCCGTTTAAGCGCCCTTGAATTTAGGCGCACGCCGTTCGGTAAATGCGGCACGCCCTTCGGTAAAGTCGTGGCTGTACACAGATTGGCGGGAACGTTCTTTGAGCGCAGGCTCGTTGTACAGCCCAGCAGCGATTTCGTTCAAGCTTTTTTTGGTGTGAGCCAAAGCCAAGGGGGCCATTTGGCTGAGGGCGTCGACCAAGCTTTGGACGTGGGTTTCAAACGCATCGGCCTCGACCAAGGCTTCAAAAATGCCCAGCGACTCCAAGACTTCGTACGGCATGGATTGCCCGAGCAAAAACGCACGTTTGCTGGCCTGTAACCCAAAGCGATTGACGTATCGGCGCAAGCCACTGGGGTAATAGTGCAGGCCCAGTGCGGCTGCAGGCATGCGCCATGTGTAGCCGCGCTGCGCCACAGTGAAGTCGCAGGCAAGCACCAAGTCTGTCGCGCCGCCATACACGCTGCCATTCAAGGCACAAATCGTCACAGGACGTAAACGCTCCAGAGCCTCTGGGATCTTTTCAAAGAACAAAGGCGCCATGGGGTCGTTGTCAAACCCACCCACGTTGTAGCCTGCGCTGAACACGGCTTGTTTTTGTGTGCTGGTGTCAGCGCGCAACACCACCGCATGTATCGCCGTGTTGCGGTTGATGGTTTCAAAGTGGGCCAGCAAGGTATTGAGGTCATCGTCCGTCAAACTGTTGCGCTGCGAGGGGCGGCGCAAGGTGAGGGTGGCCACAGCGCCAGAGATGTCGAGGAGAGGGGTGCCTTCAGTCATAGTCTGTGATGTTAGCCAATCACGGAGTAGAGTAAGGGTCAGTACCAAAGACTGCTGGAGGATTCCGCCATGACACAAGAGATCATGCAAGTGTCGCCCTTGCCCCCGTTCATGATGAACGCGCTGCAAGAAGCCGATTACATCGTGCACGACCACACCCACATCAAAGACCCAGGCGCGCTGGTCAAAGTGACAGCACTGGTCGGCACAGGTGCGGCGGTGGTGGATAAGAAATTGCTGAGCATGCTGCCCAACGTGAAGTTGATTGCCATTTGTGGCGTCGGGTACGACGGTGTAGACGTGGTTGCTGCCAAAGAAAAAGGCATCATGGTCACGCACACGCCAGGCGTGCTGACCGACGATGTGGCCGATTTGGCGTTGGGCTTGGTGTTGTCGATTGGCCGTCGTATTCCACAAGCCGATCGCTTTGTGCGCAACGGTGATTGGGTGAACGACACGTTTCCCATGACCCGCAAAGTCTCGGGTGCACGCTTAGGTGTGGTGGGGATGGGCCGCATTGGCCGTGCCATTGCCAAGCGTGCGGCAGCATTTGACATGCGTATTGCGTACACCGGTCGTGAAGCCAAGGCCGATGTGCCTTACACCTTCTACAAAACTGCCACAGCCTTGGCGGCCGAGGTGGACTATTTGGTGGTGGCGGTGCCCGGCGGTGACGGCACTAAGAATTTGATTGGTGCTTCTGTGCTCCAAGCACTGGGCCCCAAGGGATACCTTATCAACATCGCGCGTGGCTCGGTGGTGGATCAACCGGTGTTGGTGCTGGCCTTGAAAGAAAAACAGATCGCAGGCGCGGCCTTGGATGTATTCTGGGACGAGCCTGTGATTGACCCAGAGTTACGTCGTTTGAACAATGTGGTGCTCACGCCGCACATTGCCAGCGCCACCGAGGAAACGCGTCGCGCCATGGCTGCGCTGACGATGGCCAATTTGGCCGCTTTTTATCAAAAGAAACCTCTGCTGACCCCGGTGCCGGAGTGTTGTGCTTGAGGTTTTGCACCTAAATGCCCAATAAAAAGCCAGCTTTAAGCTGGCTTTTCTCGTTTGCCTCCAAGGGCCGTGAGAAGCTTAGCGGCTGTAACGGCCGCCACCACCACCACCACCGAAACCACCGCCTGAACGGCCACCGCCACCTGAGCGATTGCCACCACCACCGCCGCCGCTAGGACGACGGCCATAACCACCGCCACCACCACCGCGTTTGCGTTCGGTCATAAGGTCCACGCTGGTGCGTGTGGGGTCAGGCTGGCGCTGACCGCCACCTTGTGTTTTGTGGCCAAAGGCGTTCACGCCGCTTTGGGTGCCCAAGTGCGCGTTGGCGCGGGGCTGGAAGTCGTCGTCGTCACGGCGTGGAGCGCGAGGTGCGTCAAAGTCGCGTGGTGGACGTGGTGCATCGTTGCGTGGGCCACGGTTATCAAACTGGCGGGGTGCACGCTGACCTTGGCCTTGTGGTCGATTGCCATCACGTGCTGGGCGTTCACCGCTGCGTGCAGGACGGTCACCAAACTGGGCGCGTTCACCATCGCGTGCGGGACGATCGCCCACACGGTCACGGCTCACATGGCTATTAGGGCGAGGTGCGCGACCTTCAGAAGCACCACCTTGACCACCACGACCGCCACCGCCATTGCGACCGCCGCCAGTGGCTTTGGTGTCGCGAATACGTTGCATCATTTCACCGCGAGCGGCTTTGGCTGCAGCCGCCATCACGTCACGGCCTGGGGGCTTGCCGATACCGCCCCACAAGGTTTGACGGCCCATGGCGATGGGTTCGGCCTTTTCGTCAGCGTCTGGGCCGAAGTCGGCCACAGGCACCACAGGCACTTGTTGTTTGGTAAAGATTTCGATGTCGCGCATGAAACCTTGTTCATCCAACGACACCAAGCTCACGGCTTCACCGCTTGAGCCAGCGCGGCCTGTGCGGCCAATGCGGTGCACATAGTCTTCGCTGATGTTGGGGATTTCGTAGTTCACCACGTGTGGCAACTCGTCAATGTCAATGCCGCGTGCGGCAATGTCGGTGGCCACCAAGGCGCGGATTTCGCCGGTCTTGAAGCCCGACAAGGCTTGGGTACGTGCAGTCTGGCTCTTGTTGCCGTGCAACGCCATGGCGCTGATGCCGTTCTTGGTCAAGAACTCGGCCACGTTGTTGGCACCAAACTTGGTGCGTGTGAACACCAGCACTTGGCTCCAGTTGTGTTCGTTGATGATGTGTGCGAGTAAAGCCTTTTTCTTGCCGCGACCCACAGGGTGAACCACTTGCGTGATGCGTTGCACTGTGGTGTTGCTAGGCGTGACTTGGATGCTTTGTGGGTCTTTGAGCAGGTTGTTGGCCAGTTCGCGAATTTCGTCGCTGAAGGTGGCTGAGAACAGCAAGCTTTGTTTGTCTTTGGGCACCAATGCCAAGATTTTCTTGACGTCATGGATGAAGCCCATGTCTAACATTCGGTCGGCTTCGTCGAGGACCAAGATTTCCACGGTGGACAAATCGAGCAAGCCTTGTTGTTGCAAGTCGAGCAAGCGGCCGGGGGTAGCCACCAAAATGTCCACGCCTTTTTTGATGCGGGCCACTTGAGGGTTCATGCCCACGCCGCCAAAGATGACGGTGGAGGTGAGTTGCAGGTATTTGCCGTAGTTACGCACCGACTCTTCCACTTGGGCCGCTAGTTCGCGGGTGGGGGTCAGCACCAAGGCGCGCACGCCGTAAACGCCAAATTTGTTTTCTTTGCTGCGGCTCATGGTGAGCTTGTGCAACATGGGCAAAGTGAATGCCGCTGTTTTACCGGTGCCGGTTTGGGCACCTGCCAACAAGTCGTGTCCGGCGAGAACCGCTGGAATGGCTTGGGCTTGGATGGGGGTTGGAGTTTCGTAGCCCTGTTCGGCCACAGCTTTTTGGATGGCCGGAGCCAAATTTAAATCTTCAAATTTCATGATGGAGCGCTTTATGTCAGCGCATGACACCAACCCGCTTGGCCCGAAGGCCACCCAGTCAAAGGTCGGCAATATTTACAGGTGAGCTCAAAAATCACAAACAGAAGTGTTTGGAACCAGCTCCAGCAGAAGTGCTGATGTTGCGGCAACTGGCGGCGGCAACGGACATGATTGTCGCACGGATCCAGATAGCTGGGATAATCGGCGTTTTATTGCTTCTGCTACCCGAAAGAAAAACAAATGGCTCAGTACGTTTTTAGTATGAACCGCGTCGGCAAAATCGTGCCGCCCAAGCGTCAGATCTTGAAAGACATCTCCCTGTCCTTCTTCCCCGGAGCCAAGATTGGCGTGTTGGGCACCAACGGTTCAGGCAAGTCCACCTTGCTCAAAATCATGGCTGGCATCGACAAAGAGATCGAGGGCGAAGCTATTCCCATGACGGGCCTGAAGATCGGATATTTGCCCCAAGAGCCTCAACTCGACCCTGAGCACACCGTGCGCCAATCGGTCGAAAGCGGCATGGGCGAGGTCAAAGAAGCGCAAGCTCGCCTCGAAGAGGTGTATGCCGCCTACGCCGAAGAAGATGCTGACTTTGACGCTTTGGCTGCCGAGCAAGCCAAACTTGAAGCCATCATTTCTGCCTCTGGTGCGGGTGACGGCTCAGACCACTTGCTGGAAATCGCCGCCGACGCGCTGCGTCTGCCCGCATGGGACGCCATCATTGGTAAGCTCTCTGGTGGTGAAAAGCGCCGCGTGGCTCTGTGCCGGTTGCTACTGTCTAAGCCCGACATGTTGTTGCTTGACGAACCGACCAACCACTTGGACGCCGAATCGGTGGATTGGCTGGAGCAGTTCTTGGCCCGCTTCTCAGGCACTGTGGTGGCCATTACCCACGATCGTTACTTCTTGGACAACGCAGCCGAGTGGATTTTGGAACTCGACCGTGGCCACGGCATTCCATACAAAGGCAACTACTCCACATGGTTGGAGCAAAAAGAAGCCCGTTTGGCCACCGAGCAGCGCACCGAAGACGCACGCTCCAAGGCCATGAAGAAGGAATTGGAATGGGCGCGTCAAAACCCCAAAGGTCGTCAAGCCAAGAGCAAGGCCCGTTTGGCCCGCTTTGAAGAGTTGTCCGATCACGAATACCAAAAGCGCAACGAAACACAGGAAATCTTCATTCCAGTGGCAGAGCGCTTGGGCCATGAAGTGTTTGAGTTCAAGAACGTCAGCAAGTCCTTTGGTGACCGTTTGTTGATCGACAACCTGAGCTTCCAAGTGCCTGCAGGTGCGATCGTGGGCATCATTGGCCCCAACGGTGCAGGTAAGTCGACCTTGTTCAAGCTGATTGCAGGCAAAGAGCAGCCAGACAGCGGTGAAGTGAAGATTGGCCAAACCGTCAAGATGGCGTTTGTGGACCAGTCGCGCGACGACTTGAACGACAACAAAACCGTGTGGGAAGACATCTCAGGTGGTTTGGACATCATGAACGTGGGCAAGTTCCAAATGCCAAGCCGCGCGTATTGCGGCCGCTTCAACTTCAACGGTGGCGACCAGCAAAAGAAAGTCGGCATGTTGTCCGGTGGTGAGCGTGGTCGCTTGCACTTGGCCAAGACCTTGATCGAAGGCGGCAACGTGTTGCTGCTTGACGAACCATCCAACGACTTGGACGTGGAAACTTTGCGTGCGTTGGAAGACGCGCTGTTGGAGTTCGCGGGCTCTGTGATGGTGATCAGCCATGACCGTTGGTTCCTAGACCGCATTGCCACCCACATCTTGGCCGCTGAAGGCGATAGCCAATGGGTGTTCTTTGACGGCAACTACCAAGAGTACGAAGCGGACAAGAAGAAGCGTTTGGGTGAAGAAGGTGCCAAGCCTAAGCGAGTGCGCTTTAAAGCATTGAAGTAATTTTTTCTGAGCTACTGCAAGCCCAGATGTCTTAGGCATCTGGGCTTTTGCACTTTCTGAGGGTATGAGTTTGTAGCTTGTAAAGCTTTGCTTCATCATTTTTAATACTTTGATGGTTTTAATCGACGGTACAATGCATACAAATGGTTGCATTGATGTATGTAGCTTTCCTCAGATTAGTTAAGAGAATAGGAACTTGTAATGAATATGCCCCCTTCAAAAGAACCGTACGACGGTTACTGTGGTACCAGTTATGCAGCCAAAATGTTGGGTATTTCTGTAGGAACTGTCCAAGGCTTGGTCGAAAAAGGTGACCTCAAAGCTTGGAAGACCCAAGGCGGTCACCGCCGCATTTCATTGCAGTCCATTCAAGACTACCAACGCCGCCACAACTTGGCTCCCGCCTCCATGATGCAAGGCGAAGACCGTTTGCGCGTGTTGGTGGTCGAAGACGACGAAAGTACCCGCTTGATGTTGCAAACCAACTTTGACCAATGGGGTTTGCCTTTGGATGCGGTCATGTACGCATCTGCCATGGAAGCTTTGCTGGATATGCCCAGCTTGCAACCCCAAGTGTTGTTGACCGACTTGAAAATGCCGAAAGTCGATGGTTTCGAATTTTTGAAAACCCTCAGTGCCCACAATTTGTTCAGCAATTTGGCGGTGGTTGTGATGACCGGTATGAGTCCAGAAGACGTGCGTGCCAAGGGTGGCTTGCCAGATGGCGTGCAAATGTTGCAAAAGCCCATCGACATGGACTGGTTACACGGCTTCTTTGATGCGCTGATGTCGGTGCGCCAGATCAATCGTCGCTCACGCGCTCAAACTGCTTAAACCACAGGACTTGTGCCTGAGTGACAGCTAAGTGATGCAGAGCCAGTTAAGCTCTGCCCCGTGCTCAAACTTTCTGTCCTCGATCAATCCGTTGCTGCCTCTGGCCGAAGCCAAGACACAGCCATTCGTCAAACCCTAGACCTCGCCATTCAGTGCGAGGCTTGGGGCTATCACCGCTTTTGGGTGAGCGAACACCACAGCCACCCCAGCATTGTGGGCACTGCGCCTGAGGTGTTGATGGCGGCTATTGCCGCACGCACCACGCGTATTCGGCTGGGCAGTGCAGGCGTCATGCTGCCGCACTACGCACCCCTCAAAGTGGCAGAACAATTCCGTGTGCTCGATGCTTTGGCACCAGGCCGTATCGACCTTGGTGTGGGCCGTGCGCCCGGCAGCGATGGCCGCACCGCGCAGTTACTCAACCCCGACCGACACGCTTCTGACAACTTCCCACAGCAAGTGATGGAGTTGCAGGCTTGGGTGACGGGCGAGCCCATTCCCGCAGGCCATCCCGGTCACGGCGTGTATGCCTACCCCAGCGGGCCCACATCGCCCGATGTGTGGATGCTCGGTAGCTCTGACTATGGCGCACAGCTGGCCGCCCATTTGGGCCTGCCTTATGCTTTTGCCTATTTCATCACCGAGGGGCAGGGCGTGGACAACGCGTTCAACCTCTATCGCTCCAATTACCGCCCCAACGAACGCAACCCTAAGCCGCACGCCACCGTCTGCGTATGGGCCTTGGCCGCAGATACTGAAGACGAAGCGTGGCGCTTGTTCCAAAGCCGCGCCCGTTGGAAGATGGACCGCAACACAGGTCGCATTGGTGCTTTGTTGCCCCCTGATCAAGCTGTGCGCGACTACAACGCTTCAGAGCAAGTGGCCATGGCCGAGCTGCGTGCAGGCGCTTTGGTGGGCAGTGCCCCACAGGTGGCCGACAAACTGCGCAAGCTGGCAGAACGTTTGCAGCTCGACGAAGTGGTCATCATCACTTGGACGCATGAGCCCGCAGCGCAGGCCCGCTCGTATGAGCTGCTGGCCAAAGAGTTTTCATTGACGACATCAACCTAAAACCAAAACGGAGACCAAACCATGTTTTCAACCGCAATCGCAGGTAGCTTGCCCAAACCCGAATGGTTGGCCGAGACCAACAAACTCTGGCCCAAGTGGCAGGCCGAAGGCGATGCGCTCTTGCAAGCCAAAGCCGATGCCACACTGTTGTGGATCAAAGCGCAAGAAGACGCGGGCCTCGACGTGATTGGTGACGGCGAACAATCGCGCCAACACTTTGTGCACGGCTTTTTAGAGCAAGTCGAAGGCATCGACTTTGAAAACAAAGTGACGATGGGCATTCGCAACAACCGCTATGACGCGCAAGTGCCACAAGTCATCGCACCTCTGCGCCTCAAAGGCCGCGTGCACGCGTTTGAAGCGCAGCTGGCCCGCGCCCACACCAAGAAGAAACTCAAGTTCACCTTGCCTGGCCCCATGACCATCGTCGACACCGTGGCCGATCGTTTTTATGGCAAGGGCAAAGACGCTGTGCAAGGCCGCATCGACATGGCGTTTGCTTTTGCTGAGCTGCTCAACCAAGAAGCCTTGGCTTTGCAAGCCGATGGCGTGGACATCATTCAGTTTGACGAACCCGCGTTCAACGTCTACCTCGAAGAGGCTGCAGACTGGGGTGTCAAAGCCCTAGAGCGCGCCGCGCAAGGTTTGACCTGTACCACGGCTGTTCACATTTGCTACGGCTACGGCATCGAAGCCAATAACAACTGGAAGAAGACACTGGGCGACGAATGGCGTCAATACGAAAAAGTATTGCCCGCCTTGGCCAAGAGCAGCATCCAACAGGTGAGCTTGGAGTGTTATCACTCACACGTACCGCCAGAGATGATGGCGTTGCTAGAAGGCAAAGACGTGATGGTGGGCGTGATCGACGTGGCCAGCGATGTGATTGAAACGCCAGAGCAAATTGCCGACACCATTGGCATGGCGTTGAAATACGTACCTAAAAACCGTTTGATTGCGTGCACCAACTGCGGCTTGGCGCCTATGAGCCGCGAGGTGGCGATGAAGAAGCTGCAAGCGCTGGCCGATGGCGCAGCGCTGGCGCGTCAACGCTACGCTTAAAGCAAAGTATTCAAGCGAAGCCGCTGTCACCGCAGCTGCCGCTGCCGTGAATTTCATCTTCAGGCAAGGCGTCAGGCGCTGAGACGATGCCAGTCTCAGCGTCGTAGCCCACACGGCGCAAGTGAAGCGCCAAAGCAGCATCCATGGTTTGCGCGTGTTGCGGAAACCAAATGCCCAGCTCATGTGCCATTTGGCGCATCACCGCCATGTCGCCTTTTTCACGGCCACGGCGCAAGCCTTCGCGCATCACTTCGAGGATGACGTTGTGCTGCATGGTGTGACAGTTGCTGGATGAAAACTTGGTGTCTTTCATCCACTTATCTTCACCCCCAAAGTGCTCTTCGGTGTGCTCGATCAGAGCAGCAAAACGCTCGGTCAAGGTGTCGTCATCGGCCAGTTCGGTGGCGGCCAGCAAGTCGACAAACTCACGGTGCGTGTCGTCCATGAAGTCCAGCTCGAGTGACAAGGCGTCAGACCAAGCGAGAGTGACTTCGCGGGTGGGCAGTGTGGCGGTGAGTGTGTCGGTCATAAGAGCTTTTGAGAGAGGTTACGTTTAGCGCTTGCTTGAGCGTTGGCAAATAGGCCATGCGCTAAGTTGGTGTCGCACGATCATCGCAAGATGCTTGAATTGCAACAATATTAATTGTAAGAAGCTGCCACATCCTTGCGCTGCGTCAAACCCCGCGCAGCCAAGCTGCAAATCGATACAAATAACTGGGCTCGGCCATGAAGATGGCCAGTGTCACCGCCGCATTGGCCACGCCGGTCCACAAGAAGATGTCGGGGATGCTCATGCCTGCGCTCAGCATGGCCCCTGCAATGAGTGAGCTAGCAATCATGAAGATCGCATTGATGATGTTGTTGGCCGCAATGATGCGTGCCACTTCATGGGCTTTGCTCTCGATTTGAATGAGTGCATACATAGGCACGCTGTAAATGCCGGTGAACAGGCTCAGCAGCAGTAAGTCAGCCATGATGCGCCAGTGCGCGCTTTGTGACACAAAGGCGCTGACGCCCATCAGTTCAGACACAGGCAAATTGCTAGCGGCCACATACAAGTCCACGGCAAACAGTGTCATGCCGATTGCGCCCAAAGGGCTCAGCCCCATCTCCACGCGACCGCGGCTGAGGTATTCGCACAAGAGCGAACCCGCGCCAATGCCCACCGAGAACAATACCAATAACAGCGAAGCCACTTGTGCATCGCCGTGCAACACCTCTTTGGCAAAGCTAGGAAACTGACTTAAAAACACAGCGCCAAAAAACCACATCCAGCTGATGCCCAGCAGCGTTTGAAACACCTTGGCGTTGGCGCGTGCCAAGCGCAGGTTGCGCATGGTTTCGGTGATGGGGTTCCAGTTGATGGCCTCATTTGGGTGCGTTGCTGTGAGCGCAGGCATGCGCCCACTCATCCAGCGGCCAAACACCGCTACGGCCACGCAAGCCACGGCCACTGAGGCGTGGCCAATGTCAGGAATAGCCACCAACAAACCACCCGCCACATTGCCCAGCAAGATGGCTACAAACGTGCCCATCTCCGTCATGCCGTTGCCACCTGTGAGTTCATGCTCATCTAGCACGCGTGGCAGGTACGAATATTTAGCAGGCCCAAACACGGTGGAGTGCAGGCCCATCAAGAAAGTGCAGGCCAACAGCACGGCGGCTTGCTGGGTCATAAAACCCACAGCTGCGAGCAGCATGATGGCGATTTCACAGTTTTTCACCCATCGCATGATGGTTGTGTCTGAATACTTTTCAGCCAGTTGCCCACTGGTGGCGGAGAGCAACAAATAGGGGAGGATGAACAGTGCCCCAATCACCAAGCCCGCTAAAGAGACAGGCAACCAGCTCACACTGAGCTGGTAGGTCACCATCACGGTGAAAGCGAACTTGAACAGGTTGTCGTTCGCTGCGCCGCAAAACTGCGTCCAGAAGAACGGCCCAAACCGACGTTGATTTAACAGTGCGAACTGGTTGGCTTCGCGTTGGATAAAGCTGTCGTCGGTAGGGCGGTTCATGTGGGTTTAAAGACGCTCAAAAATAGCAGCGATACCTTGGCCGCCACCAATACACATGGTGACCAAAGCGTACTTGCCATTGATGCGTTGCAGTTCGTACAGGGCCTTGACTGTAATCAAAGCGCCGGTCGCACCGATGGGGTGACCCAAAGAAATGCCAGAACCGTTGGGGTTCACTTTGGCTGGGTCGAGGCCGAGCTCTTTGCTCACGGCGCAAGCTTGTGCAGCAAAGGCCTCGTTGGCTTCAATCACGTCCATGTCGTTGGTGGTCAGGCCAGCTTTTTGCAAAGCGAGGCGAGACGCCGACACAGGGCCCATGCCCATGATTTTTGGGTCGAGGCCGGTGTGGGCGTAAGACACCAAACGTGCCAGTGGCTTCGCGCCACGTGCTTGCGCAGTTTTAGCGTCCATCAACACCACAGCCGCAGCTGCGTCGTTGATGCCTGATGCGTTACCCGCAGTGACCGTGCCGTTTTCTTTGATGAAAACTGGCTTCAACTTGGTCATGTCTTCGAGCTTGCAGTTGGGGCGGAAGTGTTCGTCGGTTGCGTAGGCCACATCGCCTTTTTTGCTCTTGAGCATCACAGGCACGATTTGGTCTTTGAAGTAGCCAGCCTCTGTGGCGCGTTGGGCGCGGTTGTGGCTCTCGACAGCTGCTGCATCTTGCATTTCGCGGGTGATGCCAAACTTGGCCGCCACGTTTTCAGCAGTCACACCCATGTGAATGTTTTGGAAGGGGTCGTGCAAAGCGCCCACCACCATGTCGACCATCTTGGTGTCGCCCATGCGTGCGCCCCAGCGTGCGCTGAGAGACGCGTAAGGGCCGCGGCTCATGTTTTCTGCGCCGCCGCCAATGGCGATGTCGCAGTCACCCAGCATGATGGCTTGGCTGGCAGACACGATGGCTTGCAGGCCCGAACCACACAAACGGTTCACGTTGAAAGCGGGTGTGCCTTCGGCGCAACCGCCGTTGATGGCTGCCACGCGAGACAGGTACATGTCTTTGGGTTCTGTGTTCACCACATGGCCAAACACCACGTGGCCCACATCTTTGCCTTCTACGTGCGCACGTGCCAATGACTCGCGCACCACTTGGGCGGCCAGCTCGGTGGGGGGAATGTCTTTCAGGCTGCCGCCGTAGGTACCAATGGCTGTACGAACACCGCTGACCACAACTACTTCACGCATTTTTGTCTCCAGTTATAAAAGTTAGAACCAAATGAGTTTGCGCCGCTTCGGCTACAGATGTCTTACGCCGCAGGCCCTAAAACATAGGGGTTTGCCGCAGACCACGCCACGGGTGCACTGAAAAATAGGGGTTTTTCAGTAAAAGGATGAGGAAACCCGATGTCTTGCGCGTGCAGCATCAGCCGCGGTGTGAGCGCTTTGATGTCTGGCGGCGCATACAGCGAATCGCCCAGCATGGGGTGCCCCAAGCTTTGCATGTGCACACGCAGCTGGTGCGTGCGGCCTGTGAAAGGCTCTAGCTCAATCAAGCTGGCCGTGTCGCCCGCTTGCACCATGCGCCACAGGCTCAGGCTGGGTTTGCCGTCAGGATGAATGATATGAATTGGGCGACGCTCCCAGTCGAGCATGATGTTGCCCTCAATGGCTCGCCACCCCTCTTCGTTGGTGGGCACATGCGTTTGGGTGAGCAGCGGGTTGCCCGCCACCACGGCCATGTATCGCTTGCTCACTTGGCGGGTTTCAAACAAGCGGCTGATGCGGCGCTGCGCCTCAATGCCACGCGCCATCACGATCAGGCCCGAGGTGTCTTGGTCGAGGCGGTGCACCACCAGCGCATCGGTGTAAATGTCTTGCACGCGCTTGGACAAGCAGTCTTGCTTTTCAGGGCCACGGCCCGGCACAGACAGCAGGCCGCTGGGTTTTTCGAGCACCAGCAGGTGTTCGTCTTCGTAAATCGGGTTCATGTGTGAGTGGCTTAAATGGGCTTTATGTAGCGCGAGCCTGTGTTTGCTCTAGCACCACATTAGAGGTGGGTCTAGCCACGCAGGGCAGCACATAGCCCTCGGCTTTTTCTTCGGCGCTCAACCCTGGCCATTCGATGGTGTAGGCCACTTCGCCACTCACAAGGCGGCACACGCAGGTGCGGCATGTGCCATTGCGGCAAGAGCTGGGCAGCTCGATGCGTGACATCTCGGCGGCTTCTAGCAGGGTGAGTTCACCCTCCACGTCGTATTGCAGGCCGGCGGGCTCCACCTTGACGGTGAAGATTTCAAAATTCTCTGGGGCAGTCATGCTTAGGCTGTCAGTTTGTGGCGGTTAATTTCGCTTCCGCTTTGTCCAGCACCAGCGCGAGGTTGTCTAGCAAATCGGTTTGGCTGAATGAGCAGCTTTCTTCGCTGAACAAAGCACTCGATTCCAGTCGGTCCACCAGCTCTAACCACACCTCTTCAAACTTAGGCGGCAGGGCTTTGAACAATGCCTCTTGCGAGCCGGCGGTTTGTATGAACGCACGGTCGGTCAGCGCGTTGTTGCGCAAATCGGTCAGTGCAATGCGAAGGGTGGCGAGAGCAAGGGTGGCAGACATTACTTGTTCTTGATCTTGCCGCGTGGCGCGACGTAAGTAGTGGGAGGGTTGGGACGATCCGAGGTGGAGGTCTTGGGAGGTGACGTGTCCTTTTTAGGCTTCTTTGTCATTTTGTTGCTGTGTTGTTCGCCTTTGGCCATATCACCTTCGTTGTAGTTGTCTCGGATCGAGATAGTGGAATGGTAAGTCACATCAGCAAGGCTGCGCGTTCAGCGCGTCAAGCACGCGCTGTGTGGCGGTGATCAGGTCGGCCACCAAGCGCGCATTCACATCCAGCATGCCTTCGTACTCGCCGAGGTTGCGCGTGTTGTGACATTTATCAAGCACACGCCAAACCTCTGGGCCAAGGCCCAGTGTGTGGGGCAACACCTGAAACACGATAAAGCGGTTGCTGGGCCGATAGCCCTTGCGCCTGAGTGCGGCTAAGCAAAGCGCGTGCGCTGCGTTGTAGGCCAAGTCGAATTGGCTTTCTAACGCCAGGTCTTCGTTGTGTGCATCGTGCAAGCGGGCTGTGCCGGTGCGTATCAGGCCCGCAAGCTCTGCCTCGTCGGGTGCTTCTACTTTGAGTGCTTTGCCGGGACCACTGAGGTTCTCAAGTGCGGTGTTGTCCATCCGTTTGCTCCAACTTGCCTATTAACCAAATCTTGGGCTGCTGCATCACGCGGGTGATGAAGGCCTGATCTTGGTCTAGGCGTTGGGCAAATTCGTCGGGTGTGTATAGCGTTGGATTGATGTTGCGCTTGAGCTGCTGGCTGGCGCTTTCCAGTGCGCCAAATGCATCGGCGTAACTAAGCGTGGTGCTCACTAGCAGCACATCCACATCGCTTTGAGCGGTGTCTTGTTGGTTGGCCATTGAGCCGTACACAAATGCGGTGTCGATGCGATTGACCAAAGGGGCTAGGGCGCTGCGCAGCACATCGGCCAGCCCCACGGTTTTAAGCACCAAGCCGCGCAGCTCGGTGTACACCGGTGACTTCGTGTTGGCCTGGAAGTGTTTTTGGTTACCCACCTTGGTCACGGTGATCAAGCCGACTTGCGCCATATCTGCCAGCTCGCGCTGCACCGCGCCTGTGCCTGACTGCGCGAGTGCAATCACCTCGTTCGCATAAAAGCTTCGGTCGGGCTGTCCAAACAGCACTGCCAGCACGCGTTGGCGCACTTTGGGGAACAGCGCATCTGCCAGGTTGGAAATGTTTGAAATACCCATAATGGGGTATATCGTACCCTATTTGGGTTTTATTGTGTTTCTTGCCAAGTTGCCAGTGGTAAATCCTGCACGCTGTACGGGCCAATGTGGGTGCGTATCAAGCGCAGCGTGGGCAGGCCCACGGCGGCGGTCATGCGGCGCACTTGGCGGTTGCGGCCTTCGCGGATGGTCAGCTCTATCCAAGACGTAGGTTTGGTTTGCCGCACACGAATGGGCGGGTCGCGCTCCCACAGGTAGGCGGGCGCTTCTGCGGCACGGGCGCGGGCGGGCAGGGTCATGCCGTCGTTGAGCATCACGCCACTGCACAGGGCTTGCAGCGCGGCGTCATCGGCAACGCCTTCGACTTGCGCGAGGTAGGTTTTTTCCATCTTGAAGCGCGGGTCGGCAATGCGGGCTTGCAGCTGGCCATCGTCGGTGAGCAGCAGCAGGCCTTCGCTGTCGGCGTCTAAGCGGCCGGCCACATACACGCCGGGCAGGGTGATGAAATCTTTCAGGCCGCGCCATTTTCCCTCGGGGGTGAACTGGCTCAGCACGCCGTAGGGCTTGTTAAAACGAATCAGCATGGAAGATGAAAAGCGAACGAAGGCTAGAGCGTATCAGGCGCGCTGCATTGGTTTAGTGCACGCGGCTACCATGGCTGCATGACTGCCCATTTTGAAAGCGTGCAAAACGCCGCGATGTACCCCGATGCCTTTGATGTGGCAGCCCCCGAAATTGCCTTTGAGCGCGACCTGTGGCCGCGCAAGCTGGGCCTGTTTGTGCGCAATGTGCCTGCGGCTGAAGGTGCTGAACCTGATGCAAAACCGGTGCGCGAATTGGCTGTGGGTCAGTTTGGTTTTGTGCCCCAGTGGGTCAAGTCGGCATCGGACGCCAAGCTGCGTTCCACCAAGATGGTAAATGCCCGCTCAGAAACCGTCACTACGTCCAACAACTTTCGCGATGCATGGCTCGCAGGCCAGCGCTGCATCGTGCCCATGATGGCCTTTTTTGAAGACGACTGGCGCAGCGGCAAAGCCGTGCCCACGCGCATCACCCGTGTGGACGGCAAGCCCATGGGCGTGGCGGGCATTTGGGAGCGTTGGGCCAAAGACGGCACAGAAATCATCAGCTTCACACTGCTGACGGTGAATGCCAACAGCCATGCCTTGCTGCACCGATACCAACAAAACGGCAACGAAAAACGCATGCCCGTCATCTTGGGTGAGGGCGCGTATGACGCGTGGCTCAATACGAAGCCTGAGAAAGCTCGCGAATTTATGCGCGCTTACTCGGCTAACTTGTTGACGGCCAATCCCGTCGAGAAGAAGTAATTACTTCACTTCGGTCACGAACTGCTCGCGTGGGCGGCGCACTTTCTTGAGTGGTGCGAGCCAGTCTTGCTCAGCCAAGCGGTAGCCCAAAGGCATGATGGCCACGCTGCGCAAACCGCGTGCATGCAAGTTCAAAATTTCGTCCACGGCTTTCGGGTCGAAACCTTCCATTGGCGTAGCGTCCACTTCTTCAAACGCTGCAGCGATCAAAGATGCACCCAAGCCAATGTAGGCCTGGCGAGCGGCGTGTTCAAAGTTCACATGCGCGTCACGCGCAGGGTAGTTGGCCAACAACATTTGGCGGTAGTTTTCCCAGCCTTCGTTGGTGCCGCCACGTTGGGCGTTGGTCAGGTCGAACATCATGTTGATGCGATCAGCCGTGTAGGTGTCCCACGCAGCAAACACCAAGAGGTGAGAGCCTTCGGTGATCTGTGCTTGGCCGTGTGCGCTGGCTTGAATCTTGGCGCGAACTTCGGGGTTGGTAACCAAAATAATTTCAAACGGCTGCAAGCCGCTCGATGTAGGCGCTAAGCGAGCCGCTTCGATGATGCGCTCCACTTTGTCTTGAGGCACCACTTTGGTGGCATCCATTTTTTTAGCGGCGTAGCGCCATTGCAATTTGTCGAGAAGAGTAGGCATTGATTAAGTTCCTTTAAGGGGGGAAGCATAGCCAAGCCAGCGGTGGTTTGCTGGTTTGGGGATATTGGGTGATTTGGTGTTGTTAAACCATCTGCACCACCAACTTTTTGCCACAGGCTTGCGCGTATTTGCGAAGCGTGGAAAAAGATGGTGAGTGTTTTTCGCTGCGCAGCGACGACTCAAGCCTAGAAATAGCCGACACCGTGGTGCCCATGCGCGCAGCCACATCGGCTTGGGTGAGGCCCGCGGCCAAACGCGCATCCAGCATGGCGTGCAGCGTGGAATATTCTTCTTCCAGTGCGTCGTAGGCTTTCTTTACGCCGGGCTTGGCGAGCAATGCCTTTTTAAAACCCGCATCATGCGGCACGGGTTTGTATCCGGTGTTAGCCATGTTGCACATCCTTTAATCGTTTGCGTGCCACGCGCATTTCTGCGTCTGGAGTCTCTTGAGTTTTCTTCACGAACGAGTGCAGTACCACAATGGTCTTGTCCACTTGCGTGCAATAAAACACCCGTCCAATTCCTTCAGGCCCTTTCGGGCGTAGCTCAAACAAACCACCGCCCATTGCACGTGAGTGCGGCATGCGAAGGTCTGCGCCATAGAGTGCCATCGCTTCAGTCAACCGCAAATAGTCAGCCACGATGCCCGCTGGCATGGCCCATACATCGCGTTGGACGCGCTCGTTGTAATAGGTGACTTGCCAATTTGATGGCGGTTGAATATTAGCATATTTGCTAATACGATCTGGTGTTCGGGGTTTTGAAGTCATGCAAGCTTTTTAGCTTTGCATGGCTATATGCAGTTTGTTTGTGGCTTGAGCTTTGGTTAAGTGGCAGTCAGTAATGCTAATTTTGAATGTAATGAAGCATGTCGATGATGCTGCTTGCCGCAGAAGAACTTTGTGATTTCGTTTCTTGCTGCAAATCTAATAGGACTTGTTTGTAGGAAATTAATGAAACGCCTAAATCTTTCATGTAATCAAGCTCGGTTGCATCTCTCACAACACCATGAACTAAAACGTATCGCCAGTTCACATTAGGAACAATCGCATTCCGGCATGTCACTTTTTTCTTTGAAGTGAACTTCTTTTCAACCCAAGCCTGAATGCCTTCTTTTATTTCAATAGAACTTCGTTTTCTAGCGCTTGAATCTCCACCGATATATCCGATTGGGCGATAACTGATTTGCACCTCAACATGCCAAAACTCATGGCCTGATGGCGACGAGCGAACGCCAAGCAAATCGATTTCATCAACACCTTGCTTGATGCCGCGCATGGTGAAGAAGTTCTGACGGTTAAGCCATTCTTCAACCAACTGTTCGTCAAGCATTGCCATTGCTTACTTCGCCCAAGTATCTTTCAAGCCAGTGATCTTGTTAAACACCAACTTACCCCCCGCATGGTCCACGCGGTCAGTCACAAAATAGCCGTGGCGTTCAAACTGAAAGTGCGCACCGGCGGGTACGTGTGCCAATGACGGCTCTACATACGCGGTCACCACTTTCAGGCTGTCGGGGTTGAGGGCGGCTAGAAAGTCTTTGCCGCCTGCGTCGGGTTGTGCGTCGGTGAACAAGCGGTCATACATGCGCACTTCTGCTTGCAGGCCGTCGTCCACGCCCACCCAAGTGATGGCAGCGCTGGCCTTAACGGTGGCGCTGCCGGGTGTGCCGCTCTTGGTGTCGGGGATGACGTTGGCTTGCACCTCGGTGATGTTGCCCGCCGCATCTTTTGTGCAGCCCGTGCACTCGATCACGTAGCCGCCTTTGAGGCGCACTTTATTGCTGGGGTAGAGGCGTTTGTAGCCTTTGACGGGCTCTTCCAAAAAGTCGTCATGCTCAATCCACACTTCTTTGCCAATTTTGAAATGGCGTGTGGGCACTTCAGCGCCTTCATCTGCGTGGGGCAGTGCAGGTTGTGTGCAAGGCTCTAAGTGGCCCGCACCCATCACTTCGTCCCAGTTGGTGAGCACGAGTTTGACGGGGTCCAGCACGGCCATAGCGCGGTGCGTGGTGTTTTCTAGGCTTTCGCGCAAGCAGCCTTCAAGCGTGCTGTAGTCAATCCAGCTGTCGCTCTTGGTCACGCCAATGCGTTCGGCAAACAGTTGCAGGCTCTCGGGTGTGTAGCCACGGCGGCGCAGGCCGACTATTGTTGGCATGCGGGGGTCGTCCCAGCCGTTGACCTTGCCTTCGTTCACCAGTTGCGCGAGTTTGCGTTTGCTGGTGATGACGTAGGTGAGGTTGAGGCGCGAGAACTCGTATTGCTTAGGCGCAGGTGCAGCCAGCAGGCCGCACTCGCACAGGCGGTCCATCAGCCAGTCGTAGAACGGGCGTTGGTCTTCAAACTCCAGCGTACAAATGCTGTGTGTGATTTGCTCCAGCGCGTCTTCGATGGGGTGGGCAAAGGTGTACATCGGGTAGATGCACCAGGTGTCGCCCGTGTTGTGGTGTGTGGCACGGCGAATGCGGTAGATGGCTGGGTCGCGCAGGTTGATGTTGGGCGAGGCCATGTCAATCTTGGCGCGCAGCACGGCTGCACCATCGGCCAACTTGCCATCGCGCATTTCGCGAAAGCGTGCAAGGTTTTCAGCGGGGGTACGCGCGCGGAAAGGGCTGTTGACGCCGGGCTTAGAAAAGTCGCCACGGTTGACGCGCATTTCTTCTGGCGTTTGTTCGTCCACGTAGGCGTGGCCCGCTTCAATCAAGGCCTCTGCGGCGCGGTACATGAAGTCGAAATAGTCGCTGGCTTGGTAGGCTTTGTCGTTGCCCGGTTGGCTCCAGCTAAAGCCCAGCCACTGCACTGCGTCGATGATGCTGTTGACGTATTCGGTGTCTTCTTTTTCGGGGTTGGTGTCGTCAAAGCGCAGGTGGCACACGCCACCGTAGTCACGCGCCAAACCGAAGTTGATGCAAATGCTTTTGGCGTGGCCCACATGTAAGTAGCCGTTGGGCTCGGGTGGGAAACGCGTGCGAATCTTGGCAGGGTCTGGCTCGCCCTTGGCGTGATGCGCTGCGTCCCCTGGGCTGCCCGCCCAGCGGCGGCTGGCGTAAGTGCCTTGGGCCAAATCGTTTTCGATGATTTGGCGCAAAAAGTTGCTGGGTTTGTGGTCTTGTTCTGTCGCGGGGTTGGCGGGTTTCGTCATAGGGAGATTTTAGGCGGGCATACCCTCGATAATTGAGCAAGTTTAAGGAGTTGTATGGATATCGTTTTATTGCTCAAAGCCGCCGTCATGGGTGTGGTCGAAGGTTTGACCGAGTTTTTGCCTATTTCATCGACAGGTCACCTCATTTTGGCTGGCGCATTGCTGGGTATGGATGACGACAAAGCCAAGGTGTTTGACATTGCCATTCAGACTGGCGCGATCTTTGCCGTGATCATTGTTTACTGGCAAAAGATTTTCAGCACTGTGGTGGCGTTGCCTACGCAGGTCGATGCGCGTCGTTTTGCTTTGAACGTGTTCATCGCCTTTGTGCCTGCCGTGGTGCTGGGCTTGTTGTTTGGCAAGTTCATCAAAGCGCATTTGTTCACGCCCACCGTGGTGGCTAGCACTTTCATCATTGGCGGCTTCATCATCTTGTGGGCCGAAGGCTGGGGCCGTGCCAAGCCTGAGGGCGAAGAAGAGCCAGCAGTTGAGCCAGCGCGCATTGAAACGGTGGAAGCCATGTCGGCTACCGACGCTTTGAAAGTTGGCTTGGTTCAGTGCTTGGCCATGATTCCCGGCACAAGCCGCAGCGGCGCGACCATCATTGGTGGCATGTTGCTGGGCTTGTCGCGCAAAGCGGCTACTGACTTTTCGTTTTACCTGGCCATCCCGACGCTCATTGGCGCGGGTGCGTACAGCCTTTACAAAGAACGCGATCTGCTCAGCATGGCTGATGCGCCCGTGTTTGCCGTGGGATTGGTGTTCTCATTCATCAGCGCGTGGATTTGTGTGCGTTGGTTGCTGCGCTACATCGCCAGTCACAGTTTCATTCCATTTGCTTGGTATCGCATTGTGTTTGGCATTGTGGTGCTGGCCACAGCGTGGACCGGCACGGTGACTTGGGCGGCTTAATCAGCCAATCAAATTCAGCAGCGCGGTTTCTACAGCCGCCGCTGCCACCAACGGATGCTCCATCGGAAACAGATGCGTGCCATCTATCTTCATCACGCGGCCGTGCGTGACACGACGGCTGAAATCTAAGCCCACTTGTTTCAACTCACGCGATTGCAAGCCGCCAACCAAGGCAGCTTTGCATTTGAGTGGGTGGCGTTTGAAATAGGTTTCCAAATGGTCGGGCAGGCCGTTGTAAATGGCGCTTTCCACGTCGCGGTCAAAGCTCAGCACGCGGCGTGTGCCTTGTGCGGTTTGTTCATCGTGCGTGCCGTATTTCACATAGTCTTGCAGCACTTGTGGATGCCATTTGGCAAACAGTTTTTTGCTTTGAAAGTGCTCCATCACTTCAGCTTCGCTGGACCAAGTGGTGCGACGCTTGCGGCTGATGGCCGCCGGTGAAAACACCTCAGCGCCTGGCACGCGCTTGCCGACTTTGAGCAGCTTGGCTTTCCAGCCGCCCAGCATGGGCGAATCGAGCAACACCACGCCACGTACCAGCTCGGGATGCTTGGCTGCCACCATCATGCTGAGGATGCCGCCCAACGAGTGGCCCACCAAAAACACGGGGCCGCTTTGCGCAGCCAAGGGCGTGGCAAAGTCGGTCAGCTGCTGCACCAAGTGCGGCCAGTTGTCTGTGACGGGGTAGCGCGTGTCGTGGCCAAATTTGTCGATGGCCTCGACGCGAAAGCCACGCGCACGAACGGCGTCGAGCATGACGCGGTAGGTGCAAGCGGGAAAGCTGTTGCCGTGCGAGAAAACGATGAGCGGTTGTGTCATGCCGGTCAGATGAGTTTGTCGTCTGGGGTTTGAATTTTCTTCAAAGCTTGCACACGCTGTGCAGGTTGCAGCAGGGGCGTGGCGGTGGCTGTGCCGTCCCACACGGGGTCGTCGATGCCATCAAACACCTCGCGCAGTTTTTCGCCCCATGTGTTGTGCATCATCTGAAAGTACGGATTGTTTTCGTCAATGCAAACCACCTTGTCGCTTTCAAACTTGTCGGCTTCGTAAACCACCATATCGAGCGGCAGACCAACAGAGAGATTGGACTTGAGTGTGGAGTCCATCGACACCAACGCACACTTGGCGGCTTCGTCCAGCGGGGTGTCTGGATGCAACACGCGGTCAAGCACGGGCTTGCCGTATTTGGATTCGCCAATTTGGAAGTAGGGTGTTTCAGCCGTGGCTTCGATGAAGTTGCCGGGTGAGTACACCTGGAACAAACGCATGCCTTCGCCTGCAATTTGCCCACCAAAGATGAGCGACACATTGAAGTCCACACCCGAGGCTTTGAGGGCCGCTGCATCACGGTCGTGCACACGGCGAATGGCAGCGCCTAATACGCGCACCGCATCAAACATGCTCTTGGCGTTCCAGATGGTGATGGGTTCGCTCTCGGGGGTGTCTTTGAGTTGCTCGACTTGCAAGATCTCACGCACCGATTGCGAGATGGACAAATTGCCTGCCGACAACAACACCATGAAACGGTCGCCCGGCTTCTCGTACACGATCATTTTGCGGAAGGTGCTGATTTGGTCGAGGCCCGCGTTGGTGCGCGAGTCGGACAAGAACACGAGGCCCGCTTTGAGTTTGATACCGACGCAGTAGGTCATAACAGTTTCTTCAATTGATACAGAGCGTCCAACGCATCGCGTGGACTGAGTTTGTCGGGGTCGATCTCGGCCAGTTTGGCTTGCAGAGGGCTGGGGCCTACATCGTCTTGCAACGGTGGTGGGGCAAAGAGGTCGACTTGTACCTTCGATGCGTCAGCCCCGGCTTCGAGCGAGGCCAGCGCATGGCGGGCATGGCTAAGTACAGCAGAAGGCATGCCAGCTAAGCGGGCCACTTGAATACCGTAGCTGCGGCTGGCAGGGCCAGGCTGAATTTCGTGCAAAAACACAATGCTGGCGCCCGACTCGGCCGCGCTCACATGCACGTTCACCGCCGCGCGGTGGTTGGCCGGGAACTCGGTGAGTTCAAAGTAATGCGTGGCAAACAGCGTGAAGGCTTGGGTCTTGTCGTGCAAGTGCGTGGCAATGCCGCTGGCCAAGGCCAAGCCGTCAAAGGTGGAGGTGCCGCGGCCAATCTCGTCCATCAACACCAAGCTGTGGGGCGTGGCAGCGTGCAAGATTTGCGCGGCCTCGGTCATTTCCAGCATGAAGGTTGATTGCGCGTTGGCCAAGTCATCAGCCGCGCCGATGCGGGTGTGGATGGCGTCAATCGGCCCAAGTCGGCACGCCGTGGCTGGCACATGGCTGCCGAGGCTGGCCAGCAACACGATGATGGCGACTTGGCGCATGTAGGTCGACTTACCGCCCATGTTGGGGCCGGTGATGACTTGCATGCGTTGCTTGTGGCCCAGCATGGTGTCGTTGGCAATGAAGGTTTTGGCGGCACCGCCCGCCACCACGCCATGCGTTTCGGCCAAGCGGGCTTCCACCACGGGGTGGCGGCCTTGGCTGATTTCAATGCACGGCGTTTTCACAAACTCAGGCGCACACCAGCCCAGCGTGAGCGAGCGTTCGGCCAAGGCGCACAGCGCGTCCAGCGTGGCCACGGCTTGCGCCAAACGGGTGAGGGCGGGCACGAACTGCTGCAAGGTGTCCAGCAGTTGTTCGAACAAAAACTTCTCGCGAGCCAAAGCGCGTTCTTGCGCGCTGAGCGCTTTGTCTTCAAAGGTCTTGAGCTCGGGCGTGATGAAGCGCTCAGCGTTTTTCAAGGTTTGGCGGCGCGTGTAATCGGCCGGCACTTTGTCGATTTGGCCTTGCGTGACCTCGATGTAAAAGCCGTGTACTTTGTTGAACTGCACGCGCAGGTTGGCAATGCCGGTGCGCTCGCGCTCGCGGGCTTCGAGTTCAAGCAAGAAGCCGTCGCAGTTGTTTTGGATGGCGCGCAGCTCGTCCAGGTCAGCGTCGTAGCCGTGGCCGATGACGCCACCGTCGCGCACCAAGACGGCGGGCTCGGGCAGCAAAGCGCGTTCGAGTAGTGCACCACATTCGGGCGGTACGCCCATATCTTGGGCGATTTGCGTCAGCAGCGTTGCAGGCGGAGCGCTCTGCGAAGGTAAAGGAGGAGCTCGCCCAGCGAGCGGGGGACACGCCGCCGAGCGCTCCGCCTTCAACGCTGCTGTCGGCGCAGGAGAGGTGGGAATGAGCGGCTGAATGCGCAACGCCTTTTGCAACGCTTGACCCAAGGACACCAATTCACGCGGACGCACTTGGCGCAGCGACACGCGTGCGCTGATGCGCTGCACATCGCCCGAGCCTTTGAGGGCATCGCGCAGCACTTTGTAGCTTTGTGTGCGGTTGTCTTGTAGCGCTTCAATAGCGGCCAAGCGGTGCATGGCTCCGGCGCGGTCGCGCTCTGGCGAGAGCAACCAGTTTTTGAGCTGGCGGCTGCCCATGCCCGTCATGCAGGTGTCGAGCAATGAGAACAAGGTGGGCGAGTCTTCGCCGCGCAGGGTTTGGGTCAGCTCTAAGTTGCGACGTGTGGTGAGCGGCAGGTCGATCAGCGCATCGTTGCGCGCCACGTACACGCCGTGCACGTGTGTGAGGGCGCGACCTTGGGTGTGTTCAGCGTAGGCCAGCAGTGCGGCGGCGGCGGCGTGGGCTTGCACCACGTCTTGTGCGTTCCACGCATTGAGCGAGGCTGCTTGCAAATGTTCCAGCAGCTTGCGGCCACCCAAAGCGGCATCAAACTGAAACGCAGGGCGTACTTGGGCGGGCAGGCCAAGGTTGCTGCAGAAGTTTTTCAGCTGTTGCTCAAACGCGGGGCTGACTTCGGCGCTGTAAATGATTTCGCTTGGGGCTACGCGGGCAATCCAGTTGGGCAGCTCGGACGTGTCGCACTCGGCCAAATGCACCAAGCCTTGCGTGACGCTGAGCCATGCCAAGCCGCAACCCGCGCGGTCGCTTTGGTGAATAGCCAATACGTAGGCTTCGGTTTTGTCGCTGAGCAAGGCGCTGTCGGTCAGCGTGCCCGGTGTGACCACGCGCACCACTTTTCGCTCGACGGGGCCTTTGCTTGTCGCCACATCGCCCACTTGCTCGCAAATCGCCACGGATTCGCCGAGCTTGATCAGGCGGGAGAGGTAGGTTTCGAGCGAGTGAAATGGCACACCGGCCATCACCACGGGTTCGCCATTGGACTGGCCGCGTTGCGTGAGCGTGATGTCGAGCAGGCGCGTGACCTTCTCAGCGTCCGCAAAGAACAACTCGTAAAAGTCGCCCATGCGGTAGAACAACAGCGTCTCGGGGTGGTCAGCTTTGAGCCCCAAGTACTGCTGCATCATGGGTGTGTGTCCAGACAAATCACGCATCGCAGTGCCTGCCAGAAAAATGTTGAAAGGTTTACAGCGGCGCGTCTGGCGCTTGGCGTGACAGGCTCAAAGTTTTGGCTGCCGTGCTGGCGGCGCGCTTGTCGTCTGCGCCTGCAAACTTGGAATATTTTTGCGTGATGGGCACCAACTGCGCGTAGATGCGGGGAGGGGCGGCCAAGCACTCTTCGTGTTCAAGGTAGGGGCCTTCGCCCGTGAAGTTGCTCACCAAGCCACCGGCTTCGGTAATCAGCAGCGCGCCTGCGGCCATGTCCCAAGGCTTCAAGCCGAGTTCAAAGAAGCCATCGCTGAAACCTGCGGCCACATAGGCCAAGTCGAGCGCAGCAGCGCCGGGGCGGCGCAAACCCGCCGTGCGTTGCATGACGTCGCCCATCAGGCTGAGGTATTTGTTGAAGTCATCACCGGGACGGAATGGGAAGCCCGTGGCCAGCAAACATTCTTCCAAGCGGGTGCGTTTGCTCACGCGGATGCGGCGGTCGTTCATGAACGCGCCACGGCCTTTGGTGGCGGTGAAGAGGTCGTTGCGAGTGGGGTCGTAAATGACGGCTTGCTCTAAGCGGCCTTGCACTTGCAAAGCGATGCTCACGCAGTAGTAGGGGAAGCCGTGGATGAAGTTGGTCGTGCCGTCCAGCGGGTCGATGATCCAGATGTGGTCCGCGTTGGGGTTGCCGTGCACAGAGCCAGACTCTTCGGCCAAGATGCCGTGGTCGGGGTAGGCGGTGAGGAGGGTCTCGATGATGACGCGTTCGCTGTTTTGATCAACTTCAGTCACAAAGTCGTTCACTTGCTTCTGTGAAATACGCACCGCTTCCACGTCGAGCGCGGCGCGGTTGATGATGGCGCCGGCGGCGCGTGCAGCCTTGACGGCCACGTTGAGCATGGGGTGTACAGAAGAAGAGGACGACATAGATTTTATGAAGAGCTGGCCCAAACAGGCCGAAGATGAACGCCCGGCGATGCGGGCGGCGACAATGGCGCAGATTTTACGCGCGAAGACTGACAAAACACCCATGAAAACCCGCTTCATCCTAATAAACACCAGCCACGCCGGCAATGTGGGCTCGGCAGCCCGCGCCATGAAGGTCATGGGGTTCACCGATTTGGTGCTGGTCGCGCCCCGCTGGGACAACGTGCTGCGCCGCGAAGAGACCATCCAGCGTGCCAGCGGCGCCCTGGATGTGTTGGCCAACGCCCGCATCGTGGCGACCTTGGATGAGGCGATAGACGGCCTGCACCACCTGTGCGCCACGGCGATGACGCCACGCGACTTTGGCCCCCCTACGCTGGAACCCCGCCCGCACTTTGCGACCTTGGCCGCCGAGCACAAGCAGAACGCCGACTTTGGCGTGGGCTTTTTGTTTGGCTCTGAGCGCTTTGGCATGCGCAACGAAGATGTGTACCGCTGCCACACCTGCCTGAGCATTCCGACGGACCCGAAGTTTGGTTCGCTGAACTTGGGCGCGGCGGTGCAGGTGTTGGCTTATGACTGGCGCGAAGCGATGGGCGGCTTGGCCAGCATGGCGCAAGAGGTGTTGCAGGCCTCATCGACGGAGGATGCGGCCTCGCCCAAAGCAGCCACGGCTGACGCACTGGCTAGCGGTGTTGGCAGCGGTGCAGTCTTGGCTGATGCCCAACAACTCGCAGGCTTGCTCGATCATTGGCAGCAGTCGCTCACCGACATCGGCTTTTTAGACCCGGAAGCGCCGAAGAAACTCATGCCGCGTTTGAACCAGTTGTTCAACCGCGCACAGGTGACGCAAGAGGAAATTCACATCTTGCGTGGCATTGCCAAAACCATGTCGCAAGCTGCCAAAACTGCGGACCAAAAACAAGCCTAAAAATGCAGCCCCAAAAGCATCTATTCAGGCAACGATAATCACGCCACTATGTTTTCACGCCTACGCTCTGATGTTCAATGCATTTTGGACCGCGACCCCGCCGCTCGAAGCCGCTGGGAAGTGCTGACCTGCTACCCCGGCTTGCACGCGGTGCTGCTGCACCGCTTGGCGCACGGCTGCTGGAACATCGGCTTCAAGTGGTTGGGCCGCTTTGTTTCTCACATCTCGCGCTGGTTCACCGGCATTGAAATTCACCCCGCCGCCAAGATTGGGGACCGCGTGTTTTTCGACCACGCCATGGGCGTGGTGGTGGGCGAGACCGCCGAGATTGGTGACGGCTGCACGATTTACCAAGGCGTGACCTTGGGCGGCACGTCGCTCTACAAAGGCGAAAAACGCCACCCCACGCTGGGCAAAGATGTGGTGATTGGCGCAGGCGCCAAAGTGTTGGGCGGTTTCACCGTGGGCGACGGTGCCAAAGTGGGCAGCAACGCTGTGGTGACCAAGCCCGTGCCTGCAGGTGCCACTGCGGTGGGCAACCCCGCACGCATCATCCAAGCTGAGACCGATGCGAAGCGTGAAGAAGCCGCATCCAAGATGGGCTTCTCAGCCTATGGCGTCACGCAAAACGACGACCCTGTGAGCCAAGCCATGCGTGGCTTGATTGACAACGCTACGTCACAAGAACACCAAATTGCTTTGTTGTGGAAAGCCATTGAACAGCTCTCTGCAGGTCAAGCCAAACCCGATTGCGTGCCTACAGATGCTGCTCGACAAGAGCACTTTGAGGCGGCACGCATCAACCAACTGTTGGATTGACGATGCGTTTTTTGAATGTGTACCCCAAGCGCTTGTGGGCGACTTTGAATCCTGTTGGGGCTTTTGAGGGCCAGTTCACGTTTGACTTAGAGCAATACGGTTTGGTGACCAGTGACATCGTGTGTGATGTGACGGTTTGTGAAGACCCGCTGATGGTTGGGCAGTGGAAGATCCTGGTGAAGCCCATGTTTGACGTGGAGATGCCGCACTTTGACAAGTTTGTGGACACGCTCAATCACTATGTGTTTGAGGTGTTGCAGTTCATGCCTAGCCGCAGCGCACCTGGCAACGATCTGCCGATGGTGAAACTATTTTTTGATGGCATCTACTTTGATATGTCGGGTGATGAGCCGGTTGTGCAAAAGATCGGTGCAGGCAGCACCCAGAAGTAAAAAAGCCCGCTGAGTCAGCGGGCTTTTTTGTGGGCGTGTGTTGCGTCACACGCGTTTAGATTTCAACGCGGTCTTAGGACGCCAGCCTTTGCAAAACGCATCGCGCGTTTCAATGTACGGTCCGCCAATCAAGTCGATGCAGTAGGGCACCGCAGCAAAGATACCGTCCACCACTTGTTTATCCTCTGCGTCTTTCAAACCACCCAAGGTTTCTTGGATGGATTTGGGTTGACCGGGCAAGTTGATGATGAGGCACTCGTCACGAATCACCGCCACTTGGCGTGACAGGATGGCGGTGGGCACAAATTTCAAACTCACTTGGCGCATTTGTTCGCCAAAGCCTGGCATTTCTTTGTGGGCCACGGCCAATGTGGCCTCTGGCGTCACATCGCGCTTGGCGGGGCCTGTGCCGCCGGTGGTGAGCACCAAGGCGCAACCGGCATCCACCAACTCAATCAACGCTTGGCTGATGTTGGCTTGTTCGTCGGGAATCAGGCGCTCGACGTATTCAATCGGGTTGTACAAAGCATGGCCCAACCAATCGCGCAAAGCGGGCAGGCCTTTGTCTTCGTAAGTGCCGCTAGAGGCACGGTCGCTGATGGACACGATGCCAACCTTGATGGTGTCGCAACGGGCATCTGGGGTAGGCAAGGTTGTGTCTGTCATGGCTTGTAGCTTTCTTCGTCCTCATCGGGCGTGTGCAACACGTCGTCGACGAGGTTGAACTGTTCTTTGATGAGTTGAAAAATTTCGCGGAAAGCGCGGCTTTGGCGTGGCAGCAACCCTTTTGCAATGTCAGCTTTGGTTGTCGCGTCGTCTTTGCGCGCTTGACGCACCAAGGCGCGCAGCTGTTGGCTGTCGGTGCTGGGGTAGTCGTTCATCCACTCTTGCAGAGCTGTGTCTTCGGCCATCAGGCGGTCACGCCAGCTTTCGGCCAAGTGCAGGGCCAAGGTGTCTTTGGTGCTGCCCATGCGTTGCTCGTTGAGCGCGTCTTTGACGGCTGCCACTGATTCTTCGCTGAGCTTGCGCATGAGTTTGCCCACAAACTGCATTTGACGGCGCTTGCCTTCAAAGTTGGTGATGCGACGTGCTTCAGCCAGTGCTTCGCGCAACAGGTCGGTGATGTGGCCTTGGGTGTTCAGGCGGTCCATCAACTCGGTGCGCAGCGTGAGCAGCTCGACGCCCAAATCTTGTCGGTCGTCGCTGTCTTTTTTGCGGTCAGTGCGGCTCAGGCCCTCGGTGCCTTTGAGTTCGGCTTTGAGTTCAAGGTCGAGTTCGCTACCTTCAGCCACGAACTGGCCGCGGACAAAGTAACCTTTTTTGGGTTTACGTGACATAAATTGGGGAGCTTTAAATAGGTCGGTTTGCCCTTCAAAACAAAGAGCAAACGCAGTGGCCAGTATCATAGCCGCCGATATGACCAAAGCCTCCAAAACCCAAGCCTCATCCCACACGCCTGCCCAAGGTTTCAGCTACAGCCGCGAGCACTTTGAGTCGCTCGTCGATGCAGCCCTGAAGCACGCCAAAAAGCTGGGGGCCACCGATGCAGGGGCCGATGCGTCTGAGGGCTGCGGCTTGAGCGTGTCGGTACGCAAAGGCGAACTCGAAAACGTGGAGCGTAACCGCGACAAATCATTGGGCGTGACGGTGTACCTGGGCCACCGCCGCGGTAACGCCAGCACGTCCGACTTTTCGCAAGCCGCGATTGAGCGCACCGTGCAAGCGGCCTACGACATTGCCCGCTTCACCGCCGAAGACCCCGTGGCTGGCTTGCCCGACGAAAAAGACATTGCCACCCACCACCCCGATTTAGATTTGTTCCATCCTTGGAACATCACCAGCGCTGATGCTGCCACGCTTGCCCTGCGTTGCGAAGCCGCGGCCATGCAAACCGACAAACGCATTACCAACAGCGAAGGTGCTGCGGTGTCGGCGCAACAAAGCCATTTCTTCAGTGCCCACACTCATGGTTTTCGAGGTGGCTATGCCAGCTCACGTCACACCATTTCGGTGGCGCCCATTGCGGGTAAGGGCGACGGCATGCAACGCGACGCGTGGTACAGCTCCATGCGCGATGCCCATGAGTTGGCTTCACCCGAGTCAGTTGGGCGCTACGCAGCCGAGCGCGCCTTGAGCCGCTTGAAATCTCGCAAGATTGCCACGATTGAATGTCCTGTGTTGTTTGAAGCGCCCGTGGCCGCTGGTTTGCTGGGCGGTTTTGTACAAGCCGTGAGCGGCGGTGCGTTGTACCGCAAGAGCACCTTCTTGCTCGATTCGTTGGGGACCACGGTGTTCCCTAAACACATTGATATTTCAGAAGATCCGTTTGTCATGCGTGGCAAAGGCAGCTCGCCGTTTGACGACGAAGGCGTGACCGTTCGCGCACGTCGTGTGGTGGATGCTGGTCGCGTAGAAGGTTATTTCCTCAGCAGCTACACCGCCCGCAAACTGGGCATGCCCACCACGGGTAACTCAGGCGGCTCGCACAACTTGGTGATGTCTTCACGCCTCACACAAAGCGCAGACGACCTCGATGCCATGCTCAAAAAACTAGGCACCGGTTTGTTTGTGATCGAGCTGATGGGCCAAGGCGTGAACTATGTGACGGGCGACTACTCACGCGGAGCCAGTGGCTTTTGGGTGGAGAACGGTCGCATTGCCTATCCGGTGCAAGAGATCACCATTGCGGGGAATATGAAAGACATGCTCCAAGGCATTGAAGCCATTGGTTCGGATGCTTACACGATGGGGGCTAAGACGATTGGTTCTGTGTTGATCAATCGCATGAAGGTGGCGGGTAGCTAATCTCTTTTTGCTCGCTGCGATTTTGGTTTTGTAGTTTGTCTCTGCGCGAATGCGGTGTGGCGTAACTGCCCTAGGCTCCTCTTCGCTGCGCTCAGAATGTCGCTACGGACAGTCACGCCACACCACATTCGCTTTATGCGCTCTACATAAGTTTTGTCGCTGCGCTCAAAGCTCTTACTTCAACAGTAAGAGCAGGGGAGTCCTTCCCCCTTAGCCACAACAGTGAGTCAAGAGAGGCCAAGCCTTAGCCCGCCAACGCAGCCTTGACAGCAGCAGACACCAGACCCATATCAGCCTTGCCCGCCAACTGAGCCTTCACAGCGCCCATGACCTTTCCCATGTCGCCAGCACCCGTGGCGCCCACTTCAGCCACGATGGCTTTCACAGCAGCGGTGATTTCTTCGGCGCTCAAACGCTGAGGCAAATACACCTCCAGCACTTTCATTTCGTTGCTTTCGATGTCAGCCAAGTCTTGGCGCTGTGCTGACACATAGGCCGCCACAGAGTCTTTACGTTGCTTGATGAGCTTGTCCACGATGGCGATCACCATGACGTCGTCCAGCTCCACGCGCTCGTCGACTTCTTTTTGCTTCATCGCAGCTTGAAGTAAGCGGATGGTGCCCAAGCGCACGCTGTCTTTGGCGCGCATGGCTGTTTTCATGTCTTCGGTGATTTGTGCTTTGAGGCTCATGGTGTGTTCCTTGGGAGAAAAGTTGTTCGAAAAAAAAGCCCGCTGAGGCGTCCCTAGCGAGCTTTTTTGGGGCAGAGGCTGATTAGTACAGCTTCTTGGGCAACTGCATGCTGCGGATGCGCTTGTAGTTGCGTTTCACGGCTGCTGCTTTTTTGCGTTTACGTTCAGCGGTTGGCTTCTCGTAGAACTCGCGAGCGCGCAAGTCGGTCAACAGACCCAATTTTTCAATGGTGCGCTTGAAGCGGCGCAGAGCGACGTCAAACGGTTCGTTTTCTTTTACACGGATGGTGGTCATTACCAAATTTTCCAATTATTTGCAGTCAGAGGGTGCCTAGGAAGATCGTGCCTGAGCGCCATGCCTGCGGTGTTCCCCAACATTAAGTTGATCAGGCCGTTGGGGGTTTGCCAGCAAAGACTGAAATTATAGCGACTAAACCGCCGGTTTTAAATGGGCGCCCAAGGCTTTTGCGCAGGCGTGCGCGCTGGACCAAGCCCATTGGAAGTTGTAGCCGCCCAGCCAGCCGGTGATGTCCACCACTTCGCCAATGAAATACAGGCCTGGCTGTTTGGATTCCATGGTTTGCTGCGACAAATCACGGGTGTCCACGCCGCCCACGGTGACCTCGGCTTTTTTGTAGCCCTCGGTGCCCGTGGGGGTGAGGGGCCAAGCGCTCAGGCGCTGGGCCAAGAGGTTCAGGGCTTTGTCGCTGGCTTCAATTACGGGGCGTTGCCACGCAGGGTCTTGGCTGGCCCAGGTGTCTGCCAAGCGCGATGGGACCCATGCGTTCAGTTCGTTGGCAATGAGCTTTTTAGACTGTTGCTTGGCGGCCATGAGTGCCTCTTGCAAGTCCACCTCGGGGGCGAGGTTGATGCGCAAATCAGTGCCTGCTTGCCAATAGCTGGAGATCTGCAGCACACCTGGGCCCGATAAGCCGCGGTGGGTGAAGAGCAAATCTTCGTCAAAGCTTTGCAGGGTTTTCTTGGCGCCTGTTTCGATGCGCACAGGCAGCGACAGGCCTGAGAGCTGTGCATAGGGCGCCCAAGCTTTGTCGTCAAAGGTGAGGGGCACAAGGCCGGGACGGGGCTCAACCAAGCGCAGGTTGAATTGCTTGGCCAGTCGATAGCCAATGTCGGTCGCGCCAATTTTTGGGATGGACAAGCCGCCGGTAGCGACCACTACAGCCGCTGCGTGCACTGTGCCTTGACTGGTGTCGACTTCGTAGCGTTGCGCCTCGGGCGCTGCATCTGAGTAGCGAATGGCCTTGAGGCTGCAGGGCTGCCAGCGCGTGACGTTGCCGCCATTGGCTGACCCGTTGCATTCGGCCAAGAGCATTTGAATCAGGTCTTCGGCGGAGCGGTCACAAAACAGCTGGCCTTTGTGCTTTTCGTGAAACGGGATGTCGTGCTTTTGCATGAGTGCCACAAAGTCTTGCGGCGTGTAGCGTGATAGCGCACTGCGGCAAAACTGAGGGTTGTCGCCTAAGAAGTGTTTGTGCGGGGCGCGAACATCAAGCTCGCGGTTGGTGAAGTTGCTTCGGCCTCCGCCGGAGATGCGAATTTTTTCGGCCACTTTCTCGCTGTGGTCCAGCACCAGCACTTGTAAGCCTTGTTGCGCAGCCACGCCTGCACAAAACAAACCGGCAGCACCGGCGCCCACGATCACAACGTCAAAAATTTTCATGCGGCGAGTTTAGTGGTGCTGCGCTTTGGCGCTGAGCACTCAGCCCACAGAGGCTTGCAATTCAGCGCCGTGTTGCATCGCCAGCAAGCCTTTGAATACATCGCCAATCACGATGACAGACGGGCTCGCCAGTTGCTCGCGAATGATGGTGTCATGCAACTGCTGCAGCTCGCACACCACATGGCGCTGCGTAGGCAGGCTCACTTGGTGAATTACGGCCACAGGTGTGTCGGCACGCATGCTTTGCAGAAGCGACTGTTGGAGCTGCGCTGCGCCAGTCACGCCCATGTAAATCACCAAGGTGAGTTTGGCTTGTTGCGCGGTTTGACCCAATGCCACCCAGTCCACGCTGTCAGCCGCACCTTGTTTGGCGTGGCCGGTGATGAACACCACGCCATGCGCGTGTTCGCGATGGGTGAGGGGAATGCCCAACGAGGTCACGCCCGCCAAGCCGGAGGTGATGCCGTTGATGACTGTGACCGTGATGCCTTGTGCCTGCAAGTGCTCGACCTCTTCGCCGCCACGACCAAAGATGAACGGGTCGCCGCCTTTGAGGCGCACCACGGTTTCGCCCGCCAGCGCTTCTTGGGCCATGAGTTTTTCAATGAAGGCTTGCGGGGTCGATTTGCAGCCGCCGCGCTTGCCCACATGGATGATGCGTGCCGTGGGCGAGGCATGGGCAGTGATGGCGTCGCTGACCAAATCGTCGACCAGCAATATGGTGGCCGAGGCAATGGCTTTGACAGCTTTGAGCGTGAGTAGCTCAGGGTCGCCCGGGCCAGCGCCGACCAAGGTGACAAGGGGTTGAGATGGGTGTGTCATGGTCAAAGGCTCAAGGCTTTCAGCACGGCTTGCACTTGCGCAGCCAGTGGGGCAGGTACGGGTAGATCTCCGCTGAGCACGGCTTGTGTGTAGTGTGCGGTCGTGGCTGCGTCTATGTCGGTGGGTAGCTCTGGCAGTTTGACGAGCGAGCCCGCTTGGGTTTCCACCAAGGGCGTGCGCATGCCGCGCACAAAAGCGTCCATTTGCGGTGTGCGTCGAGCATCGGCCACCACTTCGCCTTCAGTACCGCGCAGCAGCAGGGCGCGTGCGCCGGTCAACTCAAACGTGGCGGCCATCGACACGGCATATTCGGGGTGCGTGTAGCTGCTAACCAGCAGGGCATCGGCAGCTGTCGTGGGGTTCATCAGCTTGACCAAGCTGTGCGCGGGGTTGCGCAGGCCCACCACGCGACGCACATCGAGCAAACGTTTGAGGTTGGGGTTGAGCACTTCGGTGGGGGCAAACACCACCTCACCCGCTGCGACAGCGCGTGCTTGGGCGAGGGCCGTCACACCCATGGCGCTTAACACCGCTTGGCTGGTGATGCGCGTGGATTCGGTGGCTGTGCCGTGCATCACCACGGCCAAGCCTTCGCGGGCCAGCAAGTGGGCGAGTAAAGGTGTGAGCACGGGTAGCTTGCGTGCGCCGTTGTAGCTGGGCAGTACGACCACAGGGCTGGTGGCGCTGATGTGCTGCAAGCGCGCATGTGTGGCATCTAGAAAGCCAGCCATTTCTTGGTCGGTTTCGCCCTTGATGCGCATGGCTATGCAAAAGGCACCCAGCTCTAAATCGGTGACATGACCATCCAAGATTTGGCCCATCAAATCAGCGGCTTGTGCACGGTCCAGCGCACGCGCGCCGTCGCGGCCGCGTCCGATGTCTTTGATGTAGTGGCTGATGCTCATACTGCGATTGTCTCGCAGGCTAGATAACTTATGGCTATATGACTAATTTAGGCGTGGATACACGTTGAAGCGCTAAACGAATTGGTCCAGAAGCAATCCGTTCAGCTTGTCGCTTCGGTGGATATCGGCAGGCATGTGTGTGTATTCAATAGTTCTCACAACCTCACCAGATCGCTCATCTTTGATGACCACATTGAGTGTTTTTTCAATGCTGTCAAACGCAAACGACACCGCAATCACGCTGGGGGCGTGTGCTTGAGATGTCGCGGAAGCGGAGGGCGTCGGGGCCGTGCTGGCGATCGACGTTACCGCGCTGATCACGGGGTCTTCCAGGTGGGCTGGCGTGCTGGCGATGGGCGGTAGGTGTTGCATGGCGGTTCTCTGTGAGCGTTTACACCTGAACTATCGACACGCATTCACGCTAGATTAGTGACATGCCCGTCATGCGCCGAACGATGACGAAGATGTCATTTGGCCTGTCCTTTCAATTGGAACTAATCGATTCAAAATGAAATCAAATCAAAAACAAGGGATGGTTGGTTTGAAAATTTTGTTGATTGAAGACGAAGCCAAGATTGCAGAATTCGTCATCAAGGGTTTGTCTGCCGCTGGCTATGACGTGACGCATGTCGATGATGGTGAACGAGGCCTCGCCGCAGTGCTTGTAGGTGCGCACGATTTGGTGATCTTGGATGTGATGTTGCCCAAGCTCAATGGTTTTGACCTCTTGCATCAAGCAAGAGGGGCTGGCATTACAACGCCGGTCATCATCCTCAGTGCCAAAGTCGATTTACCCGACCGCTTGATGGGTTTTGAGATGGGCGCAGATGACTACTTGCCCAAACCGTTTTTTGTGGAATAACTGGTGGCGCGCATCAAGGCCGTGATGCAGCGCAAGATGCCTGAGCAAGTGCAGCAAATTTCATTGAGCCATCTGACGCTGGATGTGGTCAGTCACAAGGTGCAGTGGTTTGATGTCAACGCTGTCCTGAGCCAACGCGAGTTCAGTTTGTTGGCGTTTTTGATGCGCTCACCAGGACATATTTTTTCGCGTCAACAAATTCTCAAACACGTGTGGGAAATTAACTTCGATCCAGAAACCAATGTGGTGGATGTGTGCGTGCGTCGCATCAAGCGAAAGCTTGAGCGCGGCAGCAATGGGCGTGTATCGCCGATAGAGTCTGTGCGCGGTGTGGGTTATCGCTTACGCGTGGAGGCTTGAGTCATGAAAAAGTCGTTCAAGGTACGTATCTTTTTGCATGTGGTTTTGATCACGGCGGTCGTGATTGTTGCCAATCGTTTGACGGCGCAGCATTTTTTAACCGATCAGTTGCAAACCCGCATCCATCAAGAAATGGGCGTGGCGCTAGAAAAATGTGAAGATCATTTTCAGCGCCCCGACGAGTTTCTAAGCTGCTTCAAGGCACTTGAAAAAGGTAGTTTGTTCAGCAATATTTCTGATTTTTATGTGCTGTGTGACAGCGCAAAAGATACCGTTGACATCCCTGCCTTTCCTGTGTGTCGGTCTTTGTTGAAGGCCAATGATTTTTGGCGAGGTGATGCGGCTTCGACTCAAGGTCATGTTGAGTTTTCGCATGGCGCGATCGGCTCGCAGAGTTGGTACGCGGTTCGGTTCAAAGACCGATTGAAAGGCTCTGAAATTTGGCTGGATGGGGCGGAGATTGATGCTTTGATGCTGCGTGTGTGGGCATTGCGTGATCGCAACACCATTTACGTGTTGCCAACGATTCTTGTCACGCTGCTGGCATTGACGCTCTACTTAACCTATGTGGTGATGCGGCCCATCGCTTCTATACAAAACAACATGGCCAAGCTGACCGCGAATACGTTGGATCAATCCATTGTGTTGCAAGCGCCTTTCAAAGAATTTGAAGCCTTGGTCAAAGTGTTTGATGATTTGCGTTTTCGCTTGAACGACAGCTTCACCAAAGCGCGTCGCTTTGCCTCTGATGCATCGCACGAGTTGAGAACGCCGCTCACCATTTTGCGTGGCAACGTCGAGCGCTTGATTCACGATTTGCCGATGGGTTCAGATGCTCAAATTCGCATGCGCAGCATGAGTGATGAGGTCGAGCGTTTGATTGAAATCACAGAAAAGCTTTTGCTGTTGTCTCGCGCAGATGCCAACAGTTTGAAGCAAGAGCTAACCGATGTGAATTTGAGTTTGTTGCTGACGCAGTTGGTCAAAGATGCCCATTCGTTCCAATCGAATTTGAAAATTTCTAGCACCATTGCACCTCATGTGATTTGGCGTTGCGACAAAACCTTGGCGCATCAACTCATTCACAACTTGTATGCCAATGCGGTGAATTACAACCAAGCACATGGGTGGATTCATGTCACGCTTGAGCAAGCAGACGGGGCTTTTAAGTTGTCGTTTGAAAACCCAACATCAGACATCCCTGCGGACTTGAGTGAGCGGGCGTTTGATCGCTTTTACCGAGGGGATGCATCCCACGCCCGTCAGGTGGATGGCTTGGGGTTGGGCTTGAGTATTTGTTTGGAGATCGCCAAGTTGCACAAAGCGACTTTGGCGTTGACCGTGACCGAGAAACAAACAGTCATGGCAACCTTGTCTGCACCATTGTCACCTTCAGTTTGAGCTGTGTGCTTGATGACGAAGGCGTCATCAAGCGGGTCTATGACGCAGTTGTCACCCAAAAACTTATCGGGGTGATTACCGTGACGCATGGCCGTCGCGAACCTCAAACCCAATCTTTTAGACAACCTCAAAAATCAGGCAGGTGAGGTTGGGCTTGACGGTGCTGAGCAAATCTTTTTAACGCCTTATTTGGCGCTTGCTTGCAGCTTGCTCTACATGATGGCGTCTGACGGTGAGCTAGAAGCGCAAGAGAGCAGTCAACTCCAAGCCGTGCTGGGCGGTGATAAAGCTGTCCTCAGCTACGCCTTGCGTTATGTGCAGTCGGTTCCCATTGAGCAGTTTTTTGTAACTGCTTCAGAGCTGCTGAGCGTCAAAGACAAGTGGTGCATTTTGGCCAATGTATGCGATGCCTTGCTGGCAGATGGACATGCGGACCATGCCGAGCTCGCCCTTTTTGCGCAAATGACAACCGCGTTTGGCATGCGTGAAGCGCAGTTTGAACCTTATTTCAAAATACTGACGCTCAAAAACGACAAGTCTGTTTTGGGTAAATTCACGGGCGTCAGGGAAGATCGCCAGCCCATGACGCCCCACTTTGCGCTGGCGATTGCCTTGCTTTACATGTTGACGTCAGATGGCTCAATTGGCCCCCAAGAGGTAGGGCAGTTGGAGGCTGCGATTGGCGAGTTTGAGGGCTTACAAAACGTGGCGCTGAAATACGTGCGCTCGGTCAAGTTAAAGCAGTTCTTGGATGAGGCTTCAGCTCTGTTGAGGCCTGAGCAAAAAATCTACATCCTGACGAATGTGTGTGATTCGATGTTGTCAGACGGCGAAGTGGCGCATTTGGAGGACAAGCTTTTTCTGAACATGTTGACGGCATTTGGTTTCACCGAGAAAACCTTTGCACGTTATTGGAAAGTTCTGGAAACCAAAAATTTCAAGCCATTCGATACCAGTGCATTTAAAAATCGCGTGACCCACGAACGTCTGACCGGCAGCGATGAGGAGGAGGGGGTCACATTCAAGAACGAGTTGATCGATGCCAGTGGGACGAAGATCGATGGCTTATCCGAGGCTGCGAACCAAGGGGTATGGGTGGGGGCTGCAGATGACTCTGAGATGAGCCAGTTCATAGCCCGTACCATGAGCGACAACATCCAAAGCGTGTCAGATGATTTCGAAAGCCAAGGTAATGTCGTCAAGGTGGGTTTGAATGCCACGGACGGTTTGAACCTTCAGAAGCTCGGCGATGACGATGCGTCCAAGAATCGTCAACGCATCGATGGCGCAGGGCTTGCTGACAATGTGCAGCAAATAGACGCGTCAACACAAGATGCCAATCGACAACTCCTTGCCCCTTCGGACGCCATGGCCAACCGTCAGTCGATTGAGCTGGGTGGGGCTGACGCCAATGTGCAAACACTGGATGTAGAAACTTCGGATTTGCACCGCGAGGCCATCGCGCCAGAGGTTCGGTTGCAAAATATCCATGAGGTGGCGGAAGAGGTCAACCACAGGCTTGACCGTTTTGAGGTGGCCCATTCCCGTTTTTTGCAGATAGGACGCGCGCAAAAGTTCAATGATGCATTTGTCTTGATGGACGATGATGCGTCTGACATGAACCAACAGTTGGTCAACGCGTCATTTGCTCGGCTTGGGCTTGAGTTTTCCATGACGGACGCGGGTGTTGGTGCTGAGGCTTTGCCTAATGCGGCAAAAGAGCAAGGCGCAAAAGAACAAAAAGACGTGCCGCCAAACGGCCATCATGGTGCCACCCTCTCAGTGGAAGCCGCAGCCGATGTGCAGTCTTTGTCCACTGATGGTGTGCTGATTGCTCCAGTCGATCGCGCCACTTTCGCGACGAAGCGGGGTCGATCCGGCGATGCGGCATTGTTGCGTGGTCGCGGTTTTGTCTATGTTCAGTTCATGGTTGCAGCCTTTGCGATTGCGTTTGCCGCACCGTTTGAGACGCGCATGACTTTGGGGCGTTCGGTTACGGGGCCTTTGATCATGCTGCCAGTTCTGACGTCAGAGCCCATTGAGCAGTCCAACGTCTTCGAATCTGAGCTGGCTTCTGTGCGTGAACAACCACGTTGAAGTGATGCGTGGTGGCGATGCCTTGGGTGCAGCGCATAAACTCACGGCCTATGTTGATCCTCGGTATTGAATCCTCTTGCGACGAAACAGGCGTGGCGCTGGTCCGCTCAGACGGCCAAGCTCTGCCCAAGTTGCTGTCGCACGCGCTGTACAGCCAAGTGGCCATGCATGTGGCCTATGGCGGCGTGGTGCCTGAGTTGGCCAGCCGAGACCACATTCGCCGTGTGATTCCGCTGGCGCGTGAAGTGATGGCTGAGGCAAAACACAGTTTGCAAGATGTGGATGTGGTGGCCTATACCCGTGGCCCCGGCTTGGCTGGCGCTTTGCTGGTGGGGGCGGGTGTGGCCTGTGCCTTGGGCGCTGCTTTGAACAAGCCTGTGCTTGGCGTGCATCACCTTGAGGGCCATTTGCTGTCCCCGTTTTTGAGCGAAGACCCGCCCGAGTTTCCGTTTGTCGCCCTGTTGGTGTCGGGCGGCCACACGCAGCTCATGCGTGTGGACGGGGTGGGGCACTATGAGTTGCTGGGTGAAACCATTGACGATGCTGCAGGCGAGGCCTTTGACAAGTCGGCCAAGCTCATGGGCTTGGGTTACCCCGGTGGCCCGGCGCTCTCAAAGCTGGCTGAGCAGGGCGACCCTGCTGCCTTCAAGCTGCCGCGTCCCTTGCTGCACAGCGGTAATTTAGATTTTTCGTTCGCGGGCCTCAAAACTGCGGTCATGACCCAAGCCAAAAAGCTGGGTGATGACTTAGAAGCCCGAAAAGCTGATTTGGCGGCATCGACCGAGGCTGCCATCGTTGAGGTGCTTTTGAAGAAATCTCTCACAGCGCTGCGCGAAACTGGGCTGAGACGCTTGGTTGTGGCTGGCGGCGTAGGGGCCAACCGGCATTTGCGCGAGCAACTCAATGCTGCATGCAAGCGCCAAGGCGTGCGGGTGCATTACCCCGAGCTGCATTTGTGTACCGACAACGGTGCCATGATCGCCATGGCCGCTGCCATGCGCCTGCAAAGTGGCGAGGGTGGCATGGCCCAAGCCCAGCCGCGCTACAGCTTTGACGTCAAGCCACGCTGGCCGCTGGCTGAATTGGCCTGAATCAGGCCAATTGGCTCAAGACGGCTGCGCCTGCTATACTCTGCGGGCTTTACCTTTTGGGGTAAACACAGCACGTTGCACCAACTTCCACGGTGCAACGCAAGTCAAATATTCAAGGAAAAAACCATGTTGACAGCAAAAATTGCCGAAGTCGTCAAAGACAACGCACGCGCCGCAGGCGATACAGGTAGCCCCGAAGTCCAAGTGGCTTTGTTGACCGCTCGTATCAACGAACTCACCCCTCACTTCAAACAACACGCCAAAGACCACCACGGTCGTCGCGGTTTGTTGCGCATGGTGAGCCGTCGTCGCAAATTGCTCGACTACCTCAAGTCGAAAAACTTTGACCGTTACGCTGCTCTGATCGCCAAGCTTGGCCTGCGCAAGTAAACGTTAAAGTTTTCGCGAAAAACGCCTGAGTTTTCAAGAAGCTCAGGCGTTTTGCACTTTTAATCACCCATTTTTCACAAACGGCAGAACATTCAGGCGCAGATTCGAAAGCTGTGTCATTCCAAAAAAGCCCCAACTTTTCTGGAATGGCATCGTGTGCTGCACCGTACCATGCCAAATTTCTCAAGGAAAAAACAATGTCCATTTTCAATAAAGTTACCAAAACATTCCAATGGGGCCAACACACGGTCACCATGGAAACCGGCGAAGTGGCTCGCCAAGCTGGCGGCGCTGTGCTCGTCAACATGGACGACACCGTGGTGTTGGCCACTGTCGTGGGCTCGAAGATTGCCAAAGCTGGCCAAGACTTCTTCCCCTTGACTGTTGACTACATCGAGAAAACATACGCTGCAGGCAAGATCCCCGGCAGCTTCTTCAAGCGCGAAGCCAAGCCTAGCGAACACGAGACATTGACCAGCCGTCTGATCGACCGCCCCATCCGTCCATTGTTCCCAGAAGGTTTTTACAACGACGTGCACGTGGTGATTCACACCGTGTCGTTGAACCCAGAAGTCGATGCCGATATTGCAGCCTTGATTGCTGTGTCTGCTGCGTTGAGCATCTCTGGCATCCCTTTCAACGGCCCCATCGGTGCCGCTCGCGTGGGTTACATCAACGGCGAATACGTCTTGAACCCAGGTCAAACACAACGCAAAGACAGCCAGATGGACCTCGTGGTCGCTGGTACAGAAGCTGCTGTGTTGATGGTGGAATCTGAAGCTCAACAGCTGTCAGAAGAAATCATGTTGGGTGCTGTGGTGTTCGGCCACGAGCAAGGCAACATCGCGATCAACGCCATCCACGAATTGGTGCGCGACGCTGGCAAACCAGCATGGGACTGGGCTGCACCTGCGAAGGACGAGCCACTGATCGCCAAGGTTCAAGCCCACGCGGAAGAGAAACTGCGCGCCGCCTATCAAATCCGCAACAAGCAGTCACGCACCTTGGCTTGCCGCCAAGCTTACGCTGCAGTGATGGAATCCCTCAAGGCCGATGGCGTTGAGTTTGATTCGGTCAAAGTCGAAAACATGTTGTTCGACATCGAAGCGCACATTGTTCGCAGCCAAATCTTGGCAGGCGAGCCTCGCATCGATGGTCGCGACACACGCACGGTGCGCCCCATCGAAATCCGTAACAGCGTGTTGCCACGCACCCACGGTTCAGCCTTGTTCACACGCGGCGAAACCCAAGCTTTGGTGGTCACCACTTTGGGTACAGAGCGTGATGCACAACGCATCGACGCCTTGGCCGGTGAGTACGAAGACCGTTTCATGATGCACTACAACATGCCTCCCTTTGCCACGGGCGAGGTGGGGCGCATGGGCTCTACAAAGCGCCGCGAAATCGGCCACGGCCGTTTGGCCAAGCGTGCTTTGGTGGCTGTGTTGCCAACCAAAGAAGAGTTTCCATACACCATGCGCGTGGTGTCTGAAATCACAGAATCCAACGGTTCTTCATCGATGGCTTCGGTCTGCGGTGGTTGCTTGTCCATGATGGACGCCGGCGTGCCTATGAAAGCACACGTGGCCGGTATCGCCATGGGCTTGATCAAAGACGGCAACCGTTTTGCGGTGTTGACCGACATCTTGGGTGACGAAGATCACCTCGGCGATATGGACTTCAAAGTGGCCGGTACCACCAACGGTATTACCGCTTTGCAAATGGACATCAAGATCCAAGGTATCACCAAAGAAATCATGCAAGTGGCATTGGCTCAAGCCAAAGAAGCACGCATGCACATCTTGGACAAGATGCAAGCAGCCATGGGCGAAGCCAAGACCGAAGTGTCTGACTTTGCACCTAAGTTGTTCACCATGAAGATCAACCCCGAGAAGATCCGTGACGTGATCGGCAAAGGTGGCGCCACCATCCGTGCGTTGACCGAAGAAACCGGTTGCCAGATCAACATCGAAGAAGACGGCACGATCACCATCGCTGCCACCGATGGCGAGAAGGCTGAAATCGCCAAGCGTCGTATCACCGAAATCACGGCTGAAGTCGAAATCGGCAAGATCTACGAAGGCCCCATCACCAAGTTGTTGGACTTCGGCGCTTTGGTCAACTTGTTGCCAGGTAAAGACGGCTTGTTGCACATCAGTCAAATCGCGCACGAGCGCGTCGAGAAGGTCACTGACTACCTCAGCGAAGGTCAAATCGTGCGCGTGAAAGTGCTCGAGACAGACGAAAAAGGTCGCGTGAAATTGTCGATGAAGGCTTTGATCGAGCGTCCACAAGCTGACCACCACGACGCAGCTCCTCACGCCTAATTGGGTTTGAGAGGCGGTTGCGCACATGATGCACATCGTTGAAATCACCACGTACGGCGCCCCAGAGGTGCTGTGCGTTGGCCAGCGGCCTGTGCCGCAGGCAGGTGAGGGTGAGTTGCTGATTCGTGTCAGCACCAGTGGCGTGAACCGCCCTGACGTGTTGCAGCGAATGGGTCACTACCCCGTGCCTGCTGGTGCGTCAGACGTGCCTGGCCTTGAGGTGGCAGGTGTCATCGAATCAGGCGATGCAATAGCTTTGGCTGCTGCCGATCTGAAAGTGGGTGACCGTGTGTGTGCCTTGGTGGCTGGTGGCGGCTATGCGCAGTATTGCGTGGCGCCCGTGGCCCAGTGTTTGCCAGTGCCAGCAGGGTTGAGTGATGTCGAGGCAGCGTCGTTGCCTGAGACATTCTTTACCGTGTGGAGCAATGTGTTTGACCGTGCGCATTTGCAAACGGGCGAAACCTTGCTGGTGCAAGGCGGCTCTAGTGGCATTGGTGTGACGGCGATTCAAATGGCCAAGGCCATGGGCGCGACCGTTATCGTGACTGCGGGCAGTGACGACAAATGTGCAGCTTGTGTGGCCCTGGGTGCAGACCATGCCATCAACTACAAAACCCACGACTTTGCGGCCGAGGCCATGCGCCTGACCAATGGCAAAGGTGTGGATGTGGTGCTTGATATGGTGGCTGGCGACTATGTGGCGCGTGAGGTGGATTGCTTGGCAGAAGATGGCCGTTTGGTCATCATTGCTTTGCAAGGTGGCACCAAGGGCAACTTTGACGCAGGCAAGGTGTTGCGTCGTCGGTTGCACATCACGGGCTCGACATTGCGTCCACGTCCTGTGGCATTCAAAGCGGCGATTGCACGCAATTTGCGAGAGCGCGTTTGGCCATTGATTGAGTCTGGGCGTATCAAGCCTGTGATTCACGCCACGTTTGATGCGGCTTCAGCGGATGGTGCAGCCAATGCGCACCGTTTGATGGAGTCCAATCAGCACATTGGCAAGATTGTTTTGACTTGGGGTAAGTGATGAAGCAAAAACTTATTGCAGGCAATTGGAAGATGAATGGCAGCTTGGCTGCCAACGAGGCCTTGGTGCACGATGTGCAGCAGGGCTTGGCGCAAGCCTTGGGCGGCAAACACGCGCAAGTGGCGGTGTGCGTGCCTGCGGCGTATTTGTCGCAAGTGCAGCAGCTGGTCAAAGGCTCTGGCATTGATTTGGGTTCCCAAGATGTGTCGGCTTACGAGCAGGGTGCTTACACCGGTGAGCTTGCGGCTGCGATGTTGAAAGACTTTGCGGTGCGTTACGCCATCGTGGGGCATTCTGAGCGTCGTCAATATCACGGTGAAACCGATGAGCAAGTGGCGCATAAAGCGCAACGCGCTTTGTCGGCGGGCATCACGCCCATTGTGTGTGTGGGCGAAACTTTGGCCGAACGCGAAGCGGGCAAGACCGAAGAGGTGGTCAAGCGACAATTGGCCGCTGTGATTCACACCAACGGCCATTGCATCAGCGAAATCGTGGTGGCTTACGAGCCAGTCTGGGCCATTGGCACAGGCAAAACTGCCTCGCCAGAGCAAGCGCAAGCGGTGCATGCGGTGTTGCGTGGTCAGTTAAAAGCGGCGACCGAGCATTCGGATCGTGTGCACATCTTGTACGGCGGCAGCATGAATGCGGCGAATGCCGCTGAATTGTTGGCGCAGCCCGACATTGACGGTGGCCTCATAGGTGGCGCAGCCTTGAAAGCTGCAGATTTTTTAACCATCATCGCGGCTGCGGCGCGTTGAAAGTAATCATTTTTTCGGAGTTTTTATGAGTTTGATTTTGAATATCGTCCAAGTGGTTCAATTGTTGTCTGCCTTGGGCATGATTGGTTTGATCTTGGTTCAGCACGGCAAAGGTGCAGACATGGGCGCAGCTTTCGGCAGCGGTAGCTCGGGCAGCTTGTTTGGTGCCAGCGGTGGCGCGAACTTTTTGTCACGCACCACCGGTGTGTTGGCAGCTGTGTTCTTTGTGTGTACTTTGGCCTTGGCTTACTTCGGTAACTTGCGTCCTGTCAGCTCTGGCAGTGTGCTCGAAGGTGCTGTTGTGGCGCCTGCGCCGGTGCTGGAAGTGCCAGCCTCTGGTGCTGCGCAAATTCCAACGAAGTAATCGCAAAACCTTCACGCCTCAGAGCGAATGGGGCCCTTTTTCGGGGTAAACTCTTAGGCTGTTCAGGATGCGTTATCCCTCTTCGCTTTTTTGAACAAACAACCCAAAGCCGTCGTGGTGAAATTGGTAGACACGCTATCTTGAGGTGGTAGTGGCGAAAGCTGTGCGAGTTCGAGTCTCGCCGACGGCACCATCCAAAAAAAGTCTGCTGTAACTCTGGTGTCAACCAGTTACGGCAGACTTCGCAGACTAAAAACCAGATAGTCAGACCGCGAGATTGAGATGAGCTTAGAACAATACCTTCCCGTCCTCTTATTTATCCTTGTGGGCCTAGGCGTGGGGGTTGCTCCTCAAGTCATCGGTTTCTTTTTAGGCCCTCGTCGCCCAGATCCGGCCAAAAACTCTCCTTACGAATGCGGCTTCGAAGCGTTTGAAGACGCGCGCATGAAGTTCGATGTGCGCTACTACTTGATCGCCATCCTCTTCATCTTGTTCGATTTGGAAATCGCATTTTTGTTCCCTTGGGCTGTTGCGCTCAAGGAAATTGGTTTCATTGGCTTCATCGACATGATGATCTTCCTTGCCATCCTCGTTGCAGGCTTTGCCTACATGTGGATCAAGGGCGCCATCGATTGGGAATAAGGATCAACTATGTCACTTGAAGGCGTTTTCAAAGAAGGTTTCATCACCACGTCGTATGACTCGGTGGTGAATTGGGCCAAAACAGGCTCTTTGTGGCCCATGACTTTCGGCTTGGCTTGCTGCGCGGTCGAGATGATGCACGCGGGTGCTGCCCGTTATGACATCGACCGTTTCGGTATGCTGTTCCGTCCAAGCCCACGCCAGTCTGATTTGATGATCGTGGCTGGTACCTTGTGCAACAAGATGGCTCCCGCTTTGCGTAAGGTTTACGACCAAATGTCTGAACCACGTTGGGTGTTGTCCATGGGTTCATGCGCTAACGGCGGTGGTTACTACCACTACAGCTACTCAGTGGTGCGCGGCTGTGATCGCGTGGTGCCAGTAGACGTGTATGTGCCAGGCTGCCCACCCACGGCTGAAGCTTTGTTGTACGGCATCTTGCAGCTGCAAAGCAAGATTCGCCGCGAAAACACCATCGCTCGCTGATTAGGAAAAACTGATGAGTCATTCCATTCAAACGCTTGAAGCGGCCTTGCACGATGTGCTGGGCGGCAAAGTCAAGCTTCTCGAATCCGCTTTGGGCGAATTGACCTTGACGGTCTCTGCGGCCGACTACCACGGTGTTTGCCAAACCTTGCGCGACGATTCGCGTTTGGGCTTTGAGCAGTTGATGGACCTGTGTGGTTTGGATTACTCCAGCTACAAAGACGGCGCCCATTCCAAATTCACCGATGGTCCACGCTACGCCGTGGTGAGCCATTTGCTGTCGGTTACCCACAACTGGCGCCTGCGTGTGCGCGTGTTCGCTGTGAGCGAAGACGTGCCTGTGGTCGCCTCTGTCAATGATTTGTGGAACTCTGCCAACTGGTTCGAGCGCGAAGCGTTTGACTTGTTTGGCATCGTGTTCGAAGGTCACCTCGACTTGCGTCGTTTGTTGACCGATTACGGTTTTGTGGGTCACCCCTTCCGTAAAGATTTCCCAACCTCGGGTCACGTGGAAATGCGTTACGACGCCGAGCAAAAACGTGTGGTGTACCAACCCGTCACCATCGAGCCGCGCGAAATCACACCGCGCATCATTCGTGAAGACAACTACGGCGGTACGCACTGACCATGGCTGATATCAAGAACTACACCCTGAACTTGGGCCCTCAACATCCTGCAGCACACGGCGTGCTGCGTTTGGTGTTGGAACTCGACGGCGAAGTGGTCCAACGTGCCGATCCACACATCGGCTTGTTGCACCGCGCCACTGAAAAGTTGGCCGAGAGCAAAACCTACATCCAATCGTTGCCCTACATGGACCGTCTCGACTACGTGTCCATGATGTGTAACGAGCACGCTTACTGCTTGGCTATCGAAAAAATGATGGGCATTGAAGTGCCAGAACGTGCGCAGTACATCCGTGTGATGTATTCCGAAATCACCCGTTTGCTCAACCACTTGTTGTGGTTGGGTTGCCATGGTTTCGACTGCGGCGCGATGAACATCTTGATTTACTGCTTCCGCGAACGTGAAGACTTGTTCGACATGTACGAAGCGGTGTCGGGTGCGCGCATGCACGCGGCTTACTTCCGTCCAGGCGGCGTGTATCGCGACCTGCCAGACAGCATGCCTCAGTACAAGGCCAGCAAAGTGCGCAACGCCAAGTCGGTGGCACGTTTGAACGAAGGTCGTTCAGGTTCTCTGCTCGACTTCATTGACGACTTCACCAAGCGCTTCCCCAAGTTGGTCGACGAGTACGAAACACTCCTCACCGACAACCGCATTTGGAAACAACGCACGGTTGACATCGGTGTGGTCACGCCAGAGCGCGCGAAAAACCTCGGTTTCTCAGGCGCGATGTTGCGTGGCTCAGGCATTGCATGGGACTTGCGCAAGCACCAGCCTTATGACGTGTATGACCGCATGGACTTCGACATTCCTGTGGGCAAAACCGGTGACTGCTACGACCGTTATTTGGTGCGCGTCGAAGAAATGCGTCAGTCCAACCGCATCATCAAGCAGTGCGTGGACTGGTTGCGTGTCAACCCAGGTCCTGTCATCACCGACAACCACAAGGTGGCTGCACCTAGCCGTGAAGGCATGAAGTCCAACATGGAAGAGTTGATCCACCACTTCAAACTCTTCACTGAAGGTTTCCACGTGCCCGAAGGCGAGGCTTATGCCGCCGTCGAGCATCCCAAGGGTGAGTTTGGTATCTATCTCGTTAGCGATGGTGCCAACAAGCCTTACCGTATGAAGATTCGCGCTCCTGGTTTTGCCCATTTGGCAGCCATGGATGAAATGGCGCGTGGCCACATGATCGCTGACACCGTAGCGGTGATTGGCACCATGGACATTGTGTTCGGGGAAATTGACCGATGAGTTCTGTAAACACCCACCACAGCGCACCGCTGTCGGCCGAGGCTCAGGCGCGTTTTGCGCGTGAAGTCGCCAAATACCCAGATGACCAGAAGCAATCTGCCGTCATGGCTTGCTTGTCCATCGCTCAGCAAGAGCAGGGCTTTGTCAGCGCCGAGAGCGAACGCGTGATTGCTGAGTTGCTTGGCATGGCCCCCATGGCTGTGCACGAAGTGACCACCTTCTACAACATGTATAACCAGCAACCGGTTGGCAAGTTCAAGATCAACGTGTGTACCAACCTGCCATGCCAATTGCGCAACGGGCAGGGCGCTTTGATGCACTTGGTCAAGACCTTGGGTATTGAAGTCGGCGAGACCACGGCTGATGGCATGTTCACCGTGCAACCCGGCGAATGCATGGGCGCTTGCGCCGATGCGCCTGTGTTGTTGGTGAACGACCGCACCATGTGCAGCTACATGAGCGACGACAAGATCGACCAAATGGTCGCAGGCTTGCGCGCGGTGAAGGAATAAGCATGACTACCTCTAGCCAAGCTTTACAAGTTCTCTCGCAATTCCAAACGACCGCAGTGGAAACATGTTTCCACGACCGTCACATCGGCCCACAAATTTTGGCTGGTTTGAATGGCAGCAACTGGTCTTTGCAAGACTACGTGGCACGCGGCGGCTACCAAGCCCTACGCAAGATCTTGACCACAGGCATGACGCAAGACGAAGTCATCGCCACCGTCAAAGAATCTGGCTTGCGTGGTCGTGGTGGCGCGGGCTTCCCAACGGGTTTGAAGTGGAGCTTCATGCCTCGCCAGTTCCCAGGCCAAAAGTACTTGGTCTGTAATTCGGACGAGGGCGAGCCCGGTACTTGCAAAGACCGCGAGATCTTGCAACACAACCCCCACATCGTGATTGAAGGTATGGCCATCGCCGCTTTTGCCATGGGCATCAGCGTGGGTTACAACTACATCCACGGCGAAATCTTCCAAACCTACGAGCGTTTTGAAGCGGCCCTCGAAGAAGCCCGCGCAGCTGGCTTCTTGGGTGACAACATCTTGGGCTCCACGTTCAGCTTCCAGTTGCACGCTGCTCACGGTTTTGGCGCATACATCTGCGGCGAAGAAACCGCTTTGCTCGAGTCGCTCGAAGGCAAAAAAGGCCAACCCCGTTTCAAGCCACCGTTCCCAGCGAGCTTTGGTTTGTACGGCAAGCCCACCACCATCAACAACACCGAGACATTCGCTGCGGTGCCTTGGATCATCAACAACGGTGGTCAGGCCTACCTCGAATGCGGCAAGCCCAACAACGGCGGCACCAAGATTTTCTCGGTCAGCGGTGACGTCGAGCGTCCTGGCAACTACGAAGTGCCCATGGGCACACCCTTCTCCACATTGTTGGAGTTGGCCGGTGGCGTTCGCAAAGGTCGCAAGCTCAAAGCTGTGATTCCTGGCGGTTCTTCCTCGCCAGTGGTTCCTGGCGACTTGATGATGAAGCTCACCATGGACTACGACAGCATCGCCAAAGAGGGCGGTTCAATGTTGGGTTCAGGTGCTGTGATCGTGTTGGACGACTCACGCTGCATGGTCAAGAGCCTGCTGCGCTTGAGCTACTTCTACATGCACGAGTCATGCGGCCAATGCACACCTTGCCGTGAAGGTACAGGTTGGTTGTGGCGCATGGTCGACCGCATTGAGCGTGGTGAAGGCCGCGAAAGCGACTTGGCTTTGCTCGACAACGTGGCAGAGAACATCATGGGCCGCACGATTTGCGCCCTCGGAGACGCAGCAGCCATGCCCGTGCGCGGCATGATCAAGCACTTCCGCCATGAGTTTGAACACCACATCACGCACAAGACCTGCACGGTCTCTGCCTACGTTTGACACGGATAAAGTGCCATGATTGAAATCGAACTCGACGGTAAAAAGATTGACGTCCAAGAAGGCTGCATGATCATGCACGCAGCTGAAAAGGCCGGCACCTACATTCCGCATTTCTGCTATCACAAGAAACTCAGCATCGCGGCCAACTGCCGCATGTGTTTGGTCGATGTGGAAAAAGCTCCTAAGCCAATGCCCGCATGCGCCACACCCGTGACGCAAGGCATGATTGTTCGCACCAAGAGCGAACGCGCCATCAAGGCTCAACAGTCGGTGATGGAGTTCTTGCTCATCAACCACCCACTGGATTGCCCAATTTGCGACCAAGGCGGTGAGTGCCAGTTGCAAGATTTGGCGGTCGGCTACGGCGGTACCACTTCACGTTACGAAGAAGAAAAACGTGTGGTCAATCCCAAGGACGTGGGTCCTTTGGTCAGCATGCAAGAGATGAGCCGCTGTATCCAATGCACACGCTGCGTGCGCTTTGGTCAAGAAGTGGCAGGCATCATGGAATTGGGCATGTCCCACCGTGGTGAACACGCTCAGATTGAAACCTTCGTGGGTCAATCGGTCGACTCCGAGCTCTCAGGCAACATGATCGACATCTGCCCCGTGGGCGCGTTGACCAGCAAGCCATTCCGTTACAGCGCACGTACTTGGGAATTGAGCCGTCGCAAGTCGGTCAGCCCACACGATGCAACAGGTGCCAACCTGATCGTTCAAGTCAAGAACAACAAAGTCATGCGTGTCGTGCCTTTGGAAAACGAAGACGTCAACGAATGCTGGATTGCTGACCGCGACCGTTTCAGCTACGAAGCTTTGGAAAGCGCAGACCGCTTGACCAAGCCCATGCTCAAGCAAGGCGGCGAGTGGAAAGAAGTCGATTGGCAAACTGCCCTCGAATACGTGGCCAACGGCTTGCAAGGCGTCAAAGCCCAGCACGGCCCACAAGCCATCGGCACTTTGGCTAGCCCACACAGCACGGCTGAAGAGTTGTTCTTGGCTGCCAACCTGACGCGTGGTTTGGGTAGCCAAAACATCGACACACGTTTGCGCGCTGCAGACTTCCAAACCGATGGCAAAGCCCGTTGGTTGGGTACTTCTGTGGCTTCTCTCACCACACTGCAACGTGCATTGGTGATTGGTTCAAACATCCGCAAAGACCAACCTTTGTTGGCTCAACGTCTGCGCCAAGCGGTGCGCAACGGTGGCAAGGTCAATGCCTTGAACGCACAAGCCTACGACTGGGCCATGCCTGTGGCCAACACCTTGGTGGCAGATGCCGCCAACTGGGTGCAAGCCTTGGCTGATATCGCTGCTGCCGTGGGTGCCATCACCGGTGCTGCTGCACCTGTGGCGGGCAACGCCAACAGCGCAGAAGCACAAGCCATCGCCAAGTCATTGACAGGCGGTGAGCGCAAAGCCATTTTGTTGGGCAACGCAGCGGCACACCATGCCAAAGCGTCTAGCTTGCTCAGCTTGGCCAACTGGATCGGCGCACAAACTGGCGCAACCGTGGGTTACCTCGGCGAAGCCGCCAACACGGTGGGTGCTCAAGTGGTGGGTGCCTTGCCAAAAGCGGGTGGTCAAACTGCAGGCCAAATGTTGGCAGGTGGTTTGAAGGCGGTGGTGTTGCTTAACACCGAACCCGCTTTCGACGCTGCCAACGGCGCTGCTGCTGCACAAGCCATCGGCCAAGCCGAAATGGTGGTCACCTTGTCTCCCTTCAAGGCCAATATGGACATCAGCGATGTGCTGCTGCCTATCTCGCCCTTCACTGAGACTGCTGGCACGTTCATCAACACCGAAGGTCGCGCACAAAGCTTCCATGGTGTGGTCAAGCCATTGGGCGAAGCGCGTCCTGCATGGAAAGTGTTGCGCGTGTTGGGTTCTATGCTCCACGTGCCTGGCTTCGAATTCGAAACCATCGAAGAAGTCCGCGCTCAAGCGATCCCTGCCGACGTGCAAGCCTTGTTGTCCAACGCATGCTCCGCGAGCGTGGACGTGAGCCCAGCTGCAGGTCAGCCTGCTTCTGCGGCGATTTATCAACTCGACAGCTTGGTGCGTCGCGCACCATCGTTGCAGCTCACGGCTGATGCGAAAGGAGGCCTGTGATGGTTGACAACATTTACAACGCAGGCTTTGGCTTGATGTCTGATGTGTGGTGGACCACACTGGCTTGGCCCGTGCTGTGGACCTTGCTTAAGATCGTGGCGGTGCTGTTGCCTTTGCTCGGTTGCGTGGCCTACCTGACTTTGTGGGAACGCAAAGCCATTGGTTACACCCAAATCCGTAAAGGCCCGAACCGCACCGGCCCTGGTGGTTTGTTGCAACCCATCGCTGATGCGCTGAAGTTGCTCACCAAAGAGATCATCATCCCAACTCAAGCGACCACCAGCTTGTTCTTCTTGGGCCCGATCATGACCATCATGCCAGCCTTGGCTGCATGGGCGGTGGTGCCTTTCGGTCCTGATGTGGCTTTGGCCAACGTCAATGCAGGTTTGCTGTTCTTGATGGCTATCACTTCTCTTGAGGTGTACGGCGTCATCATCGCGGGTTGGGCTTCTAACTCCAAGTACGCTTTCATTGGTGCCATGCGCGCATCGGCCCAAATGGTGAGCTACGAAATTGCGATGGGCTTTTGCTTCGTGATCGTCTTGATGATTTCGAACAGCTTGAACATGACCGACATCGTCATGGGCCAAGCCAAAGGCATGATGGCTGACAAGGGCCTAGGCATCTTGTCTTGGAACTGGTTGCCTTTGTTCCCTGTGTTCATCATTTACTTCATCTCCGGCTTGGCTGAAACCAACCGCCACCCGTTTGACGTGGTGGAAGGTGAATCCGAAATTGTGGCTGGCCACATGATCGAATACTCGGGCATGTCCTTCGCCATGTTCTTCTTGGCCGAATACGCCAACATGATTTTGGTTTCTGTGTTGACCGTGGTGATGTTCTTGGGCGGCTGGTTGTCACCCTTCGACAACGCACTGTTCAACATGATTCCCGGCTGGATTTGGCTTGGTATCAAGACCTTTGTGGTCGTGACCATGTTCTTGTGGGTGCGCGCCACGTTCCCACGCTATCGCTATGACCAAATCATGCGTTTGGGTTGGAAGATCTTCATTCCACTCACCCTGATCTGGTTGTTGGTGGTGGGTGTTTGGATTCAAACACCTTGGAATATCTGGAACTAAGGCCGGAACTACACCATGACAACGACTACACATTCCGCTCCTTTCTCGTTGCGCGACTTTTTGTCGAGCTTCTTGTTGCTCGAGCTGTTCAAAGGCATGGCCCTCACCGGCAAGTACATGTTCTCGCGCAGCATCACCATTCAGTTCCCGGAGGAGAAGACACCTTTGTCACCTCGCTTCCGTGGCCTGCATGCTTTGCGTCGTTATGAAAACGGCGAAGAGCGTTGCATTGCTTGCAAACTGTGCGAAGCAGTGTGCCCAGCGATGGCAATCACCATCGAATCAGACCAGCGCGAAGACGGCAGCCGCCGTACCACGCGCTACGACATCGACTTGACCAAGTGCATCTTCTGCGGTTTCTGCGAAGAAAGCTGCCCCGTTGATTCGATCGTTGAAACACACATCTTTGAGTACCACGGCGAAAAACGCGGTGACTTGTACTTCACCAAAGAAATGTTGTTGGCAGTGGGCGACCGCTACGAACCCGAAATCGCTGCTAACAAAGCAGCTGACGCCAAATACCGTTGAAAGATTTCATGATGGACGTTCAATCGGCTCTTTTTTACGCGTTCTCAGCAGTCATGCTGTTTGCGTCATTCCGCGTCATCACGGCGCGTAATCCTGTGCACGCCGCGCTCTATTTGGTCTTGGCTTTCTTCCAAGCCTCGGGCATCTGGATGTTGCTCAAAGCAGAATTCCTCTCCATCGCTCTCGTGCTCGTGTACGTGGGCGCGGTGATGGTCTTGTTCTTGTTTGTGGTGATGATGCTTGACATCAACATCGACAGCATTCGCCAAGGCTTCTGGAAGCACTTCCCACTCGCAGCCACCATTGGTGCTGTGATTGCCTTGGAGTTGGCGGGCGTTTTGTTGGGCGGTTTCCGCATCAGCGAGCCTCGCGCGCAAGTCGCTTCCCAAGTTATTTCGCCAGCTGCTGTGACAGCTACTGCTGCTGATGTAGGTCATGTGGTGGTGGCGCAAGCCTCTAACACCAAAGCCTTGGGCATCTTGCTCTACACCGAGTACCTGTACCCCGTGCAAGTGGCTGCGTTGATTTTGTTGGTGGCTTTGATTGCTGCCATCGCTTTGACTTTGCGCGCACGCAAAGACAGCAAATTCCAAAATGCGGGTGACCAAGTTCGTGTCAAGGCCCGTGACCGTGTGTCATTGGTGAAGATGGATGCGGTCAAGCCCGCACCAGCAGCCCCCGCCGCAGAGGAGACAAAAGCATGAGCATCACCTTAGGCCATTACCTCACGCTGGGTGCGATTCTGTTCGCACTCTCTGTGATCGGCATCTTCTTGAACCGTAAAAACTTGATCGTCTTGTTGATGGCGATTGAATTGATGTTGCTCGCGGTCAACATGAACTTCGTGGCGTTCTCTCACTACCTGGGTGACTTGAACGGCCAAATCTTTGTTTTCTTCATCTTGACCGTGGCGGCTGCTGAATCTGCCATTGGCTTGGCGATTCTGGTTCAGTTGTTCCGCAACAAGTCCAGCATCAACGTGGATGAACTCAACACGCTCAAGGGTTAATTCACCATGTCACAAACCCTGCAAGCTTCTACATTGTTGGCAGTGCCTATGGCACCGCTGGTGGGCTCTGCCTTGGCCGGTATTTTTGGTACGCGCTTTGGCGGTAACAAAATTGGCCGCGCCTTGACCCACACGCTCACCATCTTGGGCGTGTTCATAGCCTTCGTGCTGTCTGCCATGACGCTGCAAAGCGTGGCCATGGACGGCGCACGTTTCAACGAAACCCTTTACACGTGGATGGTGGTGGGCGATCTCAAAATGGAAATCGGCTTCATGGTCGATGGCCTGACCGCCATGATGATGTGCGTCGTGACCTTTGTGTCATTGATGGTTCACCTCTACACCATTGGTTACATGCAAGAGGACGAAGGCTACAACCGCTTCTTCTCTTACATCTCCTTGTTCACCTTCTCGATGTTGATGCTCGTCATGAGCAATAACATGCTCCAACTGTTCTTCGGTTGGGAAGCAGTGGGCTTGGTGTCTTACCTGTTGATCGGTTTCTGGTTCAACAAACCAACGGCCATCTTCGCGAACATGAAAGCCTTTTTGGTCAACCGTGTGGGTGACTTTGGCTTCATCTTGGGTATTGGTTTGATCGCTGCCTACGGTGGCACTTTGAACTACACCGAAGCATTTGCCAAAGCTGGTGAATTGGGCGCGCTTACGTTCCCTGGCACCGACTGGATGCTGGTGACAGTGATCTGTATCTGCTTGTTCATCGGTGCGATGGGTAAGTCGGCTCAGTTTCCACTGCACGTTTGGTTGCCTGATTCGATGGAAGGCCCAACACCTATCTCTGCGTTGATTCACGCAGCGACCATGGTGACGGCCGGTATCTTCATGGTCACCCGCATGTCGCCTTTCTTTGAGTTGTCAGACACTGCGCTGAACTTCATCTTGGTCATCGGTGCCATCACAGCCTTGTTCATGGGCTTCTTGGGTCTGATCCAAAACGACATCAAGCGCGTGGTGGCTTATTCCACACTCTCGCAACTCGGTTACATGACCGTGGCATTGGGCGCATCGGCTTACTCTGTCGCCGTGTTCCACTTGATGACGCATGCGTTCTTCAAAGCTTTGCTGTTCTTGGGTGCCGGTTCCGTCATCATGGGCATGCACCACAACCAAGACATCCGTTGGATGGGCGGCGTGCGTAAGTACATGCCCATCACTTGGATCACTTCGTTGCTAGGCTCGCTGGCTTTGATCGGTACACCGTTCTTCTCTGGCTTCTATTCCAAAGACAGCATCATCGAAGCTGTGGCTGAAAGCACCTTGCCAGGTGCAGGCTTCGCCCACTTCGCTGTGTTGGCTGGTGTGTTTGTGACGGCGTTCTACTCGTTCCGCATGTACTTCCTCGTGTTCCACGGCGAAGAGCGTTACGACCAAAATCCTGATGCACACCACGACGACCATCATGCACATGATGACCACCACGGTGATCACGGCCATGACCATGGCCCACACGAGTCCCCATGGGTAGTCACTGTGCCTTTGGTCTTGCTTGCGATTCCATCCGTGCTGATTGGTTTCTACACGATTGACCCACTGTTGTACGGTGAGTTCTTCAGCGACGCCATATTCATCAACGCCGACAAGCACCCCGTGATGCACGAATTGGCGCACGAGTACCACGGCGCTGTTGCCATGGCCTTGCATGCTTTGAGCACTGCGCCGTTCTGGTTGGCTGTGGCAGGTGTCGCATCGTCTTACTACATGTACATGATCAACCCAGCAGTGCCTGCGGCGATCAAGCGCGTGTGCCATCCCATCTATGTCTTGTTTGAGAACAAGTATTACTTGGACTGGTTCAACGAAAACGTCTTAGCCCGTGGCGCTCGCGCATTGGGTACGGGTCTGTGGAAGGGCGGCGACCAAGCCATCATCGAAGGTGGTGTGGTGAACGCTTCTTGGAAGTTGGTGGGTTGGGTGTCTTCATTGACACGTCAGTTGCAAACTGGCTACCTCTACCACTACGCCTTGGTCATGATCTTGGGCGTGTTCTTGCTGATGACGTGGTTCGTCTGGCTCAAATAAGGAGAATAAAAAATGGGTTTATTGAGCCTTGCCATTTGGACGCCAATTCTGTTTGGTGTCATCTTGCTCGCCTTCGGGCGTGATGAACACGCCAAGGTCGTGCGCTGGATCGCGTTGATCGGTTCAGTGGTCAGTTTGGCTGTGACTTTGCCGCTGTTCAGCGGCTTCGATAACAGCACCGCCGCTTTGCAATTTGTTGAAAAGTCGATGTGGATTGAGCGCTTCAATGTGTTCTACCACCTCGGTGTTGACGGCCTGTCGATGTGGTTTGTCTTGTTGACTGCTTTCATCAACGTGATCGTTGTGATCGCCGGTTGGGAAGTGATTACCGAGCGCGTGAACCAATACATGGGTGCGTTCTTGATCTTGAGCGGCTTGATGATCGGCGTGTTCTGCGCAGCCGACGGCATGCTGTTCTATGTGTTCTTCGAAGCCACCTTGATCCCGATGTACTTGATCATCGGTGTCTGGGGCGGCCCGAACAAAATCTACGCAGCGTTCAAGTTCTTCTTGTACACGTTGTTGGGCTCTTTGTTGATGTTGATCGCCTTGATCTATCTGTACACCCAATCGGGTGGCAGCTTTGACTTGGCTGTGTGGCACAAACTGCCATTGCCCATGTCTGCGCAAACCTTGTTGTTCTTTGCCTTCTTTGCCGCGTTTGCGGTGAAAGTGCCCATGTGGCCTGTACACACTTGGTTGCCTGACGTGCACGTGGAAGCGCCTACTGGCGGCTCTGCAGTGCTGGCCGCGATCATGTTGAAGCTCGGTGCCTATGGCTTCTTGCGCTTCTCAATGCCCATCGCCCCTGATGCGGCACACGAATACGCATGGCTCATGATCGCTTTGTCACTCGTGGCCGTGGTCTACGTGGGCTTGGTGGCCATGGTGCAAGAAGACATGAAAAAGCTGGTGGCTTATTCGTCGGTGGCGCACATGGGCTTCGTGACCTTGGGCTTCTTCATCTTCAACGACATTGGTGTGTCTGGCGCTTTGGTGCAAATGATTGCGCACGGTTTTGTGTCGGCTGCGATGTTCTTGTCCATCGGCGTGTTGTATGACCGCATGCACTCTCGTGAAATCGCCAGCTACGGCGGCGTGGTCAACACCATGCCCAAGTTTGCCGCGTTTGCATTGTTGTTCGGTATGGCCAATTGCGGCTTGCCCGGTACGGCTGGTTTCGTGGGCGAGTGGATGGTCATCTTGGGTGCGATCAAATACAACTTCTGGGTTGGTTTTGCCTCTGCGTCTGCCTTGATCTTCGGCGCTGCCTACACCTTGTGGATGATCAAGCGCGTGTACCTTGGCCCAGTGGCCAATGACCACGTCAAAGAATTGACCGACATCAACAGCCGTGAGTTTGTGATGTTGGCCTTGTTGGCAATCGCTGTGTTGGCCATGGGCATCTTCCCCAAGCCATTCACTGACGTGATGGATGTGTCCGTGGCTGAGTTACTCAAGCACGTGGCCATTTCCAAGTTGCCGCAATAAAGAGGGATTGAAAAATGTTTGAAAAACTGAGCATCGCTGCGGTTTATCCCGAAATCTTGTTGGCTGTGATGGCCATCGTGATTGCGATGGTGGACTTGTTCGTCAAGTGCCCACGTCGCACCACCACTTATGCCTTGTCGCTCATCACCATTGGTGTTGTGGCGTACTTGGAAGCCGTGGCCGCCACACAAGGCCAAACGGTTTATAGCTTTGGCAACATGGTGGTTTCTGACGCTATGGGCAGCTGGCTCAAGTGCTTCGCCGCCATCGCGGTGATGGTCACTTTGGTTTATGGCCGTCCTTATGCTGCTGAGCGCGACATGTTGCGCGATGGCGAATTGTTCACCTTGGGTTTGTTTGCTTTGCTGGGCATGTTCGTCATGATCTCGGGCAACAACTTCCTCGTGTTGTACCTCGGCTTGGAGTTGCTGACTCTGTGTAGTTATGCCATGGTGGCCTTGCGCCGCGACAGTGCCGTGGCCAGCGAAGCTGCCATGAAGTATTTTGTGTTGGGCGCGATGGCCAGCGGCTTCTTGTTGTACGGCTTGTCCATGTTGTACGGCGCGACAGGTTCGCTCGACATCACCACCGTGTTCAAGGCTGTGGCCTCGGGCCAAATCAAGCACCAAGTGCTGGTGTTGGGCTTGGTGTTCGTGGTCTGCGGCTTGGCGTTCAAATTCGGTGTGGTGCCTTTCCACATGTGGATTCCTGACGTGTACCACGGTGCACCCACAGCCATCACTTTGATGATTGGCGGCGCACCTAAGTTGGCTGCATTTGCCATGACCATTCGTTTGTTGGTGGAGGGCTTGTTGCCCTTGGCCGTGGATTGGCAGCAAATGTTGATGGTCTTGGCTATCTCATCCTTGCTGATCGGTAACTTGGCCGCTGTGGCGCAAACCAACCTCAAGCGCATGTTGGCCTTCTCAACCATTGCCCAAATGGGTTTTGTGTTGATCGGTTTGCTATCGGGTGTTGTCAACGGCAATACCGCCGCTGCTGCCAACGCCTATAGCTCGGCCATGTTCTACGTCATTACCTATGTGCTGACGACTTTAGCCACCTTTGGCATCATTTTGTTGTTGGCCCGTGAAGGCTTTGAGAGCGAAGAAATTTCTGACCTCGCAGGCTTGAACCAGCGCAGCCCCCTGTACGCAGGCGTCATGGCCGCGTGTATGTTCTCGTTGGCTGGTGTGCCTCCGCTGGTTGGCTTCTACGCCAAGTTGTCGGTATTACAAGCCTTGATCGCTTCTGGCCAAACCGGTGCGATTGCTTTGGCTATCTTCGCTGTGATGATGTCGCTGATTGGCGCGTTCTACTACTTGCGTATCGTCAAAGTCATGTACTTTGATGCACCCATCACGGCCACCACCGTGTCAGCTGGCAACGATGTGCGCGTGGTGTTGACCATCAACGGCGCATTGATCTTGATCTTGGGTATCTTGCCCGGTGGCTTGATGGCTTTGTGTGCCAACGCCATCGTGCGTACCTTGGGTACCTAAGCATCTGATGCGCTAACAAAGCCAGCTCTTGAGCTGGCTTTTTTTATGATGACTATGAAAAACACTTCTGATGACCATTTGGTCGAACACACGCTAGACCACGTTGAGTTGATCAAGGGCCACTTTCTGCACGCGTTTCGAGACACCGTGCGATTGCCTAGCGGTGACACGGCTACGCGTGAGTTTGTGATTCACCCAGGCGCGGTGATGATCATCGCCATGCGCGACGATGGCCGTTTGGTGATGGAGCGTCAATACCGCTACCCCGTGCAACAAGTGATGATTGAGTTCCCTGCAGGCAAGCTTGACCCTGGCGAAGACCGCTTGGTGTGTGCCCAGCGCGAACTGCTAGAAGAAACAGGCTACCGCGCCACGGAGTGGGCCCATGCGGGCGTGCTGCATCCCGTCATCAGCTACTCCACCGAGTTCATTGATATTTGGTTTGCACGCGGTTTGACCCAAGGCGAACGTCAATTGGACGAAGGTGAGTTTCTGGATGTGTTTGACGCTAGTATGGATGAGCTGTTGGCTTGGTCACGCGACGGCCAGCTGACCGATGCCAAAACCTTGACGGGTTTGCTCTGGCTGCAAAACCACCTCAGTGGCGCGTGGCCTTTGGACTGGAAGCGCGCGTGAAAGTTTTAGACCTTCAATGCGGCCAACATCATGTGTTTGAAGGCTGGTTTGGTTCCGAAGACGATTTCCAAAGCCAGCTCACACGTGGCTTGCTGAACTGCCCGATGTGCGGCGATCTGAGTGTGACGAAGAAGTTCAGCGCACCGCGATTGAACCTGAACGCGACACAGGCATCGCCTAACGCAGTGCCTAGCCTGCAAGAGGTGGCTAGCCTAGAGCCCGCGCAGCTGCAAGCCGCTTTGCTCAAGATGGTGCGCCACGTGGTGGCCAATACCAAAGATGTGGGGGATAGCTTTCCTGAAGAAGCCCGCAAGATGCACTACGGCGAAGCCGAGCAGCGCAATATTCGTGGTCATGCCACGCCCGAAGAAACCGAAGAGTTGATTGACGAAGGCATTGCCGTCATGCCCTTGCCGCTGCCTGACGTGCTCAAAGAGCCGTTGCAGTAAATCCCGTCACAGCGCTCAGTGTTTGCGCTAACGCATCCGGTGCATCACACGGAATGACGATGCGCTCATCCATGCCGCGCAACCAGGTGAGTTGACGCTTGGCCAATTGACGCGTAGCGGCCACACCCAACTCGTGCAGCTGCTGCAAGATGCTTTCAGGTGAGGCACCCATCGCCTGCGCACGGTCAAGCAGCTCCCAAGCTTGGCGATAGCCTACGCAGCGAATGCTCGGCAAATCAATGTGCAAGTCACCACGCGCGCGCAGGGTTTGCATCTCAGCCAAGAAACCACCATCCAGCATGAGATCAAAGCGCAGCGCGATGCGCGCATGCAGCCATGCACGGTCAACCGGTTCAAGCGACAAAAGCGGCATATTCAATGCAGGCTGAGCCGCACGTGTGGCTTCACCTTCTACGAACCATTGCGATAAAGCCTTACCGCTCACGCGCCACACCTCCAGCGCACGAGAAATGCGTTGTGCATCGTTGGGTGCCAAGCGTGCCGCGGTGATGGCATCTACCTTGGCCAGTTCGGCGTGCATCGCAGGCCAGCCCAAGGCGAGGGCTTGTTGTTCAATCTCTGCACGTAGCTCGGGCTGAGCCGTGGGCAGGTCGTCAATGCCATCACGTAATGCTTTGAGGTAAAGCATGGTGCCGCCCACCAGCAGCGGCAGCTTGCCGCGTGCGCGAATGTCCGCCATCAAGGTGCTGGCATCACGTGCAAACTCAGCGGCGCTGTAGGCGTGCAATGGGTCACGAATGTCAATGAGGTGGTGCGGTACTTGCGCCAACTCTTTGGCATTGGGTTTGGCCGTGCCAATGTCCATGCCCCGATACACCAAGGCTGAGTCGATGCTGATAATTTCAACCGGCCATGCCTGTGCAATGGCTAAAGCTGCTGCCGTTTTACCGCTGGCAGTGGGGCCAACCAAAGCGATGGCGTCGACCGACCAGCCGTTCGCGCAGCCAGATGCACAGGTCGACGGTTTAGACACGCGGGCCTCCGCGGCGCAGCACCAACACCCAAGCCGACAAGGCCGTCAACACCGACCAGAACGCGATGCTTTGCACCATCGGCATGGCTGAACCGTCTTTGGCTGCACCGAGCCACAAGCCCGTGGCAAAAGCTGCAGCCATCATTAAGAAGCCGCCTAAGGCAGAAGCTGCGCCAGCCGCTTTGGGAAAGGGTCCCACCGCACCGCTTTGACCACAGGGCTGGTGTATGCCGTGGGCCAAGATGAACAAATAAAACGGCCCCATCAAGCCGGTCAGGCTTTGCCAGCCCAACCATGCATTGAGAGCCATCCAGCAGCCCCCCACCAAGCTGAATGCGCCACCGATGGCCACTGTGTGCGCTACGCCGTAGCGAGCCAGCAAGCGTCGGCACAACACCGTGCCCAGCAAATACGTGAAGGCCATCGAGAAAAGCAACAAGCCATATTGCCAACGCGCCAAGCCCAGCAAGTTGATGAAGACAAATGAGGATGAAGCCAAGAAGGTAAAGAGCCCGCCGTAAGAGCCCAGCGACACGCAAGTGAATGCCACAAACGTGGGGTGTCGCACGATGTGCCACCACGTGTTTGCCAAGACCTTGAGGTGCAGCGCGTGTGGGTTTTTTCGGTGCACGGTTTCTTTGAACGTCAACGACACCAACACCAGCGCGATGGCACCAAAGCCCATCACTAAACTGAGAGCCGCATGCCAGCTGAAGAAGTCAGTCATCAAACCACCTAAAGGCGCGCTGGCACAAGCCAAGATACCTAGACCAGTGAGCGCTTTGGACATCACGCCTGCACCCGTTTCGGGTGTGTAGAGGTCGCGCACGATGGCGCGTGCGCACATCACCACCGCACCCATGGCCGCGCCTTGCAGCGCACGCCACACGATGAGTTCGAGCATGCTGCTGGCTAACACGCAGCCCAGGCCTGCTAGGGTGAACGTGGCCAAGCCGCACAACAAAATAGGACGACGACCAAAGCGATCCGACAGTGGGCCCCACACGAGCTGCGAGGTGCCGAAGGCCAAGAGCAACGCGCTGAGCGTGAGCTGGACCTGCGACAGCTCTGCACCAAACTCTGCCTTGATAGCGGGCAGGGCGGGCAAATACAAATCGGTGGCGACGGGCTGAATGCCCAGCAGCATCGACAGCAAGACGATGATGAGTGTGGGTGACATCAACGACCGCGCAAAAACAGCGCGTCGAGCTCACGCATGGTCAGTTGTCGCCAAGTGGGGCGGCCGTGGTTGCATTGATCGGAGCGCTCGGTCACTTCCATCTGGCGCAGCAAACCGTTCATTTCGTCCACTGTGAGTTTGCGGTTGGCACGCACTGCGCCGTGGCAAGCCATGGTGGCCAGCAGTTCGTTGCGTGCGCGTTGCACCACGGTGCTGGCATCGTGCTGGCTCAACTCGGCCAACACGCTTCGCGCCAGTGCCACAGCATCGCCTTGTGCCAAGGTGCTGGGCACGGCACGCACCGCGAGTGTTTTACTCGACAGGGTGGAGATTTCTAAACCGAGTTCTTGCAATGCTTCTGCACAAGCTTCGGCAGTCGCCACCTCTTGCGCGGTGGCGGGGAAGGTGGCGGGAATCAGCAGCGGTTGGCTGCTGATGCGCTGCGCGTCAATTTGTGTTTTGAGTTGTTCGTACACGATGCGTTCGTGCGCGGCGTGCATATCGACCAACACCAAACCTTGCGCGTTCTCCGCCAAGATGTACACGCCATGCAATTGCGCAATGGCTTTGCCCAAGGGCCAAGTTTCGGGTGCTGCATCTTGCAGCGAAGGCGCTGAGGTGCTGTTGGCGCTGAGGGCGTTGAAGGCCGCGTCAGTTGCAAAACTTTGAGTGGGGTGCTCTTCGGCGGGCAGACCTGAGCGCGGCGTGGACTGCCACAGCGCACCCATATCTGCCACGCGCGTGCCAGCCAAAGGCATGGCGGCTTGCTGCCAATTGGCGTTAGGCCAACCGAGGGGTGAGGATGAAGATGTTGCGCCCAACGTATTGGCGGCAGCGGAAAATCCAGCCACGCCAGAAGCGCCAGACGTACCCGCCATCGGCAACTCATGGTTTTGTAGCGCATTGGCCATGAGCATGTTGGCGCGCGGCACAGCCAAAGCGTTTTCAACCGCGTGTCGCACCGCTTGGTGCACCTCACGGCCATCGCGAAAGCGCACTTCGATTTTGGTGGGATGCACGTTGACGTCGACACGCGTAGGCTCAATCTCCACGTACAAGGCATAGATGGGTTGGCGGTGACCGTGCAGCACATCTTCATATGCACTGCGTGCCGCGTGGGTGATGACTTTGTCCCGCACATAGCGGCCGTTCACGTAGGCAAACTGATGGTCGGCGCGTGAGCGGGCAGCGTCTGGAATGCCCGCGCGGCCCACCACGGTCACGTTGCCCGATTGGTAATGCACGGCGACAGAGTTGTCTAAAAAGTCATCGCCCAGCACATCGGCCAAGCGGCGGTCGAGTGAGCGTTGAAACTGAACATTCAGGTCTTCGCCCGATGCCGCGTCAATGGTTTGCGCGCGCCATTGCTCGACCAACTTGCCTTCGTGCCAAATGGCAAAGCCCACTTCAGGGCGGGTGAGGGCGTGGCGACGCACGGCTTCCACGCAGTGGGCCAGCTCGGTGTTGTCGGTCTTTAAAAATTTGCGGCGTGCGGGTGTGCTGTAAAACAGCTCTTTGACTTCCACTGTCGTCCCTTGGGCGCGGGCGGCGGGTTGCAACTCGCCGCTGCGACCATCTAGCAGCATGGCACTGTCTTGGTTTGCCGTGCGCGAGAGCACGGAGAGTTCAGATACCGATTGAATCGCGGCCAACGCTTCGCCGCGAAACCCCATGGTGCCCACCGATTCGAGTTCGGTGAGGCTGGTAATTTTGCTGGTGGCGTGGCGCTTCAACGCGACTGGCAATTCCGAAGAAGGAATGCCCACGCCGTTGTCTTCCACGCTGATGAGGCGCACACCACCGGCCAACAAACGTAAGGTGATTTGTGTGGACCCCGCGTCGAGCGCGTTGTCCACCAGTTCGCGCACGACGGACGCAGGTCGTTCAACCACCTCGCCAGCGGCGATTTGGCTGATCAGTTCGTCTGGGAGTTCGCGGATGGCGCGTGGGGGTTGGGTAGCAGGGTGCACAGGCTCATTTTAGAGGCAGGGATAATGCACGCCATGGAACTTATTACCTTCTTGATCGACTTCATCCTCCACGTGGACCGCTATTTGGAAGCCTTTGTGCAAGCCAACGGCACATGGGTCTACGCCTTGCTGTTTCTCATCATCTTTGTCGAGACCGGTTTGGTGGTGATGCCGTTCTTGCCAGGCGACTCGCTGCTGTTTGTGGTGGGTGCCATGTGCGGCGTGGGCTTGATGGACTATGGCTTGTCCGTGGCTCTGCTGCTCACGGCGGCGGTGACGGGCAACCAAACCAACTACACGATTGGCCGCTTCTTTGGCCCCAAAGTGTTTGCGTGGGAAGACTCCAAGTTTTTCAACCGCCGCGCTTTTGACCAAGCCCATGCGTTTTATGAGCGTTACGGCGGTGTGACCTTGATTGCTGCACGCTTCATGCCCTTTGTGCGCACCTTCGCGCCCTTTGTGGCCGGCGTGGCGCAGATGACGCGTCGCAAGTTCACCTTCTATGACGTCACCGGTGGTGTGTTGTGGGTGGGCGGCATCGTCACCGCGGGTTACTTCTTTGGCAACATCCCTTGGGTCAAAACCCATTTGGACAAAATCATTTGGGCGATGATTTTTATTCCGGGTGCCTTGGCCATTTATGGCTCGTGGAAAGCCTCACGCTCAGCGCAAATTAAAGCTGATTAAAACCCACGTTCCTCGCGGCGCATGTCGCGCAGCATGAACAAATACAGGCTCTCCACCTTGTCGCGTGCCCAAGGTGTTTTGCGCAAAAACTTCAGGCTGGAGCCCACGCTGGGGTCGTGCGTGAAGCAGCGAATGTTGATGCGCTCGCCCAAACCTTCCCAGCCATAAAAATCAGCCAACTCGGTGACGAGAGCTTCTAAGGTCTTGCCATGCAAGGGGTTGCGTGGCTGAGTGGTGGTGTCTGTCATGGCTTTAGGTATTTCGGGTTTTGGCCAATGGTGGATTGCGTGAGAAATAGCGCTCAATGCCTTTCATCAGCGCATCGGCCAAGTCGTTTTGGTATTGAGGGCTGACCAAACGTTTCTCTTCTTCGGGGTTGCTGATGAAGGCGGTTTCCACCAACACGCTGGGGATGTCGGGCGCTTTCAGCACCGCAAAGCCTGCCTGCTCCACGCGGCCTTTGTGCAGTTTGCCAATGTGTTTGATTTGCCCCAGCATCGCGCTGCCGAGTTTGAGGCTGTCTTTGATTTGTGCGGTGGTGCTCATGTCAAGCAGGGCGCGTTGCACGGCGGCGTCTTGGCTCTTGATGTTCAAGCCACCAATCAAGTCGGCACGGTTTTCTTGCTTGGCCATCCACTTGGCAGCCGCGCTGGAAGCTGCACCATCGCTTAGGGCAAACACGCTGGCGCCTTTGGCTTCGGGGGTTTGAAACGCGTCTGCATGGATGCTGATGAACAAATCGGCCTGCACGCGTCTGGCTTTTTCTACGCGTTGTTGCAGCGGCACAAAGTAGTCGGCATCGCGTGTGAGGTAAGCCCGCATAGGCAAGTTGCCGTGCTTGGTTTTGATGACGGTGTTGTTGATGCGGTCACGCAAGCGGTGCGCAATTTTCAGCACCACATCTTTTTCGCGTGTGCCACTGGGGCCTGATGCGCCGGGGTCTTCGCCGCCGTGGCCGGGATCGAGGGCCACGATGATGAAACGCTCGCTGTTCTGTTGTTGGTTGACCGATGCAGCAGTGGTGATGGGCGCAGAGGCTGCTGGTTCAGCCAGCGCTGGGGGCTCGGTGGGGCGGTTGGGATTCGCCATCAAATCGCCCACAGGGTCGGCACGTGTGCCCAACTTAGACGCCGATGGTGTGGGCGTGGCCGTCATCGACGGCGCATTGAAGGCCGTGCCACCTTTGAGCTTGTCCACAATCAAAGCTTCCAGTGGGTCGGCCACATCAGACGGGTAGAGGTCGAGTACCAAGCGGTGTTGGTACTGGGTGTTGCCTGTTTTAACGGGCAACAAATTGAACACTTGCGGCTTGACCATCTGGCGAAGGTCTAACACCAAGCGCACAGTTTTGTTGGCGTATTGGCCCACGCGCACACCCGTGATGTACGGGTCGTCCGAGCGCACTTTGCCCACCAGTTCTTTGAGGGCAGGGTTGAGCTCAATGCCTTCAATGTCCACGGCCAGACGCGGTGGGTTGGCCACAAAAATGGGCACGGTTTTCAGCGCCGTGTCGCTTTCAATCGTCACGCGTGTGTAGGCCGCAGCGGGCCACACGCGCACGGCCACGATGCTGGCGCCCCAAGCAATGTCGGCACTGCCCAAGAGCAATGCGAGCGAGCCGCCTTGAAGCAAGCGGCGTCGATCAATACCTCGAGGTGCTTGCGGATGCACTGGGTCGACGTGTGGCTGCTTCATGCCAGCAACTCCTGCCCGCGCGCGGTGAGGGCGCTGATGCGCACTTGGCGTTGCTCGGTGTCGTCCACTTGGATGTCGAGTTCAAGGTCTGGCGTGGGCATCACGCCTGCGGCGTTTTGCGGCCATTCGCACAGCTTCAAACCTACGCTGGCGAAGATGTCACGAAAGCCCGCGTCTTCCCATTCGCGTGGATCGCTGAACCGGTAAAAGTCAAAGTGCCACACCTCGCCCGCATTCACGGTGTAGGGTTCAACCACGGCATAGGTCGGGCTTTTGATGCGGCCCTCGACGCCCAAGGCGCGCAGCAGGTGGCGCACAAACGTGGTTTTTCCTGCGCCCAGGTCGCCATGCAAGGCGATGCAAGCATTCAGGTTGGCGCGTGTCAATGCGGAGGCCAGCTGCGTGGCAAACGCAGCGGTGGCGGCTTCATCGGGCCAAACCAGAGTTTTTACAATGGGCGAAATAGTCAAAGGTGTCCGTTGTCAATCGATTACAAATTGTTGCTCACGCAAATTCAGGCTCTAGGGCAAACACTGGGATTTTCGCAAATTGCGGTGGCCCCTTTGGACCTGTCCTCGGCCGAGCCACATTTGCAACATTGGCTGGCCCAAAACTTCCACGGCAGCATGGACTATATGGCCCGTCATGGCATGAAGCGCGCGCGTCCTGCCGAGCTGGTGCCAGGCACCTTGAGCGTGCTGACCGCCCGCATGAACTACCTGCCGCGCGACACCACCGAGGGCTGGCAAGACGCCGAGTGGCAACGCTTGCGTAACCCTGCTGAGGCCGTGGTGTCGGTCTACGCCAGAGGGCGCGACTATCACAAGGTGCTGCGTAACCGGCTCGACATCCTGGCTCAGCAAATTGACGCATTGCTGGCTGATACCTTGAAACCCAGTGGTTTTGAATACCGCGCCTTCACCGACTCAGCGCCTGTGATGGAGGCCGAGCTGGCCACACGCAGTGGCCAAGGCTGGCGCGGCAAACACAGCTTGGTGCTTAACCGCGAAGCGGGCTCGATGTTTTTCTTGGGCGAGATCTTTCTAAATGTGGCCTTGCCTGCGTCCGAACCCACCAGCACGCACTGCGGCCAATGCACAGCATGCATGGATGTTTGCCCCACGCAGGCCATCGTGGCCGAAGGCTTGGTGGATGCACGCCGTTGCATTTCGTATTTGACGATTGAGCACGATGGGTCTATCGACGAGGCGCTGCGCCCTTTGATGGGCAACCACATCTACGGCTGCGATGACTGCCAACTGATATGCCCTTGGAACAAGTTTGCTCAAAGCTCTAGCTTGCCCGACTTCGATGTGCGTGCTGGCTTGGTGGGGCAGGGCATGGCGCGCTTGTTGGCGTGGACCGAAGCAGAGTTTTTGCGTTACACCGAAGGCAGCCCCATTCGTCGCATTGGCCATGTGCGCTGGCTGCGTAACCTAGCTGTGGCGGCAGGCAATGCGCTGCGGCAGGCGGACGACGCAGCTTTGCGCCAAGCACTACAGGCCCACCTCGCCCACACCAACGACGTGGTGCGTGAGCATGTGCAGTGGGCGTTGGCGCAAGGTGCGCACGAGTAATATCAAGCGATGAGATTTTTCACCCGTTTGATATTCGCGCTGATTGGCATGGCGTTCGCCATTTTGTTTGCCATCGGTGTGTTGTGTTGGCTCGCCTTGTATGTGGTGTTTGCTTGTCTGCGTTGGTTGGCCACAGGCCAAAAGCCACAAGTGCTGATGATGTGGCAACAAATTCAAGCCATGCGCAAAGGCATGCAATCAGGGCAGGGTGCAAGTTGGGCCAGCTGGTCGCGCACCAGCGATGGTCAATGGCATGAAGCGCACGGGCATGCCCCAGCCAGTGACCGCCACGCCGATGTCATCGAAGACGCGGTGGTGCGCGAAATCCGTGACAAGCCTAGCCTGCCCAAAGACTGAACGTTTTTTGGTTATCGTGCGCTGGACTGCATAGACGTCAACGCGCGATTCGCCTTGACTGCCTGCCCCAGGTCAATCACCGCCAGCGCGTAGTAGCTGCTCCAGTTGTAGCGGGTCACCACATAAAAGTTGTCGGTGCCTGCCACATAGCTGGGTGGCTCATCGCCATTGAACAACTCCACCAAAGCCAAGGGGCCGCTGTGTTTTTGCGCTTGCTCATCCAGCACCGCGCCTTTGGCGGTGAAGTTAGTCACGCTGAACGAGGGCAAGATGTCGGGGGCGAGCAAGGTGGGTTTGTCCAAGCGCGCTTCATCAAAGCTCACGGGGTAGTGCGTGGGCATGCCGGTTTGCCAGCCAAAGGCTTTGAAGTAATTGGCCACCGAGCCAATGGCGTCCACAGGGCTGTTGCGCAGGTCAATGCGGCCATCGCCATCAAAGTCCACCGCAAATTTGGCCGCGCTGGAGGGCATGAACTGGGGCCAGCCCATGGCGCCTGCAAAGCTGCCCGTGGCGCTGGCATTGCCTTGGCTGTGTGCTTGCGCTAAGAAGTAGCCCAACTCTGATTTGAAAAACGCTTGGCGCTCAGCCGCGCGTGGGTGTGACGCAGGGAAGTTGAGGGTGAGCGTGGTCAGGGCATCGAGCACGCGGTAGTTGCCCATGTTTTGGCCGTAGAAGGTTTCTACACCGATGATGCCCACAATCATTTCGGCAGGCACGCCATAGGTTTGCTCCGCTCGGGCGAGGTCGCTTTGGTAGGTTTGCCAAAACTGGGTGCCAGCGTCGATGCGGCGGCTTTCGATGAAGCGCTCGCGGTACGCACGCCAGTTTTTTGCGGTGGGCACTGTGGGTGGCAGCACCATCTTGGGCACGCCTTTTAAAAATTGTGCTTTGCTGATTTGGTCGCGCACCCAAGCTTTGGGCAGCTTGTGCTGTTGGGCCAGCTCATCTGCCAGTGCGATGGCTTCTGTGGTTTTCCCGTAGGCAGGGCCACGTGTGGCGGCTTTGTGGGCCACGGTTTTGTGAGGTTTCGCATGCGACTTGGCGGTTGCATCGCCTGCAAATGCAGCCATTAGCAACAAGGCGGCGGTGATTTGACGTAACGCAAGAGTTGGCTGCAAAGCCATATAAAACGGGGATGTATGTGTTTTCACGCAGTGTTTGCAAGGGAAAAAGCCAGGTCACCATGGTAAGCTGACTTGAAGAAGAACCGAGGCAGATGAGATGAGTAAAACAGGCTATTACACGCATCCTCTGTGCATGAAGCACGAGATGGGTGAGGGGCATCCTGAATGCCCAGAACGGCTCAGCGCCATCCAAGACCGTTTGCTCATCAGCGGTGTGGACTTAGGCCTCACGCCCATCGAAGCGCCCGAAGCGCCATTGGCCGACATTGAGCTGGCGCACGACCGCATGTACATCGCGTCCTTGCGCGGTTTGTCAGACCAGTTGGTGGAAGACATCGCCGCAGGTGGCCCTGCTTATGGGCACTTGGATTCAGATACCAACATCAACCGCTACACATGGAAAGCCGCCTTGGCTTCGGCGGGCGCTGCGGTGGCCGCCACAGATGCGGTGATTGCTGGTGAGTTGGCCAACGCGTTTTGTGCTGTTCGCCCACCGGGTCACCATGCCGAGCGCAGCAAGGCGGGTGGCTTTTGTTTCTTCAACAACGTGGCGATTGCCGCCAAATACGCGCTGGAGCGCCATGGCTTGAAGCGTGTGGCGGTGGTGGACTTTGATGTGCACCACGGCAACGGCACGGAAGACATCCTCAGTGGTGACGACCGCGTGTTGATGGTTAGCTTTTTTCAACACCCGTTCTACCCACACACGGGTACTGAACACCCAGCATCCAACATGCTCAACATTCCCGTGCCCGCCTACACCAAAGGCATGGAAGTACGTGAGTTGATCGAGACCCATTGGGTGCCGCGCCTAGAAGAATTCAAGCCCGAGATGATTTTCATCAGCGCAGGTTTTGATGCCCATCGCGAAGACGACATGGGGCAAATGGGGTTGGTCGAGCAAGACTACGCTTGGATCACCCACCGATTGCGCGACATTGCCGCACGTCATGCACAGGGGCGCATCGTGTCGTGTCTTGAAGGCGGCTACGATCTGAGCGCGCTGAGTCGCAGCGTGGAAGCGCATTTGCGCGTGTTGGCTGATATTTAAAAGATGAACGAATTACAAGAATTGTTGCTGGACTTGCAAAGTCCAGCGATTGCGTTAGAACTCGCCGGTTTGGCACTGTGCTTGGCTTTGGCTGGGGGCTTGAGCTGGGCCTTGGGGCGCAGATTCACATCCTCTAACTCCATTTTGTTTGGCCGTCGGTTGATGGACGGGGTGTTGTTTCCTGCTTTGGCTTTGGTCTTCACATATGGCTTGAAGCTGGTGCTCATGAAGATGCAGCGTGTGCCCGTGCTGAAGATGGCGCTGCCCGTGCTGGTGTCGCTGGTGCTGATTCGCTTGATTGCGCGTGTTTTGGCGGCGGTGTTTCCCAATTCGCGCGGTGCGCGCATCTTGGAACAAGTCGTGTCTTGGTTGGCCTGGGGTTTAGCGGTGCTGTGGATCACGGGCTGGTGGGGCCCGATGATGGATGAGCTGGATGGTTTGCAGTTCATGCTCGGCAAGACGCGCATCAGCGTGACGCATGTGCTGGAAGTGGTGTTCACCTCGGGTTTTGTGCTGGTGCTGGCGCTGTGGCTGTCGGCCGCCCTTGAGCAACGTGTGATCAATCGCGCGTTTGAAGATTTGTCTATGCGCAAGGTGGCCGCCAATGCCATGCGTGTGTTGTTGCTGGTCATTGGTACTTTGTTTGCCTTGTCCTCGTTGGGTTTTGACTTGACGGCTTTGTCGGTCTTGGGCGGCGCTTTGGGTGTGGGTATTGGTTTTGGCTTGCAAAAGTTGGCGGCTAACTATGTGAGTGGTTTTGTCATCTTGTTGGAGCGCTCGCTGCGTATTGGCGACTTTGTGCGTGTGGATGGTTTTGAAGGCCGCGTCACCGACATCAAAACCCGCTACACCTTGGTGCGTGCCAGCAACGGCAGCGAATCCGTGGTGCCCAATGAGTTGCTACTGACGCAGCGCGTTGAAAACTTGTCGCTGGAAAGCCGGCACTTGCTGCAAACCTGTACTTTCTGGGTGGGTTTGGAAAGCGATGTGGAGCGCGTGCAAGAGGTTTTGGTGCAAGCCGCATTGAGCGCTGAGTGGGTGCTGTGCAACCCCACACCTCAAGCCCTCTTGGGCGAGGTGGCCCCTCAAGGTTTGCGTTTCAACTTGAATTTCTGGATGGAAGACCCCGTCAATGGTCAATCTTTGACGCGTTCGCGTGTCAACATCGCAGCGCTGAGTGCTTTGCGCTCGGCTGGTGTGGTCTTGGTGCATTCGCCGCAAGAGGTGGTGCTGCGCCATCCGGCTTAAGTTTTTCCTAGGGACTTCCCTAGAAAAGCACGGTCGTTCGATGAAAAATCGTCTTTGATCTCTACAATGTTACGTTTACGTAAACGTCAATCTGTTTAATTCTAAAAATTGGAGCTTTTGCCATGAAAGTTTTGGTCGCTGTCAAACGCGTGGTGGACTACAACGTCAAGGTCCGCGTGAAGTCGGACAACTCGGGCGTTGACATTGCCAACGTCAAAATGAGCATGAACCCGTTTGACGAGATCGCGGTGGAAGAAGCCGTGCGCCTCAAAGAAAAGGGCGTGGTCACTGAAGTGATCGCTGTGTCTTGCGGCGTGACCCAATGCCAAGAAACCTTGCGCACCGCGATGGCCATTGGCGCAGACCGTGGCATCTTGGTTGAGACGGCTGAAGAGCTGCAACCTTTGGCTGTGGCCAAGTTGCTCAAAGCTTTGGTGGACAAAGAGCAACCCGGCTTGGTGATTCTGGGCAAACAAGCGATTGACGACGACTGCAACCAAACTGGCCAAATGTTGGCGGCGTTGGGTGATATGCCCCAAGCCACATTCGCTTCCAAAGTGGAAGTGGCGGGCGACAAAGCCAGCGTGACCCGCGAAGTCGATGGTGGTTTGGAAACCATTTCCATCAGCCTGCCTGCGGTCATCACCACCGATTTGCGTTTGAACGAACCACGCTACGTGACTTTGCCCAACATCATGAAGGCTAAGAAAAAGCAGCTCGATGTGTTCAAGCCTGAAGACCTTGGTGTGGATGTGACCCCTCGCATTAAGACCCTCAAAGTGATGGAGCCTGCCAAGCGCAGCGCGGGCATCAAGGTGGCGGATGTGGCCACTTTGGTGGACAAGCTCAAGAACGTGGCAAAAGTTATCTAAGGAAAAACGACCATGACATCCCTCGTTATTGCAGAACACGACAACGCCTCGATCAAAGGCGCTACTTTGAACACCGTCACAGCCGCAGCCGCTATTGGCGCTGACGTGCATGTGCTGGTGGCTGGCCACAACGCAGGCGCAGCCGCTGCTGCTGCTGCGCAAATCGCTGGCGTGAGCAAAGTGATTCACGCCGATGGCGCAACGTTAGAAGCCGGTTTGGCTGAGAACGTGGCGGCACAAGTGCTCGCCATCGCCAGCAACTACACCCACATCTTGTTTCCCGCAACAGCCAACGGCAAAAACGTGGCACCTCGTGTGGCCGCCAAGTTGGACGTAGGCCAAATCAGCGACATCACCAAGGTGGACAGCCCAGACACGTTTGAGCGTCCCATCTACGCAGGCAACGCCATTGCCACTGTGCAATCAAGCGATGCGGTCAAAGTCATCACCGTGCGCACCACGGGTTTTGATGCAGCGGCAGCCACAGGTGGTTCAGCCGCTGTAGAAACTGCGGCAGCCGCCACAGACTCCGGTAAGAGCAGCTTCGTGGGCCGTGAGGTCACCAAGAATGACCGTCCAGAACTCACTGCTGCCAAGATCATCGTCTCAGGTGGTCGCGCCTTAGGCAGCTCAGAGAAGTTTGACGAAGTCATGATTCCCTTGGCCGACAAGCTCGGTGCAGCGATTGGCGCAAGCCGCGCAGCGGTGGACGCAGGCTATGCCGCCAACGATTTGCAAGTGGGTCAAACCGGCAAGATCGTTGCGCCTCAGTTGTATGTGGCTTGCGGTATCAGCGGTGCGATTCAGCACTTGGCGGGTATGAAAGACAGCAAGGTCATCGTGGCCATCAACAAAGACCCAGAGGCGCCTATCTTCTCGGTGGCCGACTTCGGTTTGGAGGCTGACCTGTTTGTGGCTGTGCCAGAGTTGGTCGCTGCCCTGTAAACACACTTTGAAAAGGCACTCTTCGGGGTGCCTTTTTTGTATTGAATTTTGGAGATATCAAACATGAGTTACATCGCCCCCATCAAAGACATGGTGTTCAACATGGAACACTTGGCAGGCCTCGAACACGTGGCCCAAATTCCTGCGTTCGAAGACATGGGCGTGGAAACCGCCCAAGCCGTGCTCGAAGAATGCGCGAAGTTGAACGAGTCGGTGCTCGTGCCTTTGAACTGGGAAGGCGACAAGAACCCATCTTTCTTCAAAGACGGCCACGTCACCACCACTCCCGGCTTCAAAGAGGCGTATCAGCAGTACTGCGAAGGCGGCTGGCAAAGCCTGCAACACCCCGCCGATTTCGGCGGCCAAGGCTTGCCCAAAACGATTGGCGCAGCCTGCGGCGAAATGCTCAACTCAGCCAATATGAGCTTTGCTTTGTGTCCGATGTTGACCGATGGCGCGATTGAAGCTTTGCTCACCGCTGGCTCTGACGAATTGAAAGCCACTTACCTTGAGAAGCTCATCTCTGGCGAGTGGACTGGCACGATGAACTTGACCGAGCCACAAGCGGGCTCTGACTTGGCCGCTGTGCGCACTCGCGCTGAGCCACAGCCAGATGGCACCTACAAAGTGTTTGGCACCAAAATTTTCATCACCTACGGCGAACACGACATGGCCGAAAACATCATTCACTTGGTGTTGGCCCGTGTGCAAGGCGCACCGGAAGGCGTGAAAGGCATCAGCCTGTTTGTGGTGCCTAAATTCATGGTCAACAAAGACGGTTCATTGGGCGCACGCAACGATGTGCACTGCGTGAGCATCGAGCACAAGATGGGCATCAAAGCCAGCCCCACAGCGGTGTTGCAGTACGGCGACCACGGCGGCGCAATTGGTTTCTTGGTCGGCGAAGAAAATCGTGGACTCGAATACATGTTCATCATGATGAACGCAGCCCGTTACGCCGTGGGCGTGCAGGGCATTGCGATTGCCGAGCGTGCTTACCAAAAAGCCGTGGCTTTCTCACGCGACCGCGTGCAAAGCCGCCCTGTGGATGGCAGCATGAAAACCAGTGCGCCCATCATTCACCACCCCGATGTGCGCCGCATGTTGATGACCATGCGCGCCTACACCGAAGGCTGCCGCGCCATGGCCACCGTGGCTGCTGCTGCGTATGACGCGTCGCACCACCACCCAGATGCTGACACGCGCAAAGATAACTTGGCGTTCTATGAATTCTTGGTGCCTTTGGTCAAAGGCTTCAGCACGGAGATGAGTTTGGAAGTCACCAGCCTTGGCGTGCAAGTGCACGGCGGCATGGGCTTCATCGAAGAAACAGGTGCTGCGCAGTACTACCGCGACGCCAAAATCTTGACGATTTACGAAGGCACCACCGCCATTCAAGCCAACGATTTGATCGGCCGTAAAACTGGCCGTGACGGTGGCCAAACCGCCAAAGGCATTGCCGCGCAAATCGCCAACACCGAAGCTGATTTGCTCAAGAGCGGCAGTGCCAATGCCAAGGCGATGGCCGCACGTTTGAAAGCGGCGCGCGAAGCCTTCTTGAGCGTGGTCGACTTCGTGGTGGCAGGCGCCAAAGCCAGCCCCAACGCTGTGTTTGCAGGCAGCGTGCCTTACCTCATGCTCACCGGTAACTTGGTGGCCGGTTGGCAAATGGCACGTGCCTTGTTGGTGGCCGAGGCTGAGTTGGCCAAGGGCAATGAAGCGGTGTTCATGCAATCCAAAATCACCACCGCGCGTTTCTACGCCGACCACATCCTGACCAAAGTGCCAGGCATGCGCGACAGCATCGTGGATGGTGCAGACAGCGTGACTGAGTTGGCGCTCGACGCCTTCTAAGTTTTTAGGTTCGCTCAATTCAAAACCATCATCAGGGCACTTCACGTGCCCTGAACTTTCTCAAGGGCCAGATATGTCGCGTTTACCTCCGGTGTTGCAATCGCTCAAGTTCCCTGTCATTGCGTCTCCGCTGTTCATCATCAGCAACCCCAAGCTGTTGATTGCGCAGTGCAAAGCGGGTGTGGTGGGCTCTATGCCTGCGCTCAATGCGCGTCCTGCTGAACAGTTGGAAGAATGGTTGATTGAAATTACCGAGGCACTGGCCGCTCACAACCGTGAACACCCAGACCAACCCGCTGCGCCATTTGCCATCAACCAAATCGTGCACAAGAGCAATGACCGCTTAGAGCACGACATGGCGCTGTGTGTGAAGTACAAGGTACCGATCATCATCACGTCGCTTGGTGCGCGTGAAGACATCAACGCCGCAGCACACAGCTATGGCGGCATCGTGTTGCACGATGTCATCAACAACAAGTTCGCGAAGAAGGCGATTGAAAAGGGCGCGGATGGCCTGATTGCCGTGGCCGCTGGCGCAGGTGGCCATGCGGGTGTGAAGAGCCCGTTTGCCTTGATCCAAGAAATTCGTGAATGGTTTGACGGCCCTGTGGCCCTGAGCGGTTCGATTGCCACAGGCGCTGCGGTGTTGGCTGCGCAAGCGATGGGCGCAGACTTTGCCTACGTGGGCTCCGCCTTCATCGCGACCGACGAAGCGCGTGCTGCGGATGACTACAAGCAAGCGGTGGTGGATGGCACGTCGGACGACATCGTGTTGAGCAATTTGTTCACGGGCGTGCACGGCAACTACTTGGCACCTTCGATTGTCAAAGCCGGCTTAGACCCTGAACACCTGCCCGAGAGCGACCCCAGTCAAATGAATTTTGGGGGCGGTGCACAAAAGGCCTGGAAAGACATTTGGGGCTGTGGCCAAGGTATTGGCGCGGTGAAGGCCGTGGTGCCTGCGGCTGAGTTGGTGGCGCGTTTGAAGCGTGAGTACCAAGCGGCCAAGCAGCGCTTCACGGCCTAAGTCATGCGCAAAGAGTGAAGACCAAAAAATAGCCGCTTTTCAGCGGCTATTTTTTTGAGGCGAGAGGACGGGCTTCGTTTAAAAAAAACACAGCCCTCCGTGCGCTCGCATTAGCGCAAGACCAGCACCGGCACGCTGGCGTGTGTCAGCACTTGTTGTGTCTCGCTGCCCAGCAGCAAGCGCTTGATGCCACGGCGGCCGTGTGAGGCCATCACGATCAAATCGGCTTTGTGCTTTTTGGCGGCGGCAATCAGCGCGTCAGACACGATGTCAGACTTCACGACCACGGCCTTGGTGGTGACACCTTTGGCTTTGGCAGCTTTGACCACGGCATCCAACACTTTTTGTGCGCCGTCGGTCCAACCTTTTTCAATTTTTGAAATTTCAGTGGCGGTCAAAGGCAAAGAGCCTTCAAAGTAGCTTTGTGGGTAACGTGGCGTGACTTTGACGGCAATCAATTCAGCGCCGCTCAGCGCGGCCAATTCGATGGCGCTTGAGATGGCTTTTTTGGACAAAGTAGAGCCGTCGGTGGCTACCAGAATTCGTTTGTACATAAACTGCTCCTTTTGTTGATTTCGACCAAAGCTTAACGTATGTCGTGCGTTTTGTGTTGATGCACGTCAAGTTCTGGTTCGTCCAAGCCGTTAGGCTACACCCCTTATGCATTCAGATACATCCAAGGTTGAGCTGCTCGACGACCGCCAAGAGTGGTTGCGTTTTAGTCAACCGCACAAGCCCACGCTCCATGGTTCAGATGACTGCTGGGATTCGCATGTGGTGATCCAAGGCATGCACTGTGCGGCTTGTGCTTTCACTGTGGAAGAAGCGCTCATGTCGGTGCCGGGCGTGCAATCGGCCGAAGTCAATGCGGCCACGCATCGCGCCAAAGTGGTGTGGTCTGCCGCACAAGTGAAGCCGTCGGCGTGGATGGCAGCCATTGCCAAAGTGGGCTATGGCGCTTTGCCTGCGGCCGATAGCAGCTTGCGCCAAGCGCGGCATGAGGAAAGCCGTCGAGCCCTGTGGCGTTGGTTGGTGGCAGGTTTTTGCATGATGCAAGTGATGATGTATGCCTATCCCGCGTATGTGTCACGCGAGGGCGACATCACGCCTGACATGGTGTTCTTGTTGCGTTGGGCTTCTTGGGTGTTGACGCTGCCTGTGGTTCTGTTTGCGTGCGGCCCGTTCTTTGGCAATGCCTTGCGTGACATTCGCGCGCGCCGCGTGAGCATGGATTTGCCGGTGGCGCTTGGCATGGTGATTACCTTTTTGCTGAGCTCTGTGGCCACGTTTGAGCCCGAGGGGATTTTTGGTGCCGAGGTGTACTACGACTCGCTCACCATGTTTGTGTTCTTTTTGTTGACGGGCCGATGGCTAGAGCTGCGCGTGCGCGACCGCACGGCGGGCGCACTGGAAGCTTTGATGAACCGCTTGCCCGACAGCGTGGAGCGTCAGTTGCCCTCCGGTGAGTTTGAGCGCGTGGCCGTGCGTCGCGTGATGGTGGGTGATGTGATTCGTGTGCTCCCGTCTGAAAGCTTTCCTGCTGACGGTGTGATTTTGCAAGGCCAGACCTTGGCCGATGAGGCGTTGCTCACGGGCGAGTCACGCCCGCAAGCGCGTGGCGTGGGTGACACGGTGGTGGCGGGCAGCCACAACCTCAGCGGCATCGTGACGGTGCGTGTGGTGCAGGTGGGCGAGGGCACGCAGTTCTCGCAAATCGTGTCGTTGATGGAAAACGCTTCGCTGCAAAAACCACGCTTGGCGCAATTGGCGGATCGCATTGCCAAACCCTTTTTGATTGGGGTGTTGGTATTGGCTGCACTCTCAGCGGTCTATTGGTGGCCGACCAACCCAGGGCACGCCTTGATGGTGGCGGTGGCGGTGTTGGTGGTGACGTGTCCTTGTGCGCTGTCGCTCGCCACGCCAGCGGCCATGTTGGCGGCAGCAGGCAACTTGGCGCGTCATGGCGTGCTGGTGCGCAATCTGCAAGCTTTGGAGTCATTGGCTGAGATTGACACCGTGATTTTTGATAAGACGGGCACGCTCACCCAAGACGGCCAGCGCGTGACGCAAGTGATGACGGCAGAGGGTGTGACGCCCGAATACGCCTTGGATTTGGCCGCGGCTTTGGCCAAACATTCACTGCACCCTTTGTCGCGCGCGCTGGTGCAAGCACACGATGAGGCTTCAGGCCGTTCTGTGCTGGATGTTCAAGATGTAAACGAAATGATTGGTCAGGGCTTGGAAGGCCAGCTAGATGGGTGTTTGCGCTTGGGCTCTGCCGCATTTTGTGCGCCAAAAACCAAGGGAATACCCGATAAAGCCGAGGTTTGCCAAGTACACTTGTGCCGTGAAAACGCGTGGTTAGCCAGCTGGCAGCTCTCAGAAGATGTTCGCGCAGATGCGGTGCAAACCGTTCAAGCCCTGAAGCACTTGAACCTTGATGTTTGGTTGCTTTCGGGCGATCGGCCCGAGTCGGCGCAACAGGTGGCGCAGCAGGTGGGCATCACCCGAGCCTTTGGGGCGTGTACCCCGCAAGACAAGCTCTCTCGCATGCAGGCTGCGCAGTCGCAAGGCGCGCGGGTGGCGATGGTGGGAGATGGCCTCAATGATGGCCCTGTCTTGGCCGGTGCCCATGTGTCGATGGCGTTTGGCAATGCGGTGCCCTTGGCTCAGTCCAAATCGGACTTGGTCTTGATGGGCGGCAGCTTGTTGGTGGTGGCGCAAAGCATCAAGTTAGCCAGGCATACCCTGAGGGTGGTTAAGCAAAACTTGGTGTGGGCGGCGGCTTACAACGCTTTGTGCGTGCCATTGGCGGTGGTGGGCTGGTTGCCCGCATGGCTGGCTGGTTTGGGAATGGCGTTGAGCTCGTTGTGGGTCGTGTTGAATTCTTTACGGCTCACGAAAGGATTTTGATGGATATCTTGTATTTATTGATTCCGCTGTCGGTGTTGTTGGTGCTTTTTATCTTGGGTGGCCTCTGGTGGGCCATTCACAAAGGCCAATTTGACAGCGTGGAGCAAGAAGGCGAGCGTATTCTTCGAAACGATTGATTTGAATCAAACACCTGTAGGGGTGATTTGAGGATACTGGTTTGAAAAATGAAAGGTGACCGATGAACTCATCAGAGCAAGCCGTTTACAGCGATACCGTTGTACGGCAGTTTTCCATCATGGCGGTGGTTTGGGGCGTGGTTGGCATGTTGGTGGGCGTGATCATCGCTTCTCAACTGGCTTGGCCCGAACTGAACTTTGGCATCCCTTGGTTGACCTATGGCCGCTTGCGTCCATTGCACACCAATGCGGTGATTTTTGCGTTCGGCGGCTGCGCCTTGTTCGCAACCAGCTACTACGTGGTGCAACGCACCTGTCACACAGTCTTGTTCATGCCCAAATTGGCTGCTTTCACCTTCTGGGGTTGGCAGTTGGTCATCTTGGCTGCAGCGGTCAGTTTGCCTTTGGGTTTCACCCAAGGCAAGGAGTACGCTGAGCTGGAGTGGCCCATCGACTTGTTGATCGCCGTGGTGTGGGTGTCCTACGCGGTGGTGTTCTTCGGTACCGTGGGTACACGCAAGGTCAAACACATTTACGTGGCCAATTGGTTCTATGGTGCGTTCATCATTGCGGTGGCCTTGTTGCACATCGTCAATAGCGCGGCCATTCCTGCGGGCATGATGAAGTCTTACTCTGCTTACGCTGGCGCCCAAGACGCCATGGTGCAGTGGTGGTACGGTCACAACGCGGTGGGCTTCTTCTTGACCGCTGGCTTCTTGGGCATGATGTATTACTTCATCCCTAAGCAAGCAGGTCGCCCTGTGTATTCGTATCGCCTGTCGATCGTTCACTTCTGGGCTTTGATCTTCACTTACATGTGGGCGGGTCCTCACCACTTGCATTACACCGCTTTGCCTGACTGGACTCAGTCCGTCGGTATGGTGTTTTCTTTGGTGTTGTTGGCTCCTAGCTGGGGCGGCATGATCAACGGCATCATGACTTTGTCTGGCGCATGGCACAAACTGCGCGATGACCCTATCTTGCGTTTCTTGATCGTGTCCTTGTCGTTCTACGGCATGTCTACGTTCGAAGGCCCCATGATGGCCATTAAAACAGTGAATGCTTTGAGTCACTACACCGACTGGACCGTTGGTCACGTGCACTCAGGTGCTTTGGGCTGGGTGGGCTTGGTGTCCATGGGTTCAATCTACTACTTGATTCCTAAGTTGTTCGGCCGCAAGGAAATGTTCAGCGTCAAGGCGATCGAGGTCCACTTCTGGTTGGCCACCATCGGTATCGTGTTGTACATCGCTGCGATGTGGATTGCCGGTGTAATGCAAGGTTTGATGTGGCGCGCGATCAACGCCGACGGCACATTGACTTACACCTTTGTTGAATCTGTCAAAGCCACGTATCCGTTCTATGTCATTCGTATGGCGGGTGGTTTGTTGTACTTGACAGGCATGGTCATCATGTTGTGGAACGTGGTCAAAACTGCGACCAGCGGTAACACCGTGAGCGTTGCCATTCCAGCACCTGCACACGCCTGAGGAGAAATAAATGTCTGATAACAATTCCAAAGGCTTCTCCCACGCCAGCGTGGAGACCAATAACTTTTTGATGATCGTGTTGATCTTGATCGCTGTCGCTTTTGGCGGCTTGGTTGAGATCGTGCCTTTGTTCTTCCAAAAGTCCACCACTGAGCCCGTCACCGGCGTGAAGCCTTTGACTGCCTTGCAGTTGGCTGGCCGTGACATCTATGTGCGTGAAGGTTGCTACAACTGCCACTCGCAAATGATCCGTCCTTTCCGTGCAGAGACATTGCGTTACGGCCACTACTCAGTGGCTGGTGAGTCTGTGTATGACCATCCCTTCCAATGGGGCAGCAAGCGTACCGGTCCAGACTTGGCTCGCGTCGGCGGTAAATACAGCGACGAATGGCACCGTGTTCATTTGAACAACCCACGCGATGTGGTGCCTGAGTCCAACATGCCTGAGTACCCATGGCTGTTGAAGAACACGGTCGATGCGGCAGCCATGCCTGCACACATGAAGGCATTGCGCACAGTGGGCGTGCCTTATACGGATGAAGAAATCGCTAAGGCCTCCGAAGACGTCGCGGGTAAAACCGAGATGGAAGCTGTGATTGCTTTCCTCCAATCACTGGGCCTCGCGCTCAAATAAGGAGACACCCCATGGATGTCAATGATCTGCGCATCGCGACCACGTTGATTTCGTTTGCCTTGTTCATCGGCATCATGGTGTGGGCTTTTTCTCGACGTAACAAAGAAGATTTTGAGGCCGCATCAAAGCTGCCCCTCGATCAAGACTAAGGCCCAGAGGCCTTTGTAAAGGAATCGAATCATGAGTGATTTCACAAGTAATTTTTGGTCGATCTTCGTATCGTCCATCTCCATTTTTGGCATCGTGTACTGCGCATTTTTGCTGTGGTTCTCTGCCAAAGTTAAAGTGTCAGCACACGAAGAGGACGGTACAACCGGCCACGTGTGGGACGAAGACCTGCGCGAAATGAACAACCCATTGCCTCGTTGGTGGTTGTGGTTGTTCATCATCACCATGGTGTTTGCTGCGGTGTACTTCATTGCTTACCCAGGTTTGGGTGGCTATGCAGGCAAATTGGGTTGGACGTCTCAAGGTCAATACGAAGCTGAAGTGGCCAAGGCCAACAAAGACCTCGAGCCTTTGTATGCGGCATTCAACGCACAAACACCAGAGCAACTGTCGCAAGACCCTAAAGCCATGGCTGTGGGCGAGCGTTTGTTCATGAACAACTGTGCACAGTGCCACGGCTCTGACGCTCGCGGCTCGAAAGGCTTCCCTAACTTGACCGACAGCGATTGGTTGCACGGTGGTACGACTGACAAGATCAAAGAGACCCTCACCAAAGGGCGCATTGGTCAAATGCCTCCGATGGCTGCAGCCGTCGGAACGCCTGATGACATTCGTAACGTGTCCCACTATGTGTTGAGCTTGTCTGGCAGCCCACATGACTCCGTGCGCGCCGCTTTGGGTAAGTCCAAGTTCGGTGCCTGCGCGGCATGTCACGGTCCAGATGGCAAAGGCATGCAAGCCATGGGTTCTGCTAACTTGACTGACAAGATTTGGTTGCACGGCTGGGGTGAAGACGCCATCACTGCGATGATCAACAACGGCAAGGTCAACCAAATGCCTGCGCAAGAAGGCCGTTTGACTGAATCACAAATTCACGTGTTGACTGCCTATGTTTGGGGCTTCTCTAACAAACCTGCCGCTGCGAAGTAAAACGCTTTGAACTCTGCTGACGACTCCAAGCAGCGCAAGACCATCCCCATCGTTCCAGAGCCTTCGGGCTCTGCGGACGAGGCGATGGTCTCGCTTTATGCTGCATCCAAAAAAATCTACCCTCGCTCTGTGGAGGGCATCTTTGCTTATTGGCGCTGGATTTTGGTGGTCCTGACGCAGCTGGTGTTTTACGGCCTGCCCTGGTTCGAGTGGGGCACACGTCAAGCGGTGTTGTTCGATTTGGCATCGCGTCGTTTTTATATTTTTGGTTTGGTCTTGTACCCGCAGGACTTCATCTACCTCACCGGCCTGTTGGTGATTTCAGCTTTGGCGCTGTTTTTATTCACGGCGGTGGCTGGGCGTTTGTGGTGTGGCTATGCCTGCCCGCAAACTGTTTACAGCGAAATTTTCTTGTGGATTGAGCGCAAGGTCGAAGGCGATCGTTCAGCCCGCATACGCTTGGATGACGCAGACTTCTCTTTGGAGAAGTTGGTGAAGAAATGGTACAAGCACATCATCTGGATCTTCTTATCGGTCTGGACTGGCTTTACCTTTGTGGGTTACTTCACCCCCATCCGTGAATTGGCGATGGAGTTCTTCCTGACCCAAATGAGTTCGTGGGAACTTTTCTGGGTGTTCTTTTACGCTTTTGCCACGTATGGCAACGCAGGCTTCATGCGCGAGCAAGTGTGTAAATACATGTGTCCGTATGCACGCTTTCAAAGCGCCATGTTTGACAACGACACACTCATCGTCACGTATGACACAGAGCGTGGTGAGCCACGTGGCCCGCGCGCCAAGAAAGCTGAAGCAGGGGCTTTGAACTTGGGGGCCTGCGTCGACTGCACTTTGTGCGTGCAAGTGTGTCCCACCGGCATTGATATCCGCGATGGTTTGCAATACGAATGCATTGGCTGCGGTGCTTGCGCTGACGTGTGCGACACCGTGATGGACAAGATGGGCTATGCCCGTGGCTTGGTGCGCTACTCCACGCAAAATGCGATGGACAACAAGTGGACGCCTGCCCAAATCTGGCAACGCCTGATGCGCCCGCGCATTCAGATCTACACCATGATCTTGTTGGCTGTGACAGTGGGCTTGTTTGTGTCGTTGAGCTTGCGTACACCGTTCAAGGTTGACGTGGTGCGTGACCGCTCGACTTTGTCGCGCATCACGGAATACGGCACACTTGAAAACGTGTACCGTCTGCAAATCATGAACGCAGCGGAGAGCATTCAGACTTACCGCTTGTCAGTCAAAGGTTTGCCAGGTTTGAAAATCACGACCGATACCGAAGTCATGGTGGACCCTGCACAAGCCCGTTGGATTGTGTTGCGTGCCGATGTGCCTTATGGTTCTGTCGAGGGTGGCTCGCACAAAATCATGTTTGAAGTTCAGGCCTTGGGTACCGATGAGTTTGTGGTCGAAAAATCTGTGTTCATCGTTCCTAGGTAATGCATCATGAAACAAGAAACAACTGATACCAAAGCATGGTGGCAATATGGTCACGTTTGGCTCATCATCGCGGGCCCTGCTGCGGTCATTGTGGCGGGATTCATCACGTTGGCGATTGCCATTCGCGTGCCAGACCCCGTGGTGGCCGACGACTATTACCGCCGAGGCTTAGATATCAACAAAACCTTGGCGGCAGAAAAAGACATGCAGCTGGCACCCGCCATGCAGGCGCGTAACCATGTGGTGACGCCCAAAGCTGAGTCAGCCAAGCAAGAGACCCCCACGAAAACCCCATGACTTGGCGCTGTCATTCGAGCCTAGACTGAACTCATTCCTGTTTAGGAGAATCAGAATGTTGGCTCAGCGAATGATGTGGATTGCATGGCCTGCTTTTTTAGTAGCAGGTGTTTTGGAAATGCTGGTGTTTGCGTTTGTAGACCCGCAGGATATGCAATGGTTTGGCCAGCCTATTGAGCTTTCGCGACAAGGTGTGTACACCTTGTCGTTTTTTGTTTTCTGGATGGTCACGGCAGCCTCCAGCGCATTGACCACCTTGCTGTCAGTGTCGCCGTTTGAAATGAACCGTTGCCCGATGGTGCCAACAGAGCGACCAGATGGTTGCCCCAAGCAAGAGGTGTGTTGCGACCCTGTCGCTGTTTAAATAGGCTGACAGCTTTGTGCGTTCACGATGAGTTTGAGCGCATCGGCATTCAAAATGCGCACATGGCGTTGTTTGACTTCCACGATGCCATCTTCTACAAATTTTGAAAACGTGCGGCTCACCGTTTCTAGCTTGAGCCCAAGGTAGCTGCCAATCTCTTCGCGCGTCATGCGCAAAATGAGTTCAGACTGAGAGAACCCTCTGGCGTGGAGGCGCTGCACCAAGTTCAGCAAGAAAGCAGCGAGACGCTCTTCGGCACGCATGCTGCCCAGCAGCAACATCACACCGTTTTCACGCACGATTTCTCGACTCATGATTTTGTGGACATGGCGCTGCAAGGACGTGATTTCACGAGACAGCTCTTCAATGCGATCAAACGGCATCACGCACACTTCGGCGTCTTCCAGTGCCACGGCATCGCAGGTGTGGTGGTCGCTCACGATGCCATCCAAACCGATGATTTCACCGGCCATTTGAAAACCCGTCACTTGGTCGCGGCCATCTTCAGCGGAGATGCGTGTTTTGAAGAAGCCCGTGCGAATGGCGTACAGCGCGTTGAACTTGTCACCCTGTCTGAACAGGTTGTCACCTCGTGCCACTTTGCGGCGTGTGGCCACCACTTCGTCCACACGCTCCATCTCGCTCTCGTTCAAGCCTAAAGGCATGCAGAGCTCGCGCAAATTGCAGTTAGAACAGGCGACTTTGATACTGGTGGAATTCATAGGGTCTGACAGTCGTTTGTGTTGATGCAGGTCAACTTTTTACTGTGCCTGCACGCCTATTATGGAGCGCAAATTTAGGTGTGAACTTATGCATTCTCTTGTCCTCAATCCAGAACTTTTGCAGCGCTATGACGTGGCGGGCCCGCGTTACACCTCGTATCCCACTGCAGACCGATTTGTCGAGGCGTTTGGTGAAGCTGACTATTTGCAAGCGTTAGAGCAACGCCGCGATGGTGTGGGTGCCAAAGCCTACCCCTTGTCGCTGTATGTGCACATCCCGTTTTGCGAGTCACTGTGCTACTACTGCGCCTGTAACAAGATCATCACCAAACACCACGAGCGTGGCGCGGAGTATTTGCATTACCTAGAGCGTGAGGTCGATCTAAATATTGCCCACTTAGGTCCAGGTCAAGTGGTGTCGCAGTTGCACTTAGGTGGCGGTAGTCCCACGTTTTTGAGTGATGCAGAGTTGGCGCAACTCATGGCCATGCTGCGCCGCAACTTTCAGCTTGCGCCGGGCGGTGAATACTCGGTCGAGATTGACCCACGCACGGTGACGCGTGAGCGATTGGCCCACTTGGCCGAACTGGGCTTTAACCGCCTGAGCTTTGGCGTACAAGACTTTGAGCCCGCCGTACAAAAAGCAGTGCACCGCATTCAACCCGCTGAGCAAGTGTTTGACTTGGTGGCTGCTGCGCGCGAATTGGGTTTTGAATCCGTCAATGCCGATTTGATTTATGGCTTGCCCATGCAAACGCCAGAAACCTTTGAGCGCACTTTGGAAAAAATCACCCAACTGCGTCCCGACCGCATTGCGTTGTATGCCTATGCGCACTTGCCCGAGCGCTTCAAGCCACAACGCCGCATCCACACGCAAGACTTACCGCCTGCGGCATCGAAGCTGGTCATGTTGTCGAGCGCCATGCGTGTGTTGGTGGAGGCCGGTTATGTTTACGTGGGCATGGACCACTTTGCATTGCCCAACGATGCACTGGCTGTGGCCAAGCGCCAAGGCCGCTTGCACCGCAACTTTCAAGGCTACAGCACACAGCCTGATTGCGACTTGATTGCTTTGGGCGTCTCATCCATTGGCCGGGTGGGGCCGACCTTTAGTCAAAACGTCAAAACTTTGGATGAGTATTACGACTTGCTCAACCAAGGCCGATTACCTGTGGCCCGTGGCATGGCTTTGTCGCGTGATGACTTGGTGCGTCGCACGGTCATCATGGCGTTGATGTGCCAAGGTAGCGTGCTGTTTGAATCGGTCGAGTTGGCGCACTTGGTGGACTTCAAACAATACTTCGCAGCTGAGATGGAAAGTTTGGCCGCCATGCAAGAGCAGGGCTTGCTGAAGATAGATGACACCGGTATTCACGTGACTGAACTGGGCTGGTTCTTTGTGCGTGGCGTCGCGATGGTGTTTGACAAATACCTGCAAGCCGACAAGAACCGCGCAAGGTTCTCTAAAATAATCTAATGAACACAACTTTAGCCCTCACCGCACTCCTCATGGGGCTCGCGGGTGGGCCGCACTGTTTGGCCATGTGCGGTGCGGCTTGTGCAGGTATTGGGCGTGCCGCCCAAAAGCAAACAGGCGGGCAGGGTACCTCGGCCATGCTGCTGTTTCAGCTGGGGCGCATCATCGGCTATAGCGCGCTGGGCGCAGTAGCCGCTAGCACCATGCAAGGCGTGGGCTGGCTCAGCACGCAGTCTGCTGTGTTTCGACCTGTGTGGACCTTGATGCACATCGTGGCATTCATGGTGGGCGGCTTGTTGCTCTGGCGCGGTGAGCAACCTATTTGGTTAGAAGATTTCGGCCGTGGCATTTGGCGTCGTGTGCAAAGCATGACGGCGCACCTCAAGCTGCGCAATGGTGGCGCAGTTGTCTTGGGTGTGTTGTGGGCGTTGATGCCTTGTGGTTTGCTGTATGGCGCGCTCTTGGTGGCTGCGCTCAGCAACAGCCCGCTAGAGGGCGCAGGCGTGATGGCCTTGTTTGCATTGGGTAGCGCTGTGGTGCTGACGATTGGCCCTTGGGTCTGGCTGCGTTTGCGAGGTGGGCAAATCATCAGCACAGGCAACGGCGCATGGGGTGTGCGCTTAGCGGGTTTGGCTTTGGCCGCTAGCTCGGGTTGGACCCTGTGGATGGGTCTGGTGGAGTACCAAGCCCCATGGTGCTTGGTGCCTCAGTGATCAGCTGGTGATGCCTTTGTAAAACATATAGGCGGCCAGCACATACAAGACGCTGGCAAACACACGCTTGAGTTTTTTGACGGGCAACATGTGCGCGGCCTTGGCGCCCAAAGGGGCAGTGAACACGCTGCAAGCAGCAATGACAACCAAAGCTGGCACCCAAATAAAACCAAATGCATCCGCAGGTAAACCTTCCACCGTCATGCCACTGACGATGTAGCCCGCCACGTTGGCGACAGCAATAGGAAAGCCTAAGGCTGCGCTTGTGGCCACGGCGTTGTGAATGGCCACGTTGCACCAGGTCATGAACGGCACGCTGATAAAGCCGCCGCCAGCACCGACTAAACCAGAGAGAAAACCAATCGCACCGCCTGCACCCATCAGGCCCGCCGTGGCGGGCACTTGGCGTGTAGGCGCTGGCTTTTTATCTAAGAACATTTGCGTGGCTGAGAAGCCCACAAACAAGCCAAAGAAGATGGCTAAGTAAGAGCCTTTGAGCCAGTAAAACACACCTAAGCTGCCAATCATGCTGCCCAGCACGATGCCAGGCGCTAAACCTTTGACCAAGTCCCAACGTACCGCGCCACGCTTGTGGTGCGCGCGCACGCTAGAGACTGAGGTGAAGATGATGGTGGCCATCGACGTGGCAATGGCCATCTTGACCGCAAGGTCTGCATCGACGCCGCGGTGCGAAAGCATGAAAGTGATGAAGGGCACCATCACCATGCCGCCCCCAATGCCAAGCAGCCCGGCTAAAAAGCCTGTGCAAATGCCGAGTGCAGCGAGTTCAAAAATCAGTTGGGGTTGGAGGTCCATGAGAGCGCAGGCCTTGAGAAAGTAGAAGGTGTCTGCAAGGCTCCTCAAGGCCGTCATCCTGAACCGGGGGTTCAGGTGGGCGAGGTCAGGTCAACGTTGGGTTCATCTGACGCGAGACGATCACGCTCATCAACCGATGTTCCAAGCCCGAGCTCTATGAGCATTGGTTCAAGGAAATATAAAGCCCCAAGGACTTGCAGACACGTTGATTGTAGGCGCGGCTTAGATCAGTTGGTTGTCGCGTGCGAGCACTGCATCCATGCGTTGCAGCAAGTTGTGCAGGTCGGTGCTAGAAGCGCTGCTATCGCCGCTGGCTTGCACAGCAGCAGGGCGATCGGTCAAGTCGAAAGCCAAGTTGAGGGCTGCCAACACCGCAATGCGGTCGCGGGCTTTGATCTTGCCGGCATCGCGAATCTTGCACATGGCCTCGTCCACTTTGGCCACGGCTTGACCCAAACGTGTTTCGCCACCTTCGGGGCAACCCAGCACATAGCCCTGGCCCATGATTTGAACTTCGATCTGCTTCACGCGATGTCCTTTGTCTGTGCCTCTGCGCCTTGGGGTAGGCGATCAATCAATGCGTCAATGCGGTGGCGTGCTGCGCCAAGGCGTGACTTGAGCAAATCACGCTCATGCGTGAGCTCTTGCACTTGGGTGGCCAGCAAGGCATTGGTGCGTTGCAGTTCTTCGTGGCGCAGCAGCAGGTGCTCAACGCGCTGGGCAATTTGATCGATCAGGGGTGTTTGTGACATGGCCTGTGCATTTTAAGGTGGCTGCAAGGTTAATCGTTAAAATTGTCAATGTTGGTGCTCGAGGTGTGGTTCACATGCCTCAGTTCAACGGGAAGCAGGAGGGTTGCGTCGACTTGCGCGACAACACCTAACCTGCGCTGCCCCCGCAACGGTCAAGCGGACGAGCCCTTTGGCTCCGCTTCTGTCACACAAGCCACTGAGCGCCTTGAACAAGCGCTTGGGAAGGCGACAGAGGTAGTCTCCGCCAGCCCGGATACCGGCCAACAAGGTGGCGGTGCGTCTAAAGACGCGCCGCTAAATCGCTCAAGCACTGTCGGGGAAGGCGGTGAGAGCACACAAAGTTGGTATTTAAATCATGAAGAAATCTATTCGTCTCCGTGCGCGTGCACTCGCGCGTTTTTCTGCGCCTGCGCTTTCTGTTTTGTCTTTGGCAGTTGCTGCTAGCGTTCAAGCGCAAGGCATTGAAGTTAATCCTGTGGTGGTTTCTGCTTCGCGCATGGAGCAACCCTTGTCGCAGGTGCTGTCATCTGTGTCGGTGATCACGCGTCAAGACATCGAGAAATCACAAGCAGCTAGCTTGGCTGATTTGATTCAGGGGGAGGCAGGTTTTGAGTTTGGTCGCACAGGTGGTCCTGGCGCGACAACGTCCTTCTTTTTGCGTGGGCAAGAAAGTAAAAGCGTTGTTATCTTGATTGATGGTGTACGAGCACAAACAGATGGAGCAGGCGCCCTGACAACGACAAGTTTGCCTTTGGCTCAAATTGAAAGTGTTGAAATATTACGTGGCAACGCAGGAGCGTTGTATGGGGAGTCTGCGATCGGCGGTGTGATCAATATTCAAACTCGCCAAGGATCTATCAAGCCTAATGCGTATGGATCAATGACTTATGGTTCGCGCAACACATCCTCTCTTGACCTCGGTTATGGTGGACGTGTGGATGATTACAGCTTTAATGTCAATGCAGGACGAACAAGTACGGATGGTTTTTCAGCGATGAATGCCCAGCAGAATTCAGTAGTTAATCCTGCCAAAGACGGATCATCTAGTGAATTTATTTCTGGCCGCCTAGACAGAAAAATCAATGCCAATCTGAAAGTTGGATTGCGTGCGCGACTGCAATCGTCAGCGACGGACTACGACTCTGATTGGTACACAAACAGCACGCGTCAAAAATTCAAAACAGGCAGTGATGCGTTGGGCGGCTTTGCTAGGCTGGCGATTAATGATCAGTGGGTGAGTACGCTTGATGTTTCTCATTCCAACTTCAGTTACCGCGATTATGTTGACGGCGCATTGACAACCATTTACAACACCAGCACGCCCAACGGCGAATACGATGGACGTCAAAATGCAGTTCGCTGGTCGAATTCCTATCAATTAAGTGATCAGACAGTCGCTACTTTTGGTGTTGATAAGTTAAGTGAAAAATACGCGCAACAAAACACTTACAGCTCTGGACGTGAAACGTTGGGTTATTTCGCAGGCGTGACCAGTACTTTGGATAAATTCTCACTTCAAATGAACTTGCGCCATGATGATGTGAGCGTCGATCGGGTTGCTTCTAACGTTTCAAAGTCAAACAACACCAAATTATCAACAGGGTTGTTCGGGCTCGGTTATCAGTTGAATACTGATTGGCGTTTGACTTCTACGGTTTCGTCGGCTTTCCGTGCGCCAACAGCGTATGAGGCTTATAAGAATTCATTGTTAACACCCGAGACACATCTCGCACAGGAAGTCGGTATCACTTATAAGTCCGAACAAACTCTTGCAAAGTTGGTTTATTTTGAAACATCCACCACGGACGCCATTGTTTATAAGAACTCTACCTATGTGAATGTGGGTGAGTTGACTAACAAAGGTTTAGAAGCCACCTTGCGAGCGAATTGGCGCGGTCATAGCTTGAAGGCTTCATTTGTTTCACAAGATCCATGGAATGTGAGCGAGAACACAGCGTTGACACGACGTGCGCGTCATTACGGATCTGTTGATATGTCTCGTCCGTTTGGTGCGTATGAAGTTGGAACCAAAGTCTACACATCCGGAACACGAAGTGACATGAATTATTCTCCTTGGCCATATGAACCGGTGACATTGAGTGGTTACACGCTTTGGTCTTTTTATGCCAGCCGAAAAATCGACAACGAATGGACCGCTCGCGTGAAGTTGGACAATGCGTTCGATCGTCAGTACCAATTGGCTTATGGCTACAACACCCCAGGCCGCGGCATCTACGCCACCTTGCAATACCAACCCAAGTAACTTAAATGCTTGATCTTTTTCCTCAACGCATCGTCTGCCTCACGGAGGAGACCACAGAGTGGCTGTACATGCTGGGGGAAGAGGCGCGCATTGTGGGCATCTCGGGTTACACCGTGCGCCCGCGTCGTGCGCGTGACGAGAAGCCAAAGGTCAGTGCGTTCTTGAGCGCCAAGATTGACAAGATCTTGGCACTCAAGCCCGATTGTGTGTTTGGTTTTTCTGACTTACAGGCTGACATCGCGGCCTTGCTCATCCGTGCGGGTGTGCAAGTCACGGTGTTCAACCAACGCAGCGTGGATGAGATTTTTTCGATGCTCTACCAAGTGGCTGCGATGGTGGGGCAAGCAGAGCAAGGCATGCAGCGTTTGCAGCACATGCGTGCGCAGTTAGACGCTATCCAACAAACAGCGGCCACGTTCAAGCGTCGGCCCAAGGTGTATTTTGAAGAGTGGGATGAGCCGCACATCAGCGGCATTCGGTGGGTGAGCGAACTCATTGGCATTGCAGGTGGCGACGATTGTTTCCCTGAGTTGGCGCAAATGCCCATGGGCAAAGACCGCATCATTGCCAACGGCCAAACCATCGTGGACCGTGCGCCCGACATCATCATTGGCTCGCTGTGCGGTAAAAAGTTTCGCCCAGAAAAAGCAGCCGCGCGTGAAGGCTGGCAAGACGTGCCAGCGGTTCGCAACAAGCAAATTTTTGAGGTCAAGTCTGCCGACATCTTGCAGCCAGGCCCTGCGGCCTTGACAGACGGTGTGGCGCAGTTGCACCACATCATTCAGCAGTGGGAGGCGACCCATGCTTAAACGCATGCTCGCGCTAGCGACGTTGTTCATCATGACCAGCACCGCACACGCCGTGGTGCTCCGCGATGACCGCCAGATAGAGGTGACCATTGCCAAACCGCCGCAGCGCATCGTCAGTCTGTTGCCCTCACTTACCGAGACGGTGTGTGCCTTGGGACAATGCCACAAGTTGGTGGGTGTAGACCGTTATTCCAATTGGCCCGAGAGCATTGCTAAGTTGCCACGCATGGGCGGTGGCATCGACCCCAATATTGAAAGCGTGGTGGCGGCCAAGCCCGACTTGGTGTTGATGGCCACCTCGGCGCGTGGCGCAGAGCGCTTTGCCTCTTTAGGCTTGACCGTGCTGGCGCTAGAGCCGCGTTCGCATGCCGATGTGCAGCGCGTCATGCGCATCGTGGCGCAGGCTTTGGATGTGCCGCTCGTTGAGAGTGAACGCGTGTGGCGTCACATCGATGCAGCGGTGAATGCGGCTGCGCAATCGATTCCGACACAGGTAAAAGGCCAGCGTGTGTACTTTGAAGTCAGCCGTGCGCCGTATGGCGCCAGTGAATCGTCGTTCATTGGTGAGACTTTGCAGCGCTTGGGTGCGCGCAATATCTTGCCTGCATCACTAGGCCCGTTTCCCAAAATCAATCCCGAATTTGTGGTGCGTGCACAGCCCGACCTCATCATGGTGGGCGACAGCAACTTTGCGGACATGGCAGCACGACCTGGTTGGCAAAACATGCGCGCCATGCGCACACAGCGTGTGTGCCATTTCAAGTCGGAAGAGTCTGATGTGTTGGTGCGCGCAGGCCCACGCATGGCCGAGGCTGCGCGCTTGATGGCTAAGTGTTTGACTGGCAAAGCCAATGACAATGACAAGTCGAAAGGTCAACCATGACGACGCACGGTACACGTTGGTCGCCTGTACTGGTGGCTTTGAGTTTGCTGGTGTTGTGTGTGTTTGGCATCGCGCTGGGCAGTGCTGTGGGCAGCACAGGGTTTGAAAGCTGGCTCGCAGCCATGCACGACGACATCGCTTGGCAAATCGTGTGGGACATTCGTTTGCCGCGCAGCGTGGGCGCTTGTGCCGCAGGTGCATTGCTGGGGCTCGCTGGTGCGTTGGCGCAGGGCTTGTTTCGCAACCCCTTGGCAGATCCGTATTTGTTAGGCAGTGCCTCTGGTGCGTCGTTGGGTGTCGCGGTGGCTTTGGCGCTGTTTGGTGGCAACCCGTTTGCCACAGAGTTTTTGGTACGTTTGGGTTTGACAGGTGCCGCGTTTGTGGGCGCGGTGTTGGCCGTGATGCTCACCCTCGTGCTGGCGCGTGGTGTGCAGCACACGCTGCGTTTGTTGTTGGCCGGTGTGATTGTGGGCGTGGTGTTGGGTGCGCTGGCGTCTCTCATCACCCTCATGCGTCCCGATGTGTTGCAGGGCATGCAAGGATTTTTGTTGGGCTCTACCAGCTTCATCGGTTGGAACGCATGCGTGTTGATGTTGGGCGTGTTGCTGGTGTGTGTGGTGTTGGCCTTCGCACTGAGCCGCGTGTTGGATGCTCTGAGTTTGGGTGAGTCCACTGCGTTGAGTTTGGGTTTACCGCTCGCGCCCGTACGAGTGGCGCTGGTGTGTGTGTTGGCGTTGGCCACAGGGACAGCGGTTGCTCAAACGGGCTTGGTTGCTTTTGTCGGCTTAGCTGCGCCGCACTTGGTGCGCTCGCTGGTGAAGACCAAACACAACTGGATTGTGTTGTTGTCCACCTTGATGGGCGGCGCCTTGCTGCTGGCGGCTGACTTGCTCGCGCGCATGCTGTTGTCGCCCCAAGAGATGCCCGTGGGCGTGCTCACGGCGGTGTTGGGCGGTGGCTATTTGCTGTGGCTGATGTATCGCAGTCAAACAGCGAGGGCTGCGCGATGAATGCACAAAAAATGGCTTTGCGTTTGCGTGATGTGCATGTGTCTCTTGCAGGGCAAGAGGTGTTGCACGGCATTGATATGTCGTTTGTGGCAGGCCGTTGGACCAGCATTGTTGGTCCTAATGGTGCGGGTAAATCCACCTTGCTCAAGGCCATGGCAGGGTTGTTGCCTTTCAGTGGCCGCATCTTTTTGTTTGACCAAGAGTTAATAGCGATGGACCGCAAGCAGCGCGCGCAGCAGCTGTCGTGGTTGGGTCAAAACGAATCAACGTCTGATGATTTGCGCGTATGGGATGTGGTCATGCTGGGCCGCATGCCGCATCAAGACTGGCTGGCAGCACCCAACGCACATGACCATGCCGTGGTCGAAACTGCTTTGAAAGCCACACAGGCTTGGGAATGGCGCGAGCGTTCCATTGGCCAGCTCTCTGGCGGCGAACGTCAGCGCGTGTTGTTGGCACGTGCCATGGCGGTGCAAGCGAAAGTCATGTTGATGGACGAACCACTCGCCAACCTAGACCCACCTCATCAAGTGGATTGGTTAGAGCAAGTGCGCTGCCTCACTGCGCAAAATACCACCGTCATCAGCGTGTTGCACGAAGTGGGCATGGCTTTGCATGCCGACGACATGGTGGTCATGCAAACTGGCCGTGTGGTGCACCAAGGTGCCTGCTCGGATGCGGCGACGCACCGTGCTGTTGAAGCCGTGTTTGACAAACGCATTGCCATTCATTCGTTGGATGGTCAGTGGGTGGCGGTGCCCAAGCTGTAACCAAAGCGTTGCAACATGAACATCGAAAAACCGCCTGTCAACTACGCGCGTGTCACGCCGCAAGTTGAGCGACGTGGCTTGCTCATCGTCAACACTGGGGACGGCAAAGGTAAAAGCACTGCAGCATTTGGCTTGGCCCTGCGCGCGCATGGCCGAGGCAAAGCGGTGAAGATTTACCAGTTCATGAAAGTGCCCACGGCGCGCTTTGGCGAACACCGCATGTTTGAACAACTCGGTATTTCGGTAGAAGGCTTGGGCGATGGCTTCAGCTGGAAAAGCAAAGACCTTGAACACTCGGCGCAACTCGCGCGCGACGGCTGGCAAAAAGCCAAGGCCGCCATTTTGAGTGGCGACTTTTTCTTGGTGGTGCTGGATGAAATCACCTACCCACTGATTTACGGCTGGTTGTCGTTGGACGATGTGTTGGCCACCCTAGCGGCGCGACCCAAAGGCATGCATGTGTGCATGACCGGTAGACGTTGCCCACCAGAGCTGATTGAGCTAGCCGATACCGTGACCGAGATGGCCAAAATCAAACACGCCTTCAATGCAGGCATTCCCGCGCAGCGCGGTATCGAAGATTAAAGGATTGCGATGACAGCCAAATGTGTGATGGTGTTGGGCACATCCAGCGGCGCTGGTAAAAGCTGGCTGACCACAGCGTTGTGCCGCTGGTATGCGCGTCAAGGCTTGAAAGTAGCCCCGTTCAAAGCGCAGAACATGAGCAACAACGCTCGTGTAGTTGCGTCGCACAACGGCCTAGGCGAAGTGGGCTCTGCCCAATACTTCCAAGCACTCGCCGCCAAAGCCGAGCCCGATGTGAGCATGAACCCTTTGCTGCTCAAGCCCGAGGCCGACACGCACAGCCAAGTGGTGTTGCTGGGCGAGGTGAACAACGAGCTAACGAACACGCCATGGCGCGGCCGAAGCGAGAAAGTTTGGCCGCAAATTGCAGCGTCTCTCGATGCTTTGCGCGCGGAAAACGATGTGGTGGTGATCGAAGGTGCAGGTTCGCCAGCCGAGATCAACCTCATGGCCAACGACATCGTCAACCTGCGCGTGGCGCGTCATGCCGATGCGCGCTGCTTGCTGGTGACCGACATTGACAAAGGTGGTGCATTTGCCCACTTGTACGGCACATGGGCTTTGTTGCCCCCTGAAGACCAAGCACGCATCAGCGGCTTTGTGCTCAACAAGTTTCGTGGCGATGCGTCGCTGCTTGCGCCTGCACCCGAGATGCTACAAGAGCGCACAGGCGTGCCAACGGTGGCCGTGCTGCCCATGTGGTGGCAACACGGCTTGCCCGAAGAAGATGGTGTGTTTGATGATCGCAGTCGCGCCACGGGTGTGGTGAACAAAACCGTGGCTGTCATCGTCTACCCACGCATCAGCAACCTCGACGAATTTCAACCCTTGAAGAACGTCCCTGGCGTGCGCTTGCTCTGGGCGCGCAGTCCTGCTGACCTAGCTGGCTTGCAAGCAAATGATTGGGTCATCTTGCCCGGCTCAAAACACACCAGCAGCGATTTGGCTTGGCTGCGCACCCAAGGCTTAGACGCTGCCATTGCCCAACACGCAGAACGGGGTGGGGCGGTGCTGGGCATTTGCGGTGGTTTGCAAATGTTGGGTGAGGCCTTGATCGACACACACGGCATTGATGGCAATGCAGCGGGTTTGGGGTTGTTGCCTGTTGTCACCCAATTCGCCGCAGACAAAACCGTGCAACGCACAAGTGCCAAGTTTGGTGAGCTGCGTGGTGCATGGGCTGCTTTGTCGAGCGTGCGGGTGAGCGGCTACGAAATTCACCACGGTCAAACGCAGGCCCACGCTGCCATGGCCGCCGCAGGGCAGGTGGCACATGAGGTGATGCCAAGCTTGGCTTGGCAAAACGAGGCAGGCAACGTGATGGGCTCATACCTGCACGGTTTGTTTGAAGACCCCGCCGTGCTGCAAGCTTTGTTTGGCGCGCAAACGCCTACGCTAGAAACCGTGTTTGAAGGCTTGGCTGATTACTTAGATCAACACATGAGCACCGAGGTGCTGCGTGGCCTGATCGCCTAAGCAGTTCAAGGCTTGGTCGTCTTCGGCTTGAAGCTACAAAACTCAGACACGCCACATTGCCAGCACAGCGGCTTGCGTGCTTGGCAAACATAGCGGCCATGCAATATGAGCCAATGGTGTGCGTCTACCAAGTATTCAGCAGGTATGCGCCTCATTAGTTGCATCTCCACCGCCAGCGGTGTTTTGCCCGGGGCTAAGCCCGTGCGATTGCCCACGCGAAAGATGTGTGTGTCCACCGCCATGGCAGGTTCGCCAAAGGCCACGTTCAGCACCACGTTGGCAGTTTTGCGGCCCACGCCGGGTAGGGCTTCGAGCGCTTCGCGTGTGCGCGGTATCACGCTGTGGTGTTGCTCTACCAAGATGCGGCAGGTTTGCATCAGGTGTTTGGCTTTGCTGTGATACAGGCCAATCGTCTTGATGTACTTCTCGAGACCTTCAAGGCCGAGGTCCAAAATTTGTTGCGGTGTATTGGCCACGGGGAACAATTGTCGCGTGGCCTTGTTCACGCCCACATCTGTGGCTTGGGCACTCAGCAGCACGGCGGCTAACAACTCGAACACGCTGGTATATTCCAACTCGGTATTGGGCTGCGGATTTGCTGCTTTCAGCGTCGCGAAAAAAGGCTCAATGTGCTGTGTTTTCATACGACCATTATTCCCCACGCTATGCCCTCAACTATGAAGTTTGCTGACCGCCTCAACAACGTTGAAACCTCCGCCATTCGTGAACTGTTCAAACTGTTGGGTAAGCCCGGCATCATCAGCTTTGCAGGCGGCTTTCCCGATAGCGCCATGTTTGACGTGGAAGGCATTCGCGAAGCCAGCAACCGTGCCTTGACCGAAGAACCTGGCGCAGCCCTGCAATACGGTGCCACCGAAGGCTATCAACCCTTGCGCGAACAACTTGCCGCCTTCATGGCCAGCAAAGGCGTGAAGGGCTTAGACGCCAACGGCCTCATCGTGACCACTGGCAGCCAACAAGGGCTGGACCTGATTGCCAAAACCTTGCTCAACCCAGGCGACGTTGCCTTGGTTGAAGGCCCAACGTTTTTGGCCACCATTCAGTGCTTCCGTTTGTACGGCCCGCAAGTGGTGGGTGTACCCATCGACGCGCACGGCGTGCAAGTGGACAAGCTTGAAGAAATGATGGTGCAACACAAGCCAAAGCTCGTGTACCTCATTCCTACCTTTGGTAACCCAAGCGGTGCCACCTTGAGCCTTGAGCGTCGTTTGCGTGTGCTCGAACTCGCTGTGAAATACAAAACCGTGGTGGTCGAAGACGACCCCTATGGCGACCTGTACTTTGGCGAAGCGCCGCCGCCTTCTTTGCTCGCTTTGAGCGACCAAGTGCCGGGCAGTCGCGAGTGGCTGGTGTACTGCGGCTCACTTAGCAAAGTGTTGTCCCCCGGCCTGCGCGTGGGCTGGATGATTGCCCCGCCCGAGTTGTTGGCCCGCGCCACCATGTGCAAGCAGTTCAGCGATGCACACACCTCTACCTTTGCGCAAGCCACAGCTGCGCACTACCTCAAAGCAGGCCGCATGCCCGCCACCTTGGCGCATGTGCGCAGCGTGTACGCCGAGCGCGCACAAGCCATGGGCGAAGCGCTGAAGCGCGAGCTAGGCGATGCCTTGACGTTCACGCAACCACAAGGAGGCTTGTTTTTCTGGGCCAACCTCACAGGTGCAGGCGGCAAGCTAAATGATGGTGCTGAGTTGGCCAAACGCGCCATTGAAAAAGGCGTGGCCTTTGTGCCGGGCGCGCCGTTCTTTGCGAACAACCCTGACACGACCGCGATTCGTTTGAGCTTTGCCACGGCTGATGTGGAGAAGATCAAAGAAGGTATTGCTCGCTTGGGTTTTTCTATGAAATAAGCTTTTCTTGTAGTTAAAATTTAGTAAAATATATTAATGATTAATAATAAATTATTATCGAGCATTGTTTTGGTATTTCCTCTTTGTGCTGGCGCAGCAACGGCCAACGAGCTGCTTGGCAAGTGGGTTCACGTAAAGTATCAAAGCATGCGTGCAGAGATATCGGATAACGGTTCAAGTTTTGTAGTGACGAGCTTTAAGGAAGAGAATTTCAAGAAGTTTGTTGCAAAGCTTAATGATGGGATTCTTATCGCGAACGTAGGTGCATGTAGTGTCAATATCGATATCGATAAAAAGACCGGAAGTTTACTTTTTGATGGTCAAGAATACCGAAGTCTTAAAAACGGGGAGTCATTTGAATACGTTAAAAAAGGCCTTCCAAAAGGCTGGTAATCGAATTTCGCAAGTAATCGGACGATGTACAGACTGTTGCGAGCGCATGAGAGCAATTCAAACTCTAAGTACGGATAAAAAAGGCTGCTCAACGAGCAGCCTTTTTATTGGTCGCGACGCATGAATTAACCGGCGATAGATTGATAAGCCGAAGCATCCATCAACCCATCTAGCTCGGCAGGGTCGCTGAGTTTGACCTTGTAAAACCAGCCCGCCCCCTCGGGGTCGCTGTTGGCCAGCGAAGGGTCGGCGCGCAAGGCTTCGTTGTGTTCGAGGATTTCCACACTCGCGGGCATGTGCACATCGGCGGCGGCTTTGACCGACTCAACCACACCAGCCACGGTGCCTTGCGCGAATGTTTTGCCGACTTCTGCGAAGTCCACAAACACGATGTCGCCCAAGGTGTCTTGTGCGTGTTGGGTGATGCCCACCAAAGCGGTGTCGCCTTCGATGCGCACCCAAGTGTGTTCTGCGTGATATTTGTTCATAGTCTTTACATGCCGCTGTAGTTAGGGCCGCCACCGCCTTCAGGCGTGACCCACACGATGTTTTGTGTGGGGTCTTTGATGTCGCAGGTTTTGCAATGCACGCAGTTTTGCGCGTTGATTTGTAAGCGGTCGGTGTTGTCTTCGTTCTTCACGTACTCATACACACCGGCAGGGCAATAGCGGCTCTCGGGGCCTGCGTAGGTGGCGAGGTTGATGTTCACAGGCACTGACGCGTCTTTGAGCGTCAAGTGCGCGGGTTGGTTCTCTTCGTGGTTGGTGTTGCTGATGAACACGCTGCTCAAGCGGTCAAACGTGAGCTTGCCGTCGGGCTTGGGGTAGTTGATTTGCGCGTGCTGTGCAGCAGGCTCCAAGCTGACATGGTCGGGCTTGTTACCGTGCAGTGTCCAAGGTGGGGTGTCGATGCCGAGTTTGGGCAGCAGCCATTGCTCGATGCCGGTCATCACGGTGCCGACCAGCATGCCTTTTTTGAACCACAGCTTGAAGTTGCGGTACTGGTTGAGTTCTTTGCTGAGCCAGCTCTTTTCGAACGCAGCAGGGTAGGCGCTCAGTTCATCGTTGGCGCGTCCTGCAGACACGGCCTCGTAGGCGGCGTCAGCGGCCAACATGCCGCTCTTGATGGCGGCGTGGCTGCCTTTGATACGGGCTGCATTCAAGTAACCCGCATCGCAACCAATCAGTGCGCCGCCTGGGAACACGGTTTTGGGCAAAGCTTGTGGCGTGCCGTTGTTGATGGCGCGTGCGCCGTAGCCAATGCGTTTCGCGCCTTCAAGGTGGGCTGCAATCGCTGGGTGAGTTTTCCAGCGCTGCATTTCTTCAAAGGGGCTGAGCCATGGATTTTTGTAGTCGAGTCCGAGTACAAAACCGAGGGTGACTTTGTTGTCTTCGAGGTGGTACAAAAAGCCGCCGCCAAAGGCGTCGTCTTGCATGGGCCAACCAGAGGTGTGCACCACCAAGCCAGGTTTGGCTTTGGATGGATCGACTTCCCAAAGCTCTTTGATGCCGATGGCATAGCTTTGTGGGTCGCGGCCTTCGGCCAAGTTGTATTTGGCAATGACTTGTTTGCCCAAGTGGCCACGTGCGCCTTCAGCGAAGATGGTGTACTTGGCGTGCAGTTCCATGCCGAGTTGGAAGTTGTCGGTAGGCTCGCCGTCTTTGCCGATGCCAAGGTTGCCGGTAGCTACACCTTTGACAGCACCATGCTCGTCATACAAAACTTCTGCAGCCGTGAAGCCTGGGAAGATTTCCACACCAATCGATTCAGCATGTGCCGCCATCCACTTCACCACGTTGCTGAGTGACACCACATAGCAGCCGTCGTTGTGGAAGTTGCGGGGCAGCAACCAATCGGGGGTGCGCTTGGTGCCTGTTTCGCTGAGGAACAACACATCGTCGCCCGTGACTTCTTGGTTCAGTGGGCAGCCGAGTTCTTTCCAGTTGGGGATGAGTTCGGTCATGGCCTTGGGGTCCATCACCGCGCCCGACAAAATGTGTGCGCCAGGCTCAGAACCTTTTTCCAGCACGACGACGGACACGTCGTTGCCTTTTTCAGCCGCGAGCTGTTTGATGCGGATGGCTGTTGCCAAACCACCGGGGCCACCACCAATCACGACCACGTCGTATTCCATAGCTTCACGTGGGCCGAACTGGGCGAGGATTTCTTCTTGTGTCATTTCGTTTGTCTCAGTCTGTTGTCAGAGGTGAGACAGATTTTAGGGCCTGTCATAGACGCAGTTGTCATAATGAAATAACTCAACATTCAGGAGGCTTACATGGCGTACAGCATGGATTTGTCAGGCCGCGTGGCCTTGGTCACCGGCGCATCCAGTGGTTTGGGGGCGCAATTCGCTCGCACCTTGTCACGCGCAGGCGCTGCTGTGGTGCTGGCCAGTCGCCGCATGGAAAAGCTCAAAGAGTTGCGTGCCGAAATTCAAGCCGAAGGCGGCGACGCTCATGTGGTGAGCTTGGATGTAACCACCCTAGGCAGCATTCAATCTGCCGTGGCCCATGCCGAGACCGAGGTGGGCAGCATTGACATCTTGGTGAACAACTCAGGCGTCAGCACTACCCAGCGCGTGCAAGACGTGACCGAAGAAGACTTCGATTTCACTTTCAACACCAATGTGAAAGGCGCCTTCTTTGTGGCGCAAGAAGTGGGCAAGCGCATGTTGGCCCGCGCCAAGGGCGCTGCGCCCGGCACCTACACCGGTGGGCGCATCATCAACATTGCGTCTGTGGTGGGCTTGAAAGCTTTGCCACAAATTGCTCCCTATGCCATGAGCAAAGCAGCGGTGATTCAAATGACCAAGGCTTTGGCCTTGGAGTGGGGGCGTTTTGGCATCAACGTGAACGCGATTTGTCCTGGCTACATCAGCACCGAAATGAATGAACACATGTGGGCCACCGAACAAGGCCAAAAATTGGTGAGCATGTTGCCGCGCAAGCGTGTGGGGCATCCGCAAGATCTAGATGCGCTGCTGGTGCTGCTGGCGAGCGCGGAGAGTTCTTTCATCAACGGCGCGATCATTTCGGCCGACGACGGATTTGCACTATGAGATACGAAATTCCTGAAAACAAAAAGCTGGTGTACGAATGCACCATCCCCATGCGTTGGGGCGACATGGATGCGATGGGCCACGTCAACAACACGATTTACTTTCGTTACCTCGAAATTGCGCGTGTCGATTGGTTGCATCAGTTCAACGCTGCACCAGGGCCTGAGGGCGAAGGTCCTGTGGTCGTGAATGCGTTTTGTAATTTTTACAAACAGCTCGAATACCCAGGCGATGTGTTGGTGAAGATGTACACCAGTGACCCCGCTCGTACCACCTTCGAAACGTGGGCCACGATGGAGCAGGCCGCCAATCCTGGCGTGATTTACGCCGCAGGCGGGGCCACCACCATTTGGGTGGACTTTCCCAAACAAAAAGCGGTGGATCTACCCGCGTGGTTACGCGAGATCGTCACGCCTTAACTTCATGGATGGCTGGGGCAGTGGCTGTATCTAGCTGCGTGAGCCACAACAAGGCCGCGTTGCGGTCAGCGCCGCACATGTCTGCCGAGGGCTGCAAGCCACCACAAAAAGTGGGGCGCTCAGGCTTGCCAAACACAGCGCAGCGCATGTCGGGTAGCAATTGCAGGCAAGGCACGCCTGCAGGTTTGCCATGCGGCATGCCGGGCAGGGCGCTGGTGATGGAGGGCGCGATGCAGCACGCGCCACATCCGCTGCGGCATTCCATTTATTTTTGTTTGGGCACGCGACCCATCAAATAAAACTCGGGGTTGGGCATCATGCCGCTGAAGCTGGCGATGCGATTGCTCAGGCCAAAGAATGCGGTGATGGCTGCGATGTCCCAAATGTCTTCGTCGTTGAAGCCATGCGCATGCAAAGGGGCAAAGTCTGCCTCGTCAATCAAATCGCTGTGTTCGCATACCTTCATGGCGAAGTCGAGCATGGCACGTTGACGTGGGGTGATGTCGGCCTTGCGGTAGTTCACCGCCACTTGATCGGCGACCAAGGGTTTCTTTTCGTAGATGCGCAAAATGGCGCCGTGTGCCACCACGCAATACAAGCAGTTGTTGGCAGCGCTGGTGGTGGTGACGATCATTTCGCGGTCACCTTTGGTGAGGTTGCTCTCGCGTCCGACCGACTCCGGCACCATCAACGCATCGTGGTACGCAAAGAAGGCGCGCCATTCAGCGGGGCGGCGGGCTAGACCTAAGAACACGTTGGGCACAAACCCAGCTTTTTCTTGCACCTCCAAAATTTTGGTGCGCAGGTCTTCGGGCAAGTTTTCCAGCGCTGGGGCGGGGTAGCGGCTCATGCAGTCGTCTCCAAGGTTGTGTTGGTTTGGGCGATTATCCTTGGCGTGAATTCAAATTTGAGGAACCCACATGACAGACCAACACCCCCATCCCACAGACGCTGCTTTTGAAAAAGGTTTGGCTAAGCGCACCCAAGTGATGGGCCAACCTTTCGTGGACAAGGCATTTGCAGGGGCTAGCGATTTCACCTTGCCCATGCAGCACCACATCACACGTGCCGCGTGGGGCGATACGTGGCAGCGCGATGGTTTGGATTTGAAAACCCGCAGCCTTATCACGGTGGCCATGCTCACTGCGTTGGGTAAAACGCACGAGCTCAAAGGCCATGTGCGTGGTGCACTCAACAACGGCGCGACGAAAGAAGAGTTGCAAGAGGTGTTGTTGCATGCCGCCATTTATTGCGGCGTGCCTACGGCAGTCGAAGGTTTCAGGGCTGCGGCTGAAGTGGTGGACGGGCCTAAAGCTTAAACACGCGCTTATGGCGAAAAGCTGAGTGGCTGGCTTAGCCCACGACCAGCTTATGCACCAAGTCAGCGGTGGTCGAGGCTTTGTACTTGCGCATCAGCTTGGCGCGGTAAATCTCGACCGTGCGGTGGCTGATGCCTAGAGCTTTGCCAATTTCTTTGGAGGTCATGCCCTCCATCAAAAAGGCTGCCACTTCACGTTCACGCGCTGTCAGCTCGGCGCGCACAGGGCGCGTGGCGCTGAGGTCTTCAAAACTCCAAATGCCTGCTTCGTGTGGTGAATCCAAGTTCAAGGCGCGACCCGTCACATGGCACCAAAACGGCTCGCCTTTCATGCGGCCATCGATGCGTTTCATCAGGCGGTCATCGGCGTACAGCCCCTTGGCGTTGAGGCTGAGTTTGATGCGTGCGCCTGTGCGTTCGTACTCGTCGGCGCTGGGGTAGAGCACCTGAAACGATTGGCCAATCAGCTGCTCGCGTGTGGCGCCAAACATGTCGCACACGTGTTGGTTGCAGTCCACCATCGTGCGGTTGCGCGACAGCACGAGGCCGACGGGGGCGAGGTCAAAGGCTTGGCGGTAATCAATCATCGGGAAGGCTTTAAGGGGTCTGTGCTTACGAAGAACTACGTAGTTGGTTACGTAGTATCGTAATGCCATTCTGTTGTACTTTGACTGGAGCATCCCTTGAACAAAGTTTTCCCTTCTGCTGCTGAAGCACTCAAAGACATCGTGGCCGACGGCCAACTGATGGCTGTGGGTGGTTTTGGTTTGTGTGGCATTCCTGAAGCCCTGATTGACGCTTTGCGCGACAGCGGTGTGAAGGACTTGACCGTCATCTCTAACAACGCTGGTGTGGACGGCTTTGGTTTGGGCAAGTTGCTCGAAACCCGTCAAATCAAAAAAATGATTTCCAGCTACGTGGGCGAGAACAAAGAGTTTGAACGCCAATACCTTTCTGGCGAGTTGGAGTTGGAATTCACACCACAAGGCACCTTGGCTGAAAAGCTGCGCGCTGGTGGTGCTGGCATTCCTGCCTTCTTCACCAAAACCGGTGTGGGCACCTTGGTGGCCGAAGGCAAAGAACTGCGCGACTTCGACGGCGAGACCTACGTGATGGAACGCTCACTCGTGCCAGAAATCTCGCTCATCAAAGCCGATGTGGCTGACCGCTCAGGCAATCTGCGCTTCAACATGACCGCACGCAACTTCAACCCCGCTGCTGCCACCGCTGGCCGAATTTGTGTGGTGGAAGTTGAACGCATCGTAGCCACGGGCGAACTGGCCCCTGACGACATTCACTTGCCCGGCATTTACGTGCACCGCATCGTGCACAACCCCACGCCCGAGAAGCGCATTGAAAAGCGCACCACCCGCGACCGTAAATAAGGACACCATCATGGCTTGGACTCAAGACGAAATGGCCGCACGTGCGGCAAGCGAACTGCAAGACGGTTTTTACGTAAACCTCGGCATTGGCATTCCTACCCTGGTGGCCAACCACGTGCCAGACCACGTGGAAGTGTGGCTGCAAAGCGAGAACGGCATGCTCGGCATTGGCCCGTTCCCCTACGAAGACGAAGTCGACGCCGACCTCATCAACGCCGGTAAACAAACCGTCACCACCATCAAAGGCTCGGCGATTTTTGGCAGCGACCAATCGTTCGCCATGATTCGCGGCGGCAAGATCAACCTCTCCATCCTTGGCGCGATGCAAGTGAGCGAGAAGGGCGATTTGGCCAACTGGATGATTCCCGGCAAGATGATCAAAGGCATGGGCGGCGCGATGGACTTGGTCGCGGGCGTCAAGCGCGTGATCATCTTGATGGAACACGTGGCCAAGAAAAAAGATGGCACTGAAGATTTGAAAATCTTGCCCCATTGCACACTGCCGTTGACAGGCGTGGGTGTGGTGGACCGCATCATCACCGACCTCGCGGTGATGGACGTGGTGCCTGAAGGCCTCAAAGTGGTTGAGCTGGCACCCGGCGTGACCCGCGAATTCTTGCAAAGCAAGACTGGCGTGACTTTGCTATGAATGGCACGCTAAACTTGAGCCATTCATAACAAGGGGAAACACCATGAAAATTTTGGTTGCAGTTGACGGTTCTAAATCTTCTTTGAACGCGGTCAAGTACGCCGTGAAGTTGGCTTCCAACTTTCGCACAGAAGATCGCATCACCTTGATCAACGTGCACGATGACCAAGGCTTGCGCCATGCGCAACAGTTCGTGGGCAAAGAAGGCGTTGCTGATTACTTGCGTGAATTGAGCGACAAAGAACTCAAATCTGCTTTGGCCGTGTTGGTCAAAGCTGGCGTCAAGCACGACAGCATCATCCAAACAGGTCATGTGGCTGAAGTGATTTCTAACGCCGCAGACAAAAAGTTTGACCTGGTGGTCATGGGCTCAAAAGGCCGCAGTGGCTTGGTTGACATGCTGTTGGGTTCTGTGGCGCAACGTGTCATGGCAACCTGCAAGAAGCCTGTGCTGTTGGTCAAGTAATTCACTTGCCGAGATGCGAGAGCATCTCAAGCAAAAGCCCGCTAGCGAGAGCCAGCGGGCTTTTTATTTGGAGCGGATGACGGGAATCGAACCCGCGTTATTTGCTTGGGAAGCAAGAGTCCTACCATTGAACGACATCCGCAAGGTACTTCATTGTAAGCAGGGTCTAGAAATGCAAACAGCATCCACAAAGGATGCTGTTTTAGGGTGAGCGTAGAGAAGGGGTTTAGGCTTGTGCCAGCGCTTGCTGCATGACTTGGCCCACTTGATTGAAGTAGTCGTGTGCCGTTTGAGTAGGCACCAAATATTTGGTGCGGCGGTTTTTGCCTTCAAATACGGTGTCAATCATGCCGAGCTCGCGCAACTGGTCGAGTTTGCGGTGAATCGTTGCAGGCGACGCGATGGCGTTCAGGGCCATGGCGTCTGTGACAGTCAAAGGCTTTTCTTGTGCGTGATGAACTGCTATCACTTCAAGAAGTTTTTTGGCGTCTAAATCCATCGCAGGCGCGTTAGCCCCGCCATCCAAAGCGTGGATCAAGTTCAGAAAGCGCAAATAAATTTGTTTAGATTCCATGATGGATATGCCTTTGATTACATATGTGCGTAATAAACGTATTGTATGCAATAGTTTTGCTGGAAAACCAGTAAAACCACGTAGACCTACATTTTTAAAGGCTTTGCCATTATTTGAGTATGTCGCCCAAGCAGAGGTATTTCATCTCTAGGTACTCATCCATGCCATGGCTAGACCCTTCGCGACCCAAACCTGATTGCTTCACGCCGCCAAAGGGCACGTGTTCTGTGGCGATGACGCCCACATTGATGCCCACCATGCCGTATTCCAGCGCTTCGCTCACGCGGTAGATGCGACCAATGTCGCGGCTGTAGAAGTAGCTGGCCAAGCCAAACTCGGTGTTGTTGGCGGCGTCCACAGCTTCTTGCTCTTTGTGAAAGCGAAACACAGGGGCGAAGGGGCCAAAGGTTTCTTCGCGGGCGCACAGCATGTCGGCGCGGGCGTCGGCGATGACGGTGGGCTCAAAGAACTGGCCGTCGAGCTTGTGGCCGCCCACCATGACTTTGCCGCCTTTGGCAATGGCATCTTGCACATGACGCTGAACCTTCTCGATGGCTGCGTCTTCAATCAACGGGCCTTGCACCACGCCTTCGTCAAAGCCGTTGCCTACTTTGAGGGTTTTGACTTTGGCCGAGAACTTTTGCACAAACTCGTCGTACACGGCGTCTTGCACGTAAATGCGGTTGGCGCACACGCAGGTTTGACCAGCGTTGCGGTATTTGCTGGCCATTGCGCCTTCCACGGCGCTGTCAATGTCGGCATCGTCAAACACGATGAAGGGGGCGTTGCCACCCAGCTCGAGGGCCAGTTTTTTGATGCTGGGCGCAGACTGCGCCATCAAGATGCGGCCCACTTCGGTGGAGCCCGTAAAGCTGATGTGGCGCACGATGTCGCTGCTGCAAAACACCTTGCCAATGGCAATGCTGTTGTCGCTGTCGGCCGTGATGATGTTCACCACACCTGCGGGAATGCCTGCGCGAATGGCCAGCTCTGCGGCGGCCAAGGCGGTGAGGGGTGTGAGTTCGGCGGGTTTGATGACCACTGGGCAGCCTGCCGCCAGTGCGGGTGCTACTTTGCGGGTGATCATGGCCAGTGGAAAGTTCCACGGTGTGATGGCGGCGCACACGCCGATGGGCTGCTTCAGGACCATCAAACGGCGGTTGTTGTCAAACTGGGGCAGTGTTTCGCCGTTGACGCGCTTGGCTTCTTCGGCAAACCATTCCACAAAGCTGGCGCCATAGGCCACTTCGCCTTTGGCTTCCGGCAGCGGTTTGCCTTGCTCGGCAGTCATGATGCGGCCTAGGTCTTCTTGGTTGCCCATGAGCAGGTCAAACCACTTGCGCAAGATGATGCTGCGCTCTTTGCCTGTTTTGTTGCGCCATGCGGGCCATGCCGCATTGGCGGCATCAAGGGCGGCTTCGGCGTCTTTGGCGGTTAGGTTGGCTACATCGGCCAATTTTTTGCCTGTCGCGGGGTCATGCACGTCAAAGCGGCTTGCACCCTTGACCCAATGGCCATTGATCAAGGCATCGGTCTTGAGCAGTGTGGGGTCGTTGAGCAAAGAAAGGGGCGCCGTTTTAGCGAAACCTTCGGTTTTCATGTCCATGAGGGTCTCCAAATTTGATGAGTCAGAGCATACCGCTGCTCCAGTGCCCTCGATGACTCTGGGGTGACACCGAAACCTATAATTTGAGGATGACTACACCCAAATTCACCGTCGCCGACATTCGTAAAACATTCTTGGACTTCTTCGAGTCCAAAGGCCACACCGTTGTGGCCTCTAGCCCACTGGTGCCGGGCAACGACCCCACCTTGATGTTCACCAACTCGGGCATGGTCCAGTTCAAAGACGTGTTCTTGGGCGAAGACAAGCGCTCTTACGTGCGCGCCGCCTCGGTGCAAGCCTGCTTGCGCGCCGGTGGCAAGCACAACGACTTGGAAAACGTGGGCTACACCGCCCGCCACCACACCTTCTTCGAAATGCTGGGCAACTGGTCGTTTGGTGACTACTTCAAACGTGAATCCCTCAAGTGGGCGTGGGAGTTATTGACCGAGGTCTACAAGCTGCCCCCCGAGCGTTTGCTGGCCACCGTCTACCAAGAAGACGACGAAGCCTATGACATTTGGACCAAAGAAATTGGCCTGCCACCCGAGCGTGTGATTCGCATTGGCGACAACAAAGGCGGCCGCTACAAGAGCGACAACTTCTGGATGATGGCCGACACCGGCCCTTGCGGCCCGTGCTCTGAAATCTTTTACGACCACGGCGACCACATACCCGGCGGACCACCCGGCAGCCCCGACGAAGACGGCGACCGCTTCATTGAGATTTGGAACAACGTGTTCATGCAGTTCAACATGGACGAAACAGGTGCCGTCACCCGCTTGCCCGCGCCTTGCGTGGACACGGGCATGGGCCTCGAGCGCTTGGCGGCCATCTTGCAACACGTGCACAGCAACTACGACATCGACATCTTTGATGCGCTCATCAAAGCCGCGTCGCGTGAAACGGGTTGCACCGACATGGGCCACAAGAGCCTGCGCGTGATTGCAGACCACATCCGTGCCACTTCATTCTTGGTGAGTGACGGCGTGGTGCCTAGCAACGAAGGCCGTGGCTATGTGCAACGCCGCATCATCCGCCGCGCCATTCGTCACGGGTATTTGTTGGGCCAGAAAAAGCCGTTCTTCCACAAACTCGTGCCAGACCTCGTCAAACTCATGGGCGATGCCTACCCCAACATGGCGAGCCAAGCCGAGCGCATTGCGTCAGTGTTGAAGGCCGAAGAAGAACGCTTCTTTGAAACCCTCGAAGTGGGTATGTCAATTTTGGATGCGGCTTTGCAAGGCGGCGCAAAAGTGTTGCCCGGCGAAGTGGCGTTCAAGCTGCACGACACCTATGGCTTCCCACTCGACTTGTCGGCCGACGTGTGCCGCGAGCGCGGCTTGAGCGTGGACGAAGCAGGCTTTGCCGCTGCGATGGAAAAACAAAAGAGCCAAGCCCGCGCCGCAGGCAAGTTCAAGATGGACAAGGCCTTGGAGTACACCGGCGCAGGCAATGCGTTTGTGGGCTACGACGATCTCAAAGCGACTGCCAAAGTGGTGGCGGTGTATTTGGATGGCAATTCAGTGGCCGAACTCAAGCACGGCCAATCAGGGGTGGTGGTGTTGGACACCACACCGTTCTACGCCGAGAGCGGCGGCCAAGTGGGCGATGCGGGCGTGTTGGTCAGCGGTTCTGCCAGCTTTGCTGTGGAAGACACCTTGAAGATCAAAGCCGATGTGTACGGCCACCACGGCACCTTGACCCAAGGCACTTTGGCTGTGGGCGACCACGTGGATGCACAAGTTAATACGCAAGTGCGCGCCGCGACCGTGCGCAACCACTCTGCCACCCATTTGATGCACAAAGCCTTGCGCGAAGTACTGGGCGACCACGTGCAACAAAAAGGCAGCTTGGTGAACGCCGAGCGCACACGTTTTGACTTTGCGCACAACGCACCTGTGACGGATGCGCAGATTCGCGACATCGAAGCCAAGGTCAACGCCGAAATTTTGGCCAATGCCGCCGCGCAAGCGCGTGTGATGGACATCGAGTCCGCTCAGAAAACAGGCGCGATGATGTTGTTCGGCGAGAAGTACGGGGAGACCGTGCGCGTGCTCGACATCGGCTCTAGCCGCGAGTTGTGCGGTGGTACACACGTCAAAGCCACGGGTGACATTGGCTTGTTCAAAGTGGTGGCAGAAGGCGGCGTGGCCGCTGGCGTGCGCCGCATTGAAGCTGTGACTGGCGCCAATGCTTTGGCTTATTTGCAATCGCTCGAAGACTCTGTGGCGCAAGCTGCTGGTGCGCTCAAAGCGCCGCCCACAGAGCTGAACGCACGTTTGGCTCAAGTTTTGGAGCAAGTCAAAACGCTCGAGAAAGAAGTGTCAGCCCTCAAAGGCAAAGTGGCTTCTGCTCAAAGCGACGAGTTGCTCACCCAAGCTGTGGACATCAAAGGCACCAAACTTTTGGTGGCCAAGCTCGACGGTGCTGACGCCAAAACTTTGCGCGACACCATGGACAAGCTCAAAGACAAGATGAAGTCTGCTGTCATCGTGTTGGCGGCTGTGGATGGCGAGAAGGTCAACATCGCTGCAGGCGTGACCGCTGACAACACAGGCAAAGTCAAAGCGGGCGAGATGGCCAACTTTGTGGCCCAGCAAGTGGGCGGCAAAGGCGGCGGCAAGCCCGACATGGCGATGGCTGGTGGCACTGATGCTGCAGCTTTGCCCAAGGCTTTGGCCAGCGTGCAAGCTTGGGTGACCGAGCGCTTGTGATGCGCATGAACGCACGTTCACAAGACCTGCAAACAAAGGCCCAACCCGTGTTGGGCCTTTTTCTTGGCGTTTGCCTTGCTGTGTTGTTGACAAGCTTTGTGGCCCCTAAGGCATGGGCACAGTTCGATAAAACTGCATGGCCTGCCAACATGGCCACGCCCAAAATTGAAGCTATCGATTTGCAAGGCAAAGCGTGGAATGCCACAGAGCTGGCAAGCAAAGTGGTGGTGCTTAACTTTTGGGCCACATGGTGCGCGCCATGCAAAGACGAATTGCCCACCTTGCAAACTCTGCATGACATCAGCGATGCACACACCGTGGTGCTCACCATCAATGTGCGCGAGCCCACTGCACGTGCGTCGCGTTACATGCAAAGCACGGGCATGACGTTTCCTGTCATCTCTGACGCCAAAGGCGAATTGGCCAAGCGTTGGGGTGTGACCGTGTATCCCACCACCATCCTCATCGCGCCCAGTGGCCAAGCCCGCTGGCGCGTGGTGGGCGATGTGGACTGGAGCGGACCGCAGGCCAATGCGTGGTTAGCCGAAGTACGCCAAAACGCTTCACTGACCAACGCGCCGTCAAAGGCGGCCACCCCCAAGCGATAATTCGCACGCCCCGCGCACTTTGCGCGTGGTGACCTGCCTTCGGGACATGGGTGCGGCGAGATGTCTCATCTCGCACATGCGCCTTGTATGTGCCGACAGGTCTCACTCATTATTCGGAGCTCTCTTTCATGACTCTCGTGCGTCGTTCCCTTCTCAAGGGGGCCGCAGCTGCGTGCGCCCTCTCAGGTGTGCCTGGCTTTGCTTTGGCCCAAACCACTCCCCAAAATTCTTCTCAAGCAGCTCGCCGTTTCGAGCCACAAGCGGGCCGGTGGCGCACGTTTGAAGTCACCACCCGTGTGGACTTGGCCGATTCAAAAGGCGCAGCCTCTCGCGTGTGGTTGCCCGTGCCCAGCATCAACTCGGATTGGCAACGTTCACTCGAAAGTAATTTCAGCAGCAACGGCACCTCACGCATGGTGAGCGATGGCACCGATGGCGCGCGCATGGTTTACACAGAGTTTTCTGCAGGCGTCACACCGTTTGTGGAAGTGACCAGCCGCGTGCAAACACAAAACCGTTTTGTGGACATAGCCAAACCCACCGCGCATGCGTTCACACGTGAAGACGCCGGCACTTTGCACTACTACACCCGTGCCACACATTTGTTGCCCACCGACGGCATCGTGCGCACCACGGCCCTCAAAGCCACGCAAGGCGCAAAGACCGACGCACAAAAAGCACGCGCCATTTACGACTGGGTGGTGGCCAATGCCTGGCGTGAACCCAAGACTCGCGGCTGCGGCGAGGGCGACATCAAAGCCATGTTGGAGACCGGCAACTTGGGTGGCAAGTGCGCCGACATCAATGCTTTGTTTGTGGGCCTGTGCCGCTCGGTCGGCGTGCCTGCACGTGATGTGTACGGCATTCGTTTGGTGCCTTCGGCCTTTGGTTACAAAGAGTTGTCAGGCAACCCCGCCAGCTTGAAAGGTGCACAGCACTGCCGCGCAGAGGTGTATTTGCAAGCCCACGGTTGGGTGGCGATGGACCCCGCCGACGTGGCCAAAGTGATGCGCCTAGAAACCCCCACATGGATCAAACGCACAGACGACGCTGTGGTGCAGCCCGTGTACAACCGCTTGTTTGGTGGCTGGGAAGGCAACTGGATGGGTTGGAATACCGCGCACGATGTGGTGCTGCCTGGCAGCAAAGAAGACCGCTTGGGCTTCTTGATGTACCCAGTGGCTGAGATGGTGGATGGTCGCGCAGACTCTTACGCACCGGACACGTTTAAGTACCAAATCACGGCGCGCGAAATCAAGGCTTAACGTGTTTGAAGCGTTGGGTTGGCCCGATGCTTCTGCGCTGTGAGTTTTACAGCGTCATGCTTAGATGCAAAGCGCTGTGAAACTCTCGTGCCTCACCCGTGACGGGGTCTGTGAAGGCCACGCTTTTGGCCAGCAGTTGCAGAGGGTGACTGAAGTCTTCCTCCGCATCTGGCCCGCGCAACACCGTGGGATAAAACTGGTCGCCCTCTAGCGGCAACCCCAGCGCCATCATGTGCACGCGCAGTTGATGGCGTTTGCCGCTGACAGGCTCTAGCTGGTACAGCGCACGGGCTTCCTCAACTTTGAGCAAGCTGATGCGTGTTTCGCTGTTGGGCTCGCCATCTACCTCTTGTGTTCTGAAAAAAAGTTCGTCGGGTTGCAGGCGGCTGATGTGTACGCGCGGCAACTCTAATGCGGGGTTGTAAGCCGCCACCGCTTCGTACACCTTGTGCATTGCTTTGTCGCGAAACAGTGCGTGATAGGCATCGCGGTCTTGCAGACGCTTGCCAAACATCACGAGGCCAGCAGTTTCGCGGTCGATGCGGTGCAGCGGCACAAGGTCGTCATTGCCTGTGAGGTGCTTGAGTTGCACTAATAAGCTTTGCTGCACATAGCGGCCAGCTGGCGTAACCGGCATGAAGTGCGGCTTGTCGGCCACGATCAAACGCTCGTCTTCAAACACGATGCTGGCTTTCTGCGGCAACACGGGTTCGTTGGCGATGTGGCGGTAGTAGTAGAGCTTGGTGCGCGGTGTGTAGGCCTGTGTGGCAGCCACGGGCTGGGCATCAACGTTCAGCACCAAACCATGTTCAAAGCGATGCAGCCACTCGTCACGCGAGATGTCTGGCATGCGCTCCAACAAAAAATCCAGCACCGTAGGCCAATGCCCAACGGGTAGCGACACGCGGCTGGCGCCTACGCCGTTGCGCGTGGGAATGCGCATGTGTGCGTCCTTAGACCTTGGTGAACACCAAGTCCCACACACCATGGCCGAGCTTCAAGCCACGGTTTTCAAACTTGGTGAGCGGGCGGTATGCGGGCTTTTTGGCAAAACCGCTTGGGTCGGTGGCTGTATTTTTCAGCAAAGGTTCGGCAGACACCACTTGCATCATTTGCTCTGCATACGGTTCCCAGTCGGTAGCCAAGTGCAGATAGCCGCCGGGCTTGATGTGTTTGGCCAAGCGGTTGACGAACGCGCTTTGAATCAAACGGCGCTTGTGGTGACGGCTCTTGTGCCAAGGGTCTGGGAAGAAGATGTGCACACCGTCTAGGCTGTTTTCACCCAGCATGTGGTCCATCACCTCGACCGCGTCGTGCTGCACGATGCGAATGTTGCCAATGCTTTCTTCGCCACAGCGCTTCAGCAACGCTCCCACGCCGGGCGCGTGAACCTCGCAGCACAAAAAGTTGTCGTCAGGGCGCGTGTGCGCAATCTTGGCCGTGGCGTCACCCATGCCAAAACCGATTTCCAAAATCAGTGGGGCAGTGCGGCCAAACGCAGCAGACACATCCAAACGCTCAGGCGTGTAGGGCACCAAAAACTGAGGGCCAAATTGCTCAAACGCACGTGTCTGACCGGGGCCCATGCGTCCTGCACGCAGCACGTAAGTTTTGATGACGCGCATAAATGGGGTGTCGGTTTTTTTGGCGTCTGGAGTAGTGGGCGTGTCGGCGGTGGTCATGGCTGAGAAATCTAAAAATAGGGGCCCATTATCGCGGGACCGCATGGGAATAAATTAGGTATGTCAACAGCTCTCGCATAATTCATTTCTTAAAGAAAAGGGATGAGCTTGATGCAGGACATGATTGATTTTTTCAAGCGTTACCAATCCGAGTTTGATCAACAAAACTGGGCAAGTTTTGCCGCCTTGTTTCATGAGCCTGCGATGAGCGTTCGAGCCGATGGTTCTGTGATGGTCATTCCTACGCATGCAGACGGAGCGCGTTTGTATGCGTCTGTTTCAAGCGCTTGGCGGGCCGAAGGGTATGAACGATTTGAGACGGAAAACTTTGAAGTGCTGGCGCAAGGGCAAGACAGTCGGCTCGTGTCTTTTGATTGGCTGATGCTGTCAAACGAAGGTGAGTTGATTCGCCGTTGGAGGCAGTCGTACCAGGTAATACGCACAAAAGATGACTGGCAGGTCTTTACATCGACTTTTCATAAGCCTTGACCCAATGGGTAAGAGCCTCTGTGAGCGAGCCACTTTGGGGCGCTAGATTGAGTCGTGCGGCGGCGGCATTCAGTGCAGCCAAAGGGTTGGAGAGGTCCAAGGCCTCAGCACCATTTTGTTTGCTTAGCTTTTCCCCGTTCTCACCCAGCACCAGCGGCGTGTGCATGTAGCTCGGCGTGGGTAAATCCAGCGCATGTTGCAACACGATTTGTCGTGCGGTGTTGTCGGTTAGGTCCGCGCCGCGCACGATGTGGGTGATGCCTTGTGCGGCATCGTCCACCACCACCGCGAGTTGGTAGGCCCACAGGCCGTCGGCACGGCGCAGCACAAAGTCGCCTACTTCTTGAGCCACGTCTTGTTGTTGTAGCCCAAGCAAACGGTCATGCCATGTCAAAGGCGTGGGCAGCTTCAGATCGTCGATGACGCGTTGCACATTCAGCCGCCAAGCGCGTGCGGCTTTGCCGTTCAAGCCGTCGCGGCAAGAGCCGGGGTAGACCGCGGCATGGTGGCGTTCACGTGTGTTGCCCATCAACGCCTGCGCGTCTTCAATTTCTTTGCGTGAGCAACCGCAGGGGTAGGCCCAACCTTTGGCGATCAAGGCGTCTAGTGCGGCTTGGTAGGCATCGCCGCGCTGCGATTGCCACATCACGGGGGCATCTGGCACAAGGCCACAGATGGCGAGTTGTTGGAGGATGAGTTGGTCTGTGCCTGGTATGCAGCGCGGTGTATCGACGTCTTCGATGCGCACCAGCCATTGGCCGCCGTGTGCACGAGCATCTAGCCAACTGGCTAGGGCTGCAACGAGTGAGCCCGCATGCAGCGGGCCCGTGGGTGATGGAGCGAATCGACCGACGTACGGCAATTACAAACGCTTGGCGGATTGGCAAACAGCCAAGGCGAGTTCAAGGCCAGACACAAACGCGTCTTCCACGCGATGGCCCAAGTGCCAGTCGCCACAGGTGCCTAAGCCATTGGCTGGGTTGTACTGATGCGAGACACCCAGTGGTGTGATGGTTTTGGCATACAGCCAGCGGTGCAGCTCGGCGTGTGCTGGTTCGGCGCGGATGCCCGTCAGTTCAGCAAACGCGCGTAAGAGTTTGGCTTTCACGCGGGCTTCGGTGTCGGTGATGTGTTCGGCAGACCAAGCGGCACTGGCTTGCACGGTCCAACGTTCCACCTTGCCACGACCAGGCTTGGATGACTCGCGGGCCAACCATGCAATGCGGTGGTGAATGCTGCGTGCGGCGTTCCACTGTGGGCCAATGTGCAAGTTAGGTTGTGTGGCGTTGGGGAAGGCCACCATCATGGTCCAGCAAGGGGCCACGTCGACGGCGTCCATGGCTTTGAGCCACTGCGCATTCGCGGCCTCTTTGCCGGAGGCTTTGAGCAAGTTCTCGGCTTGTACCGAAGGAACAGCGAGCAACACATGGTCAAAGCCCGCATGCTTTTGCGCCACTTCTTTGCCTGACGTGCTGTTGACGGTATGGAGTGTCCACAAGCCTTTGGCGCCACGCTCAAGGCGGTTGACTTGGGTGTTGTAGGTCACAGCTTTGCCCAAGGGCTCGGCCCAGTGGCGCACCAAGGCGTTCATGCCGGGCTTGGCCACAAAGTGCGCGTCTTTGGTGGCGCGTGCTGCTTCAAACACATGGCCCAGTGGGTCGAGCACGCGCACGGCGTTGGCGCTCCAAGGGCGGCAAATGTCAGAGGTGCCGGGCACGGTTTGCAAGGCCAGTGAGAAGCGTGGGTCGCGCACGGTGAAGTATTGAGTGCCGTGGTCAAAAGTGCCGAAGTTGCTCAGGCGGGTGGACATACGACCACCTGCGCCTCGGCTCTTTTCAAACACATGCACATGGTGGCCAGCTTGGGCCAAAGTGCGGGCTGCTGTGATGCCAGCGATGCCGGCTCCGATGATGGCGATGTTTAAGGTCATGGCTGCACTCTACACCTTCCGTGTGGGTTGATTGGGTCGGGGGTTCACCAATAGCGCGGAACGTGTGGTGGTGCTTTTGAGTTGTTTGAGCCACCACTGCAAAGCGCGACCACCGCGCTCACCCTCGCTGCCATCGGGGATGCGCCAAGCGTAACTGAGTTGGGCTACACGTTGTGGGCGGTCCACTTCGCGCACCACCAACACGCCTTGGTCAATCAAGGGCTGCACCATCAATTCAGGCACAAATCCAACGCCCAAGCCACGCACCTGCGCTTCAATTTTGCTGTGCATGTTGGACACCGTGAACACATCTTGACCCGGCAATAAACCAATCGTCACGCCTGCGCCACGTTGCACCGAATCAGCCACGGCCACGGCGCGGTGTTGGCCAATGAGCGCATCGGTCAAGGGCTCTGGGGCTTGTGCCAATGGGTGATGCGGCGCCATGGCAAACACAAAGCGCATAGGGCCCAGTGCGTGGCTGTGAATGCCCGAAGTCGTGCCGCTTTCGCTGAACGAGCCTGCAATGCCCAGTGCCAAATCTGCTTGGCCGCTCGTCAATGCTTCGAGCGTGCCGGTGAGGGTTTCGTCGCGCAGCTTGAGGCGCGTGGGGGCGTTCAAGGCCATGAAGGCTTCGCACAATTCCATCACCGTGGTGCGATCGATGATGCCGTCCACCGCGATGGTGAACTGGCTTTCCCAGCCCGTGGCCACGCGTTTGACGCGGTTGGCAATGGCGTCCATGTCGGCCAGCAGGCGTGCGCCTTCACGCATCAGTTCGCGGCCTGCGGCGGTGAGCTTGGCTTGGCGCGAGCTGCGATCAAACAGCAGCACATCGAGTGCATCTTCGATTTGGCGCACGCGGTAGGTGAGGGCGCTGGGCACCAGTCCTAGGGCGCGGGCGGCAGCGGCAAAGCTGCCTGCTTTTTCAATCGCGTGCAGCATGGACAGCGAATCGGGGGTGAGGACGTCACGCGGGGAGGTCATGCAATGAGGCTTTGATCATTCAAATAATTTGAATGATGCCATCAAATGCCATGCATGGCAAAAGTGGGGCGAAGGCCTAAAGTTCAGGTCAAGGACAAAAACAGGAGACCACGCCATGTTGACCATTCGCAAATCACAAGACCGAGGCTACGCCGACCATGGCTGGCTCAAGTCATTTCACAGCTTTTCGTTCGCCAATTACTACAACCCCGAGTTCATGGGCTGGGGAAATTTGCGCGTCATCAACGAAGACCGCATTGCACCGGGCACAGGCTTTGGCACACACGGCCACCGCGACATGGAAATCATCAGCTACGTGCTGAGCGGCAACTTGGCGCACAAAGACAGCATGGGCAACATCAAAGGCATTCCGCCCGGTGATGTGCAGCGCATGAGCGCGGGCAGCGGTGTGCAGCACAGCGAGTTCAACCACGCGCCAGACGAGACCACGCACTTCTTTCAAATTTGGATTGAGCCTAATGTGCGCGGCATTCCCGCCAGCTACGAGCAAAGGCAAGTGCCCCCCGTTTCTAAGCGCGGTGCGCTGAGCCGCATTGCGGCGCCTGAGGATGCGGTGGTGAAAATTCATGCAGACGCCGCGTTGTACGCGGGTTTGTTTGATGGCGACGAAGCTGCGACATTGGACATTGCACCGGGTCGCAAAGCCTATGTGCACTTGATTCGCGGCAGTTTGCAAGTCAATGGCGTGGCACTGGCCACCGGTGACGCAGCATTGCTAGACAACGAACCGAGTATTCACCTGACACACGGCCAAGATGCCGAGGTGCTGGTGTTTGATTTGGCCCCTTGATTTTTATTTCATATCTTCAAAGGAAACTCTCATGAACAACGCACTGAGCCTCATTGGCCGCATTTTGTTGGCCGCACTGTTCTTGCCTGCAGGTTTGTCAAAGCTCTCGGGCTTTGAAGGCACCGTGGGCTACATCGCTTCCGTTGGTTTGCCTTTGCCCGCTGTGGGCGCTGCTGCAGCGCTGGCTGTGGAGATCTTGGGCTCTGTCGCGTTGATCGTGGGTTTCCAAACCCGCATCGTGGCGGCAGTGCTGGCGGTCTTCACTCTGGTGGCTTCTGTCTTCTTCCATGCTTTCTGGGCTGCGGCGCCTGAGCAAGCATTTGTCCAGCAGCTCTTGTTCTTTAAGAACATCGGCGTGGTGGGCGGCTTATTGGTTTTGGTGTCTTCAGGCGCTGGCGCTTGGAGCCTGGACGCTAAAAAACAAGCTCAATAATTCACACACTTTCCGTTTACGTTTCTTCAACCTCACTAGGAATTCAACATGACCAAAACCGTCGTCGTTTATCACTCAGGCTACGGCCACACACAACGCGTGGCTCAGTTCGTCGCCGAAGGCGCGAAAGCCACTGTCATTGCCATCGATGCAGACGGCAACATCACTGATGCCGATTGGGAAACTTTGGATGCGGCTGATGCCATCATCTTCGGTTCACCCACCTACATGGGCATGGCCTCATGGCAGTTCAAGAAGTTTGCAGACGCGACGTCCAAGCGTTGGTTCAGCAGCGCTTGGAAAGACAAAGTGGCCGGTGGTTTCACCATCTCTGCCAGCCCCAGCGGTGACAAGCTGTCGACTGTTCAGTACTTCATCACTTTGGCCATGCAACAAGGCATGGTGTGGGTGGGCCAACCTGCCATGAACGACGGCAACATCAACCGCATTGGTTCTAACTCTGGCGTGATGGCGCAAGTGGGCCCGACCAGCCCAGCCGCTGACATTCCTCAAGGCGACTTGGACACGGCCAAAGCCTATGGCGAGCGCGTGGCGGCAGTGGCTGCCAAATTGCGCGGCTAATTCGCGGTTCACTAACCTCCGTCATGAGCGGCGGGTGAAATAAAAGGGCAGTTCCTCGGGGCTGCCCTTTTTCTTTGGTTAGTATTCAAACCATGAAGATCATTCAACTGTTGCCCTGGGCCGATTGGTTTGCACTCGGATTTTTTGTCTTGGTGTGGATGGGCTACGCGGCGTTTGCGAAGTACAGCAGCGAGCACCATCACTCCATCTTGGCCATGACCAACCGCTATCGCCACTTGTGGATGTTGCAAACCACAGGACGCGATCCCCGCATGTTGGATGGCATCATCACGCAGACCTTGTCGGCCACGCCCGCATTTTTTTGCTCCACCACCATTTTGATTTTGGGTGGCTTGTTTGCCTTGCTGGGCACCACCGACAAAGCGGCCGAGCTGGTGCGCGAAATTCCGTTTGCTGTGCAAACACCTATTCTTGTGTTTGAGTTCAAGATCTTGGTGTTGGTGGTGATTTTTGTGTACTCGTTTTTTCGCTTCTCATGGTCGATGCGTCAGTACACCTTTGTGGCGCTGCTCATTGGCGCCATGCCCCCCGCTGAAAGCTTTGCAAGCGGTGAGGTGACAGACCGTCAGCGCTATGCCGATCGTGCGGCTGCCATGACTGGCTTGGCGGCTGAGACCTTCAACGGCGGCTTGCGTGCCTACTATTTTTCTTTTGCCGCACTGGGCTGGTTTTTTTCACCCGCCATGTTTGTGTTGACCACGTTGTTGGTGGCCGGCGTGTTGTACACCCGTGAATTCAAGTCTGAGGTGCTGACGCTGTTGGAAGAGTAACGGGGAATGTGCCATCGGGCGCCAAGCCCGTGGCATTGAGGTCAGCGCCCACGGCCCGGCGCTCATCAAATACAAAGCAGCCGCCGTCGTAGTGGTCGTTGCCCACTTCTTCAAAGTATTTGAGGATGCCGCCTTCGAGCTGGTACACATGGGGCAGGCCCGCATTGCGCATGTAGATGGCTGCTTTCTCGCAGCGAATGCCGCCGGTGCAAAAGCTAATCACGGTTTTGTCTTGCAACTCGTCTAAGTGCGCTTGCACCGCATCAGGAAATTCGGTGAACTTGGTGATGCCCCAGTTGATGGTGTTCTTGAACGTGCCAGCATCCACCTCAAACTGATTGCGTGTGTCCAGCGTGACCACTGGGCGGCCTTCGTCGTCATGGCCTTGGTCCAACCAGCGTTTCGCGGTTTCGGGCGTTACCGCCGGTGCGCGCCCCTCGGCAGGGCGAATGCTGGGGTGGTTCATGCGGATGATTTCGTGCTTCACCTTCACCAGCATCTTTCGAAACGGCTGCGTTTCAGACCAGCTTTCTTTGGGTGCCAGGTCGGCCAAGCGTGCATCGGTACGAAGCCAGTCGACAAAGCTGCGCACATCTTCGGCGCTACCGGCTAAGAAGAAATTAATGCCTTCTTCTGCTATCAGGATGGTGCCTTTGAGCTGGCGCGCCAAAGCGTTGTCCAAGCAAGGTTGGCGCAGGTCTTGGGCGTCGGGCAGGGCGACGAATTTGTAGCAAGAAATATTGAGGATTTGGTTCACCCAGCCATTCTATGTAACGGCGTGTCCCTACAATCTGGCGCATGTTTGTTCACCTGCGCCTTCACTCTGAATTTTCTGTCGTTGACGGGACCAACCGCATCGACGAGGTGGTGAAAGCAGCCGCAGCTGACCAACAGCCCGCGCTGGCCATCACCGACATCAACAACCTGTACGGTGCCATCAAGTTTTACAAAGAAACCCGTGGCAAGGGCGTCAAGCCCGTCATCGGCGCAGAGATTTACCTAGAAAGCCTGACCCAAGACGCCGCGCAGACTTCGCGCATGGTGTTGTTGGTGCAAAACCATCAGGGTTACTTGAACCTGTGCGAACTCATCAGCCGTGGCTGGACGCAAAACGTGCACAGGGCTGTGGCCGTCATCAAGCTGGAATGGCTGCAAGAGTTGTCGCAAGGCCTGATTGCTTTGTCAGGTGCGCAAGCCGGTGCGGTGGGCCAAGCCTTGGTGCAGGGCGACACCACGCGTGCTGGCGAAGTGGCCTTGCAGTTGGCTGGCATCTTCCCGCATCGCTTTTACATTGAGCTGCAACGCGCTGGCCGTGCGGATGACGACACCCATGTGTCTGCTGCCGTGCAACTGGCCGCGCGCTTGAGCCTGCCCGTGGTGGCCACACACCCTGTGCAGTTCACCGAGCCCGACGATTACGAAGCGCACGAAGCGCGTGTGTGCATTGCCGAAGGCGAAATCTTGGGTAACCAACGCCGTGTGCGCAAGTTCACGCGCGAGCAGTATTTCAAATCGTCCGCTCAAATGTGCGAGCTGTTTGCTGATGTGCCTAGCGCCATTGCCAACACCGCAGAAATTGCCAAGCGTTGCAACCTGACCTTGGTGTTGGGTAAGCCGCAGCTACCTAATTTCCCCATCCCGCCCGTGAATGGTGTGGTGATGTCGGTGGAAGACTACTTCCGCCATGTGTCGCACGAGGGCTTAGAGGCCCGCTTAGCTCATCTGTACTCCGTGCAAGCCAAACGCGACGAAGAGCGCCCACGTTACGTGGAGCGTCTTGAGTTTGAGCTGAACACGATTTTGAACATGGGCTTTCCCGGCTACTTCTTGATTGTGGGTGACTTCATTCAGTGGGCCAAAGCCAATGGCTGCCCTGTGGGCCCGGGTCGTGGTTCGGGTGCGGGCTCGCTCGTGGCGTATGCGCTGAAGATTACCGACCTTGACCCGCTGCAATACAACTTGCTGTTCGAGCGTTTCTTGAACCCAGAGCGGGTATCCATGCCCGACTTCGACATTGACTTTTGCCAAACCAACCGCGACCGCGTGATTGACTACGTGAAAGACAAATACGGCCGCGAAGCCGTGTCGCAAATTGCCACCTTCGGCACGATGGCGGCGCGTGCCGCGATTGGTGACGTGGGCCGCGTGCTCGACATGAGCTACACGTTCTGCAAAGGCATCAGTGGCTTGATTCCCAACAAGCCCGGTCAGCACATCACCATCGCCGGTGCGATCGAGGTCGAGCCCATCTTGGCCGAGCGTTTGGCCAAAGAAGATGAAGTGAAGACGCTTTTAGAGTTAGCGCAAAAGCTTGAAGGTATGACGCGTAACGTGGGCATGCACGCGGGTGGTGTGTTGATTGCCCCAGGCAAGCTGACTGACTTCTGCCCGCTGTATCAACAGCCTGGCAGCGAATCGGCGGTGAGCCAGTTTGACAAAGACGACGTGGAAGCTGCTGGCTTGGTGAAGTTCGACTTTTTGGGCTTGGCCACGCTGACCATTTTGGAGATCGCGCGCGAGTTCATCATGGCGCGTCACAAAGGCCAAGAGAACTTCGCATTCGAGAACATTCCGCTCGACGACAAACGCACGTACGAACTGTTCCAAGACGGCAAAACCGAAGCTGTGTTCCAGTTTGAAAGTCGCGGCATGCAAGGCATGTTGCGCGATGCGCGGCCCACGCGCTTGGAAGACTTGATTGCGCTGAACGCGTTGTACCGTCCAGGCCCGATGGACTTGATTCCAAGCTTCGTGGCACGTAAGCACGGCCGCGAAACCATTGAGTATCCGCACCCCATGGTGGCTGAGATGTTGTCCGAGACCTACGGCATCATGGTGTACCAAGAGCAGGTGATGCAGACCGCGCAAATTTTGGGCGGTTATTCGCTGGGTGGCGCTGACATGTTGCGTCGCGCGATGGGTAAGAAGAAGGCCGAAGAGATGGCCGAGCACCGCGCCATCTTCCGCGAGGGGGCCGCCAAGAACAGCATCGACCAAGACAAAGCCGACGAAATCTTTGACTTGATGGAAAAGTTCGCGGGCTACGGCTTTAACAAGTCGCACGCGGCTGCTTACTCTTTGTTGGCGTATCACACCGGTTGGTTGAAGGTGCATTACACGGCCGAATTCTTCTGCGCCAACATGACCGTGGAAATGGACAACACCGACAAGCTCAAGGTGTTGTTTGAAGACGCGCACAAGATGGGCCTGACGTTTGAAGCGCCTGATGTGAACCGTGGTTTTTATCGCTTCGAACCTATCTCAGACAAAGTCATTCGCTACGGACTAGGTGCCATCAAAGGCTCAGGCCAACAAGCCATCGAAGCCATCGTGGCCGCGCGTGAAGACGGGCCATTCACCAGCTTGTTTGATTTCTGCCGCCGCGTGGACCGCAGCCGTTTGAACAAACGCACGGTCGAAGCCCTCATCAAAGCCGGTGCGTTTGACAACTTGCACCTCAACCGTGCCGAGCTGTTGGCCAGCGTAGAACGTGCGTTTGACTTTGCCTCAGCCAGCGAAGCCAACGCCAACCAAGGCGGCCTGTTTGACATGATGGGCGAAGACGCCCACGGCTCCAGCACGCAAGAGCCCGAATACGTGGAAATGTTGCCATGGGGCGTGAAAGAGCGCCTCACGCACGAGAAGGTGGCACTGGGCTTTTACTTATCCGGTCATTTGTTCGACGAAGTCGAGCGCGAGGTGCGCCGCTTTGCCCGCACCCGCATTGAAGATTTGATGGATTCACGTGAGCCACAGTTGTTAGCTGGCATCGTGAGCGACATGCGTGTCATCAACGGTCAGCGCGGCAAGCTGGCCATCTTCAAACTCGACGACAAATCAACCGTCATCGAAGCCACGGCGGATGAGGCCACGATCAACACCTACCGCAACACCTTGAAGGATGACGAGCTGGTCATCATCATGGGCAAGGCGCAGCCTGACCGTTTTTCGGGTGGCTTGCGTTTGTCCATTCAACAAGTGTGGAGCCTTGAGCAAGCGCGTTGCCGCTTTGGCAAATACCTCAGTGTCACGGTCAACGGCACCTCGCCTGACATTGCGCGCATGTTGCGCGACCACCCCGCCAAAGTGGAGCAATCCGAGCAGGGCGAGTTGGTGCGTGGCATGGGCGTACGATTGAAGCTGCTGCGCGACGGTGCCACGGCTGACGTACAGTTGGGTGACAGCGCCAAGTTTTTCCCCAGTGACGCGGCTTTGGCCAGTTGGATGGCTCAGGCCCATGAGGGGCAATCTCAAATCATTTACGAGTAACCATTTATGTGGACCATTCCTACGCTCATGACACTGGCGCGCATCGCGGCCATACCGCTCATCGTGGGGTTGTTTTATTTACCGATCGAAACGGCGGAGCGCAATCTGTGGGCCACCGTGATGTTTGTGGTGTTTGCGTTGACCGATTGGCTAGATGGCTACTTGGCTCGCAAACTCAATCAGTCTTCTGCCTTTGGTGCGTTCCTCGACCCAGTGGCTGATAAATTTTTGGTGTGTGCTTCATTGCTCATCTTGGTACACCTCGGGCGCGCTGATGTGTTGGTGGCGTTGATCATCATTGGCCGCGAAATTGCCATTTCTGCTTTGCGTGAGTGGATGGCGCAAATCGGCGCTTCTCGCAGTGTGGCCGTGCATGTGCTGGGCAAGTTGAAAACCATGGTGCAAATGGTGGCCATTCCTTTCTTGCTGTACGACGGCCAAATCATGGGCGTGATTGACACGGCCTTGTGGGGCAAGGTGTTGATTTGGATTGCAGGCGTGTTGACCGTTTGGTCGATGGTGTACTACCTGCAAAAAGCCTGGCCCGACATCGTGGACCACGCCAAGTAATGCCTGAGCAACGCAGGCTTGCATGGCTCAACGCCATGCCGTGGTTGTTTGTGTTGATTTGGAGCACCGGCTTCATCGTGGCGCGCTACGGCATGCCCAACTCGCCGCCCTTCACCTTCTTGTTGTGGCGTTACGTTTTTTCCATTCTGTGTTTTGTACTGTGGGTCAAATGGGCGCGTGTGCCTTGGCCACAGGGCAGGGCGCAGTGGTGGCATTTGGCTGTCACGGGCGTGTTGATGCACGCTGGTTATTTGGGCGGTGTGTGGGCGGCCGTGAAAGTGGGCATGGGCGCAGGCCTGACCGCTTTGATCGTGGGCTTGCAGCCGGTCATCACGGCTATTTGGTTGTCCGCGCGTGGTGGCCATGTGTCGCGCCGTCAATGGCAAGGCTTAGCTTTGGGCTTTGTCGGCTTGGCCATGGTGGTGTCGCGTAAGCTGGAAGGCGGCATTGAAGTGACATCGTGGAGTTTGACCATGATCACCATGGCCTTGGTGTCGATCACCACCGGCACGCTGTATCAAAAACGATTTGTCCAGCCCTGCGATGTGCGCAGCGCCAATGCCGTACAGCTCATGGCCGCTTATTTGGTGACCTTGCCATTGGCCTTAATGGAAACCGAGCCTGCTTTGTGGAATGCCGAGATGACTTGGGCCATGGTGTGGGCGGTGCTGGTGTTGACCTTGGGCGGCAGCTCGTTGTTCTACATCCTTATCCAACGTGGCGCAGCGGCGTCGGTGACCAGCTTGTTGTACTTGGTGCCACCGACAACGGCAGTGATGGCTTGGATTTTGTTCAACGAGCCCATCACCTTGGTGACACTGGCAGGCATTGTGGTGACTGCTGCAGGGGTGAGCTTGGTGGTGCAGCCTCCTAAAATCGCCGCTTAATTTTTTGAATGTTTGTGAATTTTTGCTAAGGGTTGAAGATGAGTCAAAAACGCATTGCAGTGATCGCCGGTGACGGCATTGGCAAAGAAGTCATGCCTGAAGGCATCCGCGTCATGGACGCAGCGGCACGTAAATTTGGCATCGATTTGAAGTTTGACCACTTCGACTTTTCTAGCTGGGACTATTACGAGAAGCACGGCAAGATGTTGCCCGACGATTGGAAAGACCAAATCGGCGGCCATGATGCCATTTACTTTGGCGCGGTAGGTTGGCCTGACAAGATTCCAGATCACATTTCGCTGTGGGGCTCGCTGTTGATGTTCCGTCGTGAGTTTGACCAGTACATCAACTTGCGCCCCGCGCGTTTGATGCCTGGCATCATTGCGCCCGTGGTGCGCCGTGACGGCACACCACGCCAGCCTGGCGAGATTGACATGTACATCGTGCGTGAGAACACCGAAGGTGAGTATTCCAGCATTGGTGGCCGCATGTACCCCGGTACCGAGCGCGAAATCGTGATGCAAGAAACCGTGATGTCGCGCATCGGCGTGGACCGCGTGTTGAAGTTTGCGTTTGAGTTGGCGCAGACACGCCCTAAAAAGCATTTGACCAGCGCCACCAAGTCCAACGGCATCGCCATCACGATGCCTTATTGGGATGAGCGTGTGGTTGAGATGGCCAAGAACTATCCGGGCATCAACGTGGATAAGTTCCACATCGACATCTTGACCGCCCACTTCGTGCAACGCCCCGACTTCTTTGATGTGGTGGTGGCCAGCAATTTGTTTGGCGACATCTTGAGTGACTTAGGCCCCGCATGTACCGGCACGATCGGTATTGCGCCCAGCGCCAATTTGAACCCAGACCGCAAGTTCCCCTCGTTGTTTGAGCCTGTGCACGGTTCAGCACCAGATATCTCGGGTAAAGGCATTGCCAATCCCATCGGCCAAATTTGGTGTGGCGCGATGATGCTGGAGTTCTTAGGCCATAAGGATGCACACGATGCTGTGATGGCGGCGATTGAGAAGGTGCTTGACCCCAAGAGTGGTGCACCTAAGACACCAGACATTGGGGGTAACGCGAATACCTCCGATGTCGGTCGTGCCATTGCAGAAGCTTTGTGATTTTTAGCTTTAAAAAACGACTAGAATTCTGGCTTTGCTGTGTTGTGTAGCGTTGTTTCAAAGTCAACTTTGCCTTGATGACCACACCCACAGCGGTGATACATCGCGTCGGCGCTAGCCCACTAGCGCCACCTTTGAACAACATCTCATTGAGAGGGAATCTTTGTGAATAAGACAGAACTGATTGAGCACATTGCCAAGCACGCAGACATTTCTAAAGCTGCTGCTACTCGCGCACTCGAGTCCACGATTGGCGCAGTGAAAACCACCTTGAAAAAGGGCGGTACAGTTTCTTTGGTTGGTTTCGGTACTTTTGCAGTGGGCAAGCGCGCCGCTCGCACAGGTCGTAACCCACGCACTGGCGAAGCGATCAAGATCAAGGCAGCCAAGGTGCCTAAGTTCCGTCCAGGCAAGGGTTTGAAAGACGCCTTGAACTAATTAACGGTTTCGGTTGGGTGCTTAGCTCAGTTGGCAGAGCGGCTGCCTTACACGCAGTAGGTCGGCGGTTCGACCCCGTCAGCACCCACCACCCATTAAAAAGGCGAACTCAAGGGTTCGCCTTTTTTCTTGGTTCCTCACACATCACGATGAGTCCACGATATGTTTGATTTTGTTCGCAAGCACACACGGGTCATGCAATTTTTGCTGTTCCTGTTGATCTTCCCATCTTTCGTTTTGTTTGGCCTTGAAGGCTACAACCGTTTCAAAGAAGGTGGCGCTACGGTGGCCACTGTCGATGGTCACGACATCACGCAAGCCGATTGGGATGGTGCGCATCGCAGCCAAGTCGAGCGCATGCGCAGCAGCATGCCCAATGTGGATGTGAAGCTCTTTGACACACCCGAAGCCAAATACAGCACCCTAGAGCGCATGGTGCGCGACCGCTTGCTGCAAGTGGCAGCAAGCAAGTTAGGCTTGGGTGCCAGTGATGCGCGATTGGCGGCAGAGCTGCAACAAAACCCCACCATTGCTGCGCTGCGCCGCGCCGATGGCACTTTGGATATGGAGCGTTACCGCCAGCTGTTGGCCACGCAAGGCATGTCGCCTGAGTCGTTTGAGGCGCAAGTGCGCGGTGACTTGGCATCGCGCCAAGTGATGTCTGGTGTGGGGGTGACCAGTTTCAGCTCGGATGCTCTGGCCGACGTGACCTTGAATGCCTTTTACGAGCAACGTCAAGTGCAAGTGGCTCGCTTTGCGCCTGCAGACTATGTGGGGCACATCAACCCCACCGACGCTGAGCTAGAGACTTACTACAAAGCCAACGCCGACAAGTTTCAATCGGCTGAGCGTGCAGACATTGAATACGTGGTTTTGAATCTGGCTGCGGTGCAAAAAGACATCGTGGTGCCTGAGGCTGAACTCAAAACCTATTACGAGCAAAACGCAGCTCGCTTGGCGGGCTTGGAAGAGCGACGAGCCAGCCATATTTTGATCAATGCCGATAAGGGTGCCTCTGCAGCTGAACGTGACGCTGCGCGCGCCAAAGCCCAAGCCTTGTTGGCTGAGGTGCAAAAGACCCCAGCTCAGTTTGCTGAACTGGCACGTAAAAACTCACAAGACTCGGGCTCTGCCGCGAAAGGCGGCGACCTCGATTTCTTTGGCCGTGGTGCCATGGTCAAGCCGTTTGAAGAAGCTGCGTTTGCTTTGAAGAAAGGCGAGACCAGTGGCTTGGTGGAAACCGAGTTTGGTTTCCACATCATTCGTCTCACCGACATCAAACAGCCTGAGCAAAAAAGCTTTGAGTCGCAACGCGCCAAGCTGGAACTTGAAGTGCGCGCTCAACTGGCACAACGCAAATTTGCCGAAGCGGCAGAGCAATTTACCAACCTGGTGTACGAGCAATCGGACAGCTTGAAGCCTGCAGCAGACCGCTTGAAGCTAGACCTGCAAACTGCCAGCAACATTGGCCGTGAGCCAGTGGCAGGCAATACCGCTGCGAATAACCCCAAGTTGTTGGCTGCTGTGTTCTCGCAAGACTCGATTGAAAAAAAGCGCAACACCGAAGCGGTGGAATTGGCGCCAAACGTGCTGGCGGCTGCTCGCATCATGAGCTACAAACCTGCCCGCACCTTGCCTTTGGATGAAGTCAAAGCCCGCGTGCGTGAGCAAGTGCTGGCCCAACTGGCCACTGAGCGCGCGCGCTCAGAAGGTGCAGCTAAATTGGCCGAGTGGAAAGCCAGCCCTGATGCAGCCAAGCTGCCTGCTGCGATGGTGGTGTCGCGTGAATCTAAGCAAGCGCAGCCAACCGCGTTGGTGGAAGTTGCCCTGCGTGCCAGCACACAAGCTTTGCCCGCGTGGGTGGGGGTCGATTTAGGCGCCAGTGGTTATGCCGTGGTGAAAGTCGAAAAGGTCTTGCCGCGTGATGCTGCCAATGCGGCCAGCTTGGCACGTGAGCGCGATCAGTATGCGCAATGGTGGGCCTCTGCCGAAGGTTTGGCGTATTACAAGCTGTTGAAAGAAAAATTCAAGGCGGAAATCAAAATAGCTAGGTTATAATGTTGCCTTTACGGTGGCTGTAGCTCAGTTGGTAGAGTCCAGGATTGTGATTCCTGTTGTCGTGGGTTCGAGCCCCATCAGCCACCCCAAATAAGACAAGGGTTTGCAAGATTTTCTTGCAAACCCTTTTTCTTTACTTGTGTCTCATGTAGCCACCATGTAGCCATCAGTACCATTTTTGTAATCTCTAGACTGAATGCAGACAGTTTCTCCGTTTCCGCCAGCAATCAAGCATAGACGTCCCTTTTGGGGCGTTTTTCATTTCAACTATCAAATCAACTATCAATCGAGGATTGAATTGAACTGATTTCTCTCTAGAGCTTAGTGTGCATAAGTTGGATCGCACTCTCCTCGCTAATCACGATATCAGCCCGGACTTGACCTCGGGTGAGCCCAACAAAAAGCTTCCGCTTATCTTTTTCCGTTAAGTCTTTAAAGTCCACCTCACAAAGCACCACTACTGGCATGCTTTGACCTTTGAAGCGGTAAACGCTCTCCACCAGCAGATCGCCGTCGGTCCAAAGCGCATTGCCAACGTCGTCGTACTTGCTAAACCGCTTTGTTTTGAATCCGCCAAGTTCCTCAAGGCCTAAAACCTCTGATGTCTTGGCCCCGTGGTAACTGATCACCGCCACTTGTTCTGGGTTGTATCCGTTTTGCCAGATCTTCTTGAGGCATTGATCAAGGGCTGTCAGACTGTTCACTTGGCCTGGTGCCCATGTGTAAATGTGCGGCGTTTCACCTGTGTGAACACTGCGGGCCACCACAGGTTCTTCGCTCAGTCCTAAGGCGTTAATCATCTGCACCACCTTGGTCGGGCTTCGGAAGTTATCCATGCACTTGATGTGCACGGCATCCGTTAGGTCAAACATGTCACGCTCGTAAAGCTGCTGGCCTGTATCGCCCATCACATACAGGCGTCCCGTGTCTTTCAGCCGCTCCAACAAGGCTTGTGCCCAAGTGGGCTCAAAGTCTTGAGACTCATCAATGATCAACAGGTCTAGGCTCTTGCTGAATGACTCCGAGGCTTCCACATAGTCAGACACCATCTTGCTAAATACGCTGGGGTCTGCAAAGTCCGGCTTTTCGCCTTGGCGTTCTGCCAAGTCGCGGCAGAGCTGGTGAAAGGTAGTTACATCTACCGCAGCAGGTGCTAGCTTGGCTAAGTGATCTGCCAGCGGGCGGTTGTAGCAAACATAGCAGCTGCGTTGCTTGGCTTTCACGGCGTCTTGCAGCAACTTGAGGGCAAGCTGTGTTTTGCCCGATCCTGCCGTGGCCTGAACCACAAACAAATTACCCGTATGAGAAATCTTAGGAACCCATGTAGCCAAGCCACTGGCCAGCGTGGTGCTGAGCTGTTGCACTTGGCTAATGCTGGAAGCCACATCCGTCACCACCTGAAACCGGTTGGCAAAGAAATCAAACACGCGAGTGCGCACATCGCATGCAGGTGCATTGCTAGGAAAGGCCCTCATCACCCGTTGGCACAAAGTGTCAAGTTCCGGGGCATCCACAATCCGTTCGCGTGGATACGCCAGCACTGCACTGAGCACTGCATGGTCTGGCAGTACCAACAGCGTGTCGATGTTGACGTTGGGTAGGTCTCCGTCTTTCATGCGCTGCATCAAGGTGCTGTGCTGTCTGCGCACCTGGTGGCCGATGTCTTTGTCGCTGCCAATTCCGCCATAGGTCTTGGTCAATGCGCTTGTGCCTTCGTTGATGGAGCCCGCTTTCACCTCAATCAACATGACGTGGCCGACAGGGGAGATGACGACTAGGTCTAGTTCCCCAAAGTGTTGGGTACCTTGATGGATAGACGACCAGGGAAGGTTGTGAAAGACATCAAACGAGTCAGGCAGGCCGTCGGCTAATAAGCGCAACACATCGCGTTCGCGGTAGTCGCCAGAATTAAGTGGGCCGCTAAGAGGGGTAGTAGGGTGTATCAGAGCCATTGCTCATTTTGACATTTTGAGCAATAGCTTCTCTGATATGTGTAACTCTCAAATCACCCCTGACAAGCTCTTCATCCGATTGACAACGTCTCGCAGGGCCTTAGCCGTTGGAGTCCCTTTTTTCTCAAATATGGCTGTGAGACTCTCGTAGTACCAGAGTGTTTGTTCTTTGGTAGCAGTGAATCTATCAAAAACACTTTGTCCAGAATTCATTAAATCTGCAACGATTGAACGGGCGTTGTGCAGCTTGTCCGATCCGGAAACTAGCAAAACATCATCACTAGACTCAGCCAAATGTTTGATGTATTTGAGCTTTCGTTCCTCCCAATGCGCCTTCTGGCCGGAGTCATCAGGAACACTGAATCGCCCCGAGTTTTGAGGAGGCTCCAACCTTTGAGAAGATGGAGCTATGAGCAAATCAAATCGTTTTTCCCCCGAAGTACGCGAACGCGCTGTTCGCATGTTGCAAGACCACCGTGGCGAATATCCGTCCACATG
>CAUPNL010000002.1:0-181304 GCA_963512655.1 uncultured Limnohabitans sp. | reverse complement strand
GCAGGGGCACTACAAAGTGTGAATCCAGACTGGATGAAACAGCTCAGCAACACAGGGCAGTTCACCGACAAAGCGGTGATCAACCTGACCAACGCAGCGGTGAGTGCGAGCATCAAAACGGCGATACAAGGTGGCAGCTACCTGTGACAGCTGAAAACCTTTACATCGCACATCAGCAAGGTATGACGGGTTTTGTTGCTTTGTTTAATGCACCTAGTGATGAGTTGGCAGGTAAGGTCTTGTCTCAGTTCAAAAAAACGGAGGATCTAGGTTTCCAAAGTGTTGCCGGCAACCTGCATGGAAATCCAATTCAGCAAACAGAGCAAGCGAAAACGATGACTGCTGCTGACTTCTTAAAATTTTTATCCAACTCGTTTGATTCAAAAAGATTGCCGAAATGAAAAATTCATATAGAGTAATTTTTTCGACCTTTTCTTTTCTCATACTTATTGCATGTTTCTGGTGGAGATTTGAAAAGGCTTTGTTTACAGATAAGTTCGCTCTCAGAGAAATTTTCGAGAATTACAGCAGTTCATGCGAGTGTGCTGAAACGAGAGGTATCACGTCTAATTACAAACCCTTAGAAAAACGAGATTATGGTGAGCTTGTCTTTTCCCAAAAGGCCGCCGGAATTCGCCAAGATTTAAATAGACATGAAGTTGCGTTAGTCTCAAATTTAGAAGATGGGACAAAGTTGGTGGTTACCTCATCTAAATCTTTTGATGAAGACACTGGTGAATTTCTTGATTGCGATGGCTGTGGATCTTGGTTGAGTATTGGCGTTTTTGAAAAGATTAATTCCAAATGGACCTTGATAAATAAAGCCGTAAATCTGTATGGGGATGGCGCCATGGGAAAACCGCCGGAAATTTATGCAAACAACAAAGGGGTCAAGGATTGGTTTGAGATCACCGTTGCTCATTACTATTTCCATCATGGAGAGGATGATGAGGCGAAAGTTAAGCTTGTGTACCGAAAGGGGATGTGGACCTCTGTCAACCTTCTTGCGACGAACTAGTGTCATTTAAGTTTTCCCAACAAGCCGCACTGACCCAAGACATCGTGTGGCCCGAGTGGCAAGTGGTCAATGGGCAACGCGTCATGGTGCCCAACGGCGTGACAGAAGAAACGCTCAAGCTGGCACAGATCAACGCCAAGACCAAGTTCAGTGCACCCGGCGGCATTGATGTGCAGCTGCCCGCAGGTGACCCGCTCAAAGAGCAGATTCAAAACTTGAGCCAACAGCCGGGCATGACGTGGCTGAATGACTTGAGCCAGAGGAAGGATGTGAACTGGCAAGCGATCAAGCTCGCTAAAGACAACTGGAACTATGACCAAGAGGGGCTGACCCAAGCAGGCGCTTTGATCATCGTGTTGATCGTGACCTACCTCACCTTAGGCACCGGCACTGAGCTGGCAGGCACCGTGACCGAAGGTGCAGCAGCAGGCAGCAGCACCACCGCAGTGGGTGGCACCACCCTAGCCACCATTGGTACTGTGGCTACAAAAATAGCCCAGTCGCGCATCATCTCGGTTCGTTTTTCCACGAAATCTGAGCGCAAATAGGCGACCTGCACGGCGTTGGGCAGGCTGTGTGCAAGCGCCTGCTCTGCTACATGAAACGGGTAGTCGGTTTTTTCACCCCCCCAATCACGGAAGCTACTTCTAAATCCATGCACCGTGATGCCGCTCACTTCCATACGCCTGAGTAACATGTTCATGGTCATGCTGGACATCGGTTTGTCCCGCTTGTCACTGTTGAAGACGTAGTTGCCAGTAGAGAAGTGCTTGACTGTTTTGAGAATTTCCAAGGCTCTGTCGCTCAGTGGAATGCGGTGCTCGACCTTGGCTTTCATGCGCGTAGCGGGTATCGTCCACAGTCGTTTCTCAAAATCGAACTCTGACCAAACTGCACCTGTGACTTCACCGGTTCGAGATGCGCACAGGATGAGGAATTCCAAAGCGTAGCGTGCCATGCCATCTTGTGTTTCTAGCCGTTTGATGAACGCAGGGATTTCAGCGTAGGGCATAGCCGCATGGTGCTTCTGCACCGTAGACAGACGTTTGGGGAGCAAGTGCTCTAAGTGGTCTTTGAATCTTGCGGGGTTTGGGCCAGTTCTCCAGCCATGAACGGTAGTCCAGCCAAGCACGCTCTCAATGCGCCCACGCAGTCTGCTGGCGGTTTCTGGCTTGGTTGTCCATATCGGCTTGAGAATTTTGAGCACGTCATCGGTGTCAATGTGCCCAATTGGCATCTTGCCAACCACGGGGGACGCGTAGGTGTTGAGCGTATTTGTCCACTGCTGCGCGTGCTTGGCATTGTTCCAACTGGGGCGCTGGAGTTCGATGTATTCGATCACGCAGGTGTCAAACGTCTTGGCTTTGGATTTAGCGATCTTTTGTTGGCGAGCGGCTTCTTTTTTAGCGAGAGCTGGGTCTATGCCGTTAGCCAACGAATCGCGCACTTCTTGCGCTTTAACTCGGGCAATCTTGAGGCTGACTTTGGAGTAGCCACCAAGCCCCACGGTGTGCGCTTTACCCGCCACCATGTATCTGAACAACCAAGACGCACTGCCAGCCTTGGTGATGGAGAGGTAGAGGCCACTGCCGTCGCCTACAAGGGCGGCTTTGGCACTTGGCGTTTGGGCGGCTTTGCGTGCCTTGGATACAATGGATTCAAGCTTTAGGTCGGTGAGTTTGTTGAGGGCCATAGGGGCTTTCTACCAGTAGCGGTTTTACTGGCAAATTTACTATCAAAAGGTGACGATTTTTTCCGAACGTTTACGGACAACGACGGACAACTGAATATGTGCCAGCCGTTGAGCCCATTGGGTTTGGCGTACTTTGGCGGAAGTCGGCGGAGTGGTTTGCTACCGCCTCCTTCTCCGCCAAGCCTAACCAGCACCTTAAAAAGCCGTTCGTCATTGAACGGCTTTTTTCATGTTTGGCTGTCAGTCTTACAGGGCAACCCATGCCGCATCTTGCGCCATCTTCCAAGCTAGACCTCCTGCGCTACGTGGCGAAGTGGGTGGCTTTGGCGACGGTGGTGGCGGCTCTTGCGGGCTCAGCCTCAGCCCTGTTTCTTTTCGCTCTCGATTGGGCCACCCAAACGCGCGAAGCCAACCGCTGGCTTATCTGGTGTCTGCCTATCGCTGGGTTCTGCGTCGGCTGGCTGTATCTCAAGTTTGGCCAGCATGTCGAGGCGGGCAACAACTTGTTGATTGACGAAATTCACGACCCTCAAAAAGTGGTGCCTTTGCGCATGGCCCCGTTGGTGTTAGGTGGCACGGTGATTTCGCATTTGTTTGGCGCATCGGTGGGCCGCGAAGGCACGGCGGTGCAAATGGGTGGGGCCTTGGCTGATCAACTCACGCATTTTTTCAAACTCAGTCACGTCGACCGCCGCATGGTGCTGATGGCCGGTATCAGCGCTGGTTTTGCCTCTGTGTTTGGCACGCCTTTGGCGGGCGCTGTGTTTGCATTGGAAGTGTTGGCCATTGGTCGCATGCGCCTCGATGCTTTGCTGCCCTGTGTGATTGCCGCTGTCGTGGCTGACCAAGTGGGCTTGTTGTGGGGCGTGCAACACACGCAATACGAAGTGGGCCTGGTGCCACAAATCACCGCATGGTTGCTGGCAGCCATGGTGGTGGCGGGTGCTGTGTTTGGTTTGGCTGGCAAGGTGTTTGCCGATAGCACGCATGCGCTGAGCGGTGTGATGAAAAAGCACATCGTCTACGCACCGCTGCGCCCCTTGTTGGGCGGCGCTGTGATTGCCGCTGTGGTGATGTGGGGCAGCTTTGACCGCTATATCGGTTTGGGCATTCCGGTGATGGTGGAGGCATTTGCCCATCCCCTCGCGCTGACTGACTTTTTGGGCAAGATGGTGTTCACCATCGCGTCGCTGGGTTCAGGCTTCAAGGGCGGCGAAGTGACGCCTTTGTTCTACATTGGCGCCACACTGGGCAATGCCTTGGCGCCGTTGCTGGATGTGCCGTTTGCACTCTTGGCCGCAGTGGGCTTTGTGGCCGTCTTTGCAGGTGCTGCCAACACGCCCATTGCGTCGACGCTGATGGCGATGGAGTTATTTGGTGCAGAGATTGGCGTGTTTGCTGCGCTGGCTTGTGTGATGAGCTATGTGTGCTCCGGTCACTCTGGCATTTACCGGGCTCAACGGGTGGCGCATCGCAAGACGGATGCGCCGTCTCAGCCTTCTTAGAATGGGAACCATGACGATGAATCCCACCCGTTTGGTACATGCCGCGCTGCTGACGGCCGCCTTGTTTGCCAGCCCCGCTTTTGCGCAGACTTTCAAAATGCCTTGCGAGGTGGAAGCCAGCATTCCCGCGATGGAGGACGTGAAAATCAAGCCACAAAAAGTGGTGATTGAAATTCAATCCATGGGTAAAAACATCTTCCTCAAGATGAATGGCCCCGAGCCTTATTTGTTGATTGCCAACAGCTTGGCCACCGAAGAGTACACGGGCAAAAACCTAACGACGGCCAAAGAAATGGGGGCGTTTCGCAAACACAAGGTGACAGGTGCTGAGTCAGAGATTCGCATCGAGCAAGCCACCGTGATCGTCACCGCTTACACCGACACCACTTACATGGGCAAAAAAGTGCGTGTCAACATCACAGGGCCTTGCAGCGTGCCCCGTTAAGGCCGTGCAAACAACGATGGCTCAGTCCTTAAAACCAGCACCAAAAACCGGTGCAACTGCCCGTGATTTGCTGAATCAGCAAATCAATCACGCTGCTGACGACCAGCAGGGGCAAACCCACGTACACAAACACCCACAGCACAAACACCAGCGTGAGGCGGGGTTCTTCCAAGCGATGACCCATCACGGTCTCGGCTTGTCGGCGAAGGCGAAGTTTGTTCAACATGGTGTGAGGATTCTAGGCGCATGAAAGTCAACTGGGACACGCTGACTCACCTTGAGTGGGATGCACATCACGCGGCGGCCGCTGCACCCTTGCAGCAAGACTGGGCCTATGGCGCATGCATGAAAACGCTGGGCGTGGGTGTGCTGCGTGCGTTGGTCGAACAAGACGGCACACCCCTGGCCTTGGCCCAATTCATCGTGCGCCGCATGGTGGGTGGCTTGGCGAATATGGCGCTGTGTTCGCTGGGGCCAGTGTGGCTGCAGCCCATGTCGGGCGTAGACAAAGCGCGTGTTTACAAAGCGCTCAAGCAAACCATTCCTTTGAAAAACCTGCGGGTGGTCGCGTTCACGCCGCTCGAAGCACAAGGCCCCGAGTTGGGCCTCTCGCGCTGGCGTCGTGTGATGACAGGGCACAGCACGGTGATGCTTGACCTCACCTTGTCGATGGACGAGTTGCGTGCGCAGTTGGATAAGCGCTGGCGTCACCGCTTGGGAGGCGCTGAAAACTCTGAGCTCACCGTTCACCGCGTGGGCACGAATGCGGGCCAATACCGTTGGCTTTTGGATGCCGAAATGCAGCAACGTGAGCAACGCGGCTTGCATGGCTTGCCCTTGCACTTCTTCGACTTGTACGTGCCCTCGCGTCAGCAGCCATCTAAAACCATTCTGACGATGCGTGCCGACGTGGGCCGCGACCGTGTGGCAGGCATGATGTTTTTGATTCATGGCGAAGCCGCCACCTACCAAGTGGGTTGGACCAGCGATGCGGGCCGCGACTTGCATGCCCACAATTTGATTTTGTGGAAAGGCATCGAGGAGCTGCGCGAGCGCGGTGTGCGCAAGCTTGACCTCGGCGGTGTCAACACCACCCGCAGTGCAGGTATTGCGCGCTTCAAGATGAGCACGGGCGGCCAAGTGCTGACCTGCGCTGGGACGTTCATTTAAACCATGCTCCGCGTCTCCAACCTCTCTTGCAGCCGTGGCAACAAGCCCCTGTTTGCGGACGTCAGCTTTGAATTGCAAGCGGGCCAAGCCTTGCACCTCGAAGGCGACAACGGCGTGGGTAAAACCAGTTTGCTGCGCATCATCTGCGGCTTGTCACCTGCCGATGCGGGTGAGGTGTGCTGGCACGACAAAACCATTCAGCACAACGCCGCCGCGTTTCGTTCGTCTTTGTTTTATTTGGGCCACGGCTTGTCGCTCAAAGAAGAGCTGACTGCTTTAGAAAACCTCATGTCTGATGCCGCAGTGTCGGGTCGCACTTTGAGCGAACCACAAGCCTTAGTGGCTTTGGCCCGCATGGGTTTGCGCGGGCGCGAGCATTTGCCGCTGCGCGTGATGTCGCAGGGCCAAAAGCGCCGCACAGCCTTGGCGCGTTTGCTGGCCAGCCAAGCCTCGCTGTGGGTACTAGACGAACCTTTTGTGGCCTTGGACGCGAAAGCCGTCGATGGCTTGCGTGGCTTGTTGGCCGAGCATGTGGCCAACGGCGGCATGGTGTTGTTCACCAGCCATCAACCTGTGACGCTGACCAGTGCGAGTGGCACATCCGTGGCGGTGCAAACCTACCGATTGAAAGGCGTGGCATGAGTTGCGGCGCGTTCATGGCGGTGCTGCGGCGCGACTTGCTCTTGGCCATGCGCCGCAAGAGCGAGGTGCTGACGGCGGTGTTTTTCTTTGTGGTGGTGGCCGCCTTGTTTCCGTTGGGCATTGGCCCTGAGTTGAATACCTTGCGCTTGGTGGCCCCCGGCGTGCTGTGGGTGGGCGCGTTGCTGTCGAGCATGCTGGCCTTGCAGCGTTTGTTTGAGGCGGATTACCGCGACGGCACGCTGGAACAAATGGCTTTGTCGCCTACGCCAATGTCCTTACTGATCAGTGCCAAACTCTTGGCGCATTGGCTGGTCTCAGGGGTGCCGCTGGTATTATTGGCTCCAGTTTTAGGGCTGCAATTTGACCTCTCGGCCGATGCCCTGATGACCCTCACTTTGGCCCTGTTGTTGGGCACTCCCGTTTTGTCTTTGGTGGGCGGCATTGGTGCTGCGTTGACTTTGGGTGTGCGTGGCGGCGGGGTGTTGCTCTCGCTGTTGGTGTTGCCTTTGTTCATTCCTGTGTTGGTGTTTGGTGCTGGCGCAGTTGAGGCGCAAGCCAGTGGTTTGGGAGCGCAGGCGCATTTTTCAATTTTGATGGCCATGCTGTTGCCTGCTGCCTTTTTCAGCCCGTTTGCATGTGCAGCGGCTTTACGGATTGCGTTGGAATGAAAAATATCAATTGGTTCCATTACGCCGCACCGCACACCTTTTATGGGTTGGCGGGCAAAGCGTGGCCTTGGTTTGCCGTGTTGGCCACATTGCTAATGCTGGCAGGCATGTGGCTTGGCTTTGCTGTGGCCCCCACAGATTTTCAGCAAGGTGAGGGCTATCGCATCATCTTCGTGCACGTGCCTGCGAGCTGGATGTCGATGGTCATTTACTTGGCCATGGCGTTTTGGAGCGTGTTGGGCCTGACCTTCAACACACGTCTGTCGGGCATGATGACCCGCGCTTTGGCGCCTACGGGTGCCCTGTTTGCGTTTCTGTCTTTGTGGACGGGTGCACTCTGGGGCAAGCCCATGTGGGGTGCTTGGTGGGTGTGGGATGCGCGGCTCACGTCTGAGCTGATTTTGTTTTTCTTGTACCTCGGCTACATCGCTTTGACCTCGGCGATTGACGACACGCGCCGCAGCGACCGTGCCGGTGCACTCATTGCCATCGTGGGAGCTATCAATGTGCCCATCATTTATTTCTCAGTGAAGTGGTGGAACACCTTGCACCAAGGTGCCTCGGTGTCGCTCACCAAAGCACCCAGCATGGCCGAGATCATGTTGTGGAGCATGTTGCTGATGGCCTTGGCGTTTTGGTTTTACACCGTGGCGCTGGTGCTGTACCGCGTGCGCACGCTCATCTTGCAGCGTGAGAGCCATGCCACTTGGGTGCACGAACTCGACGAGGTGAAGCCATGAGGTGGAAATCATGAAGTGGGAGAGCTGGAGCCAGTTTTGGGCCATGGGCGGCTATGCCGTGTATGTGTGGGGCAGCGTGAGTGTGACCGCTTTGCTGTTGGCCGTGGAAGTGTGGCAAGCCCGCTGGGCGCACCGTGTTGTGTTGAATCAATTGAAAGCCGAGCAGGCTGTGGCTCAATTGCTCGCCAAAGAGTCACCTGTTGAGGAATTGATGTGATGAAACCCAGAACCAAACGATTTGCACTGATTGCTGCTGGCATTGTGGTGTTGTGCGCAGCAGCAGCTTTTGTGCTGAATGCCTTCCAAAGCAATTTGGTGTTCTTCTTCACGCCCACGCAAGTGAGCAAAGGCGAAGCGCCCAAAGGCCGCACCTTCCGTGCGGGCGGCATGGTGAAAGAAGGGAGCTTGGTACGCGATGGCAACACCGTGCGTTTTGTCATCACCGACACTGTGCATGAAATGCCCGTGACCTATGTTGGGCTGCTGCCCGATTTGTTCAAAGAGGGCAAAGGCGTGGTGTCCCAGGGCAAGCTCGGTGACGACGGCCTATTCGTGGCCACTGAAGTGCTGGCCAAGCACGATGAAAACTACATGCCCCCCGAAGCCCAACATGCGATGGACCAAGCGGCTGCCGCCAAAGCAGCCAAGTCCGTGCAGTCACCGGTCCCCGTTAAAGGCAATCCATGATTCCAGAACTCGGTAATTTTGCGCTCATGCTCGCGGCTGTGGTGGCCGTGATGCAGGGCGTGTTGCCCATTGCAGGCACCTTGGTGCGCGAGCCACAAACACAAGTCACCTTGCAATCGCTGGCGCGTCCAACGGCGGCTTTGCAGTTCGCTTTGGTGGCCTTTGCGTTTGGTGCGTTGGCTGCATCGTTTTTGAACAACGATTTCTCTGTGCTGTACGTGTCGCAGCATTCCAACTCGCTGTTGCCCAAGCCTTACCAATTCGCAGCAGTGTGGGGTGGCCATGAAGGCTCACTCTTGCTGTGGGTGTTGTTGCTGTCGCTGTGGACGGTGGCTGTGGCAGTGTTCTCGCGCAGCTTGCCACTCGACATGGTGGCGCGTGTGATTGGCGTGCTGGGTTTGATTTCGGTCGGCTTCCTTCTGTTCATCTTGACCACCTCGAATCCGTTTGAGCGTTTGTTGCCAGCCGCTTTGGATGGCAAAGATTTGAATCCGCTGCTGCAAGACCCAGGCTTGGTGATTCACCCGCCCATGCTCTACATGGGCTATGTGGGCATGGCGGTGGCGTTTGCGTTTGCCGTGTCTGCCTTGATGAGTGGTCGCTTAGACGCAGCGTGGGCGCGTTGGTCGCGTCCTTGGACGGTAGTTGCTTGGACTTTTCTCACTTTTGGCATTGGCCTCGGTTCTTGGTGGGCGTATTACGAACTCGGCTGGGGCGGCTGGTGGTTTTGGGACCCAGTTGAAAACGCATCCCTCATGCCTTGGTTGGTTGGCACGGCACTCATTCACTCGTTGATGGTCACAGAGAAGCGTGGCAGCTTCAAGGCTTGGACCGTGTTGCTGGCCATTGCAGCGTTCTCGTTGTCGCTGCTGGGCACGTTTTTGGTTCGCTCAGGCGTGTTGACTTCAGTTCATGCATTTGCGTCTGACCCTAAGCGCGGTGTGTTTATTTTGGTCTTCTTGGCGGTGGTGGTGGGCGCTTCGCTCACGCTGTTCGCTTGGCGTGCGCCACGCGTGGCCTTGGGTGGTCGCATGGAGCTGGTGTCGCGTGAATCGTTCTTGTTGGCCAACAGTGTGTTGCTGGTGGTCGCCACAGCGGCTGTATTGCTGGGCACGATTTACCCACTCATCATTGATGCGCTCAACATGGGCAAGCTGTCGGTGGGCCCGCCTTACTTCAACGCCGTGTTTGCACCGCTGCTCGTGCCTACTGTGTTTTTGATGATTCCTGGTTCAGTGGCGCGTTGGCGCGATGCCAATGTGCGCGAGATTGCGCACAAATTGCGCTGGACGTTTGCGGGGGCGCTTGTCTTGGCCGTGCTGTTGCCATTTGTGTTGGGTGGTTGGTCTATCGGCGCTGCATTTGGTTTGTTCCTCGGCTGCTGGGTGGCCTTGGGCACGGCCCAGCAAGTGTTGGAGCGTTTGAACAAGCCTGGCCGTATTGGTGCATCCTTTTGGGGACAGCACATCGCCCACTTCGGTATGGCGGTGTTGGTGATTGGCATCACCGGCGTCAAGTGCTACGAGGTGGAGCGCGATGTACGCATGCAAATTGGTGACGTGGTCACCATCGCACCCTATACCTTCCGCTTGAACTCGCTCGACGAAGTGCGCGGCCCCAACTACAAGGCTGTGCGTGCCGATATGCAAGTGCTGCGCGACGACAAGATCATTGAAATCTTGCAGCCCGAAAAGCGCCGCTATTTTTCGTCGGCCATGGCCATGACAGAAGCTGGCATTGATTCGGGCTTCATGCGTGACCTGTATGTGTCTCTGGGCGAGCCACTGGACGACGCACGCACTGAGTGGAGCATGCGCGTGTACTACAAGCCCTTTGTGCCGTGGCTGTGGGGTGGCGTGCTGTTGATGGTGTTGGGTGGCGTGTTGGCGGCGCTCGACCGGAGATACCGCAAATGAAAAAGGTCTTGATTCCGCTGGTCTTGTTCATCGGCCTCGTGGTGTTTTTGGCTGTGGGTTTGAAGCGCGATCCGCGTGAAATTCCATCGCCCTTGATAGGCAAGCCTGCGCCGCACTTCACTTTGTTCACGCTTGGGCCAGGTGACGCTAAGTTCTCGCCCATCGACATGCAAGGTCAAGTGTGGATGCTCAATGTGTGGGCCACTTGGTGTGTGGCCTGTCGTGAAGAACACCCCGTGCTTGTGGCGTTTTCTGAAAAGAACCAAGTGCCCATCGTGGGCCTGAGCTACAAAGAAATTCAGCCGCAAGACCCCGCTTACAAATCACCGTTTGACGAGAAGCTGCAGCTCGCGCGCGAGCGCAGCCAAGTGTGGCTCAAGCGCCATGGCAACCCTTACACCACGACGGTCATGGACCTCGATGGCCGCGTAGGCATCAATTACGGTGTGTACGGTGTGCCAGAAACCTACGTCATCGACAAGGCTGGCGTGATTCGTTACAAGTTTGTTGGTGCGGTTACGCCTGCGTTGTTGGCTGAAAAAATCTTGCCTCTGATTGCGGAGTTGAACAAGTCATGAAACGTGTTTGGATGAATGGCGCCTTGAATGGCGTATATGCGCTCAGCATTTCAATGGCGATGTGGTTCAGCCCGCAGGCAGCTTTGGCGCAAGCAACGTCTGCTTCGTTGGCTCCTGAGCCTGCGATGACTGCGTCCTCAGGTTTGGTGGTGGGGCGTGAAGCACCACTCATGGCTGAAGACCCCAAGCTCGAAGCGCGCTTGGTGGACATTTCGCAAGAGCTGCGCTGCTTGGTGTGTCAAAACGAGTCCTTGGCGTCGTCGCACGCCGAGTTGGCCGATGACTTGCGCAACGAAGTGCGTGAGCTGTTGCGCAGCGGTAAATCCGACCAAGAAGTGAAAGACTTTTTGGTGTCGCGCTATGGCGACTTTGTGCTGTATCGCCCCGAGGTCAAACCGTTGACTTGGGTGTTGTGGTTTGGACCGTTTGTGTTGCTGGTGATGGCAGCGATTTTCTTGGGCGTGTATTTGCGTCAACGTCGTGCGTTGGCTGCGCCTGCCATGTTGAGTGACGAAGCGCGCGAGCGCGCCAAGCAACTGTTGAAAGGTTGATGTGAATCCCGCACTCGCTTTTATTTATGTCGCCGTGGCCATGATGGCCTTGGTGTTGATTGTGTTGAGCGTAGCGCTGTGGCGTGGCTCGCAACAGGGCGCGCGTTTGGCCGCGCATCAAGCCGATGCCATCAACGACCCCGCCAAAGCCAATGCCGCGGTGTACCGCGACCAAATGGCCGAGCTTGACCGCGAGTTTGTGATGGGCAACCTCAGCTACGAAGAACTCAAAGCCGCGCGCGACGAACTGTCTGAGCGTTTGTTGGCCGATGTGGCAGGCCTAGATGAAGCAGCCAACCCTGCGGCACCTGCGTCCACCGTGGTGTGGCGCAAACCTTGGCTGAGCATTGCCTTGTTGGTGTTTGTGGTGCCTGTGTCGTCCCTGCTGATGTACAGCGTATTGGGAGAACCCGCTGCGCTTGACCCCATGGCTTTGAAGCAAGGTGTGGATTCATCTGCCGAAGTCACCCCCGAGAAGTTGACCGAGATGGCCACCGCACTCACGCGCCGTTTGCAAGACGAACCCAACAGCATGGAGGGCTGGGTCATGCTTGGGCGCGTGCAACGCGCGCGTGGCCACTTTGAAGAGGCCGCAGAGGCCTTTGCCAAAGCCTTGGCGCTGAGCCGTGATGACAACCTGTCTATTGAGCGTGCCGAAGTGTTGGCGCAAAAGAACGGTGGCAGCTTCGCCGGCGAGCCTTGGACCATCATCCTGCGCGTGCTGACCGCAGACCCGCACCACCTCAACGCCTTGTTCTTGGCGGGCAGTGCGTCGTATGCGGAAATGAATTTCACCACTGCCTTGCGCTATTGGGAGCGTGCCCGTGAGGTGGTGCCCGCTGACTCCCCCGATGCGCCCGAGCTAGACCGAGCCATTGGTGAGGCCCGCAATAAGTTGGGCTTGCCTGCTATTCCGCCACACGCTGCCGTAGCTGCCGATACGCAAGCCAGCAAGGCGGCGATGGCTGCCAGCGGCATCAGCGGTCGCGTGACTTTGGTCAAAGAGTTGCAAGGCTTGGTGGCGCCCACTGACACCGTGTTTGTGTATGCCACGCCCGTCACAGGTTCACGCATGCCGATTGCAATTCTGCGCACCACAGCAGACAAACTGCCTTTGGACTTTGTGCTCGATGACAGCATGGCCATGAGCCCGAGTGCCAAGCTCTCGGGCATGGACGAGGTGACAGTGCGAGTGCGCATTTCTAAGAGTGGGCAGGTCACAGCGCAGTCAGGTGACTACGGCGTGAGCCTCACGCCTGTGAAACCGGGCAGTAAAGGTTTGAACCTGATGGTGCGTGACACCTTGCAATAAAAAAGCCCCGCATGGCGGGGCTTTTGGTTGGGTGGTGTGCTGAATTACAGCAAACCGTTCATGCGTGCAAAGTGCAGAGTTTGGGTGCGGCTCTTCACGTCCAAGCGACGGAACAAACGCCACAAGTGAACTTTGACCGTGTGTTCGCTGATCTCCAACTCGGCGGCAATATCGCGGTTGCTCAAACCGCGGTCCAGCATGATGATGAGTTGTTTTTGGCGCTTAGACAGCTTGGTTTCACCTACAGCCACGGCAGCTTCTTCGTCGCCGTTTTCAGCAGCAAACAAGCCTTGAATGGCAGAAGAGATTTCGTTTGCAGGGGTGGACTTCTCGATATAAATATCCGCACCCGCATCGATGCAAGTTTCTTCTGCTTCGCCAGCTGGCATAGAAGAGATCACGGCCAATGGCACGTTCGCATACATGGTCTTGATGTCTTTGACGGCGGAGGTGCCTTTGACGCCAGGCAACAACAAGTCGAGCACAAACAGCTCTGGCTCACCATTTTTGATGATGGCAGCTTGCAATTCGCTGAACTTTTCTAATTCGATGACTTTCGATGCGGGACGCATGCGGCGCAACAACATGGCGATGGCTTGGCGGACCAAAGGATGGTCGTCAATGATGTACATACTCATTTTTATTACTCCTGAATCAATATTAGTAGTTTAGCCCCATTGCGGACCGAACATCCTGCATGGTTTCACGCGCTGTTTTGCGAGCTTTTTCAGTACCTGCATCCACGATATCACGAACAATCTTGGGATTGGTGATGTACGGCTCTGCACGTTCGAGCATCGGTTGCTGCTCGCGCAAGATCGCTTCAATGATGGGTTGCTTGCATTCCAAGCAACCAATGCCTGCGGTTTTACAGCCTTGCGTCACCCATTCGCGTTGGCCCGCATCGCTGTAGACCATGTGGAATTGCCACACAGGGCACTTGTCGGGGTTGCCCACGTCGGTGCGTTTTTGGCGCGCAGGGTCGGTGGGCATGCGTTTGACCTTGTGTTCAATCGTGGCGCGGTCTTCGCGGATGGCGATGGAGTTGTTGTAGCTCTTGCTCATCTTTGCGCCGTCCAAGCCCGGCAGCTTGCTGGCTTCAGTCAGCAGCGCTTGTGGCTCGGGCAAGATGACCTTGCCAGTGCCTTTGAAGTAGCCGCCCAAACGCTCTCGGTCTTGTTCATGCAACTCAGGCGCTGAGGCGATGTAGCCCAGTGCGCCTTCCATGGCTTTGGCGTCGCCTGTTTCTTGGTAAGCCTTGCGGGACTTCTCAAAGCGCTTGATGCTGTCTTTGGGCAGCTTAGCCAAGGAGGCTTGGATTTTCTCTTCGGCGTTGATTTCGCGGCCGTACAAATGGTTGAAGCGGCGCGCGGCTTCGCGTGTCAGCTCCACATGGCTGGCTTGGTCTTCGCCCACGGGTACATGCTTGGCTTTGTAAATCAAGATGTCGGCGGCTTGCAGTAAGGGATAGCCCAAGAAGCCATAGGTGGACAAGTCTTTGTCTTTGAGCTTTTCTTGTTGGTCTTTGTAGGTGGGCACGCGCTCGAGCCAACCCAGCGGTGTACCCATGGCCAGGAGTGTGAACAACTCGGCGTGCTCAGGAATGCGGCTTTGCAAGAAGATGGTGCACGCATTGGGGTCTAGGCCAGCGGCGAGCCAGTCGATCACCATCTCGTACACGTTCTTTTCAATCACCTCACGGTTTTCGTAGTGCGTGGTCAGGGCGTGCCAGTCGGCTACAAAGTAGAAGCAATCCATCTCGGACTGCAAACGCACCCAGTTTTTCAAAGCGCCGTGGTAGTGGCCCAAATGCAAAGCACCCGTAGGGCGCATGCCGGAGAGAACGCGTTCTTTCATATTGTGTTTACTTTTCCTAAATCAGGGATGCAATAAGAATTCAAAGGGGCTGAGCAAGAGCGACAAAGCGAATACGGTCCACTTCATCAAAGGCCCAATCCAAATATCGTCAAGTTTGTTGAAGGCCACCAGCGCCAACACAATGTAGATGCCGTAGGGCTCAACCTTAGACAGCCAAACGGCTGCGCGCCATGGCAGCAAGCCGACCAACACGCGGCCCCCATCGAGCGGCGGTAGCGGGAACAGGTTGAACACAAACATCGACACGTTAACCACAACGCCAGCCAAACTCATCTTTAAAAAGTAGGCTTCGGTCACGCCGAAATGCTTCATCAGGTAGAAGGCCAAGAGCCAAGCAAGCGCTTGAAAGAAGTTGATGGCCGGTCCAGCCAGTGCCACCCAAATCATGTCGCGCTTGGGATGATTTAAATTGCCAAAGCGCACCGGCACAGGGCGGGCGTATCCGAATAAAAAGTTGCCACCCGAAGCAAGGTAGAGCAGGGCAGGTACCGCAATCGTGCCCAGTGGGTCGATGTGCGGTATGGGGTTTAAGGTGACGCGTCCGAGCATCCACGCGGTGTTATCACCTAAGCGATGCGCCACATAGCCGTGCGCAGCCTCGTGCAACGTGATAGCAAACACCACGGGCAAGGCATAGATCAGGATGGTTTGAATCAGCTCTGGAAAATTCACAGCGCGATTGTCTCATTCAATGGTTGCATTCAACACTTTGGGTCTAGCTGCGGCGCGGCTTACAGGCCCAAAGTGCTCAGCGGGCCGCGTCCTTCGCGGATCACCTCGGGGTCCCCGCCGCCATCCATGGGGGTGAGGTCCACCACGGTGGTGGGTTCGAGTGCGCAGGCGCCTGCGTCAATCACGGCGGCGAGGTCGTGCTCAAAGCGGTCGCGAATGGCTTCGGCATCGTTCATCGGGTCGGTCTCGCCGGGGGCGATGAGCGTGGTGGCCAGCAGCGGCGCGCCGTGGAGTTCAAGCAAGTCGAGCAGTGTTTTGTTCAGCGGCACGCGCAGGCCAATGGTTTTGCGCTGTGGGTGGCTCACGCGGCGGGGCACTTCTTTGGTGGCTTCCAAGATGAAGGTGTAGGCCCCAGGTGTGGCCGCTTTGAGCAGGCGGTATTGGCGGTTGTCCACGCGGGCGTAGTTGGCCAGTTCAGACAAGTCGCGGCACATCAAGGTGAGGTGGTGCTTGTCATCCACTTGACGGATGCGGCGCATGTGCTCGACCGCCGCTTTATCGTCTAGGTGACAGACCAAGGCGTAGCTTGAATCTGTCGGCACGGCCACGATGCCGCCGCGCTCTAACAGTTGCACAGCTTGCTTGAGCAAGCGGGGTTGTGGGTTGTCGGGGTGAACTTGAAGAAACTGAGCCATGAGCGGGTACGCCGAAAAGTGAGCGGGTGTGGTGTCTTACACCACGAGGTTTTGAATTGAATGCGCTTATTGAATGCGGTCAGCCAGAGCTTCCCACACGGGGGTGAGTTGACCGGGTAGCCAAGGCAGTGTGCCTAGGTCAATGCGACTCTCCGAGGGGCTATGGAAATCGCTGCCACGTGAGGCAAATAAATCAAACTCTTTGGCCATGTCGGCATAGGTCACATATTCAGCCACCGAGTGACTGCCCGTGACCACTTCCACACCTTGACCGCCGTGGTTTTTGAATTCGGTGAACAGCGCAAACTCCTCGTTGGGCGTGAAGCCGTAACGTGCTGGGTGAGCAATGACTGCCATGCCTTTGGCTTGCACGATCCATTGCACCGCGTCTTTGAGCGAGGCCCAGCGGTGCGGCACATAGCCGGGGTTGCCTTCGGTCAAGAAGCGGCGAAACACTTCGTTGGTGTCTTGGCATGCGCCGGTTTCAACGAGGAAGCGGGCAAAGTGGGTGCGTGAAATCAGTTCGTGGTTGCCTGCGTATTTGAGAGCACCTTCATACGCACCATGGATGCCGACTTTTGCCAAGCCGTCTGACATTTCTTTGGCGCGTTCACCACGACCACCGCGTGTTTGGAGCAGGCCTTTTTGGAGCTGCTCGTCATGCGCGTCAAAGCCAAGGCCCACGATGTGCACGGTTTTGTTGGCGAAGGTGATGGAAATTTCCACGCCAGTGAGGTACTTCATGCCATTGGCCTGTGCCGCAGCCATTGCGCGGTCTTGGCCGCCCACTTCGTCGTGGTCAGTCAAGGCCCACAGTTCGACACCATTGGCTTTGGCACGAGCGGCCAATTGCTCAGGTGTGAGCGTGCCATCCGAGACCACGGAGTGGCAGTGCAAGTCGGCGTTGAGGATGGAGGAAGTCACGCCTTCATTGTAGGCGTGGCAAGGCTTCTCGCGCATTGGCGCTGGTGGCAGCGGCCAGCGCTTCTAAGGGAATGCCGCGCAGCTCGGCCAGCACTTGGGCGATGCGCGGCAGCTCGGCGGGCTCGTTGCGGCCTTGGGGTTGGCCTGCGGCGCGCTGCTCGGCGGTGGTGTAGAGCCAATGCGGGGGAATGTCGGGTGCATCGGTCTCCAGCACGATGGCTGACAGCGGCAGCTCGGTGGCCAAGCGGCGAAGTTGCAAGGCTCGGTCATAGGTGAGTGCGCCGCCAAAGCCGAGCTTGAAGCCCAAGGCGATGAAGGCCTGTGCTTGTTGCAAGCTGCCATTGAAGGCATGGGCTATGCCGCCCACCACGGGTTTTTCGCGCAACCCTTTCAGCAGCAAGTCTGCACTGCGGCGCACATGCAAGATGACGGGCAGCTGGTGTTGTTGTGCGAGTTTGAGTTGGGCTTTGTAAAAGTGTTGTTGCTGGGCAAGTGCATCGGGTGTGTTGAGCTCAGGCACAAAACCGTCAAGTCCAATTTCACCCACGGCCACCAAGCGTGGGTCATCACGGTGGGTGTGCAGCGCTGCATCGAGTTGTGCCAAATGCACTTCAGTGGCTTGCGGGGTGTAGAGAGGGTGAATGCCCAACGCATAGGCATCTTGCTGCGCGTGGGCTAGCAAGCGCACGGTATCAAAGTTGGCTGCTTCAACGGCGGGAATCACACACGTGGCTACGCCCGCTGCGCGTGCACGTAGGTGCACGGCAGCGCGGTCGGGCTCAAATTCGGCAGCGTCTAGGTGCCCGTGTGTGTCGATCCACATGAATCAGTGCGGGGGCCAGTCTGGCTGCACTTAGGCGTTACCCAGCGCAAAGACTGAGTTAGGCACTTTGGGTAAAGCCGATGCTGCTGGTTTTTGCGCAAACACACCACGTTTAGGTGAGTTATTGCTGGGTACGCTGCCGCCTTTGGACAGCTGAGCCGCAATGAGGCTGTGCAAGCTGATGGACTGCATGTGGTCATCCATTTTTTGATTCAGCGTGGACCACAGCTCTTCGGCCGACACATAGCCGTTTTGCTCGGCATCGGCAGGCAGCTGCTCTTTTTCGTCGGGGCTGTTGACCGCATAAATGATGTCGGCCACGCTGATGTGGTTGGCATCACGGTTAAGGGTATAGCCGCCGCCGGGGCCGCGCGTGCTTTCCACCAGCCCGTGCTGACGCATCTTGCTGAAGATTTGTTCGAGGTAGGAGATCGAGATGTGCTGGCGCTGGCTGATGGCGGCCAATGACACAGGGCCTTGGTGCTGGCGCAAACCCATGTCAATCATGGCGGTGACGGCAAAACGGCTCTTGGTACTCAAACGCATGGAATCCTCCTATCGGTTCTGGTGCTGACGTCTGTCAGCTGAGGGGGACTTTAAACACAAAAACACTTCGTGTAAATTCGTATTTATTGTTTTATTTATTCGAAAAAAACGAAGTTTAATAGGGTCTATGAATTTCAAACACTTGTATTATTTTTGGGTCACCGCACGCGCAGGCGGCATCATGCGCGCGGGTGAGCAGTTGCACACCACGCCACAAACCCTGTCTGGGCAAATCAAATTGCTCGAAGAAAGTTTGGGCCGAAAGCTGTTCCGCAAAAGCGGTCGCCAGCTGGAGCTGACCGAAGACGGGCGCAAAGCCTTGAGCTATGCCGACGACATTTTTGCCTTGGGCTCCGAGCTGAAAGCCGCCATGGCCAACACCCAAGCGGGCGTGAGGACGTTGGAGTTTCGGGTGGGCGTGGCTGATTCGGTGGCCAAGTCAGTGGCCTACCGGCTGCTTGAGCCCGCGTTGTCGATTGCTGAGCCTGTGCGCTTGATTGGCAGCGAAGGCAAGTTTCCAGACCTACTGGCGCAGCTGGCTTTGCACCGGCTCGATTTGGTGATTGCCGATGAGCCGCTGTCTAAGCGCATCAGCGTGAAAGCGTTTAACCACGCGCTGGGCACCACGCCCATGAGTTTTTTTTGCACACCAGCTTTGCGTGCCACGTTGAAGGGCAAGTTTCCGCAGTGTTTGCATGACGCGCCCATGTTGATTCAAGGCTCATCGTCCTCAGTACGGCAGCAATTGGACGGTTGGCTGGTCCGCCACAAAATTCAACCGCGCGTGGTGGGTGAGTTTGACGATGGCGCGCTGATGACGGCGTTTGGCCGCGAGGGGCGGGGGGTGTTCATGTCGCCCGGCATTTTGGAAGACGAGACCGTGGCCCATTACGGGGTAGAGGTGATGGGCCGCAGCGATGAGTTGGTGGAAGAGTTTTTTGCGGTGTCGGTGGAGCGCCGCATATCGCACCCGTGTGTGGCGGCGATCACGCAAAACGCGCGAGGCCGTTTGTTCAGCGGCTAAATCAGCAGACCTTCGTTGAACGCTTGAAGCGCCTGCCGTGCGTTAGCTGGTTTGCAGCACGCCTGCACTCAAGTGCAGCTGGCGGTCGCAGCGCGCTGCCAAGGCGATGTCATGTGTCACCAGCACAAAGGCGGTGTTGTGCTCGCGGGCCAGTTGCAGCATGAGTGCAAATACGTTGTCAGCCGTGTTGCGATCAAGGTTGCCCGTGGGTTCATCGGCCAGCACACACGCGGGGCGCGTGACCAAGGCGCGGGCAATCGCCACGCGTTGGCGTTCACCGCCTGACAACTCTGCCGGACGGTGGTGCATGCGGGGGCCAAGGCCCACGGCTTCGAGCATGGCCTGCGCTTGGGCGCTGGCAGCGGCGCGGTCCATGCGGCGAATCCACAGGGGCATGGCCACGTTGTCGAGTGCGCTGAACTCTGGCAACAGGTGGTGAAACTGATACACAAAGCCCAAGTGTTGGTTACGCAAATCGCCCAAGGCTGCAGCGCTCAGGCCTGCCAAGGGTTGCCCCATCAGCGACACGCTGCCAGAGCTGGGCTCATCCAAGCCCCCCAACACATGCAGCAAGGTGCTTTTGCCAGAGCCCGATGAACCAACGATGGCCAAGGTTTCGCCGGCATTCACCGACAGGTCGACGTTTTGCAGCACGGTCACATCCAGCGGCCCTTCGGTGAAGCGGCGGCTGATGTTGTGGGCAGTGAGAACGGGTGTATTTGTCATAGCAAGCCTCATTCGTAGCGCAAGGCTTGAGCTGGGTTGACGCGGCTGGCGCGCCAACTGGGATAGATGGTGGCGAGGAAAGCCAGCACTAAGGAGATGATGGCTATCGGCCAAATGTCGCCCGCTTGCGGGTCGCTGGGCATGCGGCTGATGAGGTAGATGTCGCGTGGCAAGAAGCTGGCGCCCAACAGGTTTTCAATGGCAGGCACGATGACATCAATGTTGAAGGCCACACTTAGGCCTAGCAGCAAACCACCCAATGTGCCTAGCACGCCTACGGTCGCGCCTTGCACCACAAAGATGGCCATGATGCTTTTGGGGCTCGCACCCAGTGTGCGCAAGATGGCGATGTCCGCGCGTTTGTCGGTCACCGTCATCACCAGCGTGGTGACGAGGTTGAAAGCCGCCACAGCCACAATGAGTGTGAGGATGATGAACATCATCCGTTTTTCCACTTGCACCGCCGCAAACCATGTGCGGTTTTGGCGCGTCCAATCGCGCACGATCACGTCGGGTCCGAGTTGCATGGCCAAGTCATAGGCCACGCTGCGGGCTTGCTGGCTGTCTTTGATTTTCAGGCGCACGCCGGTGGGCGCTTCGAGGCGGAAGATGCGTTGTGTGTCGTCAATGTGGAGCAGCGCCAAAGACGCGTCGTATTCGTAATGGCCCGAATCAAAAATGCCAGACACGTGCAACTGCTTCAAGCGCGGCATTACGCCTGCGGGTGTCACCTGCCCGCCTGGCGCGATCAGGGTAATTTGGTCGCCCACGCGCACCCCCATCGCCATGGCCAGCTCGCCGCCGAGCACCACATTGAAGCTGCCGGGTTGCAAGGTGGCCCGCACCTCGGGGGGGATTTGTAGGGTGAAGTCGCTCACCTGTGTTTCGGGCTCGGGGTCAATGCCGCGCACCATGGCGCCGCGCATGTCTTCGCCACGCGCCATCAGGGCTTGTTGTGACACGAAGGGGGCTGCGGCCACGACTTCGGTGTTTTGTTTGGCTTGGGTGATGAGCGCATTCACATCCGCAAAGCCTTCGCCACCCGGAGCGAGCAGTTCGATGTGTGACACCACGGCCAGCATGCGGTCGCGCACTTCCTTTTGAAAACCGTTCATCACACTGAGCACGATGATGAGCGCCGCCACACCCAGCGCAATGCCCAGCATAGACACGCCCGAGATGAACGAAATAAAACCGTTGCGGCCTGCGACTTTGCCAGCGCGTGTGTAGCGCCAGCCAATCAGCAGTTCGTAGGGGAGTTTGGAAGAAGTGGTTTGCATGTGGGCTGGATTATCCCGTAGTGAAAAGCATGCCTTTTTAAACCGGTTGGCGGCATCACGGACAATCGAGGTTATGACTTCTGTGCTGACCTCTGTGCCACCCAACGCCGCGCGCGACACAACCCTGATTCCCTTCTCGCTGTGGATTGCCCACGGCCCCGAGGCCTCGGTGTTGGCCAAAGCTGAGCTGCCGAATTTGCGTGCGTGGCTGGCGCAGGCTCGACGCGTGGATGTGCAAGTAGATGAGGTGCAAGAGCCATTGCTCGCCACTTTGTCGCCGCCGCATGAACGCGCTTGGGCGATCGCCGCTGGGTGGCCAACGCAGGATGGGTGTTTGCCGTGGGCTGCGCGAGCGGCGGCTGCGCTGGATGGACAAGACACTCACGCCAGTGTTGCGCCTACCGCATCGCCATCCGGCTGGGCCTTCATCACCCTGTGCAACTGGCACGTGAGCAATGGCCAAGTCACGCTGGGCGACCCCGCGTATTTGCAAATTGACGAAGCCACAGACGCCACCTTGTTCCAAGCCATGCATCGCTTCTTTGCAGAAGACGGCATTGCCCTGCACCCGTACAAGCCGGGCCAATGGCTGGCGCAGTCGCCGTTGTTAGCTGACTTGCCCACTGCATCGGTAGACCGTGTGATTGGCCGCAACATCGACCCGTGGTTGGTGGGCAGCCATGTGGCCGCCGATGCGCTCAGCCCTGCCGCCAAACTGCTGCGTCGTTTACAAAACGAAATGCAAATGTTGCTCTACACCCATCCCGTCAATGACGGCCGCAGCTTGACCATCAACTCGTTTTGGGTGCATGGCACTGGCGTGTTGCCCATCAATGCGAACAAGCTCGCACAGCAAGAGCCCGCTGTCATTCACACCCTGCGTCAAAGCGCGTTGCAGCAAGACCTTATTGGTTGGCTGGACGCGTGGCAACACGTCGATGCCCACGTCATCGCACCCATGCTGGCGCGTGTGGCCGCAGGCGAACCGCAGCGTTTGGTGTTGTGCGGCGAGCATGAATTTCATGTGCATGACAGCGTCAAGCCATCGCTGTGGCAACGCGTGCGTACGCGCTTTGCACCTACTTCTTTAGACACCGTGTTGGCCGTTGCGCCTTTGAAAGACTAAGCCCATGCAATTCATCCCACGCGATATGCCACCGCGCAGCATTTGGGCGTTGGAGCAAGCGGGCGTGCATCCGCTGTTGGCGCGCCTGTATGCCGCACGCGGCATTCAAGATGCGGCCACGCTCGACGCGTCGCTGGCGCAGCTCTTGCCGCCCTCTGGCTTGAAAGGCATTGAAGCCGCCGCCGTGCTGCTGGCCGATGCGATGGCTGCCAATAAAAAACTGTGCATCGTGGCCGACTACGACTGCGATGGAGCCACAGCATGTGCCGTGGCCCTGCGCGGTTTGCGTTTGCTGGGCGCGAAGAACGTGAGCTACATCGTGCCCGACCGCGTGGTGGATGGCTATGGCCTGACGCCACCGATTGCCGAGCGCGTCAAAGCCAGCGGCGCAGATGTGCTGATCACCGTGGACAACGGCATTGCCAGTGTCGAGGGCGTGGCCACGGCTCGTAAGTTGGGTTTGCAAGTGCTCGTCACCGACCACCATTTGCCTGCGGCGGTCTTGCCCGAGGCTGATGCGATCGTGAACCCCAACCAACCCGGTTGCACGTTCGAAAGCAAAGCCCTCGCCGGTGTGGGTGTGATGTTTTATGTGTTGCTCGTTTTGCGTGCGGAGCTGCGCAAGCGCGGTGTGTTCACGGCAGAACAACAGCCAAAACTAGACACCTTGTTGCCACTTGTTGCGCTGGGCACCGTGGCCGATGTGGTGAAGCTCGACGCCAACAACCGCCGTTTGGTGGCTCAAGGTTTGGCGCGTGTGCGCAAAGGTCAAATGCCTGCGGGCATGACCGCGTTGTTTGCAGCGGCCGGCCGCACCAGCGAGAAATGCACCTCACAAGATTTTGGTTTTGCAGTGGGGCCGCGCATCAATGCCGCCGGTCGTTTGTCTGACATGACGCTGGGTATTGAATGCCTCACCACCGATGACGTGGGCCGAGCCACCGAGCTGGCCACGCAGCTAGACCGCATCAACCGCGAGCGTCGCGAGATTGAAGGCGACATGCGCGAGCAAGCTTTAGAGCTGGCGCAAGAAATGTTTGACCCCGAAGAAGAGCCGCCCTCAGCCCTGTGTGTGTTCGACCCCGACTTTCACGAAGGCGTGGTGGGCATCGTGGCGGCCAAGCTCAAAGACTTGCACCACCGCCCCACGTTTGTGTTTGCGCCCAGTCAAGCCGCGGGCAAGGGGCACGAGCTCAAAGGCTCGGGCCGATCTATCCCTGGCTTTCATTTGCGCGATGCGTTGGACCTCGTGGCCAAACGCCACCCCGGCGTGTTGCTGCGCTTTGGCGGTCACGCCATGGCGGCGGGTTGCACTTTGGAAGAAGACAACCTCGCCACCTTTGAAGAAGCCTTGCAACAAGTCGCACAAGAGTGGCTAGACGAAGCCACCTTGCAACGCCGCTTAGAAACCGATGGCCCACTGCTGCCCGAATACCGCCGCCCCGAGCTGGCCGACACACTGGCTCGCGAAGTGTGGGGCCAAGGCTTTGCACCACCCACGTTCAGCGAAGAGGTGGAGGTGCTGGGCCAACGCTTGGTGGGCGAAAAGCATTTGGCCCTCAAACTACGCCACCACGGCCAGCCCGTAGACGGCATTTGGTTTGGCCGTGTCGAGCCTTTGCCCGCGCTGGCGCATCTGGCGTTTCGCCTAGAGGCGGATGAATGGCAGGGCAACAAGCGCGTGCGCTTTGTGGTCGAAGGCATGGCTGGATAAAAAAACATAAACAACACAATGGCAACTAAGAAAAAAATCCAACTCCCCGAAGTCAATTTCTCTGACTACGGTGACACCCGCTACCTGCACCTCGGCACGCCGTGGGTGCAAGGCTCGATGAACATCGACAAGCCATTCGACATCGACCTTGAATACGTGCAACGCATGATGGCGTGGCTCTTGTTTGTGGACATCGACAAAGTGGGCAAGCTGCACGCCATGCAACTGGGTTTGGGTGCTGCATCGCTCACCAAGTTTTCGTTCAAGCACTTGCGCATGAAAACCACGGCGATTGAGTTGAACCCGCAAGTGGTGGCTGCGTGTCGCCTGTGGTTCAAGTTGCCCGCCGACAGCGCCAAGCTGCACGTGGTGTTGGGCGACGCCGCTGAGGTGGCCAAGCACGACCATTGGCGCGGACAAATTGATGCCTTGCAAGTGGACTTGTACGACCACGAAGCTGCGTCGCCCGTGCTCGACAGCGCTGAGTTTTACGCCGACTGCCGCAGCTTGTTGACGGATGAGGGCTGCATGACGGTCAACCTATTTGGCCGCAGTTCCAGCTTTGCGCAGAGTGTCGAGAAGATGGCGGCTGCATTTGGGGCCGATGCACTGTGGGCCTTCAAACCCACGCGCGAGGGCAACACGGTGGTGCTGGCGCAACGCACACCTAGCAGCCCCAAACGCGCCGAATTGATGGCACGTGCCGAGGCGATTCAGGCGCGTTGGCCGCTGCCAGCGACCAAGTGGCTGCGTGTGTTCAAGCCTCTCAAAGCCTTATTAGGCAAGGGTTTACCCCTGATTTTTCTTCTTCAAAAATAGGTGGAACCCACATCGGATTAGGCCCCTCTGCAACTCCATAATTCATCGCATATTTGCTTTTGAATAGAGGAGAAGAAATGATCAAAAGTCAAAAAGACTTTTTCTCCGGCCTGATGTTTACATTGGTCGGTGCTGGTTTCGCTTGGGGCGCAACCAACTACAACATCGGTACCGGCGCTCGCATGGGGCCTGGCTACTTTCCCTTGTTACTCGGCATTTTCTTGGCCGTGTTGGGTGCATTCATCACGTTTTATTCGTTGGTGGAACACACCGAAGACGGTGAGCCCGTAGGTGCTTTTGCGTGGAAGCCCATTGTTTACATCTTGGGTTCCAACGTGGTGTTTGGCATCTTGCTAGCAGGCTTGCCAAGTTTTGGAATTCCTGCCATGGGCTTGATTGCCGCCATCTACGCCTTGGTCATCATTGCCAGTAAAGCCGGTGAGACCTTTGTGTTCAAAGATGTCCTCATCTTGGCCACCATCTTGTCTGCTGGTAGCTACTTGGCCTTCATCGTGCTGCTGAAATTGCAAATGCCTGTATGGCCCACCTTCATCACTGGTTGAGCCGGGAGAAATAAAAAATGGATTTGATTGCAAACCTCTCACTAGGTTTTGGCGTGGCCTTCACGCCGGTTAACCTGATGTACGCCTTGGTCGGTTGTATCTTGGGCACGCTGATTGGCGTGTTGCCAGGCATCGGCCCAGTGGCGACCATCGCCATGTTGTTGCCTGCCACGTACGCGCTACCCCCTGTGTCGGCGCTGATCATGTTGGCCGGTATTTACTACGGTGCTCAATACGGTGGTTCGACCACCGCGATTTTGGTGAACTTGCCTGGTGAATCGTCGTCGGTGGTGACCACCATTGACGGCTACCAAATGGCCCGCAAAGGCCGTGCAGGCCCCGCTTTGGCGGCTGCTGGTTTGGGTTCGTTCTTCGCCGGTTCTGTGGGTACGTTGATCTTGGCTGCCTTCGCGCCTCCTTTGACCGAACTCGCGTTCAAGTTCGGCCCTGCCGAATATTTCTCGCTCATGATCTTGGGCTTGGTCGGCGCGGTGGTGTTGGCTTCGGGCTCCTTGCTCAAGGCGATTGCCATGATCGTGTTGGGTCTTTTGATGGGCTTGATCGGTACCGACGTCAACTCTGGCGTAGCGCGTTTCAGCTTTGACATCCCCGAACTCACCGACGGTGTGGGCTTCGTGGTGGTGGCGATGGGCGTGTTCGGTTACGGCGAGATCATCTCGAACTTGTCGCGCCCCGAAGAAGACCGCGAAGTGTTCACTGCCAAGGTGGAAGGTTTGTTCCCCACCAAGGAAGACTTCAAGAACATGATGCCTGCGGTGCTTCGTGGCACTGCCTTGGGTTCGATGCTCGGTGTGTTGCCTGGTGGCGGTGCGTTGTTGGCTGCGTTTGCCGCTTACACGATCGAAAAGAAAACCAAACTTCAACCTGGTGAAGTGCCCTTCGGTCAAGGCAACATCCGCGGTGTGGCTGCGCCTGAAGCTGCCAACAACGCAGGTGCACAAACCTCGTTCATTCCCTTGCTCACCTTGGGTATTCCACCCAACGCCGTGATGGCTTTGATGGTGGGTGCGATGACCATTCACAACATCCAACCCGGCCCACAGGTGATGACCAGCAACCCCGAGTTGTTCTGGGGTCTGATTGCCTCGATGTGGATTGGTAACTTGATGCTTGTGATCTTGAACTTGCCTTTGATCGGCATGTGGATCAAGTTGTTGTCAGTGCCTTACCGCTTCTTGTTCCCTGCCATCGTGCTGTTCTGCGCGATCGGTGTGTACTCGACCAACAACAACACCTTCGACATCTGGATGGTGGCTGGCTTTGGCTTGATTGGTTACCTCTTCATGAAGTTAGGTGTAGAGCCTGCGCCTTTGTTGCTCGGCTTCATCCTAGGGCCGATGATGGAAGAAAACCTGCGTCGCGCCTTGTTGCTGTCACGTGGTGACTGGACTGTGTTCGGTACACGTCCCTTGTCAGCTGGTTTGTTGGCGGCGGCGGCCTTGCTCTTGGTGATCGTGCTGCTGCCCTCCATCAAGTCCAAACGCGAAGAAGCCTTCGTGGAAGAGTAATTCAGTTCAAACTGTTTCACCTTCAAACGGCACCTTCGGGTGCCGTTTTTCGTTGGGGCAAGCTTGAGCTTCGTTTATATTGGCCGTTCAATGCGTTTTTGAAAGTGATCAATGATCGACCACCCCCAACGACTGGCCCTGCACAACGAAGTGCACGCACGTCCCCCAGAGCCCATGCAGGCACCGCAGGTGATTTCGCGCGTGGTCATGTGGGTGGACCGTGCCAGTGCGCAAGCGAGTCGCGACCACTTGGCGCAGTTGCTGCACGATCACCATTTACCCGCGCCTGATGCGCAGACCAACCATGTGCGCATGGATCTGGGCTCGTTTCGCCTACGTTGGGAGCTGCACACCGAGTTTGTGTCATGGACTTTCATGCGCCCTGTGAGCTCGGATGTGTTTGCGCAGTCAGAGCCCATGACAGCTGTGCAAGCTGTCCCCCAAAAATGGTTGACCCAGTTGCCTGGTGAGTGCTTGGCGCGTTTGCATGTGTGGCTTGTGCCGTCGTCTACCTTGGACATTCACACAGACATGCCCAAGGTGCTGCATGAGGACACCTTGGTTGCCTCCACCGTGGCCGAAGGGCACGGCGAGGTGTACACCGATTTTCAGTTGCACCCCGATGGTTTTTCGCGCATGGTGTTGTTGACCGGCTCGCTCACGCCGCGCCGTCAAGGCCGGTTGGTGCAGCAGTTGTTGGAGATTGAAACCTACCGCATGGCGGCCCTGTTGGGCGTGCCCGCCGCTCGTGAAGCCTCGCATGTGTTGGCCGATGCCGAACGTGAATTGGCCGAACTGGCCCATGCCATTCGCCATGCCAAGCGTGCCGATGAAGCGGGCTTGTTGGACCGTTTGACGCGTCTTGCGGGCGAGGTCGAAGGGCAGTACGCTGCCACCCATTCACGCTTCTCGGCCACGCGCGCTTACTTTGAGCTGGTCGATCGCCGCATCCGTGACATTGCCGAGTCGCGCATGCCCGGCATGCAAACCATTGCTGAATTCATGGAGCGTCGCCTGTCGCCCGCACGCAGCACCTGTGACTGGGCTTCGCGCCGTCAAAACGCATTGTCTGAACGCGTCTCACGCATGAGTAACTTGTTACGCACACGGGTCGACTTTGAGCAACAACAAAGCAGCCAAGCCTTGCTCACCACCATGAACCAACGCCAAGACTTGCAACTCAAAATGCAGTCCACGGTGGAGGGTTTGTCCGTGGCGGCGATCACCTATTACTTCACGGGCTTGGTGAGCTACTTGGCCAAGGGCGCCGAGAAGGTGGGTTGGCCGTTCTCACCTGACCTGACAGCCGCTTGCGCTTTGCCGTTTGTAGGCTTGTTGGTGTGGCTGTCGATGCGACGGCTGCACAACAGAGTATTTAAGAAATGATGGATGAGCGTGTGCCTCACGCATGTCGGGCTGAATCATCTCGCAAGCGTTTCTTTCTTGACATGGGCACTTCGACTCGTTCGCACTGCTGCGTTGTGGTGGTGGTGTTGTTGTTGGGGGCGTGCACCACGCAGCTCCACAACAACACACCACTGCAACCCGAAATCGCCACAGGGTTCACGCGCAAAGCCGATGTCGTCACCCAAAAATTTGCAGTGGCTGCGGCCAACCCCTTGGCCACACAAGCAGGCTTTGAGATGTTGACAGCAGGCGGCTCGGCGGTCGATGCCGCCATCGCCGTGCAAATGGTGTTGGGCTTGGTCGAGCCGCAATCCAGTGGCCTGGGTGGCGGTGCATTTTTGCTGCACAGCACAGCGGGTGATGGCGCAACTGCAAATGCCAAAGTGCAGGCCTTTGATGGCCGTGAAACTGCCCCCGCAGCAGCCACCGAAGACATGCTGCTCAATGCCGATGGCAAACCACTGGCGTTTCACGCAGCCGTGGTGGGCGGTCGCTCGGTGGGCACACCCGGCGTGTTGCGCATGTTGGCGCAAGCGCATGCCCAACACGGCAAGCTGCCATGGGCCAAATTGTTTGAGCCTGCCATTGCGCTTGCGAATCAAGGTTTTGCCATCAGCCCGCGTTTGCACGCGCAGCTCAAGGCGGATGCGTATTTGCGTTTAGACGCATCAGCCCGCGCTTACTTCTACCAAGCCAATGGCGAGCCGCACGCGATCGGCCATGTGTTGCGCAACCCAGAGTTGGCCGCTGTGTTGCAACGCATCGCCACTGAGGGCGTGCAAGCGTTTTACAGTGGCGAGGTGGCCGAGGCCGTGGTACGCAAAGTGCAGCAGCACCCCAGCAATCCAGGACGCTTGGCATTGAGCGACTTGGCCAACTACCAAGCCAAAGAGCGCACGCCTGTGTGTTTTGACCATGCTGCCGCGAGCCGTGTCTACCGCGTGTGTGGTTTTCCACCGCCCAGTTCGGGCGCGATTGCCATTGGCCAAATACTGGGCATGTTGCAGCACACACCCGCATCATTGATGTCGCCCCCGACTGAGGCCGTGGACGGCACGCCTGACCCGCGTTGGTTGCATCTGTACACCGAAGCCTCGCGCTTGGCCTTTGCCGACCGTGCCTTGTATGTGGCCGACCCCGACTTTGCGCCGGCCCCCAGCGGCGAATGGCAAAGTTTGCTGGCCCCTGCGTATCTGGGTGAGCGCGCCAAACTCATTCGCCCCACTGCCATGCCGCAAGCCTTGCCTGGTGTGCCCGTGCGTGCGCAACGCAGCAGCTTTGCGCCCATGGTGGAGCAGCCTGAGTACGGTACCTCACACATCAGCATCGTCGATGGCTACGGCAACGCGTTGGCCATGACCACCACCATCGAAGATGCGTTTGGTTCGCGCCAAATGGTGAAAGGTTTTTTGCTCAACAACGAGCTGACCGATTTCAGCTTTGCCCCGCGTGATGCGCAGGGCCGCCTTGTGGCCAACCGTGTGCAGCCCAACAAACGCCCGCGTTCGTCCATGTCACCCACTTTGGTGTTTGACAAAGCCACGGGCCAGTTGGTGATGAGTGTGGGCAGCCCCGGCGGCGCGATGATCATTCACTTCACCGCCAAAACTTTGGTGGGCGTGTTGAACTGGGGCCTGAGCCCGCAGCAAGCCATTGCGTTACCCAACTTTGGCAGCGTGGGCGGCCCACTCGTGTTGGAAGGCGGACGCTTTGCGCCTGCGACCCTTGCGGCCTTGCGCGAGCGCGGCCACGAGGTGAGGGAACTTGCATTGACCAGCGGCTTGCAAGCCGTGGTCAAACAAAACAGAAATGACAAATTCGTGTGGGGGAGCGGCGCTGACCCACGACGTGAAGGTGAGGTGATGGGTGAATAAATTGATTCGTGTTGGATTGGCTTTGGTGATCGTCGCGCTGTCGGCGTTCTTTTCTTACAAAGGGTCGCACAGTTCATCGAACACGGCGTCGCATGAAAAAGCCAAGTCAGTGGCCGTGGCGCAAGAGGCCATGCCTGCCAACAACTCCCCCATTGATTTCAAACACATCATCGGTGCAGATTACAAACGTCGCACTGGGGAGCCCACAGGCGGCCACACCTTGCTCAATGGCGATGTGCGCATGATTGAAGGTACAGCCTCTGCCCCTGACGCCACCGGTGTGTACCGTGCGCAAGTGCAAATGGCAGACCCCAAACGCCCAGGCCAGTGGCTCACCAAAACCGACCGCAACGGCAACCCTATGCCCAACACCATGTTCCCCAAAGATTGGACCGCTGAGCAAGTGGTGAGCGAGGTGAATGCCGCATGGTTCAGCCCCACCAAAACCATTCGTGGTGAGAAATGGAGCGCGCTCACGCCCAGCGGTGTGCGTGTGGAAGGTTACTTAGAACCACGCGTCACGGCCTATCCCGTGTACAGCAAACGCCACTGATCCATGTCACTGCGTTGCTTCATCCAAACACAAGCGCCTGTGCCCGGCAGCGCCGCACAGCCCGTGCACTACCCCGCGTGTGAGTGGGTGAGTGACGACGGCACGGGAGACCACCAGCATCCGCTCAACCGCTTTGTGTGCAGTTGGTTGACCAGTGACATGGCTGACGTGGCGCACTGCGATGAGGTGCTACACGCGATGACGCAAATCGAAGATGGCGCGCGAGAAAAATGGTTTATCGATGGCGATGCTTTCAATGTGGACATGGCCATCAACGGCGTGCAGTTCAATCAGAGCAATGTGGATTCAGATGACTTGGCGTATTGGAACCAGCCCGAAGGTCGATTCACTTGGCCTGAAGTGAAGGCCATGTTGCTCGCATGGCGTGATTTTTTGGCACAGCCAATCAAGCATTGATTCGTGTGCGCGGTAGCCTAAGTGGCTGCACATCCACCACGTTAACGCGGCTGAATATTTTCCAAACCCTCTTTGTGCTTCAATGCATCGCGCATCAGCGCGTAGCGCGTCATACGTTGGCCTTGCACCAAACGAAGCACGCGTTTGAGGGGAATGCCAATGTGTGCCAAGGTTTGGCTGGCAAGCATGAGGCTGCCTTCAATCACTTCGGGCACCACTTCGGCGGCGCCTGCGGCGCGTAGGTCTTCGAGGTGTTCGTCGTCATGGGTGCGCACGATCACAGGTACATGCGGTGCGTGTTCTTTGACCCATGCCAACACCTTGAGCGCCGAGGGTAGGTCGGGGTAAGTCACCGCCACCGCAGAGGCACGTACCAAGCCTGCGGACATGAGGCTTGAGAAACGAGTGGCGTCGCCCAACTCCACATGGTGGCCATGGTCACGGCCCATTTGCACTTGGTCAGGGTCAGAGTCGAGGGCCACGTAGGGAATGTTTTCGAGCTTGAGCAAGTCCACCAAGTTGTGGCCGCTGCGACCATAGCCGCACACGATGACGTGGTTTTCTATCTTGAGCGATCGCTGAGCCATGCCGGTGAGGGCCAGCGATTGCAGCAGCCAGTCGTTGCTGATGAGGCGGTTGACGATGCGGTCGGCATTCATCACCAAGAACGGTGTGGCAATCATCGACAACACCATCGACGCCAAGATGGGGCTCATCCACGCAGCGGGGATGAGTGCGTTTTGCAGGCCCAGTGTCAACAGCACAAAACCGAATTCACCCGCTTGCGCTAAATACAGCGAGGTGCGCAGGCTCACGCCTGCAGGCGCACCGGTGATGCGGGCCAACACAAACACCAAACCCGCTTTGAGGAACAAAGGCACGATGGACAGCAGCAGCACCCAGCCCCAGCTGTCGATCAACACTTCCCAATCGAGCTTCATGCCGATGGTGATGAAGAACAAGCCCAGCAACACATCGTGGAAGGGGCGAATGTCTGCCTCCACCTTGTGTTTGAAATCGGTTTCGGCAATCAACATACCGGCTAAGAAGGCGCCCATGGCCAGTGACAAACCGGCCAGCTCTGTGAGCCACGCCAAGCCCAGCGTCATGAACAAGAGGTTGAGCATGAACAACTCATCGCTCTTGCGGCGCGCCACCAAGTGCAACCAACTGCGCATCACACGTTGGCCACCCCACAACAGCAAGCCCACCAGCACCGCAGCTTTGAGCATGGCGATGGACAACACTTTCCACAGGTTGTGTTCACCCATGTCGGCCAGTGCGGGGATGAGCACCAGCAGAGGCACCACGGCCAAATCTTGAAACAGCAGCACGCCCATCACGCGTTGGCCGTGCGGTGACTCCAGCTCCACACGATCTGCCATGAGCTTGACCACGATGGCCGTGCTCGACATGGCCAGCGCACTGCCCAAAGCCAGCGCGGCTTGCCAGCTCAAACGCCAGATGTAGCCCAACTCTTTGAGCAGCCAACCCAAGGCCAAGTTAAACAGCAAGGCGCCCAGCAGCGTGAGCACCACTTGGCCTAAGCCCAAACCAAACACCAGCTTGCGCATGCGCATGAGTTTGGGTAAGTTGAATTCCAAGCCGATGACGAACATCAAAAACACCACGCCAAATTCAGCCAAGTGCTCGATGGCTACCGAGTTATTGGCCAAGGCCAAGGCGTGCGGGCCAATGACCACGCCTGCAAACAAATAGCCCAACATGGCGGGCAAATGCAGCAGCCGGCAACCCACCACGCTGACCACGGCAGCGCACAAATACAGCAGGGTGAGTTCAAGGGATGACATACCCCTCAATGGTACCGAGCGTTTGTGACACGCCCGTGCTTATTGCTCACATAAACTCATGACTTACTGGTGATTTTTACGAATGAATTCTGTCCAACGTCCTGCTTTGTCGGGCCTTCTTTTGGCCTCCGCCGGCGCCATTGCATTCAGCGGCAAAGCCATCATCGTCAAGCTGTCTTATGTGTACGGAGTCGATGCCGTGACGGTCATCATGTACCGCATGCTGTTTGCACTGCCGTTCTTCATTGCCATAGGCTTGTGGGCGGAGCGTCAAGCCATTGCGCGCGAAAACCCACTGACACGCCGCGATGTGATCGACATCGTGGGTCTTGGCTTTGTGGGTTATTACTTGTCGAGCTACCTTGACTTCTTAGGTTTGCAATACATCACGGCCAGCCTTGAGCGACTCATCCTGTACCTCAACCCTACGTTGGTGATGTTGCTGGGATGGGTGCTGTACAAAAAACCGATTCGCCCCATTCGCATCTTGGCGATGGGGGTGAGTTACTGCGGCGTGTTGTTGGTGTTTGCGCATGAGCTCACACTGTCTGGCGCCAACGTGGCCTTGGGCGGTGGATTGATTTTGGCCAGCGCCATCAGCTACGCTGTGTATTTGCTGTACAGCGGTGAGTTGGTGCAGCGCATTGGCTCGTTGCGCTTGGTGGGTTGGGCCACCAGTGTGGCGTGCCTGTGCTGCATTGCGCAGTTCTTGTTGTTGCGCCCCTTGTCTGCGGCGGCGGTACCTGTGGAGGTGCTGTGGTTGGGGGTGCTGAACGCGGTGGCTTGTACTGTGGCCCCTGTGTTGATGGTGATGATGGCGATTGAGCGCATCGGCGCAGCGTTGACCGCACAAACCGGCATGATTGGCCCCATGTCTACCATTGCGTTAGGCGTGTTGCTGTTGGACGAACCATTGAACGTATGGATTGGTGCAGGCACACTGCTTGTGGTGAGTGGCGTATTTATTGTTTCGAAGTATGGGAGTAAGTGATGGATTTAGGTCTCAAAGGTAAATGGGCATTGGTGGGTGGCGCAAGCAAAGGTTTGGGCTTTGGCTGTGCGCAGTCACTCGCACGCGAAGGCGTCAACGTGGTCATCGTCGCGCGCGGTGCTGAGGCGTTAGAAGCTGCTGCGACAGAGCTGCGCAAACTGGGCACCACCATCCTCGCTGTGGCGGTAGACATCACCACCGAGCAAGGTCGCGAAGCCATTTGGTCCGTCGCAGGTGGACCCGGCAAAAAATTTGACATCGTGGTGACCAATGCAGGTGGTCCGCCACCCGGTGACTTCCGCAACTGGGAGCGCGACGATTGGATGAAAGCGGTGGACGCCAACATGCTCACGCCGATTGAGCTGATCAAAGCCACGGTCGATGGCATGGCAGAGCGAGGTTTTGGCCGCATCATCAACATCACGTCGAGCGCGGTGAAAGCGCCCATCGACATCTTGGGCTTGTCCAATGGTGCGCGTTCAGGTTTGACGGGTTTTGTGGCGGGCGTGGCTCGCACACAAAAATTGGCGGCCAACAATGTGACCATCAACAACTTGCTGCCCGGTGCGTACGACACCGACCGACTCAAGGGCACCATGAAAGGTGCCGCAGAAAAAACGGGTCAATCTGTGGATGCCGTGGCCGAGGCGCGCAAGAGAACCATTCCTGCCCAACGCTTTGGCAACCCACAAGAGTTTGGTGATACCTGCGCGTTTTTGTGCTCGGCACAAGCGGGCTACATGACGGGCCAAAACATCTTGACCGATGGTGGCGCTTACGCGGGCACGTTCTGAGTTACTTGCGTGACGACACCACAATGCCGCCAATGATCAGCACAAACGCCGCCGCGTGATACAGCTGCGGCATTTCACCCAATACCAAGGCGGATAAGGTGGCAGTGAACACGGGAATGAGGTTCACAAAAAAGCCCGCAATGTTGGGCCCCACGTTTTGCACGCCCAAGCCCCAAAAACGGTATGCCAACACCGCTGGACCGACAGACACATAAACCAGCGCAGCCACCAACGGCCAGCTCCAGCTGATGTGTGCATCGGCAATGCCCGTTAGGCCCGCCCACTCTGCGCCGCTGAACGCAGCCGACCAGAACAAGCCAAACACCATTTGCGCCATCAGGAAGTTGGCCCAATTGCTGCGCGCTTCTGTGGGCTCTTGGGTGCCCGACAACAACCAGCTGTACCAAGACCACGCGGCCGTAGCCATGAGCACAAACACATCGCCGATGACCAAATGCACATTGGCCAGTGCATGCCAGTCACCACGACACAGCACCACCATCACGCCGAGGATGGACAGTAGTGCGCCTGCTATTTGGCGCTTGCGCACGGTTTGTTTGAAAAACAGCGCACCCACCAGCAACATGAACACGGGCATGCTCGACCCGACCAAGGTCACGTTGATAGGTGTGGAGGTTTGCAGTGCTAAATACAGAAAGCTGTTGTACAAGCCCACGCCCAGCAGGCCTAGCAAGGTATAGCGCTTCCAGTGCGCCCACAAGGGGCTGTCGCGGCGCAACATGCTGTGTGCCAAGGGCAGCACCAGCACAAAGGCCAAGGCCCATCGAAAGAAGTTGAGGGTGATGGGCGGAATTAGGTCCGCAATCATGCGACCAATCACGGCGTTGCCCGCCCACAAAAGGGGAGGGATCAATAAAAGCGCCGCATTGCGCGGCGTGAGGGCGTGAGGAACAACTGACATAAGGGCAGGACTGTACCCGAGCCCCCCAATAACCTGTGCGACAGGAGAGTCACCCATTTCATGGCAGGATTCAGCGTCTGAAAAATTTCACCCATATCTGGAGCATCACCCCATGACCAAAGCAGTCATCATCGAAAAAAACGGCGGCCCTGAAGAGCTAAAGCTCATTGACGTGACCGTGGGTCAACCTGGCCCAGGCGAAATTCGCATTCGCCACAAAGCCATTGGCCTGAACTTCATTGATGTGTACCAACGCAGCGGCGTGTATGCACTGCCCATGCCCTTGCACTTGGGCATGGAAGCCTCCGGCATCATCGAAGCCGTCGGCGAGGGCGTGACCCATTTGAAAGTGGGCGACCGTGCAGCCTATGCCAGCCAGCCACCCGGCAGCTACTGCGAAGAGCGCGTGATGCCCGCCAAGTGCGTGTGCAAATTGCCAGATGCGATTTCGTTTGAAACCGGCGCAGCCATGATGCTCAAAGGTTTGACCGCGCAATATTTGTTGAAGCGCACCTTGCCACAAGGCGGCTTGCACAAAGGTGACTTCATCTTGTTCCACGCAGCCGCTGGCGGTGTGGGCCTGATTGCTTGCCAATGGGCTAAGGCCTTGGGCTACCAACTCATTGGCACTGCTGGCAGTGAGGCCAAGTGCGCATTGGCCAAGGCCAATGGTGCAGCGCACGTCATCAACTACAACACCGAAGACTTCCTGGTGCGTGTGAAAGAAATCACAGGCGGCAAAGGCGTGAAAGTGGTGTACGACTCGGTGGGTAAGGACACTTGGGACAAATCACTGGATTGCATCGCACCATTTGGTTTGATGGCTAGCTTTGGCAATGCCTCTGGCGCACCCGCGCCGATTGCCCCCGGCATCTTGGGTCCTAAAGGTTCGATCTACCTCACACGTCAAACTTTGTTCAGCCACATCGTCACGCGCGAAAGCACGCAAGAAATGGCAGACGATTTGTTTGAAGCCGTGACCAGCGGTAAGGTGAAGATCCACATCGACCAAACTTACCCCTTGGCCGACATTGCCCAAGCGCACCGCGACTTGGAAGCCCGCAAGACCACGGGTTGCACCATCATCACTTTGTGATGACAGCGCAGGGGTTTCAGGCGCTGGGTTCGGCGTCCTGAAACTTGTCTGCGCGGCAGGTGAGCACCAGCGTATCGCGATGACCGCCCTCAGCCAATGGCTGAATGGGCGTGCTTTCGTGAATCATGCGGGTGTCGTCTAACAACATCAACGACCAAGGCTCGCTCAGTGTGAAGCGTTCGCCTTGTGGGCCGTTGGCTTCAAACACGCGGGTCTCGCCGCCTTTGATGTCGGTGCGGTTGACCATGAACACCGCCACAAAATCCACACCGTCGCGATGCGCGCCTTCGGGTGTGGGGCGGCCAATGCCGTCGGTGGTGTCTATGCGGAACTGATGCGCTTCGATGCACCACTTGGTGAGAGGTGTACCGCGTACTTCGCTTGCTGTTTTGGCTAAGGCTGTGAGTAGCTTGTTCCACGCAGATGTGGCCACCGTGGCCTCGTGCATGGGTTCAAACCAACGCTCCATGCCGCCGTGTAGCGCGTTGTAGTCGAGTGACTGCCAATGCGCACGATGCGGCACTTGGCTGAGTGTGTTGCGCTCAAACACAAAGCTGCTGTGCAAACGGCGGCGGTAGCGGCCACCGTCTTTGAGGTAATTGTCGGGCGGCATGTTGTCCCAGCTGGGAGACAAGGCTTGCAGCTCGCTCAATGCACATCCCGCCCATTCGGCCACGCTGGCAGCACTGAGCATGCCGTAGCCTTTTTGCGCGATGGCAGTGTTCAGTTCGGCAATGCCAACTGTTTTTGGGGGAAGTATTTGCATGTTTAGTTTCCGCGGCGCACGCGCAACACTTCATCCAAGATGAGGCAGGCTGCGCCCACGGTGATGCCGCTGTCTGCAATGTTGAACGCGGGGAAGTGAATGCCGGCGTAATAAAAATCTAGAAAGTCGACCACGTAGCCGTACAGCACGCGGTCAATCACATTGCCCACTGCGCCACCCAAGATGCAGGCGATGGCAAAGCCAAACAGTTTTTGGCCTGGGTGTTTTTTCAGCATCCACACCATCGCCAAGGTTGCCACAACGCCAAGGCCGGTGAAGAACCATCGCTGCCAGCCACCCGCCGTGGCAAGGAACGAAAACGCAGCGCCTTCGTTGTGCACGCGCACGATGTTGAAAAAGCTGCTGACGGGAAAACCTTCACCCAACTGATACGTGCTGACGATGAGCACTTTGGTGAATTGATCGGCGATCAACACCAGAGCGGCTAGCCCTAGCCACACCCAGTAAGAGGTGGTGTTGCGAATGAAGGTGTGGCGTGCCATGTGTTGTGCTTTCTATCGTGCGCCGTTTAGGCGAAGTGACGCACTTCGCCGTCACCGTGCAAGTTGCTGTCGCAACGGCCGCAGAGGGTGGGGTGAGCGGGGTTGTGGCCCACGTCGTCGCTGTAGTGCCAGCAGCGTTCGCACTTGGGGGCTTCGCTGGCTTTGACTTCAACGGTCAAACCTGCGCCCTCAACCTTCACCAAAGAAACCTTTGATGTGATGAACACAAACTTCAAGTCGTCGCCCAATGAAGCCAAGGTGTCGTATGTTGCGTCGTCGCAGTGAATGATGAGTTCAGCTTGCAGTGACGCACCCACAGATCCTTCTGTGCGTTTGTCTTCGATTTTTTTGTTGGCGATTTCGCGAATTTGTTGGATGTTGCCCCACTTGTCCATCAACCCCGCATTGCTTGCACCGAGATCCGTGAAGGTTTCCAAGAAGATCGACTCAGACTTGCCAAACGTGGTCCACGCTTCTTCAGCGGTGAAGCTCAGGAAAGGTGCCATCCAGCGCAGCATGGCGTGGGTGATTTGGTTCAACGCGGTTTGGGCGCTGCGACGAGCGAGTGACTTGGGCGCTGTGGTGTACAGGCGGTCTTTGAGCACGTCCAAATAGAACGCACCCAAATCTTCCGAGCAGTACAGCTGCAACTTCGACACCACGGGGTGGAACTCATACGCATCGAAGTGCGCGCGAATTTCAGCCTGCACTTGCGCAGCGCGAGACAGCGCGAACTTGTCGATTTCCAACAAGTCGTCAAATGCCACGGCGTCTTTGGTTGGGTCAAAGTCGCTCACGTTGGCGAGTAAGAAACGCAGTGTGTTGCGGATGCGACGATACGCATCAACCACGCGGGCTAAGATTTTGTCGTCGATGTTCAGGTCGCCCGAGTAGTCGGTGCTGGCCACCCACAAGCGCACGATTTCTGCGCCCATCTTGTCGCTCACTTCTTGTGGCGCGACAGTGTTGCCCAAGCTCTTGCTCATCTTGCGGCCTTGGCCGTCGGTGGCAAAGCCGTGGGTCAACAGGCCTTTGTAGGGCGCGCGGTCGTACAAGGCGCAGCCGAGCAACAGCGAGCTGTGGAACCAGCCGCGGTGTTGGTCGTGGCCTTCTAAGTACAAGTCGGCTTCTGGGCCTTGGTCGTGGTGCGGTGCACGGTCGTAAGCGTCTTTGTGGCTGCCACGCAGCACGTGTTGGAACGTGGAGCCAGAGTCAAACCACACTTCCAAAATGTCGGTGCTCTTGGTGTAGCTGGCTGCGTCGTCGCCGGGCTGGTTGAGGATGTCTTCCACCGTCACACGGCTCCATGCTTCGATGCCGCCTTTTTCAACGATGTCGGCTGCTTGGTCCATGATGGCCATCGTGCGTGGGTGCAACTCGCCGCTGTCTTTGTGCAAGAAGAACGGCACGGGCACACCCCAGCTGCGTTGGCGCGAGATGCACCAGTCGGGGCGGTTGGCAATCATGTCGCGCAAACGTGCGCGGCCGTTTTCTGGATAGAAGTGGGTTTGGTCAATCGCGTGCAACGCGAGTTCACGCAGTGACTTGCTCGATTTGTCGGTGATGAACTTGCCTGTGGTTTTTTCGGTGGTGCTGTCAAACGCATCCATGCGGATGAACCACTGCGCTGCCGCGCGGTAGATGACGGGCGTTTTGTGACGCCAGCAATGTGGGTAGCTGTGCGTGATGGTTTGTGTGGCCATCAAGCGGCCTGCGTTTTGCAGGGTTTCCAGAATGACGGGCACAGCTTTCCAAATGTGCTGGCCACCGAACAGTGGGAAGTCAGCGGCATATGCGCCGTTGCCTTGCACGGGGTTCAAGATGTCGGTGTACTTCATGCCGTTGGCCATGCATGAGTTGAAGTCATCCACGCCGTAGGCGGGGGCGCTGTGCACGATGCCTGTGCCGTCGCTCTCGCCCACGTAGTCGGCCAAGAACACGGGGGCTGTGCGTTTGTAGCCAGCGTCCACATGTGACAGTGGGTGGTTGAATTCAATCAAGCCCAACTTATCGCCGGTAGCTGTTGCCACCACTTTGCCTTCGAGCTTCCAACGCTCCAAACATTTCTCGACCAAGGAAGCCGCACACAAGAACAAACCACGCTCGGTGTCGACCAAGGCGTAGGTGATGTCTGCCTTCATGTTGAGGGCTTGGTTGGCGGGGATGGTCCAAGCGGTAGTGGTCCAAATCACGGCAAAGGCTTCTTTGTCCAGCTTGGGCAAACCAAAGGCAGCAGCCAGTTTCTCGGGTTGGGCACACAAGAAGGCCACGTCGAGCGTGTCGCTCTTCTTGTCGGCGTATTCAATTTCAAACTCGGCCAAAGATGAGCCGCAGTCAAAACACCAGTACACGGGCTTCAAGCCACGGTACACAAAGCCACGTTCCATCACGCGTTTGAAGGCACGCAGTTGGCCCGCTTCGTTGGCGGGGTCCATGGTGCGGTAGGGGCGCTCCCAGTCGCCCAGCACGCCCAAGCGTTTGAAGTCTTCGCGTTGTTGCTCGATTTGCTCTGTGGCGAATGCACGGCTTTTGGCCTGCATGTCGTCGCGGCTGAGTTTGCGGCCATGCAGTTTTTCGATGGCGTTCTCGATGGGCAAACCGTGGCAGTCCCAGCCGGGGATGTATTGCGCGTCAAAGCCGCCCAATTGCTTGGACTTGACGATCATGTCTTTCAGCACTTTGTTCAGCGCGTGGCCGATGTGCAGTTTGCCGTTGGCATAAGGTGGGCCGTCGTGCAACACAAACAGCGGTGCGCCTTGGCGAGCCACGCGCAGTTTTTTGTACAAGCCTTGCTCGTTCCATTGCTTGGCCCATGCGGGTTCGCGTTTGGGCAAGTCACCACGCATGGGGAACGGTGTGTCCATCATGTTGAGCGTGGAACGGTAGTCCGTGAAAGTTGGGGTGGCTTTGTCAGTCATGGCTATCTCAGGTCGGAGCATTAAGAGGGGCTGGCTGCTAAACCCAAAAGCGGGGCAGCTAGCTAAATCAGGCAGATGCGGGGCAATGTGCAGCAAGAGGGGGCTGCACGCCCCGTCAAATTCGGGCTGCGAGCCAGGCGCGTGCATCGTCGCAGTCTTTGTGTATGCCTTGCATCAAGGCGTCCAGACCGTCGTACTTCAGCTCGTCGTGTAATTTGTGCAGCAGTTCCACACGGATGATTTTACCGTAGCCCCCCTCAGCGCCTAGGCTGGCGGGCCAGTCGAGGCAATGGGTTTCTAGCAGCACGCGGCCGCCGTTCACATCGGATGCGTCGAGTGAGGGTCGAATGCCCAAATTGGCCACGCCTGCCAAGGACTGTTCGGCCAAACCGTGTACCTGCACCACGAAGATGCCGCTGGCGGCGGGCTTCCAATGGCTAAAGCGCAGGTTGAGCGTGCGGCAGTTCAGCTCGCGGCCCAGCTTGCGGCCATGCACCACATGGCCCGAAATGGCATAAGGGCGGCCCAGCAACTGCGCCACCTCTTGCATTGCGCCACGGCCCATGGCCTCGCGCACGGCAGAGCTGGAGACGCGTAAATTTTTCACTTCGTAGCTGTTCATGCGGGCCACGTCGAAGCCCAGCTTTCCGCCTGCCGCATCCAGCATGGCGTAGTCGCCCGCACGTTTGGCCCCAAAGCGAAAGTCGTCACCCACCAGCACGTATTTCACGCCTAGGCCTTTGACCAGCACGTCTTCGATGAAAGCCTGAGGCTCTTGCGAGGCAAAGCTTTGGTCAAACGGCAGCACCACGCATTGGTCTACACCGCAAGCGGCCAGCTCATTGAGCTTGTCGCGCAGGCTGGCAATGCGGGCGGGGGCGAGGTCAGGCTGTTGGTGCTGCTTGGCGAAGAAATCGCGTGGGTGAGGCTCGAACGTCATCACGCAACTGGGCACGCCGCGATGACGTGCCTCATTTTTCAGCAGGGCCAGCATGGCTTGGTGGCCACGGTGCACGCCGTCAAAGTTGCCAATCGTCAGCGCACAGGCTGAAGCCAATTGGGGGTGATGAAAACCTCGAAAAATTTGCATGGTTTGAGTGTGGGGCGACGAACATAAAACTGTCACCCAATAAAGGTATATTGTCAGCGATAGATGTGCATTCCCGATCGGTCGTTTTAGAAGCGAATGGAGGTGAGGTGTGAAGGTCTTGAAACTGTCTGCCCAAGGGCTACCGCAGTCGTGGATATCGCTGGAAGAAGCGGTTCTCCACTACGCGGCCGACGAAGTACGCTGGGAATCTGGCGGCGAGGTGGCGGTGTTTCATGGCGGCACCAATGCCATCACGGGCCAGCAGTCGATCATCACGGTCAACAGCATCATCGGCACGAAAGGTGTGCCCAATATCAACCCGTTTGATTTGAAATCGGGTCTGACCAACGACAAGCTTTTTAGCCGCGACCGCAACGTTTGCGCCTACTGCGGCGACCACTTTCACGAGTCAGAACTCACCCGCGAACACATTCGCCCCGTGGGCCAAGGCGGCCCCAATGTGTGGATGAATGTGGTGACGGCGTGCAAATCGTGCAACCATCGCAAAGGTAACCGCACGCCAGAGCAAGCGCGCATGCCGCTTCTTTACACACCTTATGAACCATCGTTGTGGGAAGACTTCATCTTGCGTAACCGCCGTATCTTGGCGGATCAGATGGAGTTTTTGATGGCGCATGTGCCTAAGAGTTCTCGGCTCTTGGTTTGATTTGTTGCGTTCGTTCCGGCGAGTGGGCTGTTGCTCCGCTGAGAGGGGGATGGGCAGCATCCTAATGCTGGAGTACCAGAAATCGTCAGCTGCCCATCCCCCTCTCAGCTGCGAACATCCTCACTCTGTCTACGTTAATCCGCCAGTAGTTCCGCTACCGCCTTCGGATAAATCAAATGCTCCTGCGTCAACACCCGCGCCGCCAGTGTGTCTGCCGTGTCGTCGGGCAGCACGGGTACGACGGCTTGCGCGAGGATGGGGCCGTGGTCTAGCTCGGCGGTCACGCGGTGCACGGTGGCTCCTGCAAATTTGCAGCCGGCTTCGATGGCGCGCTCATGCGTGTGCAGGCCGGGGAAGGCGGGCAGAAGCGAGGGGTGGATGTTGAGCAACCGGCCTTCGTAGTGCGCCACAAAGCTTGGTGTGAGGATGCGCATGAAGCCAGCCAGCACCACAAGGTGGGGCTGGTGTTTGTCGATCTCGGTCATCAAGGCAGCGTCAAAGGCTTCGCGGGGTTGGGGTTCGCCTGCGAAGGCTTTGTGGTCGATGACGGATGTGGCGATGCCGTGTTCTTTGGCAAAGGCCAAGCCTTTGGCGTCGGCTTTGTTGCTGATGACGGCGCTCACTTGCGCGTTGAATTGCTTGGCCCAGTTTTGGGCTTGTGCGGTGCGCACGATGGCGGCCATGTTGGAGCCGCCGCCAGAGATCAAGATGACGATGTTTTTCATTGCCGCGAATTATCGCGGGGCTGGCAACGCCGCTGCATACAAGGCTTAGTTGGTTTTGACGAAGCGCGGCTGCATCACGCCGTCAATCAGCACCTGTTCGTTAAACATGGCTGCAGGGCGCACCCACAGGCCGTGTGCGCCGTACAGGGCGCGGTAGAGGGTCATCGGTTCTAGCGTTTCGCTGTGGCGCACGGTGCCAATCACCTCGTATTGGCCGCCTTTGTAGTGGCGGTAGAGGCCGATGGGAGTTTCTTGCAGTGGGGGGAGGTCTTGGTCGTTCATAGGATGGGACAATACACCCTATGCATCCAAAAGCCCTTGTTGAAGCTTGTACCGAGCTTGTCCGCCTCACTTTGAAGTTTGACCACCCTGCTGATTCAGTGGTGTCTAAGTTTTTCCGTGACTACCGTAAAACCTATGCCTTCGGCCCGCGCGAGCGTGCGGCCTTGGCCGAAACCACCTACAACGTCTTGCGCAACAAACTGCGCTACGACCACTTTGCGCCCTCGGGCTCTGGCCCCAAAGAGCGCCGCTTGGCCATACTCGGCTTTGCACAGCACTTGAAAGACCAAGCGCCTGCCAACAACGCGCCCAAAAGCGCCAAGCACGCCAACAACAGCCCGCTCGACTTTTTGTTCAGCGCGTTGAACAAACAAGAAGCCGCATGGCTTGAAGCCTGCGAAGCGGTGAACCCCACCGACCTGATGGAGCGCCATCGCCACAACATGCCCGAGTGGTTAGTCGAGCCGCTCAAGGCCCAAGTGGGCGAGGGCTTTTGGCCCTTGGTCGAACGCCTCAACGGCGGCGCACCGCTGGACTTGCGCGTGAACACTTTCACCGACAAACGCGCCGATGTGCAGCACGAGTTGAAGCTCGCGGGCATCAAGGCGGTGGACACACCGTTCTCGCCTTGGGGTTTGCGCATCGAAGGCAAACCCGCTTTGTCGGGCCTAGACGCGTTTGCGCGTGGCGCGATTGAAGTGCAAGACGAAGGCTCACAGCTGTTGGCCCTGTTGCTCGACGCCAAGCGTGGCGAGATGGTGGTGGACTTTTGTGCGGGCGCAGGCGGCAAAACGCTGGCCATTGGCGCTTCTATGCGCAGCACCGGCCGCTTGTATGCGTTTGACACCTCGGGTCATCGCTTGGAATCACTCAAGCCCCGCTTGGCACGCAGCAAGTTGTCCAACGTTCACCCCTCTGCCATTGCGCACGAGCGCGACGAGCGCGTGAAACGTCTGAGCGGCAAGATTGACCGTGTGTTGGTGGATGCTCCTTGCTCGGGCCTAGGCACCTTGCGCCGCAACCCTGACCTGAAATGGCGTCAGTCACCCAAGGCCGTTGAAGAGTTGACGGTCAAGCAAACCTCCATCTTGGCCAGCGCCGCACGTTTGGTGAAGTCTGGTGGCCGCTTGGTGTACGCCACCTGCAGCGTGTTGCCCGAAGAGAACGAGGCGATTGCCCAAGCCTTCAGTGCAGCTCACCCCAACTTTGTGCCGTTGTCAGCAGCCGACACTCTGACAGAGCTAAAAGTAGCCAATGCGGCCTCGCTTTGTACAACTGACGGTTTGTATTTGCGCCTTTGGCCCCACATACATGCCACGGACGGCTTCTTTGCCGCAGTTTGGGTAGCCAAATAAGGCCCCAAACCTTAAAATTGACAGTTGATCTCTACACGTTGAAAGACATTACATGTTGTTACCCAATTGGGCTTGGCTTGACGCCACGTTGAACTGGCTGAGCTACGGCTTGCTGCATTTTTCTGGCTGGCAAGTCTTCATCGTCACGATGGTGCTCACGCACATCACCATCGCGAGCGTGACCATTTATTTGCACCGTCACTCGGCGCACCGTGCTTTGGATTTGCACCCTGTGGTGTCGCACTTCTTCCGTTTCTGGTTGTGGCTCACCACCGCCCAAGTGACCAAAGAGTGGACCTCCATCCACCGCAAACACCACGCCAAGTGCGAGCAAGCGGAAGACCCACACAGCCCCCACGTGCACGGCATCAAAACCGTGTTGTTCACGGGCGCTGAGTTGTACCGCAAAGAAGCCGAGAACCTCGAAACCCTCGAGCGTTTTGGCCACGGCACACCCAACGATTGGATTGAGCGCAATGTCTACACCCCGCATTCAGTGCTGGGTGTGTCATTGATGCTCGTCATCAACTTGGCGTTGTTCGGCGCTTTGGGCCTGACCGTGTGGGCCGTGCAGATGATGTGGATTCCCGTCACAGCCGCCGGCATCATCAACGGTGCAGCTCACTACTGGGGCTACCGCAACTTTGAGGCGCCAGACGCCAGCACCAACATTTCGCCTTGGGGCATCCTCATTGGTGGCGAAGAGTTGCACAACAACCACCACACTTATCCCACATCGGCCAAGTTGTCGGTCAAGCCCTACGAGTTCGACTTGGGCTGGTTGTACATCCGCATTTTGGAAACTGTGGGTTTGGCGACTGTTAAGAAGACACCTCCAAAGCTCGCCTTTGGCGACATTAAGCCAGTGGCCGATGAAAAGACCTTGGAAGCCGTCATTGCCAACCGCTACGAAGTGATGGCCAATTACGCCCGTCAACTGCGCTTGGCCATGAACCAAGAGCTGTCCAGCATGTCCACCTTGCCTGCTGACTCTGTGCTGGCTGCTGCCAAGCGCTGGATGCACCGCGATGCCGAGAAGGTGCCTGCGGCAGTGGCGGCCCAATTGGCCCAAGCCCGCGCAGCCTTGCCTGATGTGGACACGATGGTGAAGATGCGTGAAGAGCTGCGCCAGTTGTGGCTCAACACCAACCACAACCGTGCGCAATTGGCGCTAGACCTGCAAGCTTGGTGCAAACGCGCCGAGACCAGCGGCATTGCTGCATTGCAAGAGTTCTCGATGCACTTGCGTGCTGCACGCGTGTAAACGGTTCTGCACTCACGACAAAGGCACCTTCGGGTGCCTTTTCTTTTGGGTAACTTTGCACAGGCAACAAAAAACCCGCCATCTTGCGAGAGCGGGTTCTTCTTGAGGTCCAGCCTGAATTACTTCAGTTTGGTTTCCTTGTATTCAACGTGCTTACGAGCTTTGGGATCAAATTTCATGATCAACATTTTCTCGGGCATTGTTTTCTTGTTTTTGCTGGTCGTGTAGAAGTGACCTGTGCCGGCTGTCGATTCCAGCTTGATTTTTTCGCGTCCGCCTTTGGATGCCATGATCGTGTCCTTTCAGTAACTGGAATTAAGCTTGACCGCGTGAACGCAAGTCAGCCAACACGGCGTCGATGCCGTTTTTGTCGATCAAACGCAGAGCTGCGCTAGAAACGCGCAAGCGAACCCAACGGTTTTCAGTCTCTACCCAGAAACGGCGGTATTGCAGGTTAGGCAAAAAACGGCGTTTTGTCTTGTTGTTTGCGTGGGAAACGTTGTTCCCAGACATTGGGCCTTTGCCCGTTACTTCACATACGCGTGCCATGTGGACACTCCATATCAACGGCGGTCGTTCCCACGAGCGCCTCACCTCGCCAAAAAGGGTGGCGGTAACCCATCTCTTCGCTGAATTCAGCAAAGCCTGAGATTGTAGCGCGTTTTAGTGGGCGCCTTGCTCTAAGAAGCGCTGGGCGTCCAAGGCAGCCATACAGCCCGTGCCGGCGCTGGTGATGGCTTGGCGGTAGATGTTGTCTTGCACGTCACCCGCGGCAAAGACGCCGGGCACGCTGGTCATAGTGGCAAAGCCCTCAGAACCGCTCTTGGTCAGCAAATAGCCGTTTTTCATGGCCAGTTGGCCTTCAAAAATGCCGGTGTTGGGCGAGTGGCCGATGGCGATGAAGCAGCCTTGGGTGGCAATGTCGCGGGTGCTGCCGTCAGCGGTGCTCTTCAAGCGGATGCCTGTGACGCCTGAGGCGTCACCCAGCACTTCGTCCAAAGTGCTGTTGGTTTCGAGCACGATCTTGCCTGCGGCGACCTTTTCCATGAGCTTGTCGATCATGATGGCTTCGGCCTTGAAGGTGTCACGGCGGTGCACCAAGTGCACTTTAGAGGCGATGTTGGAGAGGTACAGAGCCTCTTCCACAGCGGTGTTGCCGCCGCCGACCACGCTGACCACTTGGTCGCGGTAGAAAAAACCGTCACAAGTGGCGCAGCCAGACACGCCGCGGCCCATGAATGCCTCTTCTGAGGGTAAGCCCAAGTACTTGGCCGAAGCGCCGGTACAAATGATGAGGCTGTCGCAGGTGTAAGTGCCGCTGTCGCCAGTCAAGGTGAAGGGGCGCTTCGAAAAATCGACCTTATTGATGTGGTCAAACACGATTTGGGTGTTGAAACGCTCAGCGTGTTGCTGAAAGCGTTGCATCAGCTCTGGGCCTTGCACGCCGTTCACGTCGGCAGGCCAGTTGTCCACTTCGGTGGTGGTCATCAGTTGGCCGCCTTGGGCCATGCCGGTGATCAACAGGGGCTTCAAATTGGCGCGGGCTGCATAAACAGCGGCGGTGTAGCCAGCAGGGCCGGAGCCGAGAATCAAAACTTGGGCGTGTTGGTTGGTAGACATCTGAGGAACGCAATCAAAGAGACAATAAAAGCAAGATTGTAAGAACCTCTCCCTTTACCCCTGACGGCGTATGGTTGCCGCTCGGGTAAGCTCTGCCTCTAGACATGACTTACTCGCTCAATACATTAAAGAATGACCCGCGCGCCTCTGCTGCCGACGCGGACCACAAGCCCACAGGTTTTCGCCGCTTTGCGCAAGAGATTGCGCTGACGGCTGGCTTTGTGTTCATGACCTTTTGGTTGTTGGCGCTTCTCACGCATTCGCCACTCGACCCTGCTTGGACCACCTCCGGCGCAAGCGGCACGGTACGCAACTTTGGTGGCCGTTTGGGCGCCTTGTTCGGTGACCTGAGCTTTTTCTTGCTCGGCTATTCGGTGTGGTGGTGTTATGCCGCTGCTTTGGTGGCTTGGCTGTCCGCTTTGGCCAACCGCTTGCGCGACGAAGACGAGCCCGCACCTGAACACACCGGCTGGCGCTACACGCGTTTTGCGTTTTGGATGGGCTTGGCCTTGCTGTTGATTTCCAGTGCCGGTCTTGAGTGGACGCGCATGTACCGCTTTGAAGACCGCTTGCCCGGCCACAGCAGCGGCGGCGTGTTGGGTTACTTGGTGGGGCCATCCAGTTTGAACTGGTTGGGCTTTAACGGCTCGGGTTTGATTTTCATTGTCTTTGGCGTGGCCGGTGCGTCGTGGGTGTTTCGCTTCTCATGGGGGCAAACTGCTGAAAACATTGGCGCTTTGCTAGACGGCTTGTACGAAAAGTGGCGTGAACGTCGCGAGCGCGAAGAAGACGTGGCCTACGGTCTGGTCGCTGCACGAGAACGTGAAGAAGTGGTGTTTGAAGAGCGTGTGGAAATCAAAGAGCATCCGCCCATCACCGTGCACATTGAGCCTGAGATCATCGAAGTGCCCAAGAGCGCACGCGTGGCCAAAGAGCGTCAAAAGACCTTGTTCACCGATGCCGCCACCGATTCGCGTTTGCCGCAGGTCGACTTGTTGGACGACCCACTGATTCGCCAAGACACCGTGGCCCCCGAAACGCTGGAAATGACCAGCCGAATGATTGAGAAAAAACTCAAAGACTTCGGCGTCGAAGTGCGTGTGGTGGCGGCGTCTCCTGGACCTGTGATTACCCGCTACGAGATTGAGCCCGCCACAGGTGTGAAGGGCTCGCAAGTGTTGAACCTCGCCAAAGACTTGGCGCGTTCCCTCTCGCTGGTATCCATCCGCGTGGTGGAGACCATCCCAGGCAAAAATTACATGGCGTTGGAGTTGCCCAATGCCAAACGCCAGTCCATCCGCTTGAGTGAAATTTTGGGCTCGGACGTGTACAACGAATCCAAGTCCATGCTTACCATGGGCTTGGGTAAAGACATTGTGGGTAACCCCATCGTGGCCGATTTGGCCAAGATGCCTCACGTGTTGGTGGCGGGTACCACGGGCTCAGGCAAATCGGTGGGTATCAACGCGATGATTTTGTCCTTGCTTTACAAGGCAGAAGCCCGTGATGTGCGCTTGCTGATGATTGACCCCAAGATGTTGGAGATGTCGGTCTACGAAGGCATTCCACACTTGCTGGCGCCCGTAGTGACGGACATGCGCCAAGCCGCACATGGCCTGAACTGGTGTGTTGGCGAAATGGAAAAACGCTACAAGCTCATGAGTAAGCTGGGCGTTCGTAACCTCGCGGGTTACAACGCCAAGATTGACGAAGCCGCTGCGCGTGAAGAGTTCATTTACAACCCCTTCAGCTTGACACCCGAGCAACCTGAGCCATTGCAACGCCTGCCACACATCGTGGTGGTGATTGATGAGTTGGCCGACTTGATGATGGTGGTGGGCAAGAAGATTGAAGAGCTGATTGCACGTCTCGCCCAAAAGGCGCGTGCTGCCGGTATTCATTTGATTTTGGCTACACAACGTCCCAGCGTGGACGTGATTACCGGTCTGATCAAAGCAAACATCCCCACGCGTATCGCGTTCTCTGTGGGCTCCAAAATTGACAGCCGCACCATCCTCGACCAAATGGGCGCTGAAGCACTATTGGGCATGGGTGACATGTTGTACATGGCCAGTGGTACAGGCTTCCCCGTGCGTGTGCATGGCGCGTTTGTGAGTGACGAAGAAGTGCACCGCGTGGTCAACTACTTGAAGAGTCAAGGCGAACCCGACTACATCGAAGGCGTGCTGGAAGGCGGCACAGTCGATGGTGATGGCAACCCATCAGGCCCCGATTTGTTTGGTGAAGTGTCGGCCGAAAAAGACCCGATGTATGACCAAGCGGTTGAGGTGGTGTTGAAGAACCGCAAGGCCAGCATCTCGCTGGTGCAACGCCACTTGAAGATTGGCTACAACCGCGCCGCACGTTTGGTAGAAGACATGGAGAAGGCCGGCATGGTAAGCGCCATGAGCAGCAATGGTCAACGCGAAATTTTGGTGCCTAAGCGGGATGAATGAGCTTCATTCACGGGCTCAGACGATGAGTGGAATAAAAATGAATTTAGCTTTTTCAAAACGCATCATGCGTCATGGTGGTGCAGCCCTGGCTATCTGCGCGTTTAGCGCAAGCGTTGCCTATGCGAGTAGCCTTGACACACTTGAAACGTTTTTGAAGTCCACCAAAAGTGGCCGCGCTGAATTCACGCAAGTGGTCACGCCGCCTGCCAAAGCTGGGCAAACCACGGTGCGCAGCAAAACATCAACGGGTCAGTTTTCATTTGTGCGCCCCACACGTTTTCGTTTTGATTACGTCAAACCGTTTCCCCAAGTCATCGTGGCCGATGGCCAAACCCTGTGGTTGTACGACGCTGACCTAGAGCAAGTGACCGCGCGCAAACAAGCGCACGCCTTAGGCAGCACGCCTGCTGCTTTGGTCGCGACGGCCGTGGATTTGAGCACCTTGCAAAAAGAATTCAGCTTAGAAGCGCAAACGGATACCGATGGTTTGCAGTGGGTGCAAGCCACGCCCAAAAACCGCGAGAGCACCATCCAATCGGTGCGCATGGGTTTGCGTGTCGATGGTGCGCAAGTGAGCCTCGGGAAGCTCGAAATTTTTGATGCCATGGGCCAACGCTCGGTGCTCAGTTTTGAACGCTTCGAGGTCAACCCTGCCAGCTTAGGTGCAGCGCAGTTCAACTTTGCAGTCCCCAAAGGCGTGAGCGTCATCCGCCCTTAAGCGTCGACATGACACAGGCCACGCCCGTGTTGCAAGGCTTGCCGCCTTTGCTGGATGTCAACACACGCTTGGTCGTGTTGGGCAGCTTTCCTGGTGTGGCCTCGCTGCGCGCGCAGCAGTATTACGGCCATCCGCAAAATCAGTTTTGGAAAATCATGGGCACGCTGTTGTCGCCCCATGTGGCAGAGGTGATGGCCATGCCCTATGCCAATCGTGCGCAATGGCTGCTCAGCCAAGGTGTGGGCTTGTGGGATGTGTACGCCGCCTGCGAGCGCGAAGGCAGTCTAGACGCCAACATTCAAAACGCAGAACCCAATGATTTGTCAAGCCTGCGCACACGTTGCCCCGCGCTCGTGGTGGTTGCGCACAACGGCGGTGAAAGCTTCAAACACGCCAAGCTCACCCGCGCTTTGGGCTTGCCTGTGCATCGTTTGCCATCGACCAGCCCCGCGCATGCGAGTTGGACGTTTGCACGCAAGTTAGAGGCTTGGCGTGAGGTGTTTCAGGCGGCGGGTTTGCTGCCTTCTTAGCAAGCCCTTCGCTACACTCTGAGCCTGTACAAATCAAAGCCTTTTTAAGCGTGTCCTCCACCCACATTCCCCTCGCCGAACGCTTGCGTCCACGCACGCTGGGCGAAGTCATTGGTCAGCAACATTTGCTGGGTGAGGGTATGGCGTTGCGCGTGGCGTTTGAATCGGGCCAACCGCACAGCTGCATTTTGTGGGGCCCGCCCGGCGTGGGTAAAACCACCATCGCCCGTTTGATGGCCGATGCGTTTGATGCGCAGTTTCTGTCCATCAGCGCTGTGCTGGGCGGTGTGAAAGAAATTCGAGAGTCGGTCGAGCAAGCCATTGCCGCCCGCGATTCGCTGGACCCCAAACGCACCATCATGTTTGTGGACGAGGTGCACCGCTTTAACAAGAGCCAGCAAGACGCGTTTTTGCCGCATGTCGAATCGGGTTTGTTCACCTTCATTGGTGCGACGACTGAGAACCCGTCGTTCGAGGTGAATTCGGCTTTACTCTCGCGAGCGGCGGTGTATGTGTTGCAGTCTCTCAGTGTGGAAGACCTCACGCAAATCATTGCCAAAGCGCAAGCCATTGGCGCAGTGCCTGCTTTGGAAGATGCCGCCTTAGAGCGACTCATTGCCTATGCCGATGGCGATGCACGTCGATTGCTCAACACGCTTGAAACCTTGTCCGTTGCGGCCAACCGCGAGAAGCTAGAAGAAATCAACGATGCATGGTTGATGCGCGTGTTGGGCGAGCGCATGCGCCGCTACGACAAAGGCGGCGAACAGTTTTACGACACCATCAGCGCGCTGCACAAATCGGTGCGCGGCTCTGATCCCGATGCGGCTTTGTATTGGTTGGTGCGCATGCTAGATGGTGGGGCCGAGCCCAAATACATGGCGCGCCGTTTGATTCGCATGGCGGCCGAAGACATTGGCTTGGCCGACCCACGCGCTTTGCGCTTGGCGCTGGACGCGGCTGAGGTGTACGAGCGCTTGGGTTCGCCCGAGGGCGAGCTGGCGCTGGCTGAGTGCGTGGTGTATTTAGCCGTCGCTCCCAAATCGAATGCGGTTTACAAGGCTTATAACGAAGCCAAAGCCCTCATCAAGAAAGACGGCACGCGTCCCGTGCCCATGCACTTGCGCAACGCCCCGACCAAGATGATGAAAGACATGAACTGGGGCAAGGGCTACCGCTATGCCCACGACGAAGAAGATGGTTTTGCAGCGGGCGAAAACTACATGCCCGAAGGCTTGGAGAATACGGGCTTTTACCGCCCTGTGGAGCGCGGTTTAGAGATCAAAATCGCGGACAAATTGCGCCACTTGCGCGACAAAAACAAACAAGCAGGTAAATAACAAATGGACGTCTTGCTTCAACAAGTCATCAACGGCTTGGTGCTCGGCAGCATGTACGCGCTGGTGGCTTTGGGTTACACCATGGTCTACGGCATCATCAACCTCATCAACTTCGCACATGGCGAGGTGTTGATGATTGGTGCTTTGTGCAGTTGGTCGGTCATTGGGTTATTGCAGCCGCTCATGCCCGACACACCGGGTTGGGTGGTGCTGATCATCTCGATGGTGGTGGCCTCTGCGGCGGCGGCGGCGTTGAACTACGCGATTGAAAAAATTGCGTATCGTCCGTTGCGCAATGCGCCCAAGCTGGCCCCGCTCATCACCGCCATTGGTATGTCTATCTTGCTGCAAACGCTGGCCATGATTGTGTGGAAGCCCAACTACAAGCCTTTCCCTGCACTGTTGCCCACCACGCCGTTTGAAATTGGTGAGGCGGTGATTACGCCTACGCAGCTCATGATTTTGGGCCTCACCGTAGTGGCCTTGGCTGTGTTGTCGTGGCTGGTCAATCGCACCAAGCTGGGCCGCGCCATGCGCGCGACGGCTGAGAACCCACGCGTGGCCAGCCTCATGGGCGTGAAGCCTGATGTGGTGATTTCTGCCACCTTCATCATTGGTGCAGTGTTGGCCACGATTGCGGGTGTGATGTGGGCCATGAACTACGGCACAGCGCATCACGCCATGGGTTTCTTACCTGGCCTCAAAGCGTTTACAGCAGCGGTGTTTGGCGGTATTGGTAACTTAGGCGGTGCAGTGCTGGGCGGCTTGCTGCTGGGCCTGATTGAATCGATTGGCTCAGGCTACTTGGGCGAGCTCACCGGCGGTGTGCTGGGCAGCCACTACACCGACATCTTGGCGTTTGTGGTGTTGATCATCACGCTCACGCTGCGCCCCTCGGGCCTGCTGGGTGAGCGCGTGGCAGACAGGGCTTGATCACCATGACACACAAACTCTTTTCTAACCGTTGGCTCATGGCCGTTGTGCTGCTGGTGTTGCCGCTGGTGCTGCAAAACTTTGGCAATGCTTGGGTGCGCATTGCCGACATGTCGCTGTTGTATGTATTGCTGGCGCTTGGCTTGAACATTGTGGTGGGCTATGCAGGTCTGCTTGACTTGGGCTATGTGGCGTTCTTTGCCGTGGGCGCGTATTTGTTTGGCCTGTTGGCTTCGCCGCATTTGACTGAAGTGTTTCCGTGGATTGCGGTGATGTTTCCCGATGGTTTGCATCTGAGCCTTTGGCTGGTGTTGCCGTTGGCAGCAGGTTTGGCTGGTTTGTTTGGCGTGCTGTTGGGCGCGCCCACCTTGAAGCTGCGTGGTGACTACTTGGCCATCGTCACCTTGGGCTTTGGCGAAATCATTCGCGTGTTTTTGAACAACCTTGATCACCCTGTCAACATCACCAATGGCCCCAAGGGCTTGGGGCAGATTGATGCAGTGAGCGTGTTTGGCTACCCGTTGTCGAAGCGCTTGGATTTGGGCTTCATCGAGTTGCCTTCGGTCACGCTGTATTACTACCTGTTCCTCACGCTGGTGGTGGTGAGTGTGGCGATTTGTCACCGCCTTGAATACTCGCGCATTGGTCGCGCTTGGATGGCGATTCGTGAAGACGAAATTGCCGCCAAAGCCATGGGCCTGAACACGCGCAACTTGAAGCTCATGGCCTTTGGCATGGGGGCCACGTTTGGCGGTATTTCAGGTGCGATGTTTGCGGCCTTCCAAGGCTTTGTGTCGCCCGAGTCCTTCAGCCTGATGGAGTCGGTGATGATTGTGGCCATGGTGGTACTGGGTGGCTTGGGCCATTTGCCAGGCGTCATCTTGGGTGCGGTGTTGTTGGCTGCTTTGCCCGAAATGTTGCGCTATGTGGCGGGGCCTTTGCAGGCCATGACCGATGGCCGTTTGGACGCTGCCATCTTGCGCCAGTTGCTGATTGCCTTGGCCATGGTCACCATCATGTTGTGGCGGCCACGCGGTTTGTGGCCCACACCTGAACATGGCAAAAACCGCAACCCACAAGGAGGTGCGCGATGAGCGACCTCGTGTTGAATGTCTCGGGCATCTCCAAACGCTTCGGTGGTTTGCAGGCCTTGACAGACGTGCGCATGCAAATTGAGCGCGGTCAGGTCTATGGCCTGATCGGCCCCAACGGCGCTGGCAAGACCACCTTCTTCAACGTCATCACAGGCTTGTACACGCCCGACAGCGGCAGCTTTGAGCTGGCAGGCAAACCGTATGAACCCACGGACGTCCACTTGGTGGCGCAGGCGGGTATTGCACGCACGTTTCAAAACATCCGTTTGTTTGCTGAGATGACCGCGTTAGAAAACGTGATGGTGGGCCGCCATGTGCGCACCCGCTCTGGTTTGCTCGGCGCGATTTTCAGAACGGCTAAATTCAAAGCGGAAGAGTTGGCGATCGAGCAACGCGCGCGTGAGCTGTTGGACTATGTGGGTATCGCCAGCTTGGCCGATTACAAAGCACGCACGCTGAGCTATGGCGATCAACGCCGCTTAGAAATTGCCCGTGCTTTGGCGACCGACCCGCAACTCATTGCACTCGACGAGCCTGCCGCTGGCATGAACGCCACCGAAAAAGTGCAGCTGCGCGAACTGATCGACAAAATTCGCCGTGACCACCGCACCGTGCTGTTGATTGAACATGATGTGAAGTTGGTCATGGGCCTGTGCGATCGCGTGACGGTGCTCGACTACGGCAAAGTGATTGCCCAAGGCACACCTGCTGAGGTGCAGCGCAACCCGCAAGTGATTGAAGCCTATCTAGGCACGCAATCAGAGCATGAGGGGCATTGAGATGAAACACGACAACGCAACTGTGTTGCTGAAGGTCAGCAATGTGTTGGTGGGCTACGGCGGCATTCAAGCCGTCAAAGGCGTGAGCCTAGAGGTGCGCGAGGGCGAGTTGGTCTCGCTCATCGGCTCTAACGGCGCGGGTAAAACCACCACCATGAAAGCCATCACGGGGCTGCTGCCTTTGGGTGGTGGCCACATTGAGTTGGCGGGCAAAACCATTGACGGCCAAGGTCCTTGGGATTTGGTGCAACAAGGCCTGGCGATGGTCCCTGAAGGCCGTGGCGTGTTCACCCGCATGACCATTGTTGAGAACCTGCAAATGGGTGCGTACATCCGCGATGACAACGCGGCCATTGCCGAAGACATCGAACGTGTGTTCATCACCTTTCCGCGTTTGAAAGAACGTCGCGATCAATTGGCGGGCACGATGTCGGGTGGTGAGCAGCAAATGTTGGCCATGGGCCGTGCGTTGATGAGCCGCCCCAAAGTGCTGTTGCTCGATGAGCCTTCGATGGGCTTGTCACCCATCATGGTGGACAAAATCTTCGAGGTGATTCAAGACGTGTCAGCGCAAGGTGTGACGATTTTGTTGGTGGAACAAAACGCCAGCCGAGCCCTGCAAATTGCAGACCGTGGCTATGTGATGGAGTCGGGCTTGATCACCTTGAGTGGCGACGCACATGAGATGCTGCATGACTCCAAAGTACGCGAAGCGTATTTGGGCGAATAAGCCTGCGCTTTGAAAAGAGGAGAGCTTAGCCCTCCATCATCCAAATCAACACTTGCTTGGCCACAAAGCCCAGCATGCCAAAGGCCAGCACCAAGAACAACACAAAGGTGCCGAACTTTCCGGCTTTGGATTCACGCGCGAGCTGAAAAATAATGAACAGCATGTACAGCATGAAGCCGCCCACGCCAAAGGTTAGCCCGAATTGGGCGAATTGTTCTTCTGTCATAAAAACTCAGTGGACCGATGGGTCGTAAGTGACCAGGTCCCGGTAAGCGTGCCAGCTGGCGTGTCCCAACATGGGCACCACACCGAGCAAGCCTAAAAAGGCTGAACCAATGCCCAGCGCTGTAAACAAACACAAAATGCCAGCCCAACACGCCATGGCGAATGGGTTCAAAGCCACTACGCGCCAACTCGTCAGCACGGCTTGTTGCACGGTGAGTGTGGGGTGGTCCATCAGCAAAGGGATGGTCACCAAGGTAGATGCAAACATGGGGGCTGCAATCAGGGCGCTCATCAGTACCCAAATCTCAAACAAACCAAAGTTCGGTTGCAGCACCACCAAGCGAATGAAGTCGGTGGGTGTGTGGACGCTGGCCGGTAGCATCCAGTGAATCAAAGCGGCTGAGCAAATCAACCAACCAGCGCTCGACAAAGCCAGCAACAAACCGAATTGAATCAAACGTTTGTCGCCGCAAGTCCAAATGCGAAACGCATCTGCCAAGGTGGCTTCTTCGTTGCGCTCTAAGCGGCGGCTGATGTCGTACAGCCCCATGGCCAGTAAGGGCGCCACGATCATGCTGACGGACAGCATGGCTGCGATCCACCAAAACTCGTGGCGTGCAAACCAAAACAAGCCCCCACAAATCAGCGCCAAGATGAGGCCGTGCATGACCCCCGGCGTTGGGCAGCGTTCCATGTCCTTCCATGCCAGCGCGAGCCAGTGCATGGGGCGAACCATCTCGATGTCTTTGACCTCAAGCGCTGGGTGGGGTGTGATGAGATCCATGTGGTTTAGTCTACGCGTGCACCGCTGGCTTTCACCACGGATTCGTATTTTGAAAGTTCAGAGGCCATGAATTGGCCAAACGCTGAGGGGGTGCTTGGCACAGGTTCGGCCATCAGACTGGCGAACCTCGTTTTTGTTTCTGGCGCGTTCAAGGCCTGTACAAAGGCTTGGTTCAAACGCTGAATCACACTCGCAGGCGTGCCAGCTGGTGCGACCAAACCCCACCACGTATCAACTGAGAAATCTTTCAGATTTTCAGCAATGGCGGGTACTTCTGGCAATGCTGCGCTTCGTGTGGGTGTGGTGACAGCCAGCGCCAAGAGTTTGCCGCTCTTGATATTGGGTGCAGCGGTCGCAAGGTTGTCGAAATTGAAATCGACATGACCTGCGAGCAAAGCGAGTTGTGCTGGGTTGCCGCCGTTATAAGGAATATGCACCGCAAAAATACCGGCTCGTGTTTTGAATAATTCGCCAGCTAGGTGACCAGCACTGCCATTGCCACCCGAACCGTAGTTGAGTTTGCCTGGGTTGGCACGTGCATAGCGCAGGAAATCTTGCAAGGTGGCAATGTGCAGGCGTTTGGCCGTGTCTGCATTCATCACCAACACATTCGGCACGCGCAACATTTGCGTGATGGGCGCGAAGTCTGTTGCCGCGTTGTAGGGCATTCGGCTGTAAAGCCAAGGATTGACCGCATGCGTGGCCGTTGCCGCAATGCCAATCACGGTGCCATCTGGCGTCGCTTTGGCCACCGTGTCGGCACCGATGTTGCCACCTGCACCTGGACGGTTTTCGATGATGACGGTACCTAAGCTGTCTTTAACGCGTTCCGCCAAAGCGCGCGCTGTGACATCAATCGGTCCACCTGCTGCATAGGGCACGATCAAGCGAATAGGTTTAACGGGCGTTTGTGCATGGGCGGATTGAAAGCTACACAAGCACATCACGAGTGCTGCAGTCACTCTCGAAATAGCAAATAAATTAGTCAATGCGTGCTCCTGATCGTTTGATGATGGGTGCCCATTTGATGGACTCGTCGTGAATCAATTTCGCGAATTGTTCGGGCGTGCCGCCTACGGGTTCAAGGCCAGCAGCTTTGAGTCGTTCTTTCACGGAGGCATCGTGGATGGCTGCGTTCAGTGCGCTGTTGATGCGGTCCACCACATCGCGTGGTGTGCCTGCGGCCACCAACACACCGTTCCATGCCAAAGCTTCAAAACCTTTGAGTTCAGGCACGCCGCTTTCAGCCACAGTGGGGACGTCTGGCAGCAACGTATAGCGGTGTGCGCTGGTGACGGCCAAATATTTCAAACGACCTTGTTTGACTTGCGGTGCAATCACGGTGGGTACCGAGGCCATGAACTGTGTTTCACCCGACATAGTGGCCATGACAGCAGGTGGGCTGCCATTGAAGGGGATGTGTACCGCATAGGTGTTGGTCACGGCCTTGATGTACTCCATCGTCAAATGTGACGAGCTGCCGTTGCCCACCGATGCAAAGTTGTATTTGCCAGGCGATGTTTTCATCAGCGCAATGGCTTCACGCATTGTGCTCACCGGCAGTTGAGCGTTGACCGCAATCACGTTGGGTTGCGATGTGGTGGTCATCACAGGTTGCAAATCTTTCAGCGGCTGATAAGGCAGCTTGGGGTACAGGTAAGGTGCAAACGACAGAGGGCCGTTGTACGACATGACCCAGGTGTGGCCATCGGGGGCTGACTTGGCCACCTCGTTGGTGCCCAAGGTGCCACCTGCTTGTGGCTTGTTTTCAATGACAACGGTTTGACCCAAGTTGTCTTTGAGCTTGTCTTGCATGGCGCGCGCAATGACGTCAAGCGACGAACCTGCGGGGGCCACCACGATCCAACGTATTTGTTTGTTAGGAAAGTTTTGCGCGTGCGCGCTTGTTATGCAAAACCCTGCACCCAAACTCAACAAGGCAGGCAAGAGACGAAGCAATTGGCGGCGTGGGGATGTGTGAGGGCTTTGCATGGTGGTCTCGTGTTTAGAGCTTGTCAGCCGCAGAGGTGAACGAGTCAGCATAGAACTCGTCCGACGGCAAACCTGCTTGCGTATAAGCAGCGCGGGCCGAGTCGACCACGATAGGCGCGCCACAGGCATACACCTGATGGCCACTGAGGTCAGCTTGGTCTTGCAAAACGGCAGCGTGCACAAAGCCTGTACGGCCTGTCCAGTTGTCTTCCGGCAATGCGTCAGACACCACGGGCACGTAGGTGAGGTTGGGCATGGCAGCAACTTGCGCTTGCACCCAGTTGTGCATGTAGAGATCTGCAGGGCGGCGACCACCCCAGTAGAGCGTCACGGGGCGCGTGATGCCCTTATGCTGCATGTGCTCCAAGATGGCCTTGATGGGGGCAAAGCCAGTGCCAGAGGCCAAGAACACCAACGGTTTGTCAGAGTCCTCGCGCAAGAAGAAGCTACCTTGTGGGCCTTCGATGCGTTGGATTTCTTTTTCTTTCATCGCGCCAAACACGTGGTCGGTGAATTTGCCACCGGGCATGTGACGGATGTGAAGCTCAATCGCTGGAGAGCCTTCAACAAAGGTGTGCGGTGCATTGGCCATCGAGTAGCTGCGGCGGTCGCCGTCACGCAACAGAAAGTCCACGTACTGACCTGCATGGAATTTCATCGGGTCAGTGGCGGGCAGTTGCAGCTTGACGATCATCACGTCGTGTGAGGCTTTCTCCAGCGAGACCACACGCACGGGCATCTTCTTGATGGGGAAGGCGCCTTCTTCCACCACTTGGCGTGACTCCAGCACCACATCGCTGTGCGCAGTAGCGCAGCAGGTGAGCACAAAGCCGTTGGCCGCTTCTTCAGGGCTGAGGGCTTTTTCTTGGTGTTTGCCGTGGGTCACTTCGCCCGAAATCTTTTTGCACTTGCAGGAGCCGCAAGCGCCGTCTTTGCAGCCGTAGGGCAGGCCAATGCCTTGGCGCAGGCCTGCGGCCAGCAAGGTTTCGTCAGAAGTGGCGGTGAATGCGCGGCCGCTGGGTTGGACCGTGATGTTGAAACTCATCTTTGGGTATCCTTGAACTTTTATAGGGTGTATTTTGCCTGTCCATCAATCCCCCCTCGGCGCTTTGCCTTCTCGCTTCAAACGTGAGCGTTTGCTCATCATCGGCTGCGGTGATGTGGGCCAGCGCGTCGTGCGCGTACAGCGCCATGTGCGGGTGGTGGCGCTCACCTCTAGCCCAGACCGTGTGGAGGCCTTGCGGGCCCAAGGCGTGACACCTGTGGTGGGTAATTTGGATGCGCCAGCCTCTTTGCAACGCTTGGCGGGCTGGGCCACGCGGGTGTTGCATTTGGCGCCCCCGCCCTTGCAGGGCAGCACCGACCCTCGCAGTTTGGCACTCACCCGCTTATTGATGCGTCGCAGTGCACCACTCAGTGTGGTGTATGGCTCAACCAGCGGTGTGTATGGCGATTGCGCAGGTGCGTGGGTGAATGAAAGCCGCTCGGTGAACCCCATCACGCCCAGAGCGCAGCGCCGTGTGGATGCCGAAGCGCGCGTGCGTCATGTGGGCCGTTTGCGCTCCAGCGCGGTGCGGGTGAGTGTGCTGCGCATCCCCGGCATCTATGCGCCTGACCGTGAAGGCGGCACGCCGCGTGAACGTCTGCTGCGCGGCACGCCTGTGCTGGCGCAGGCTGACGATGTCTTCACCAACCACATCCACGCTGACGACTTGGCACGTGCGTGTCAATTGGCTCTTTGGCGCGGCAAGCCACAACGTGTTTACAACGTGAACGATGACAGCCAAATGAGGATGGGCGACTACTTCGATATGGCCGCTGGCTTGTATGCCTTGGCCAAACCGGTACGCATCAGCCGAGAACAAGCGCAAACTGAGCTGCCTGCCATGCAGCTCAGTTTCATGAGCGAGTCACGCCGCATGGTGAACACGCGCATGAAGCGCGAGCTGCGTTTGCAGCTGCGCTACGCAGACGTCAAAGACGGCTTAGTCTGACTTGATGTTGCCCGCCTTGATTGCCTTGGCCCAGCTGGCGGTGTCGCGCTCTAGCAGTTTGGTGGTGTTCTCGGGTGTGAGGTAGCGCACTTCCACGCCAGCAGCATCGGCGCGTTGCTTGGTTTCTGGTTGTTCCATGCTTCGCTTGACATCAGCAGAGAGCTTTTGCACCACGTCTTTGGGTGTGCCGCTGGCCACGTACAAGGCCACCCATGATTCCAATTCAAAGCCACTCAAACCTGCTTCTGAGGCGGTGGGGACTTGGGGCAGTTGTGGATGACGCGTTTTGCCGGTCACGGCCAGTGCTTTGAGCTTGCCGTTGAGCACATGGCCCATCACCGAAGGCGGAGTGGTGATGAACACCTGCACTTGTCCTGCCAATACGTCTTGAATGGCTTGGCCTGAACCCTTGTAGGGCACATGCGTCATTTCAATACCGGTTTGTTGCTTGAAAATTTCCGTGCCGATGTGTGACACCGAGCCATTGCCCTGTGAGGCGTAGTTGATCTTGCCTGGGTTTTGTTTGGCCCACGCGATGAACTCTTTCAAGTTGTTGGCTGGAACAGAAGGGTGAACCGCAATAACGTTGGTGGCCACGGTGATGAGGCCCACTGGTGTGAGGTCTTTCAACTCCCACGGCAGCTTGTCCATCAAGATGGGGTTGGCAATGTGATAACCCGAGTACGACACCAACACGGTGTAGCCGTCTTTGGCGCTGCGTGCCACGTTGGCATAGGCCAAGTTGCCACTGCCGCCTGGCTTGTTGTCCACCACCACCGATTGGCCTGTGAGGCGGGCCAAAGGCTCGCTTACCAAACGGGCCGAGGTGTCCACCAAGCCGCCGGGTGGGTTGGGCACGACCAAGGTGATGGGCTTGCTGGGGTAAGTGTCTGCTTGAGCGTGTGCGGCGATGGGCGCTAAGAACGCACCCGTGCTGATGAGCGCAGTGGCCACTAGGCTTGCATGAAGGCTGCGACGTGTGAGGTGTTTCATGTTGTCTCCTGTTTGTTTTTTATCGTGACCGTGATGGGTTGCGTTTAGCGCTGGCCCATGTGCACTGACTCAAAAATGCCTTGTGCTTCACGCGGCATACAGCGCCAGTACTGTGGGCTGGCTTGCACTTTGCCGTTCAAAGCCGCAGCAGCTTCCCAAACCCAACGGGGCTTGTAGAGGAAGGCGCGAGCCAAGGCGATCAGGTCCGCATCGCCGCGGGCCAAGATGTCTTCGGCTTGTTGCGGCTCAGTGATCAGGCCTACGGTGATGGTGGGCATGCCTGTCTTTTGCTTCACCAATTTGGCGAAGGGCACTTGGTAGTCGGGGCCCAAGGCAATTTTTTGTTGGGCGGCGACGCCACCTGAGGAGATGTGCACAAAGTCTGCGCCTGCGAGTTTCAGGCGCAAGGAGAAGTCGGCCGTTTCTTCAGGCGTCCAGCCGTTTTCCACCCAGTCGGAGGCCGAGATGCGCATGCCTAGCGAGCCTTTGAAGACGGCACGGGCCGCCTCAAACACTTCCATGGGAAAACGCGTGCGGTTGTCAAAGTTGCCGCCATACGCATCCGTGCGGTGGTTGGCGATGGGCGACAAGAACTGGTGCAACAAATAGCCGTGCGCGCCGTGCAACTCGATGGCGTCAATGCCCATGGCTTCGGCGCGTTGGGCAGCTTTGGCAAATGCTTGTTTGATGCGTTCTAGTCCTTGAGTGTCTAGCTCGTGTGGGGCAGTTTCTTGCGCTAAGTGAGGAATAGCAGAGGGCGCTTCTGTGGCCCAGCCGCCTTGTGCAGGCGTTAACAACTGACCACCTTGCCAAGGCGCGGCGCTTGATGCTTTGCGGCCTGCGTGCGCGAGCTGGATGCACACCGGCACGTTAGGTGCAAGCTTGCGTGCGCGATGCAGTTTGTCTTGCAGGGAAGCAGCAGTGACATCGTCCCAAAGCCCTAAGCACAAGGGTGTGATGCGGCCTTCAGGCACCACAGCTGTGGCCTCAATGATGAACATGGCGGCCCCGCTGTTGAGCAGATTGGTCCAATGCGCCAAGTGCCAGTCGGTAGCTTGGCCGTTGTCTGCCGAGTATTGGCACATGGGGGCCACGATGGCGCGATTGGCCAAGGTGAGCGGGCCGAGTGGCGAGGTGAGGGTGAATTCAGAAAAGAGGTGACTCAAGGTGCGCTCCAGAAACAAAAATGCCTGCGGATGAGGCAGGCATGGATCCTAATCAGTGTTCAGCGCGCACGCTGGCATATGCGTGACAAGGCATTAGTCGAGATCGATGTCGAAATCTTCCGGATTGCCTTTTTCAAGTTTGCCATCCTCTTTGTGCACTTTTTCTTCGAAATCCGTCAAACGCCCGTTGAGTGCCTCTACGTTGTGTTTGATGCCTGCAAGACGGCTATGAAACGCGTCGTTCATCTGCTCGCGTTTGAGCTTGGCCAGTCGCTGTTGTTCCGCTGCCGTCAATGGCGCATGTGCTGCCACCGCAGGGGTGCTGGGCTTGGTGGCGCTTGATGTGGCTGAGCTTGCAGGTGCACTAGAAGTGCTGCCGCTTTGCATGCCGGTGGGAAAGTCTACTTTTTTGCGTTCGATGTCGCCCGATGGCAGTTGCTCAAAGTGCGACTCAATCTTGCCTCTGTCCACACCTTGGCGGTTGAGGCCCGCTGGTCCATCTTGAGGTGCGGCTTGGCGATTGAGCGAAGCCGCATCCGTACCGATGGGCTGATTGTTGGGAGCTATGCCTGGGCCTTGTGGGATGGCTTGTTGGTTGTTGGCGACGCTATCTTGATTGAGCGTTTGCTGGTTGTTTTGCCCACCTAAGTTGGCCAATTTTTGTTCATTGGCGCCGTTGGCATCAGTGGCGATGCCCTGTTGGTTTTTTGCATTGCCATCTTGGCCTAGCAATTGGCGATTGACTGCCACATCGTCTTTGGCAAGCGCTTGCAAATTAGCAGCCGCGGCTGGGTCGTTGCCGATGTCTTGTACGTTAGCGACGATGTTCCCTACGGGGATGTTCTGCACATTGGAGGTAATGACATCTGTGGGGATGCCTTGGCGATTCGCCTCAATTGCTTTCTCACCCGCGATGTTTTGCTTGTTGGCCGCGATATTGCTGCCGCCAACGCTTTGCAGGTTGGCCGCGATCGCGTCTGATGAGACACTTTGCACATTAGGTGCGATTCCTTTGACGTTGCCAACCGATTGAATGTTGTCTTGAATTTTGTCGGTGGTGACGTTTTGTACGTTAGCAGCGCCTTGACTGGCTGCAACTTTTTGGATGTTGGCGTCTGCAGCGCCGTCGTCAGTTGCAATATGCTCTGTGTGTTCTGCCAGTGCTGCCGCAAGGGCTTTTTCAGCATCTAAAGCGGCAAGCGCTTTTTCTTCAAATGCGCGCTTGCGAGCTTCGGTCTCTTCTTCATGAGAAACCACGATGTTTTTTGGGGTTTTGGCGTTTCCGGTGTGCTCGGAAACAGAGACATGATGCTCAGCACCACTTCTGACTATGTTGGAAAAGTCGTCGTCATTCATAAATTTGAAGGCGTCGCTATCGAGTCAGGACGGTAAAGGATACCGATGGTGCCCGGGGCCGGAATCGAACCGGCACGCCTCGCGGCGGGGGATTTTGAGTCCCCTGCGTCTACCAATTTCACCACCCGGGCACGGGAGAGAAGACTAAGATTATGACACAGATTTTTGGGCATGCTAGGTGAACAAGGCAAAAACTTTCTCCGATCTTGGTTTGAGCTGCTCTTGAAGTCAGTCTTTGTATTTTGACAATACAAAGACCGCGGGCAACAAACCAAGAGGAAGCAGCATGGCGCCGATGTTCATGAACTCATCTGTGTGCAACAACCCGAACCCCAATGCAGACAGCGCCAATCCCCATGGCACCAGCTGATGCAATTCAATTTTGGGTAGCTTTTTCATCGCCACGGTTTTTATGAGTTGTCATCGATGAAGATGCCTTTGAGCTTCTTCGCATCAAGCAAGCTGGGATCAATCCTGTCAAACACCACTTCGCGAACCACCTCACCATCGGCGCTTTTGACTTTCAAGTGCAAGGCTTTGTCTTCGTGGTTGATGGAGTAATTGAGGTCGGTCAACTTCACGCGCGCAGGTTGTTTCGTCAGCGTGTCCGGTTTTTGTTGGAACTTGACCTGCTGAGTACCTTCCATGGTGCGGTGTGTGTCTTTTGAAAACGCAACAGCACCGTCCTTGGTTGTTTCCAAAGATTTCAAGGATGCAACGGTGACGTGGTAGTCAGACATGAAAGATGGGATTTTTACGTACTGCCTAGGCAGTATCGGAACGAAACCCAAAAACTTGAGGCCGCTGCGCCAGCGACGGTCTTCGCTACAAATCCAAAGCGGGCGGCAGTCCGTTTGGTGCTACGGGTAACATGATCAACACCATGAGTTGCATGAAGTGTGGTTTGCACAAGCCGCGTGCTCTCGGCTCATTTCGCCGCTTGCTGGATAAAAGCCATTTCTTCTGTGGCGATTGCCGCCCAGTCAAGGCGGCCGAGCCCACCGCATAAAAAAATCCCCGTGCCTTGCGACACGGGGATTTGTTTTTAAACGCAACGAAGTTTTAGGCGCGCGCTTTGCGACGCACAGGTGCCTTGGCTGCTTTAGGTGCGTGTTCTTTCAATTTGGCAATGCCTTCTTGAGCCAACTCGGCAGTTTTCTTGGCGTTTTTGCGGGCTTCGGCGAGTGCTTTGTTGCCTGCATCCACAGCAGCTTTGACAGCTTGCACAGCAGCTTCAGAGCCTTCTGGGGCTTTCTTCAGGTTTTCATGGAGCGCTTTGTTGGCCGCTGTGTGGGCTTGGTCAAAGTGACCTTCTGCGAAAGCGGTGGCTTCGGCTTGGAATTGTTGGCCCAGTTCGAATGCCGTGGCGGCAAAGCCTGCCAAGCTCTTGGCGGATGTTTCCAATTGGTCCTTCAACAGGGCAATCGCTGCTGTTGGATCTTTCACTTCCAAGGCAGATGCCAGTTGCTCTTGAGCCAACTCGGCATTGACCTTGGCTTGCTCAAGTGTCAACTCAGTGATGCGCTCAACTTGCGCGAATGACAGGTTAGCCAATTCGAAAGCAGCTTGCATAGAGGCTTCAACTTGGGGTTTGATTGGGTTTTGCATGATGAGTCCTTAGGTCGTTAAATTTGATAAAGGAATGTTATCGACGATTTTTGAAAAAACAACGGGGTTGGTTCGCTTTAGAGCCAGGTCTCTAGGCACTTCCCGACTTATGGCACAGTAGCGTCTTATGAGTTCACACCTGATTTATCCCACGATCGAAGACGCCATTGGCAAGACGCCTTTGGTCGCTTTGCAGCGCATGGGTGCTGCCGACAACGCCAAACGCGGCAACGTGATTTTGGGCAAGCTTGAAGGCAACAACCCTGCGGGTTCTGTGAAAGACCGTCCCGCTTTGTCGATGATTCAACGCGCGCAAGAGCGCGGCGACATCAAACCTGGCGACACTTTGATTGAAGCCACCTCTGGCAACACCGGCATTGCACTGGCCATGGCTGCGGCCATCAAGGGCTACCGCATGGTGCTCATCATGCCCGAGGACTTGTCGATTGAACGTGCGCAAACCATGAAAGCCTTTGGTGCTGAATTGATTTTGACGCCCAAGAGCGGCGGCATGGAATACGCCCGCGACTTGGCTGAGCGCATGCAAGCCGAGGGCAAAGGCCGCATGCTCGACCAGTTTGCCAACGAAGACAACCCACGTATCCACTATGAAACCACAGGCCCCGAGCTGTGGGAGCAAACGCAGGGCCGCATCACGCACTTCGTGAGCGCCATGGGCACCACGGGCACCATCACCGGTGTGTCGCGCTTTTTGAAAGAGAAGAACCCTGCCATTCGCATCATCGGTGCGCAGCCTTCAGAAGGCTCTCGCATTCCCGGTATTCGCAAATGGCCGCAAGAGTACTTGCCCAAGATTTACGACGCCAGCAACGTGGATGAGTTGGTCTACGTGAGCCAAGACGATGCCGAAGACATGTGCCGCCGCTTGGCACGTGAAGAGGGCATCTTTGCTGGTATTTCTGCTGCGGGCGCCTGTTGGGTGGCGATGCAAGTTGCGCAGCAGGTTGAGAACGCGACGATTGCCTTTATCGTGTGCGACCGTGGTGACCGTTATTTATCAACCGGAGTATTCCCCGCATGACCATCGATGTAGAAATCGACACGCGTGGGCTGAACTGCCCGCTGCCTATTCTCAAAGCCAAAAAAGCATTGGCGGGGATGCAGAGTGGTCAGGTGCTGAAAGTCGTGTCAACCGACACGGGCTCGGTGCGTGACTTTGCAGCGTTTGCTAAGCAAACTGGGAATGAACTGTTGTCGCAAACCACCGAGGGCAGCGACTTTGTTCACATCCTCAAGCGACGTTGAATGAAGCGATGTTGAGTTGCTTGAGGTAGTCGCGGAATTCAGCACCGACTTCTGCGTGTTGCAAGGCAAGCTCGACGCTCGCTTGCAAGAAGCCCACTTTGCTACCGCAGTCGTAGCGCTTGCCTTCATACGAATAAGCCAACACTTTTTCTGTGGCCAACAAACCGGCAATGCCGTCGGTGAGTTGAATTTCACCTTGCACACCACGGCCGCCTGCGCGAATGCGCTCGAACACCGCTGGCGTCAAGATGTAACGGCCAGCCACTGTGGTGCGTGATGGGGCTACTTCGGCTTTGGGTTTTTCCACCATTTGCTGGATGTCCACCAAACCATTACCGATGTCTTTACCGGCCACCACGCCGTAACGATGCACATGCTCTAGTGGCACTTCTTGCACGGCCAACACAGAAGACTGTGTGCGCGCAAATACCTCAGCCATTTGCTTCAACACGCCAGGACCACCCGCTTTGCCGCGCATCAAGTCGTCAGCCAACAGCACGGCGAAGGGCTCATCGCCCACCAAGTGCTCGGCGCACAACACGGCATGGCCTAAGCCCAGCGCGCGAGCTTGGCGCACGTACACGCATTGCATGTCGTCGGGTTGCACGCTGCGCACGATGTCGAGCAGGGCTTGCTTGCCTGCGGCTTCGAGTTCGGTTTCCAACTCATAGGCCATGTCAAAGTGGTCTTCGATGGCGCGCTTGCTGCGGCCTGTGACAAAAATCATTTCACGAATGCCAGCCTCATAGGCCTCTTCCACCGCGTATTGGATGAGCGGCTTGTCCACCACGGTCAGCATTTCTTTGGGGCTGGCTTTGGTGGCGGGCAAGAATCGTGTGCCCATGCCTGCAACAGGGAACACGGCTTTGGTGAGAGCTTTGGTCATATGCGTGAAATTAATAGTTTTGGCAAGTTTAACGGGGCATTATTTCTGCAGTTTGACAAGCTGCTCTTGCACCTTGGTCAAGGTGGCGGTGAACTCAGCCACACGCTTCTTGGCTTCTTCAATCACAGCGGGCGGGGCCTTGGCCACGAAGGCTTCGTTGCTGAGCTTGGCACCCGCTTTGGTGATTTCGTTTTGCAAACGGTCCACTTCTTTGCCTAAACGAATCTTCTCGGCGGCCACGTCCACTTCGATGAACAAGCACACACGCAACTCGCCAATCACGGCTACAGGTGCAGCTTGAGCAGCAGCAGACCAAGCCGCTTCGTCGTCAAACACTTTGACTTCGCTGAGCTTGGCCAAGGCCTGCAACACAGGCGCCACGCCTTGCATGAAAGCGTGTTCTTCGGCGTTGCCAGCCAATGCAAACAAAGGCATGCGCGTGGCGGGTGACACACCCATTTCGCCGCGCAAATTGCGGCACGCATCCACCAAGGACTTCACGCGTGCCACATGGCTTTCTGCTTGTTCGTCAATGCGCTCAGGCTGGCTCACGGGGTAAGCCGAGATGCTGATGGAGGCTGTTTTGTCGTCCGCCTTGACGCGACCGGCCACGACAGCCACGGTTTGCCACAGCTCTTCGGTGATGAACGGTGTGATGGGGTGGGCCAAACGCAGAATAGTTTCTAGCGTGCGGATGAGCGTGCGGCGTGTCGCACGTTTTTGTGCGTCATCACCGGTGTTGATTTGTACCTTGGCGATTTCCAAATACCAATCGCAGAACTCGTTCCACACGAAGTCGTAAATCGTGTTGGCCACGTTATCGAGGCGGTACTCGGCAAAGCCTTTGGCCACTTCGGCTTCCACGCGTTGTAGCTTGGAAACAATCCAACGATCCGCTTGGCTGAAGTTCAGATAGCCGTGTGATGGGCCGCCCACAGCGCATTCTTCTTTGGTGTGCTCTTTCAAACCGCAGTCTTGGCCTTCGCAGTTCATCAACACAAAGCGTGAGGCGTTCCACACCTTGTTGCAGAAGTTGCGGTAGCCCTCGCAGCGCTTGCTGTCAAAGTTGATGCTGCGGCCCAGTGTGGCCATCGCGGCAAAGGTGAAGCGCAGTGCATCTGCACCGTAGGCAGGAATACCTTCTGGAAATTCTTTTTCGGTTTGCTTGCGCACCTTGGGCGCAGTTTCGGGCTTGCGCAAACCTTGTGTGCGTTTTTCAAGCAAAGGCTCGAGCGTGATGCCGTCAATCAAATCGACAGGATCCAACACATTGCCTTCTGACTTGCTCATCTTCTTGCCTTGCGCGTCGAGCACCAAGCCGTGGATGTAAACATGTTTGAATGGCACGCGACCTGTGAAGTGGGTCGTCATCATGATCATGCGGGCGACCCAGAAGAAGATGATGTCGTAGCCTGTGACGAGCACGCTGCTTGGCAGGTACAGGTCATAGTCGTCGGTTCCGCTGCCGAGGGTGCCGCAACCGGCCTTGCTCCCACTCGCTTCGCTCGCAATGCCGCTGCTCCAACCCAGTGTGCTGAATGGCACCAGTGCGCTGGAATACCAAGTGTCCAGTACGTCTTCGTCGCGCTTGAGTGTTTTGCCAGGGGCCTTAGCCTGAGCCTCAGCTTCATCACGCGCCACATATACGTTGCCGTCTTCGTCGTACCACGCTGGGATTTGGTGACCCCACCAGAGCTGGCGAGAGATGCACCAGTCTTGGATGTTGTTCATCCACTGGTTGTAGGTGTTCACCCAGTTCTCGGGCACAAAGCTCACTTCGCCAGACTGCACGGCATCGATGGCTTTTTGCGCAATGCTCTTGCCTGTTGAGTCTTTGTCGCTGACTTTGTTCATGGCGACGAACCATTGGTCAGTCAACATGGGCTCAATCACTTGGCCAGTGCGGGCGCAGCGTGGCACCATGAGTTTGTGTTTCTTCACCTCGACCAAAGCGCCTGCGGCTTCGAGGTCGGCCACCACAGCTTTGCGGGCTACGAAGCGGTCGAGGCCTCGGTATTTTTCGGGAGCGTTGTTGTTGATCGTGGCGTCGAGGTTGAGCACGCAAATCATGTCTAGCTTATGGCGCTGTCCCACTTGGTAGTCGTTGGTGTCGTGCGCGGGCGTGACCTTCACCACGCCGGTGCCGAAGTCTTTGTCCACGTAGTCGTCGGCAATCACGGGGATGGTGCGGCCGCACAAGGGCAGATTGACTTGCTTGCCGATGAGGTGTTGGTAGCGCTCGTCTTCGGGGTGCACCATCACAGCCACGTCGCCCAGCAGGGTTTCGGGGCGGGTGGTGGCGACGGTGAGTGAGCCAGAGCCCGCAGCCGCAAGGCTGCCATCCGAGTCCACCAAGTCATAGCGGATGTGCCACATCGAGCCGTCTTCTTCTTCGCTCTCAACTTCCAGGTCAGACACCGCGCTCATCAGCACCGGGTCCCAGTTGACCAGGCGCTTGCCACGGTAGATCAGGCCTTGTTCATACAGCTGCACAAAAGTCTCGGTCACGGTCTTGGACAGCTTGGGGTCCATCGTGAAGTATTCGCGGCTCCAGTCCACGCTGTCGCCCATGCGGCGCATCTGGCTGGTGATGGTGTTGCCCGATTCTTCTTTCCACTCCCACACCTTGCTCACAAAGTTTTTGCGCGCTTCGGCAGGGCTGGTGCCCATGTCGTGGCGGCTGATGCCTTTGGCTTGCAGTTGGCGCTCCACCACGATTTGCGTGGCAATGCCTGCGTGATCCGTGCCGGGAATCCAAGCGGTGTTGAAGCCAGACATGCGGTGGTAGCGCGTCAAGCTGTCCATGATGGTCTGGTTGAACGCATGGCCCATGTGCAGCGTGCCAGTCACGTTGGGTGGTGGCAGTTGGATAGCAAACGCGGGGGCATCGGCTGCAGGTGCGCCTGTGCCACGGAAGCCAGCGACGCCATAGCCGCGTTGTTCCCACTCGGGGCCCCAATGGGCTTCAAGGGCGGCGGGCTCGAACGATTTGGACAGGCGCTCAAGGCCGGGTTGTTCGATGGGTGTAGCGGGCGTGTTGCTCATGGGATGTGTTTTGACAAAAGAAAAACGGCAGACTGAATGCTGCCGTTGGATGCAAGATGCGGCCAAGCATTTTACCTAGAGCAAATCCGTGCCTTTTAGTTCAATGCTATTCAGTGATACGCGTAATTTGAATTAAATTAGACCTATTAAATTACTTTCGAATAAATTTTATGAAAAAAATGTTACATCTGGTGATGCTGCTTTGCTTACACGCCACGGCGATGGCGGCTGACAAGACTTTGATTTTTTGCTCAGAAGGTGATCCCGAGTATTTCACCCCCGCCTTCAATGGCACGAGCACCTCGTTTGATGTGACCGGTCAAATTTACGATCGACTCGTTCGGTTTGAGCAAGGTGGCACGCAGCTTCGGCCCTCATTGGCCCAGCAATGGCGTGTCTCGAAAGATGGACGCACGTATGTGTTCAGCCTGCGTCGCGGTGTGAAATGGCACAGCAATGCCAATTTCAAACCCACGCGCGATGTCAATGCCGATGACGTGTTGTTCACGTTGTGGCGTCAGTGGCAGACCGATCATCCCTACCGCCATGTGACCCGCAGCCGATATCCGTACTTTGAGAGTTTGGGCTTTGCGCAATTGCTCCAGCGTGTTCGCAAATTGGATGCGTACACGGTGGAGGTGGTGTTGAACCGCCCCGATGCCACCTTTGTGTCGACCTTGGCCATGCAATGGGCGGGTATCCAATCGCAGGAATACGCGCAAGCGATGTTGAACAACCAAACCCCAGAGCTGTTCGACCAGCAACCGATTGGCTCGGGACCGTTTCAATTCAAAAGTTACACCCGCGGTCAAGAGGTGGTGTTTCAGGCGTTTGACGATTACTGGGAAGGCCGTAGCAAACTGGACCATTTGGTTTTCAGCATCACGCCCCATGCGTCTGAGCGTTGGCGAAAAATCAAGGCTGGGCAATGCCACGTCATGCCTTATCCCAACCCTGCCGATTTGCCTGAGATGAGGCGTACAGATGGTGTGGTCATGCAAGAAAAAACAGGCGTGAACATCGGCTACATGGCTTACAACACCAGCAAGCCACCTTTCACCGATGTGCGTGTGCGCCGCGCTTTGAACATGGCCATCGACACACGCCGCATTTTGCGACAGGTGTACAAGCACACCGCCTTGCCCGCCACCAATCCGATTCCCCCCATTCAGTGGGGCTACAACCGAAACGTGCCCGAAGACAGCTACGCCCCCGCGCAAGCGATGGCGCTTTTGAAAGAGGCCGGTTACGCCAAAGGCTTCAGTGTCGATTTGTGGGCCATGGACGTGCAGCGCCCTTACATGCCCGACGCCATCGCTGTGGCCAAACTCATTCAAGAAGACTTGGCCGAAATCGGGGTACGCGTCACGGTCAAAACCCACAACTGGTCTGAGTATTTCCAACGCGCGCGTACGGGCGAGCATGACATGGTGTTGTATGGATGGACGGGCGACAACGGCGACCCGGATAACTTCCTCAACACCTTGCTCAGCTGCGATGCGGTGGATGGCAACAACCTCGCACGTTTTTGCAATGCCAGCTACGACGCTTTGGTGAAAAAAGCCAAAATCTCGTTGGACCCACAGGAACGAACCCATTTGTATGAGCAAGCGCAATTGGTTTTCAAAGACCAAGCGCCTTGGCTGACCATTGCTCACGCCAACCAATACAAGGTGCTGCGTGCCGAGGTGAAAGGTTTTCACATCACGGCGCTGGGGCGGCATTGGTTTTATGGTGTTGATTTGGTGCAGCAGCCTTAGCCGTGAACGGACACAGCATGCACCGCATAATTCAGGCTTCCTTGTGAAGCCTTTTTTTCTTATGTTGTTCTTGCTCTCACCCGCCAAAGCCCTCGACTACGACACCCCTGCGGGTGACGTGCCACATACACAGCCGCTGTTTGTGAAGCAGTCGGCCGAGTTGATTGATGTGCTCAAAGAAAAATCACCGCAAGACATTGCCAGCTTGATGAGCTTGAGCGATGCACTCTCTAGCTTGAACGTGGCGCGCTACCAAGCGTGGAGCCCCAAATTCACCGCGAAAAATTCCAAGCAAGCGGTGCTCGCTTTCAATGGCGACGTGTACGAAGGCTTGGATGCCAAAACTTTGAAGTCCAAAGACTTGGACTGGGCGCAAGAACACGTGGCGATTTTGAGTGGCCTCTACGGCGTGCTCCGCCCCCTCGACTGGATGCAGCCTTACCGCTTAGAAATGGGCACCTCACTGGCCAACGACAAAGGCAACAACCTCTACAAATTTTGGGGCACACAGATTGCTGATTATTTGAACGAGCGTTTGAACGGTGAGCGCGAGCCCATCATCGTCAACTTGGCTTCGCAAGAGTATTTCAAATCGGTGGACCGCAAAGCCCTCAAAGCGCGCGTGATTGAGTGCGTGTTTGAAGACTACAAAGGCGGCAAATACAAAATCATCAGCTTCAACGCCAAGCGTGCGCGTGGCTTGATGACGCGCTATGCCGTGACGCACCAAGTCAAAACACCCAAAGGCCTCGAAGGCTTCAACCTTGAAGGCTATGCGTTTGATGCCTCGGTGTCCGAGCCCGACCGCAAAGTGTTCCGCCGCAAACTGGACTGAAACCTATGAACACGCCTGAACAATCACAACTGGGTAAATCGTCGTCGTATGTGGACCAGTACGACGCATCACTGTTGTTTCCCATTCCGCGCCAAACCAAACGCGACGAAATTGGTGTCCCCGCACAGCCCCCATTTTTTGGCGCTGACTTATGGACGGCGTATGAGCTGAGCTGGCTCAACACACGTGGCAAGCCGCAAGTGGCGTTGGCACGCATCACCGTGCCCGCAGAGTCCACGCACATCATTGAGAGCAAATCGTTCAAGCTGTACTTGAACAGTTTCAACAACACGCGCATCGATGATGTGGCCGAGTTGCAAACACGCTTACGCCAAGACTTGAGCGCAACCATTTGGCATGGCGAGCCCGTCAAATCCAGCGTGGGTGTGCAATTGGTGCTGCCCGAGAGCTTTGACCGCGAGCCTGTGCATGAGTTGGATGGCCTCAGCCTTGACCGTTTGGATTTGGAGTGCGACCAATACCAACCCAACCCCGAGTTGCTCACGGCCAATTTCAACGAAGCGCCCACCACTGAAACTTTGACCAGCAATTTGCTCAAAAGCAATTGCCTAGTCACCGGCCAGCCTGACTGGGGCAGTGTGCGCATCAGTTACACCGGTCCGCAAATTGACCAAGCGGGTTTGTTGCGTTACATCGTGAGTTTTAGAAACCACAACGAGTTTCACGAGCAATGTGTGGAGCGCATCTTCATGGACATCACACGCCGCTGCAAACCCTTGCGCTTAGAGGTGTATGCGCGCTACACGCGCCGTGGTGGGTTAGACATCAACCCGTGGCGCACCAGCCACCCGCAAGCCATGCCGTCCAACGTGCGCACGGCACGTCAATGATGACCTGCGCTTAAGCGCGCAGGGCTTTCACAAACACGTCAGTCATCTCTGGGCAAAACAGCGTGCCCTTGTTGCTCAAAATCACGCGCACGGCATCGGCAGGGCTGCTTTCGCTTTTGGCATAGTCGCCTGACTGCAATTCTTCGTAGGCCTCCACGATGGCCACAATGCGCGCGCCGATGGGAATGTTTTGCCCCGTCAATCCATCGGGAAAGCCCGTGCCGTTGAAGTATTCGTGGTGCGAGCGAATGATGGCGGCTACGCCCTTCATGTCGTCCAAGCTGTTGAGCGTGGTCTCCCCCATGTCGCAGTGGGTGCGATAGACCTTGGCATCGGCTAGCGGCAACTCGATGAATTTGGTGTTGAGCACGCGGTCGCTCAAACCAATCTTGCCGATGTCATGCAACAAGCCGGCGATGTACACCGATTGACACTCGTCATCGCTCAAGCCCGCCAGCTTGGCCATCTTCATTGACAGCGTGGCCACGCGGCGTGAATGCGGCAACAGGTCTGGGCGGCGTAACTCCAAGATGTTGGAGAACGCTTTGATCGAGGCTACATAGGCCGCACGCAAATCTTTGGTGCGCTCTTGCACGCGAGACTCGAGCGTGTCCACCATTTCATTGAGCGATTCTTTTTGCGCGATGGTGAGCGCTTCTAAGCGGTCATGCTCGTTGGCCAAGGTACCAAATGCGATGGCTGATTTGATGGTGCCCAGCAGTTCTTCGTCGTTCCACGGCTTGGCGGTGTAGCGGTAAATCGCGCCTTGGTTGATGGCCTCAATCGCACCAGACACATCGGAGGCACCCGTGAGCATGAGGCGCATGGTGTGCGGCCATTGTTGGCGGACTTTTTCAAGCAACTCTGTGCCATTCATGCCAGGCATTTGCATGTCAGAAATGATGACGTTCACCGGTTCTTTGGCCAGCAGCTCCAACGCCTGTGCGCCGCTTTCTGCTGTGAACACCTCAAAACCTTCGAGTGACAACATGCGGCGCAAGGCCGACAAAATGTTGGGCTCATCGTCCACGCACAACACTTTGTATTGGCTGGCATCGAACGATTCATTGCTAGAAGTCATGGTCATCCTTTGGCCGCAGGGCGTTTGATGGGAAGGGTTATTTTGAAGGTGGTGCCTACGCCTACGGTACTGTCCACGGTGAGCGTGCCGCCGTGCTGTTGAATGATGTTTTGCGACACCGATAAGCCTAAGCCTGTGCCCGTGCCTGGGTCTTTGGTGGTGAAAAACGGGTCAAAGATTTTCTTCAAAATCTCAGGCGCAATGCCAGGCCCGTTGTCTTGCACCTCCACCCAGACCTGTGTGTCATCGCAGTGCGTGCGGATGTCAATCAAGCCCATCTTGCCCTCTGGCATGGCTTGGGCGGCGTTGACGATGAGGTTCAAAAACACTTGGTCAATTTGCGAAGGGGCACATTCGACCAAAGGCAAATTGCCCAGTTCCAGTCGCACATCCGCACGATTTTTGAGTTGATTGCGTGCGATGTTGAGCGTGGACTTCAACCCCACTTGGATGTCTGACGCCACATAGTGCGTGGCGGCATTGGTGCGCGCGTAGTCTTTCAAGTCTTGGATGATGGCCTTCACACGGCCCACGCCTTCTTGGGTTTCTTTCACCAAGTTTTGCAAGTCGTCACGAATGAAGGCGTAGTTGAGTTTTTTCTTAAGCGCAGCCATCTCAGTGCTGTCAGCCTCGGGGGCATCCAACACTTTTTCGTAGACGGCCAAATACTTTTGCAAGGTGGTGAGGTTGGACGACACATAGCCCACGGGGTTGTTGATTTCGTGGGCCACGCCCGCCGCCAGTTCGCCCAATGAGGCGAGTTTTTCGGATTGCACCAAACGTTTGGTGGCTTCGTCGAGCTTGACTTCAAACATGTGGCCGCGTTTGACCACGGTGAAATACGCGCGCCACAAAAACACACCCAAGATGATGATGCCCGACACCACCGACAACGCCGACAGCAACAACGTTTGTTGGCGCAGGCTGCGCAAGTCTGCGCTGTCGAGTTCGTTGTAGGTTTGCAAACGCACCCACCCGAGGTCTGAGCCCAAGCTCACTTTGGTCCATGTGGTGATGAAGGCGTCATCGCGGGATTGCACAAACGCTTGCTCAGTGGCGGGGGTTTGAATCCAGTTGGGTTCAAACATCAAACGTGGTTCTTGACCCGGTTCACGCTTGAGGGCCGACAGCACCTTGCCTGTGGTGTCGGTCAACACGACCGAGGCCACTTCGGCGTTGGACATGGTTTGCAAAATACGTGACTCCACCGAGGCGTAGTCTTTGAGCACCATCTGGTCAGCCACCGCCACGACCAAGCCTTGCGTGAGGTTGTGTGAGGTTTGAAACTTACCTTCCCACAGCAAGCTTTTCGATTGGTAATACGCCGCCACGCCTGAGCCAATTTGTAGCAGCGCCAATGACAAACCAATCAACAGGGCGGGTTTGATGCTTTGCCACTGCGAGGCGTTCAGACGTTGCAGCATGTCACTGCCCCGTCAAGACCAAGAATTTCTCGAGCTGCAAAGACTCCAAAGGTTTGTAGTGTTTGGCGTAAGTGACGGCTTGAGGCTTGCTGAGGTTGATGCCATCCAACAGTTTGCGGCCTTCCTCGTCTTGCGTGAGTTTGAGCATGGCCTTCAAGAAGCGCTCGCGCACCGCGGCAGGAACAGACGGGTGTGTGGCCACAGGGTGCGGCGTGTAGGCAGGGGTTTCGTAGAGCACACGTAACTGTTGGCGAACTTCGGGCGCTTCGTTGTCGAGTGTGTTGTTCACACCGCCGCCAGCGATGGTGTCTTTGCCTATGACAGAGCGGTACACATTGCTGTGGGTTTTGACAAACACGGGGTTGATGTCTATTTTCTTTTTGGCCAGCTCAGCGCGAATCAGCAGTGATGCTGCAAAAGCGTTGGGCGCTGGGAATGAGATGCTTTTTCCTTTCAAGTCATCCAAACTTTTGACAGGGCTGTCAGCGCGCACGACCAAAATACCTGTGAGTAAATCTTCACTGTCAGCTAACAGGGGTTGGTATTTTTTCTTTTGGTGAGCCAAGACCGCGTGGTACGGGTTGAGGAACACAAACGCAGGTTCCCCTTTGAGGAGCTTTTGCTCAAACTCAGGAATAGTGGCAGACACACGCAGCTCAAAACACAGGCCGGCATCGTGGCCTACGCGTTGCAACAAAGGGGACCATGTGGTGTAAATTTTGGCAGCGGTGAGCTGAGGCACCACGTCAAAGGTGTAGACCTTGGTGGTGTTTTGTTCACCCAGACAAGCTGCTTGGGTATTGCCGCTTAAAAGAAAAACGCAAGCGAGTAAGCCAAATAGATTGCGTGTGAGTTTGCGCATTTTTCAAAATCCAATTTCATTAATTTTGTTATTTTCGCTTGTGTTTTGTTTATCACTTTGGAGGGCTATCGTCTCCAAACAGCGATTCGGTATAGGGCAGATTCGGCGTTTCTTCTTTGCGCAGACCTTGGGCTTGCCAGTCTTCTAGTTTCATCAAGGAACCCACACGAACGCCAAACAAACGCAAGCGACGCGTGAGGTCCACACGCTTCAGGCATTGGCCTGCCGCTTGTCGAATCGCAGTGGCTTGGTGGATGTGGTGGTCTAGCGTTTGGTCACGTGTGACGCTTTGAAAGTTGTCGTAGCGCAGCTTGATGCCAATGGTTTTGCCCACATAGCCTTTGCGTTGCAAGTCGGCGGCAACTTGCTCACAGAGCTTGGTGAAGATCGCGCTCAGCGCCTCGCGGTCACGCACGGCATGCAGGTCTTGTTCAAACGTGGTTTCGCGGCTGATGCTCACGGGCTCGCTTTCGGTTTCAATGGGGCGGTCGTCTTTGCCGTGTGCGGCGTCATGCAGCCACGCGCCGTAGCTTTTGCCAAAGTGCTCCATCAACCAATACAGGTCGCGCTGGGCTAATTCGCCAATGGTGTGAATCTCGTGCTTGGCCAGCTTGGCTTCGGCCTTGGGGCCAATGCCGTTGATCTTGCGGCAGGGCAGGGGCCAGATCATGGTTTCCAAATCGTCGGGCTCTACGATGGAAATGCCGTTGGGCTTGTTGAACTCACTCGCCATTTTGGCCAGTAGCTTGTTGGGTGCGACGCCTACTGAGCAAGTGAGGCCTGTGTCGTCAAAAATTGCTTTTTGAATCAGGCGCGCCAACACGCGCCCACCTTCACGTTGGCCGCCTGGCACGTCTGTGAAGTCGATGTACACCTCGTCCACGCCCCGGTTTTCCATGAGCGGCGCGATGTCGGTGATGATGCTTTTGAAGCGTTGCGAGTAATGGCGGTATTGGTCAAAGTCCACCGGCAGCAAGATGGCGTCGGGGCACAGCTTGGCCGCCTTCATCACCCCCATGGCTGAGCCCACGCCAAACTGCCGCGCTGCATAGGTGGCGGTGGTGATGACGCCGCGCCCTGTGTAGCCTGCGATGCGCGGAAAAAAGTCGAGCGGAATTTCGTGCAGCTTGTCTTCCGACCATTCGTAGTCGGGGTGGGCCTCACGCAAGCGGGCCAGCATGTCGTCAATACGGCGGCGGCCACCGCCAATCACCACAGGCAAGCCTTTGAGTTGCGGGTAGCGCAGCAGCTCTACGGACGCATAAAACGCGTCCATGTCGAGGTGGGCAATGCGGCGTTGCAGTGCTGCTTCAGGCGAAGAGGTCACAACTCACCCATTCACCAAAGCGCATCCGAGTTAAATGGCTTTTTGAACCAACCAACCTTTGAACAGCAAAGGCTGGCGAGGCTTGCCATCACGCGGGCCACGGTCTTTGTTTTCAACGCTGATGGCCAGAGTGCGCGCACCTTCTAAGGCTTGTGCGGGCACATCGAGTTGTTGGGTTTTGTATTTGTTGGTCAGCACGCCCAACATGCGCGGCGTGTCGTCTTCGGCGATGGCCCACACATGCAAGGCTTGCTCACGCCCTTCGAGTACATCGTTCAAGCGTTGCACTTGCAGCTTTTGATTTTTCGGGTCGTAGGTCAGCAGCATGGCGGGGGCCTGCGCATCGTCAAGCAACACGGACACCTCACGCACCTGCGGAATTTCCACCAGCTTGGCTTCGAGGTGGTGAATTTGCGCCTTGAACTGCTCATACATGCTGGCGCTGAACGCCCAGCCGATGAGCACCACGAGGGCCAAGAAAATGCTCAGCGCACGCCACCAGCCGCTGACGCCGGTGGGTGCAGTTTTGTGTTCAGTCATCCGTCAAGTGTGCCTCAACTCATGCACCTCAAGCCGTGGGAAACGTGCCCGGCAGCAAGATGTTGGTGTTCACGTTTTGGATGTTGGTGTGGCCGCAAAACGCCATGGTCACATCCAGTTCTTTGTGGATGATTTGCAGCGCCTTGGTCACGCCTTCTTCACCCATCGCACCCAAGCCATAGACCATGGCACGGCCAATCAGCACGCCGCGTGCACCCAAGGCCCAAGCCTTGAGCACGTCTTGGCCTGAGCGAATGCCGCCGTCCATCCACACTTCAATTTGGTCGCCCACAGCGGCCACGATAGCGGGCAGGGCTTCGATGCTGGATTGCGCACCGTCGAGTTGGCGACCGCCGTGGTTGCTCACCACGATGGCGTCCGCGCCGCTTTGCGCGGCCAGCTTTGCGTCTTCCACGTCTTGAATGCCTTTGAGGATGAGCTTGCCACCCCATTGGGCTTTGACCCAAGCCACGTCTTCCCACGACAAGCGTGGGTCAAACTGCTCGTTGGTCCATGAGGACAGCGACTTCATGTTGCTCACGCCTTTGACGTGGCCTACCAAGTTGCCAAAGGTGTGGCGGCGTGTGCCTGCCATGCCTAAACACCAGCGTGGCTTGGTCATGAGGTTGATGATGTTGGCGATGGTGGGGCTGGGGGGCGCCGTCAAACCATTCTTCAGGTCTTTGTGGCGTTGGCCAATCACTTGCAAATCGAGCGTCAGGACCAAGGCGCTGCACTTGGCTTTGCGGGCGCGCTCAATCATGTTGGACATGGCTTCGCGGTCGCGCATCATGTAGAGCTGGTACATGAAGGGGGCGGTGGTGGCAGCGGCCACGTCTTCCATCGAGCAAATGCTCATGGTGGACAAGATGAAAGGGATGCCAAATTTCTCAGCAGCGCGGGCGGCTTTGATTTCGCCGTCGGCGCTTTGCATGCCGGTCAAACCCACGGGGGCAATGGCCACGGGCATCTTCACATCGAGGCCGACCATCTTGGTAGCGGTGGAGCGGTTTTCCATGTTCACTGCCACGCGTTGGCGCAGCTTAATTTTTTGGAAGTCTGCTTCGTTTGCGCGGTAGGTGCCCTCGGTCCAGCTGCCGGAATCGGCGTAGTCATAGAACATGCGGGGCACGCGCTTTTCAGCCAAAACGCGCAAGTCTTCGATGTTGGTAATCACGGGCATGGGGTGTCTCCTAAATTTGAGACGGATGGTAGCCCGAGGTGATGCTCAAGCCCTGTGAAGAGTGCGACAGCGGGATTGAAATAATTTAAAGCGAGGGCGTCAGGCTGCTTGAACCACCACTTGTGGCAGCAAATAGTGCACATCTGCCGCTTGGCTCAACGAGGTGCCAGGCGCAAGCAAGGCGGCCGCCCCAGACGCCATGCCGTACTGAAACGCCTTGACCAAGCTGTCTCCACGCTCCAGTGACCACACCATGCCGCCCACAAAACTGTCGCCCGCGCCAATCGTGGTTTGCACATCAACTTGAATGCTGCGGGCACGCCACTGTTCGTTGGCACTGACCACCAAGGCGCCGTCTGCGCCCAAAGACACCGCCACGATCTCGGCGTGGCCGCTTTGAATGAGTTGCTGCGCGGCTGCTACTTGGGCTTCTTCGGTGGTCAAGGCTTGGCCGGTTAAATCGCGCAGCTCACGCAAGCTGGGTTTGAACAAATACACGCCGACCTTCAGTGCTTCGGTCAGCGCAGGGCCATTGGTGTCTAGCACCACGCGCACGCTGTGCGCTTTGGCTAAGGTGGTCAAGCGCGCATAAAAGTTCTCGGGCACGCCAGGTGCCAAGCCGCCACTGATGACCAAGAATTGTTTGGGCAGGTGTTGGGCCACGTAGTCAAAACACGCTTCCACTTCAGCGGCTGAGACCTCAGGGCCGGGCAACACAAAGCGAAAGTCGTTGCCGCTCGATGTTTCGTGCACCGAAAAACTCTCGCGGGTTTCTTCGGCGATGGGCATGACATGGCAGCGCACTTTCTCGGCGCTCATCAATTTGTGGTGACGCTCGCCTGTGACACCGCCCGCCAAATACGCAGCGACGCAGTTAGCCCCCAAGCGGTGCAGCACACGCGCCACATTGACGCCGCCGCCGCCCGGGTGTTTGAGCGTGGGGCCACAGCGCATCTTGTGGGTGTGGCTCACGTGGTCGATGGAGGTGAGCACATCCAGTGCGGGGTTTATGGTGAGGGTGAGGATGTCGGTCATGCGTGTGCTTGGTGTTGATGGCGTCGCCACAGAGCGTAGGTGAGATAGCCCACGATGACCGTATTCAATGTCACGATGAAGGCGTTCATCCATGAGGGCTCGTCGATGAAATGCACCACCTCAAACGGAATGTAAATGCCGCCCGACAGCGCGCCCAAATATTCACCCCATGCTTTGTGTAGCCAAAGACCCGTGGCCTCGATGAAACGCAGCGCGATGTAGGCCGAGGCCAGCATCACCAACATGTGCACATCGGTGTCTGGCAGCAACTCAGCGTAATGCAGCAGCAGGGAAGGGTAGTGCGCCTCGGGGTCCAGGCCAAAGCGACCAATCAGCGTCAAGACCACAGCACGCACATCGCGGTGCAGCAGGTCGAGCACGCCAATCAAACCAGCCAGCGCGGCCAAGCCTTTGGTTGCCTCAAAGGCAGCGATGGCGTGGAGGGCGCTGCGCTGACTCGGGGCGTCTGACATATCAGCCTAGGCGTTTGTGGTGACGCTCAATCTGCGCCCAAACCTGAACAGGTGCTGTTCCACCCAGAGTGTTGCGTGCATTGAGTGAGCCATGCAGGCTCAAGCAGTCGTACACATCTTTTTCGATGGCGGGGTGAAAGCTTTGCAACACTTCAAGTGGCAGCTCAGACAAATCGCAGTTGTGGCTGGCGGCGGCCTTCACGGCATGGGCCACAGTCTCATGCGCATCGCGGAAGGGTTGGCCTTTTTTCACCAGGTAGTCAGCCAAGTCGGTGGCGGTGGCAAAGCCTTTTTTGGCTGCGTCTTCCATGGCTTGCGCGTTGACGGTGATGCCGCCTTCTTTGAGGCCCGTAGCTGGGTTGACTTGGCCGCCCACCATTTCGCTGAAGATGCGCAGGGTGTCTTTGAGCGTGTCCACCGTGTCAAACAAAGGCTCTTTGTCTTCTTGGTTGTCTTTGTTGTAGGCCAGGGGTTGGCCTTTCATCAAGGTGATGAGGCCCATCAAGTGGCCCACGACACGGCCAGTTTTGCCGCGTGCGAGTTCGGGTACGTCTGGGTTTTTCTTCTGCGGCATGATCGAGCTGCCGGTGGTGAAGCGGTCGGCAATTTTGATGAAGCTAAAGTTTTGGCTCATCCACAAAATCAACTCTTCCGACATGCGGCTGATGTGCACCATGCACAGGCTGGCGGCGGCGGTGAACTCAATGGCGAAGTCGCGGTCGCTCACGCCGTCTAAGCTGTTTTGGCAGACTTGTGCGTTGCCGTGTTCATCGACCATGCCCAGTGTGCGGGCCACGCGCTCGCGGTCCAGCGGGTAGGTGGTGCCTGACAAAGCAGCGCTGCCTAATGGCAAGCGGTTGGTGCGGCGGCGCACGTCGCTCATGCGCTCGGCGTCGCGTGCAAACATTTCCACATAGGCCGACAGGTGGTGGGCAAAACTCACTGGCTGCGCCACTTGCAAGTGGGTGAAGCCGGGCAAGATGACCTCGACGTTTTTCTCGGCCACTTCGACGAGTGACTTTTGCAAATCGACCAACAAGTCGATGATCAGGTCCATCTCGCTGCGCAACCACAGGCGCACATCGGTGGCCACTTGGTCGTTACGGCTGCGTCCGGTGTGCAGGCGCTTGCCCGCATCGCCTACCAGTTGGGTGAGACGCGCTTCAATGTTGAGGTGCACGTCTTCGAGGTCGAGCTTCCACTCGAACTGGCCCGATTCAATTTCAGACCAAATTTGCGCCATGCCTTTTTGGACGGCGGCTTGGTCGTCTTTGCCGATGATGCCTTGGTGACCCAGCATTTCCGCGTGGGCCAAGCTGCCCGTGATGTCGGCTTGCCACAAGCGTTTGTCAAAGAACACGCTGGCGGTGTAGCGTTTGACCAACTCGCTCATGGGTTCAGAAAACAGGGCGGACCAGGCTTGGGATTTTTTGTCGAGTTGGTTTGTCATATGGGTCAGATTTTATCGGGCTGGCGGGGGCTTTCTGCCAAGGCGCTCAGGTGCGCCTGCTAACATTTGCCTCAATTGATTTCGCCACGCGCGTCGTGGCTCTGAAAAAGCGAGTTTTGTTTTGTCCACTGCCTCCACATCCCCCGTTTCCTTGACCATCGCCACCCGCGAAAGCCGCTTGGCCATGTGGCAAGCCGAGCATGTGCAAGCTTTGCTGCAGTCCCAAGGCCACAGCGTGGCTTTGCTGGGCATGACCACGCAGGGCGACCAAATCTTGGACCGCAGTCTCAGTAAGGTGGGCGGCAAGGGTTTGTTTGTGAAAGAACTCGAAGTGGCCCTTGAAGAAGGCCGCGCTAACTTGGCCGTGCATTCGCTCAAAGATGTGCCCATGGATTTGCCCGAAGGCTTTGATCTGGCCTGTGTGATGGAGCGCGAAGACCCGCGTGATGCGTGGGTGTCGTCCACCTACGCGCACCTGAATGATTTGCCGCAAGGCGCGGTGGTGGGCACTTCTAGTCTGCGCCGCACCGTGCTGCTGCGCGCCTTGCGCCCCGATTTGAAGATTGAGCCCCTGCGCGGCAACCTCGACACCCGTTTGCGCAAGCTCGACGAAGGTCAGTACGACGGCATTGTGTTGGCCGCTGCGGGCTTGAAGCGTTTGGGTTTGGGCGAGCGCATTCGCCACATTTTTGAAACGACCGAGATGTTGCCCGCCGCAGGGCAGGGCGCGTTGGGCATTGAAGTGCGCAGCAACCGCGCTGATGTGGCCCAAGCCTTGGCCCCACTGGCCGACGCCGCCACTTGGCTGACCGTGACCGCCGAGCGTGCCGTGAGCCGCGCCATGGGCGGCAGTTGTTCGATGCCTTTGGCCGCACATGCCACCTTGACCGATGGCGTGCTGCACTTGCAAGCCGCATGGGGTGACCCATCGGGCGCGCCGGTGTTGTTGCGTGCTGAGGTGAAGCAAACCTTGGATGCCACTGACCCCAAGTCACGCGACGCCGCCAACTTGCTGGGCGAATCGGTCGCTGCCCAGTTGCGCGCGCAAGGCGCTCACTGAACCTCACGTTACCAGCCATGCGCGTCATCATCACCCGACCTGCAGGCGATGCGCCAGCGTGGGTGGATGCGCTGCAAACTGCGGGCTATCAAGCATTGGCCTTGCCGTTGATTGAGGTGGGGCCCGCCACACATCGACAACCTGTGCTGCAAGCGTGGTCGCAATGGTCCAAATTTCAAGCCGTGATGTTTGTCAGTGCTCAGGCTGTGCGCTATTTCTTTGACAGCCAACCCGCGGCGCAGCGTGTCGATGCTGGCCAAGCTGCTAGCCCCACCTGGTTAAACGGCCCGCGCTGTTGGGCCACAGGCCCCGGCACGCACAAAGCCTTGCTGCAAGCGGGCGTGCCCGAGGCGTGCATTGACAGCCCCGCCGCCGACGCGGCGCAGTTTGACTCAGAAGCCTTGTGGCAACGTGTGGCCTCGCAAGTCAAGGCAGGACAGCCTGTGCTGATTGTTCGTGGCCATGATGTGTCGGCAGACGCAGGCATGTCACAAAGCACTGCGGGTGTTTCACAAACAGTGCCAAGCGCCGTAGCAGAGGTTCCACCGAACGGCACAGGTCGTGATTGGTTGGCTCAGCAACTGCAGGCCGCAGGCGCATCGCCTCAGTTTGTGGTGGCTTACGAGCGTCGCGCGCCCTTGTGGTCGGCAGAGCACAAAGCGCAGGCCGTCAGTGCCGCGACGGACGGCAGTGTGTGGTGCTTCAGCAGCTCGCAAGCGATTGAGCATCTGGTCCGTGCTTTGCCTACGCAAAGCTGGGCCAAGGCGCGCTGTATTGCCACCCATCCCCGCATCGCGCAAACCGCACAGTCCTTGGGTTTTGGTGAAATTCAAATGTCTAAGCCGTCATTGGCAGATTTATTAGTCTCATTAGAATCTCTGGCATGAAGCCAGAGCACGACGACACCCACAACCTCCCGCCTTTGGGCCACACCACAGAACCGCTTGCCAGCGCGAGTGAGTTCAACAACACAACGGACACCAGCAAGTGGCTCACACGCAGCATCGGTGCGTTGGCTGTGGTGGGCGCTGTGGGGTCGGGCCTGATGTGGGCCAAGCTCTCGGGCATTCAAGAACAACTGGCACGCCAAAGCGCGGACACCGGCAGTCAAGCCGTGGAAGCGCGTGTGACCTCCAAACAAGCCGAAGAGCTGGCGCGCGAAACGGCAGCCCGCTTGTCGGTGACCGACGCCAAACTCAGCGAAGTGTCCTTGCAACGCAGTCAACTCGAAGAGCTGATGCAGAGCCTCTCACGCTCGCGTGACGAAAACCTGGTGGTGGATATTGAGTCCGCCATTCGCTTGGCGCAACAGCAAGCACAGCTCACCGGCAGCGTGCAGCCTTTGCTCGCCGCGCTCAACTCGGCCGAGCAACGTTTGACCAAAGTCGCGCAACCGCGCCTCGCACCCGTGCTGCGTGCTGTGACCCGAGACATCGAACGCATCAAGGCTACCTCGGTGGCCGACACACCTGCTTTGCTTTTCAAGCTCGACGAACTGGTGCGCGTGGTCGACACCTTGCCACTGCTGAACGCCGTGGGCAATGCGCCTCAACCCAAAGCTGCTCAGCCCGTGCCCACCACCAGCTGGGCGAAAGCCATCAGCATGAGCTGGTGGGAGAAGGTGTGGTCCGACATTTGGAACGATGCACAAAACCTCATTCGCGTGAGCCGCATCGACAAGCCCGAAGCCAGCATGCTCGCGCCCGACCAAAGTTACTTTGTGCGAGAAAACCTCAAACTGCGTTTGCTCAATGCCCGCTTGGGTTTGCTGGCCCGTCACTTTGATGTGGTGCAGTCCGACATGAAGCAAGCCAACGACGATTTGGCGCATTACTTCGACATGCAAACCCGCCAAGGCCAAACCACCTTGGCGCTGGCGCGTGAGGTGTTGGCGCAGTCCAAGCAAATTGAGATTCCGCGCGTGGACGACACCATCGCGGCCCTCACCACAGCTGCAGCGGGGCGCTGACATGAGAGCCGCTCTGTGGTTTGTGGCCCTGTTTGGTGTGGCGGTGGCGTCTGCTTTGTTGGCGGGTGGCAATCAAAGCACGGTGACTGTGTTTTGGTCGCCTTACCGTGTCGACCTGTCGCTCAATTTGGTGTTGCTCGTGCTCGTGGTGTTGTTTGTCATGCTGCACTTGTCGTGGCGCGCCATGTCGGCTTTGTTTGAATTGCCGCACCAAGCGCGTCGCTGGCGCCTGCAACAAAAAGAACGTGCCATGCACGCGGCTTTGCTCGATGCTCTGTCTGAGTTGTGGAGTGGTCGCTATGTGCGCGCTGTGAAGTCGGCTGACAAAGCCCTCGCATTAGAAAGCTTGTTGGCTTCGGTACGCACGGCTGATGACCCTGCCCCTCGCCACGCGCACCAGCTGCGTGCGGTATCGCATTTGGTGGCGGCTGAAAGCGCACACGCTTTGCGTGACCGCGATACACGTGTGTCTCACCTGCAAGCCATCATGGCCATGAACCGCGAAGCGTCGGATGAGTTGGTGGAAGAAACCATGGAAGCCGCCTATTTGGCAGCCGCCCGTTGGTCCTTGAGCGACCGCGATGCGCCAGAGGCTGCACGTTGGCTCGATGGTCTGCGCCACGGCGCAGCCCGCCGCATGTTGGCTTTGCGCATGCGCCTCAAAGCGGCTCGCTTGAACAAACAACATGCCTCAGCTTTAGAGACCGCACGCTTGCTGACCAAGCACGGCGCGTTTTCAGATGCATCTGGCCAAAGCCTGTTGCGTGAGTTGGCTGTGGCCAGCTTGAACGAAGCGCACGACAGCGCCCAATTGCAACGCGCATGGGATGCTCTAGAAGTCACCGAGCGCAGTCAACCCGATGTGGTGTTGCACGCTGCACAGCGCATGCTTAAACTCAGCGGCGATGCTACAGCGGTCATGCCTTGGCTCACGCCCCTGTGGAACCACATGGTGCAGCAGCCTGACAGCTGCACGCCTGCCATACGTGAGCGCGTGGCCCAAGCTTTGGCCCGTGCGCTGGTGTTGTTGCCCGCCGACCCCGAGTGGTTGGCCAGCATCGACCGAGCGCGTCAAACTTACCCACGTTGGGTGGAGCTGCAATATTTGGCTGGCATGGTGTGTTGGCATCATGCGCTGTGGGGCAAGGCCCAACAGATGTTGGAGCAAGCGGCACCTCAACTCACCCATGCCGACATGCAGCGCCATGCTTGGCGTACCTTGGCCCAATTGGCTGAGCAAAAAGAAGACACGGCGCGTGCCCAGTTGTGCTGGAAACGAGCCGCTGAAGTGGCGGCATAAAGCGGCAGTGCTTTGGCAAGCATCGTTGGTTCATAGCTAGAGCTGCTGTACGCATTTGTCGTCTAGACGCTCAAACATCACGTACACCCCATAAACAAAAAAGGCCTAGATTTCTCTAGGCCTTTTTCTTTTGGAGCTCATCACCCCTTGCGGGGTGCGGGTGGTTTACAGATCCTTGCGGGTCTCAACCAACACCAGCGGGCCTTCATCCAAGATCACCAGCGGTGGGCGCTCGCGTGGCACATGCACAGGCTTTGGCTCGGCTGCGATGGCTGCTTGCACGGCGGCGATGCTGTCTGGATTGGAGTTGACCCATTCCAAGCCGCTGCCTTGAGCCACGGCTTGCATCTCTGCCAAAGGCAGTGTGAACGCTTGGATATGCGGCATGCCTTGGCGTGCAGGGGCTTGGGCTGCTGGTGCAGCTTGTTGAGCCTCTTCACGCGGTGCGTGACGTGGCGCGCGGTCAGAGCGCTCGGTGCGTTCACCACGAGGCTCGCGTTGCTCACGTGGTTCACGCGGTTGGCGTGGCTCACGTGGTTCGCGGGCTTCTTGTGGCGCTTGCTCGTGTGAAGCGTGGTCATGTGCTGCGTGGTCGTGCTCAGCAGAGTGGCCGTTGTCGGCGTGTTCTGCAGAACCTTCTTCACGCGGTGCGCGGTCACCACGCTCGCGGCGGTCACGGCCATAACGGTCGCGTGAGCGGCGCTCACGACGCTCGCCACCGTTCTCGTCGGTTTGCGGTGCTTGGCCTTCGGTGTCAGCAGCTTGGTCGAGTGGCAAGGCTTCAGGGTTGCCGTTTTCGTCTAAACGTGGGGCGCGTTCACGGCGACCATCATTGCGCTCGCCGCGTGGGCTGCGTTCGCGACGGCCTTGGCCACCTTCACTGCGTTCGCCGCGCTCTGTACGTTCACCGCGAGGTTCGCGTTGGTCGTTGCCGCCTTCGGTGCTTTCGCCACGCTCTTCGCGGGCCATGCGTTCGTTGCGGGCTTTGGCGCGAGCTTCTGCTTGAGCTTCAGGTGAGGCGTTGTTGTCGATGGCGGCTTGGCCTTCGGCATTACGGACTTCACCATTACGGGCTTCACCATTGCGACCTTCGCCACGTCCACCGCGGTTGCGATCTTGGCGTGGGCCGCGACCTTCGCTGCGACCACCTTCACCGCGTTGTTCCACATTGCGCTCGCCGCGCTCTGCACGTTCGCCGCGTGCTGGGCGTTCGCCACGGGCCTCAACGCCTTCGGCGTTGCGCTCATTACGGCCTTCAGCGTTGCGACCTTGACCTTCTGGGCGCTCACCGCGCTCGGCACGGTCACCACCACGGCCACCGCGACCACCACGGCCGCCTCGGCCATTGGCGCTGCGGCCATCACGGCGCTCGCCGCGTTCGCCTGGCTTTTTGTCGCCCACGGCTGGCTTGGCTTTTTCTTCTGAGTCGCTGCTGAACAAACCGGTGAACCAACCCCACAAGCCGCCCGATTTGGCTTCGGGTGCTTTGGCTGCGGGCTTGGCGCCACGTGCGTGTGCAGGTGCCGCTGCCGTTTTGGCAGGTGCAGCAGGCTTTGGCTCATGTGCTGGCGCAGGTGCATCAGGCAACACGCCTTTGATGACGGGCGTTTGCTTATTTGTAGGCTCTTGTGAGCGGCGTGTCACGGCGGTCGGGTCTTCAAACTCCTCGGCCATTTTGTAGCTGGCTTCCACGCGGTCGAGGCGTGGGTCGTCGTGCTTCAAACGCTCCAACTTGTAGTTCGGTGTTTCCAGTGTCTTGTTCGGCACGAGCAACACGTTCAAGCGTTGTTGAATTTCAATTTTGGCAATTTCAGTGCGCTTCTCGTTCAACAAGAACGAGGCCACTTCCACCGGCACTTGGGCGTACACGGCAGCTGTGTTGTCCTTCATGGACTCTTCTTGGATGATGCGCAAGATTTGCAGCGCCGAGCTCTCGGTGTCACGCACGTGGCCTGAGCCACCGCAGCGTGGGCATGGAATCGAAGCACCTTCGCTCAGCGCAGGGCGCAGACGTTGGCGGCTCATTTCCATCAAGCCGAATTTGCTGATGGTGCCAAATTGCACGCGGGCACGGTCGTGGCGCAAGGCTTCGCGCAAGCGGTTTTCCACGTCACGGCGGTTGCGGCTTTCGTCCATGTCAATGAAGTCGATGACGATCAGGCCGCCCAAGTCGCGCAAGCGCATTTGGCGAGCCACTTCGTCGGCGGCTTCGAGGTTGGTGCGAGTCGCAGTTTCTTCGATATCGCCGCCTTTGATGGCGCGTGCCGAGTTAACGTCCACAGAAACCAAAGCTTCGGTGTGGTCAATCACAATCGCGCCGCCTGATGGCAGGTTGACGGTGCGGGCGTAGGCCGACTCGATTTGGTGCTCGATTTGGAAGCGGCTGAACAGCGGGGTTTCGTCGCTGTAGCGCTTCACGCGAGCGGCGTGCTCAGGCATGACGTGGGCCATGAACTGGTGCGCTTGCTCATAGATGTCATCGGTGTCGATCAAGATGTCGCCGATGTCATGGTTGAAGTAGTCGCGGATGGCGCGGATGACCAAGCTGGATTCTTGATAAATCAAGAACGCGCCTTTGGCGCCCTTGGCGCCGTCGATGGCGGTCCACAACTTGAGCAGGTAGTTCAAGTCCCATTGCAACTCAGGGGCGCTGCGGCCAATGCCAGCGGTGCGCGCGATGATGGACATACCCTTTGGGTATTCCAATTGGTCCATCGCTTCTTTGAGTTCTGCGCGGTCATCGCCCTCGATGCGGCGACTGACGCCACCACCACGTGGGTTGTTGGGCATGAGCACCACATAGCGACCGGCCAAGCTGATGAAGGTGGTGAGGGCTGCGCCCTTGTTGCCACGTTCTTCTTTTTCCACTTGGACTAAGAGCTCTTGGCCTTCTTTGATGGCGTCTTGAATGCGGGCTTGGCTCGCAGACACACCTTCGGCGAAATACTGTTTGGAAATTTCTTTGAATGGCAAGAAGCCGTGGCGGTCTTCGCCGTAGTCCACAAAGCAAGCTTCGAGCGAAGGCTCGACGCGTGTCACGACTGCTTTGTAGATGTTACCTTTGCGCTGTTCGCGGCCTTCGATTTCGATTTCATAGTCGAGCAGTTTTTGGCCGTCGACGATGGCCAGGCGGCGTTCTTCCGACTGGGTTGCATTAATGAGCATCCGTTTCATGATGCGGTTCCTTCACGTGTCAAATCATCACAGGCCCATGACGGGCCAACGATGCCTGAGGGACGTCAGAGAACGAAGGGAATTGCCGCTGAAACCGTGGCCGCTGCGCGAATCAAAAAGTGATTAACGCAGGGGACGGTGGGTGGGCGCGTGGATAAGGGCAAGAAGTCGCGGTTGTCCTGTTGTCGAGTGCGTGGCTTGATGAGCCGTTGCAGGGGAGACAGGGCTGGTCCAGCTGGCAAAGGTGCGACGCGCAACGCTGCACACAGTCGGTGGCAAAAGCCACTCTGTGCAGAGTTCCATCAACATCAACATTGCCACAACCATCGTTTTTGCTTCTCGCAGTCATCCGTCATGGAGGCTTTTCAAAAAGAGCCTCCACGACTTGGGGTATTCCGTTTCAGTGTTTTCTGATCGTCGGCTCAACTTTTGGGGCGAGGGCCACTCAGTCTCTTGGGTACTGGGTCTGCGTCTCGGGCACAAAAGGGGCATCGACCTTACCGCGTTCGTCAGTACATGGTCTAATCTCTGTTAAATCAAGCACTTAGAGCAAAACGCTGGTGAATCACATTATAGGGGCTTCGGCCCCAACCCCCGCCCCCTCCGTAAAAACACTGACTGTCGACGAAGACTCGGCTGGTCAGCGCTTAGACAACTTCCTCATGCGCCACCTCAAGGGTGTGCCGAAAACCCACGTCTACCGCATCATTCGCTCTGGCGAGGTGCGGGTGAACAAGGGCCGCGCCTCGGCCGATCAGCGTGTGGAGGCGGGCGATTTGGTGCGCTTGCCGCCTGTGCGCATCTCGGCCCAAGTGCAGGCCAAGGCCGATGCACCGGCCCCAGCCCGTGAATTTCCTGTCCTGATGGAAGACGAGGCCATGATGGCCATAGACAAACCCGCTGGCGTGGCCGTGCACGGCGGCAGCGGCGTGAGCTTTGGCGTGATCGAGCAATTGCGCCGTGCCCGCCCAGCCTCGACCAACCTAGAGCTGGTGCACCGCCTAGACCGCGAAACCTCGGGCGTGTTGCTGGTGGCCAAAAAGCGCAGCGCGCTTAAAAACCTGCAAGATCAGTTCCGCGACCGCGAAACGGGCAAAACCTATTTGGCCTTGGTGCTGGGCCTGTGGCCTTCGAACAAGAAGGTGATTGACTCGCCCTTGTTCAAGTACACCGTCGAAACTGGCGTGGGCGAGGGCGAACGCCGCGTCAAAGTGGTGGACAAAGACGACCCCAACGGCATGCGCTCCATCACACTGGTGCGTGTGGCACGCACGGTGGGCCCGTACACGCTGCTGGAAGTCACCATCAAAACCGGTCGCACCCACCAAATTCGCGTGCACTTGGCCAGCCAAGGCCACCCGATTGCGGGCGATGACAAATACGGCGATTTTGAGCACAACAAACTCTTGCAGAAGATGGGCCTCAAGCGCATGTTTTTGCATGCGTGGCAGCTCAAGTTCCAGCACCCGCAAAGCCACCGCCCTGTCAGCCTGCAAGCCCCGCTGCCGCCTGAGCTGAAAAACTTTGTAGATGGCATTCAGCCACCCATCATTCAACCGCATCTCGACGTATGACTACACGCCCGCGCCAGTTTGATTTGATTGCCTTCGATTGGGACGGCACGCTGTTTGACTCCACGCAAATCATCACCCGTTGCATTCAGGCCGCCGTCGTGGATGTGGGCGGCGTCAAGCCCACGGACGAGGCTGCTTCTTACGTGATTGGCATGGCGCTCATGCAGGCACTGGCCCATGCCGCGCCTGATGTGCCGCAAGACAAATACCCGCTGTTGGGTGAGCGTTACCGCTTCCATTACATGTTGCACGCCAACGACATTGCGTTGTTTGACGGCGTGTTGCCGCTGTTAGCTGCTTTGCGCGAACGCCACCACTGGCTGGTCGTGGCCACGGGCAAAAGCCGCCGTGGTTTGGACGATGCCTTGCACACGGCCGAACTCAAAGGCGTGTTCGATGGCTCGCGCACGGCAGATGAAACAGCAGGCAAGCCCCACCCACGCATGCTGCACGAGCTGATGCGCGAATTTGGCGTGGAGCCCGGGCGCACCTTGATGATTGGCGACACCACACACGACCTGCAAATGGCCGTGAACGCAGGCTGTGCCAGTGTGGGCGTGAGCTACGGCGCGCACGACCATGGCCAGTTTGAACCCTTGAACCCACGATTCATCGCGCACTCTGTGAAGGAGTTGCACGATTGGTTGTTGGCGAATGCGTAAAAGCCATGACTGACTTTGCTTCTCAAGTGATGCCCTTGTGCAACAGCGCCGACTTGGCCGAAGGTGGCCGCGCTGTGCCGTTTGATGTGGTGTTTGCGGGCCAAACCTGCCGCGCCTTTGCCATTCGCTTTGAAGGCCAGCCGCATGCTTACCTCAACCGCTGCACCCATGTGGCGATGGAGATGGACTTTCAGCCGGACCAGTTTTTTGACGCCTCAGGCCGCTGGCTGATGTGCGCCACCCACGGGGCCGAGTACGCACCTGACACGGGTGAATGCGCCGGTGGGCCTTGCCGCGGTGGCTTGGTGAAAATTGAGCTTTTAGAAGCCGATGGCGTCGTCCACTGGCATACTGCGTACAACTTGAAACCTTTCGAATTTTTAGATTAATTTGCAAAAACTTACTGACATGTCTGAGCACCACGAAAACCAAGAAAAACCTAGCCACAAAACGGTCTGGGAGCGCGACACCTTGGAGCGCTTGGCATTTGCCACGCTTGCCGAGCAACGTGCCAGCCGTCGCTGGCGCATCTTTTTCCGCTTTGCTTGGTTGGCATTGGTGGCTGCATTGCTTTGGACGGGTATGCACAAAGGCGGTGTGACGGGTGCCAACCCCAGCCAGCCACACACGGCTGTGGTTGCTATCAAAGGCGAAATCGCCGATGGTGCCGATGCCAGCGCCGAGTGGGTGGTGACGGCATTACGCGCTGCGTTTGAAGACGAAGGCTCGCAAGCGGTGGTCTTGCAAATCAATTCGCCCGGCGGCAGCCCCGTGCAAGCAGGCATCATCAACGACGAAATTCGTCGCTTGAAAGAAAAACACAAAAAGCCTGTGTACGCCGTGGTGGAAGAGTCTTGCGCCTCTGCCGCTTATTACATCGCCGTGGCTGCAGATGAAATTTACGTCGACAAAGCCAGCATCGTGGGCAGCATTGGTGTGTTGATGGATGGTTTTGGCTTCACTGGTTTGATGGACAAACTCGGCGTGGAGCGCCGCCTGATGACGGCTGGCGTGAACAAAGGTTTCTTAGACCCGTTCAGCCCACAAACCAAGCAACAACGCACGCACGCACAAACCTTGCTGGACCAAATTCACCAACAGTTCATCCAAGTGGTGCGTGATGGTCGCGGCAAGCGTTTGAAAGAAACGCCAGAACTGTTCAGTGGTTTGTTCTGGAGTGGTGAGCAAGCTGTTGACCTTGGCTTGGCCGATGGCTTGGGCAACTTGGACTACGTGGCTCGCGAAATCGTGAAAGCCGAAGACGTGATCGACTACACCCGTCACGAAAACGTGGCCGAGCGTTTGGCCAAACGCTTTGGCGCTGCCATTGGCGAAGGCGCTGTGCGTGCCATGCAAACCATGCCTCAAGTGCGTTGATTTGCTTTGATCTGCGCTGATATTTAAAAAGTTGCGAGCGACTTGGTCGCTTCAGCTCAAAGCAAAAAGGCTCCGCGAGGAGCCTTTTTTTGATGCTGCATGTGCTGCGTTATTTACCAATCAAAAACACAGTGGGTTCACCCGAAATTTGGGCCTTGCCCGCACTGCGCCAAGCTTGCACAGTTTTGCAGTGCACTTGCATGCTGGCCATGGTCAAGCCGCTAGCGCGGGCTAAGCGGGTGTTGCCTTGCAGACCATTCACCAGTGCATCCCATAGGGCTTGGTTGCGATAGGGAGTCTCGATAAACATTTGGGTTTGGCCGTGTTTGGCGGCGAGGTTTTCTAGCTCGCGCAAGCGCTGCGTGCGGGCCGCGCCGTCTTGCGGCAAGTAGCCCACAAACGCAAAGTTTTGGCCGTTCAAGCCACTCGCGGCCAAGGCCAGCAGCAATGACACAGGGCCCACCAGCGGCACCACGCGAATGCCCAGTTCGTGCGCGGCGCGCACCACCGATGAGCCAGGGTCAGCCACCGCAGGCATGCCCGCTTCGCTGACCAAGCCTACATCGTGACCCGCCAATGCAGCTTTGAGCAGGGGCTTGGCATCGAACTCACCCGTGTGGTCGCCTTTTTTGTGCACCTCGCGGGGCAGTTCGGTGATGGTGTTTTCTTGAATGGATTTAGCTAACGGCACATGGGCATCGACGCGCTTTAAAAAGGCGCGGGTGCTTTTGGCGTTCTCGGTAATCCAGTGCGTTACACCCGCAGCGATGCGTAAGGTTTCTTGTGGCAGCACATCGGTGATGGGGGCTTGGGTGTCACAGCCAAAGTCCAGTGGTGTGGGCACGAGGTAAAGCGTGCCTTTGGTGGTCGCGGCGGTCATGGTTTCATGGCTCCTAACAAGTCAATGCCAGCGGCGCGCAGGAGGCGGGCGGTGCGAATCATGGGTAGGCCAATGAGGGCAGTGGGGTCGTCGTTGTCGATGGCGTCGAGCAGGGCAATGCCTAGGCCTTCGCTTTTGGCGCTGCCGGCGCAGTCGTAGGGTTCTTCGGCGCGCAAGTAGGCTTCAATTTCGGCGTCACTCAGATCGCGAAAGCGCACCTTGATTTGGGCGAGTTCGGTTTGTTCAAACTGGCTGTCCATGCAGACCACGGACACCGCGGTTTGAAACACCACGGTTTGGCCGCGCATGCGTTGCAGTTGGACCACCGCACGTTCATGTGTGCCGGGCTTGCCCAGCGGTTCGCCGTTGAGGTCTGCCACTTGGTCTGAGCCAATCACCACCGCTTGGGGGTGCAGAGTGGCCACAGCTTTGGCTTTGGCCAAAGCCAAACGGGTGGCAAGCGCGTGCGGGGCTTCGCCTGCCAGTGGCGTTTCGTCCACATCGGGGCTGACCACGTCAAAAGGTACACGCAAACGCTCAAGTAGTTCGCGGCGGTATCGTGAGGTAGAGCCCAAAATCAGGGCGCGTTGTGCAATAGACATGGGTGGATTCTCTTACACTGGCGCGCATGCAAACACCAAAGAACCTTCACGCCCTCGATGTCAAAGCCTTTGCCAAAGCGCAAATGCACCTTGAGGGTGACACACCCGTGGCAGAGTTTGAGCGCTTGGCCGCAGACTGCAGCGGCGAGGTGACGGGCCATGTGTCATGGTCAGCGCAAGGCGCCATTGACCCCGAGCAACGTGGCAAAGACGACGCTTGGTTGCACTTGGAAGCCAAAGCCACCGTGCCCTTGACTTGCCAGCGCTGCCTGCACCCTGTGCCAGTGGAGTTGCTGATTGAGCAAGATTTCCGCTTTGTGGCTGACGAAGCCACCGCATTGGCCGAAGACGATGAGTCAGATGAAGACCTGTTGGTCATGGAAGATAGCTTCGATTTGATGGCCTTGATTGAGGACGAGCTGCTGATGAGCTTGCCTTTGGTGCCCATGCATCCAGCGTGTTTGAGTGAGCAGGCACCAACTTCGCAAGAAGAAGAGGCCATCTTGGCTGAGGTCAAACCCAACCCATTTGCCGTGCTGGCGTCGCTCAAAACGCGCAAGCACTGAAATCGTAGGAGTTGGGCTATAATCGTAGGCTTCGTGTCACGCTGACCCATGGTTGGTTTGTGGCCCAACGGTTAACCCACATTTAGTTCCAGGAGCCGATCATGGCTGTTCAACAAAACAAAAAATCTCCTTCCAAGCGCGGCATGCACAACTCGCACACAGCGTTGACAGCTCCCGGCACAGCCGTTGAGCCAACGACTGGTGAAATCCACTTGCGTCATCACATCAGCCCCACCGGTTTCTACCGTGGTCGCAAAGTGTTGAAGACCAAGTCTGAAGCTTAATTACTTCATTCTTCATTGGCCCGTGGCTGTCTTTGGCGCCTCGGGCTTTTGTTTTTTTGACGAGAAGAAACCTGCATGACCACTCTTGCTGTTGATTGCATGGGTGGCGACCATGGCCCGCGTGTCACGCTGGTAGCCTGTCGCCGTTTCTTGGATACGCACCCAGACGCGAAACTCTTGTTGGTCGGTCTGCCTGAGGCGCTATCGTCTTTTTCTCATCCTCGCGCTCAAGTGATTCCAGCCTCCGAAGTGGTTGGCATGGATGACCCCGTCGAAGTGGCCTTGCGTCGCAAAAAAGATTCGTCCATGCGTGTGGCGATCGAGCAAGTCAAGAGCGGTGCCGCTCAAGCGGTGGTATCTGCTGGTAACACGGGCGCTTTGATGGCTATCGCACGCTATGTGCTCAAAACCATCGACGGTATCGATCGCCCAGCCATCGCCGGTCGCATGCCAGACTTCAAAGGTGGCGGCACCACCATGCTCGATTTGGGTGCCAACGTCGATTGCACCCCTCAGCATTTGTTGCAGTTTGCTGTCATGGGTTCGGCCTTGGTGTCGGTGCTCGACAACATCGAAAGCCCCACCGTGGGCTTGTTGAACATCGGTGAAGAAGACATCAAAGGCAATGAAGTCATCAAAAAAACAGGCGAACTGTTGCGAACTGCGGCTAACTCTGGTGATTTGAACTTTTATGGCAATGTCGAAGGCACAGACATTTACCAAGGCACGGTCAACTTGATCGTGTGCGACGGTTTTGTGGGTAATGTGGCTCTGAAAGCCAGCGAAGGCTTGGCGCATAAGATCAGTGAAACGCTGAAAAATTCGTTTACACACAACATCTTCACAAAAATTGCAGCTATTTTTGCCTATCCTGTTTTGTCAGATTTTAAAGATAAGGTCGATCACCGCCGCTATAACGGTGCAGCGCTGTTGGGCCTCAATGGCATCGTTTTTAAGAGCCACGGCTCGGCTGATGATGTAGCCTTTGGTACTGCTTTGAACCGCGCGTATGATGCAGCCCACCATAACTTGCTCGAACGTGTGCGTTCTCGCATTGCCCATGCGGCTCCTTTGTTAGCCCTAGGACAATCAGACGCTTCGGCCTGAGCCTCCTGATTAATGACCCTTTTCTCCCGCATCATCGGCACTGGTAGTTTTCTTCCTCCTCGCCGGTTGACCAATGTAGACTTGGTCGCGGAACTGGCCACACAAGGTGTGGAGAGCTCTGACGAATGGATTGTTGAGCGCACAGGCATCCGTGCCCGCCACTTTGCCGCCCCTGAGGTGAGCAGTAGCGACTTGGCCTTTGAAGCTTGCAAGCAAGCCTTAGATGCCGCAGGTCGACGCCCCCAAGACATCGATCTCATCATCGTCGCCACGTCCACGCCCGACATGGTGTTCCCATCTACCGCGGCTATCTTGCAGCACAAACTCGCCCAGTTGGACGAAGATGCAGCCGGTATTGCTGGCGCTCCCGCGTTTGACGTGCAAGCGGTGTGCAGCGGGTTTATTTATGCGCTGACCGTGGCCGACGCCATGATTCGCGCGGGCAACGCCAAACGCGCTTTGGTGGTGGGTTCTGAAATTTTCTCGCGCTTGCTCGATTTCCAAGACCGCACCACGTGTGTGTTGTTTGGTGACGGCGCTGGTGCAGTTGTGCTTGAAGCCTCTGAGACGCCTGGCATCTTGGCGACCGACATTCATGCTGATGGCAAGCATGTGGGTATTTTGTGTGTGCCAGGCCATGTGCGCAACGGCAACATCTTGGGCGACCCTGTGCTCAAGATGGACGGCCAAGCTGTGTTCAAGCTGGCTGTCGGCTTGCTTGAAGGTGCGGCCCGCACCGTGCTGGACAAAGCTGGCTTGACAGAGGCTGACATCGATTGGCTGGTACCGCATCAAGCCAACATCCGCATCATTCAAAGTACAGCTAAGAAGCTGAAACTACCTATGGAAAAGGTCGTTTTGACCGTTCACGATCATGGCAACACCTCGGCGGCATCGATTCCGCTGGCGTTGGACAAAGCGGTGCGCAGCGGCCAGGTGAAGCCTGGTCAAACCCTCATGCTCGAAGGCGTGGGTGGTGGCTTCACGTGGGGCGCCGTGCTCGTCAAGCTGTAAGTCTGCGCAAGACTTGGTGTGACAAACTTTTCAAATACCTTATGACTTCATTTGCTTTTGTATTTCCAGGTCAAGGCTCTCAATCCGTCGGCATGCTCGACGCTTGGGGCGATAACCCTGTGGTTGCTCAAACTTTGGTTGAGGCATCTGATGCCATGGGCGAAGACATTGCCAAGCTGATCCACGAAGGCCCCAAAGAAGCTTTGGGCTTGACCACCAACACGCAGCCTGTGATGTTGGTGTCTGCCGTGGCGGCTTATCGCGCTTGGTTGGCTGAAGGTGGCGCTGTGCCATCTGTAGTGGCTGGCCACTCTTTGGGTGAGTACTCTGCTTTGGTCGCTTCTGGTGTGTTGACACTGGCGCAAGCTGCACCGCTGGTGCGTTTCCGCGCACAAGCCATGCAAGAAGCCGTGCCCGTGGGTACAGGCGCCATGGCTGCCATTTTGGGTATGACGGCTGCGCAAGTGATTGCAGGGTGCGCCGAAGCGCAAGCCACATTTGGTGCAGGTTCTGCCGAAGTGGTGGAGGCTGTGAACTTCAACGACCCAGGCCAAACCGTGATTGCAGGCAGCAAAGCCGCAGTGGAAAAAGCCTGCGAAGTGCTCAAAGCCAATGGCGCGAAGCGCGCCTTGCCTTTGCCCGTGTCTGCGCCTTTCCACTCCAGCTTGATGAAGCCTGCCGCTGACCGCTTGAAAGAAAAATTAGCTGCCACCAGCTTTGCCGCAGCGCAAATTCCGGTGGTGAACAACATCGATGTGACGGTAGAAACCGATGCTGACCGCATGCGCGACGCCCTCTACCGCCAAGCCTTTGGCCCTGTGCGTTGGGTCGAGTGTGTGGCCGCCATCAAGGCGCGTGGCGTGACCACTTTGGTCGAATGCGGCCCAGGCAAGGTCTTGGCTGGCATGGTCAAACGTATCGACGCAGATTTAACAGGCTTGCCTTTGTTTGACCCCGCCAGCTTGGCTGAAGTCAAAACTGCGCTGGCTTAATTAGAAGAGAACAAGATGAGCGAACACAAACAACACATTGCATTGGTGACGGGCGCTTCGCGCGGCATCGGTGCCGCCATTGCCCAAGAGTTGGCCCAACAAGGCTACTTGGTCATCGGCACGGCCACGTCGGACGACGGCGCTGCCAAAATTACCCAAGCTTTGTCTGCCCACGCAGGTTGCCGCGGTGCGAACCTGAACGTCAACGACTCAGCGGCAATCGACGCCTTGTTAGAACAAATCACCAAAGACCACGGCGCATTGCATGTGTTGGTGAACAACGCCGGCATCACCCGCGACACCTTGGCCATGCGTATGAAGGATGACGATTGGGATGCTGTGCTCGACACCAACCTCAAAGCCGTATTCCGCATGTCACGCGCCGTCATGCGTCCCATGATGAAGCAGCGTTATGGCCGCATCATCAGCATCACCAGCGTGGTGGGCGCATCTGGCAACCCAGGTCAAGCCAACTACGCGGCGGCCAAGGCCGGTGTGGCTGGCATGACCCGCGCATTGGCGCGTGAGTTAGGCAGCCGTGGCATCACGGTCAACTGTGTGGCTCCAGGCTTCATCGAAACCGACATGACGGCTTCATTGCCTGAAGAACAACAAAAAGCCTTGCTGGGCCAAATCCCGCTGGGGCACCTCGGCAAGCCTGCTGACATTGCACACGCTGTGGCCTATTTGGCTGGCGCACACGCCAGTTATGTGACGGGCCAAGAGTTGCATGTCAACGGCGGCATGTTCATGGCTTGAAGCCAGAACTAGAAAAGAATCAAAACAGAATCAATACGGTTGGTCCGTCCGGTTAAAATTACGGTCTTATTCACAACCCTTAGAGGGAATCCATGAGCGATATCGAACTGCGTGTCAAAAAAATCATTGCTGAACAACTCGGCGTTGAAGAGTCTCAAGTTACCAACGAAAAAGCCTTCGTGGCCGATTTGGGTGCTGACTCCCTGGACACAGTGGAATTGGTGATGGCATTGGAAGATGAGTTTGGTATTGAAATCCCAGACGAAGATGCCGAGAAAATCAACACCGTGCAAAACGCGATTGACTACGCGTTGGCCCACAAAAAAGCCTAACTACTAGGAAGCACCGCATGAGCCGTCGTCGCGTCGTCGTGACCGGCCTAGGTTGTATCAGCCCCGTGGGTAACACGGTGGCAGACGCTTGGGCCAATCTTTTAGCTGGTAAATCTGGCATTGCCAACATCACGCGTTTCGACGCGTCTGGCATCAATTGCCACTTTGCTGGTGAAGTGAAAGATCTAGACCTTGACCAATACATTCCTCCCAAAGAGGCACGTGCTATGGACAAGTTCATTCATTACGGCATTGCTGCGGCGGTGCAAGCGGTTCAAGACTCAGGCCTCGCCACCGGCGAAGCCCTGAGCGAAGAAGAAGCGACGCGCATTGGCGTCGTGATCGGCTCTGGCATTGGCGGCTTGCCGCTGATTGAAAGCATGCATGACGAAATGTTGGCCAAAGGCCCACGTCGTATTTCGCCTTTCTTTGTGCCAGCTTCCATCATCAACATGATTTCTGGTCACGTGTCCATGCGTTACGGCTTTAAGGGCCCTAACTTGGCCGTGGTCACAGCCTGTACCACAGGCTTGCACAGCATCGGCGAAGCCGGTCGTCACATTGAGTACGGCGATGCCGACGTGATGATTGCTGGCGGCTCTGAGGGCTGCATGTCTCCCTTGGGCGTGGGTGGCTTTGCCTCCATGCGCGCACTGTCAACCCGCAACGACGACCCCGCCACTGCTTCGCGCCCTTGGGACCGCGACCGTGATGGCTTCGTGTTGGGCGAAGGTGCTGGCGTTATGGTGCTCGAAGAGTACGAACACGCCAAAAAGCGTGGCGCCAAAATTTACGCTGAACTCGGTGGCTATGGCCTGAGTGCAGATGCGGGTCACATGACTGCACCTAATATGGACGGTCCACGCCGAGCCATGCTCAGCGCTTTGCGTAACGCAGGCGTGAATGCGGATCAAGTCGACTACTTGAACGCACACGGTACATCCACACCTCTGGGTGACATCAACGAAACCAACGCCATCAAGGCAGCTTTGGGCGATCACGCCAAGAAGACGGTGGTTAACTCGACCAAGTCGATGACCGGCCACTTGTTGGGCGGCGCTGGCGGCATTGAGAGTGTGTTCACGGCTTTGGCGATTTATCACCAAAAGAGCCCACCCACCATCAACATCTTCAACCAAGACCCCGAGTGTGACTTGGACTACTGTGCCAACACAGCACGCGACATGAAGATTGATGTGGCCCTCAAAAACAACTTCGGATTTGGCGGCACCAACGGCGCGTTAGTTTTCAAACGCGTCTAAGGCTTTCGCCATGCACAACGCCCCATCGGTTTCATATCCGGTGGGGCGTTGTGCTTTTCAGCGTTGGCTTTATGCGTTTTTTATGGTGCTGACGTCGGCGGTGTTGTTGGCTTGGGCGTTCAACCAAGGTTTGACTGCAACTTGGTATTTGGCAGTTGCCGCCGCAGCGCTCGGCTTACTTTTGGGATCGCGTGTGCTGGGTCAAGCAGGAACGCTCACTTGGGATGGTCAGGTCTGGTGTTTGCATGACCAAGGCTTAGGTCTTGAAGATGCTTTGGGCGACGTGCATGTGGCGCTAGATGTGCAAAAAGCCTTGCTTTTACGTTGGCTACCCGCATCTGACACACTGCACGCCAAACCTCAGTGGTTGTGGTTGGGTGGGCAAGGTGGCGACAACCGTTGGCAAGATTTACGTCGCGCTGTTTGTCAGCGCAGTGAAATGTGAAGAAGGAAAAAACATGGCACGTCCATTGGTATTGAAACGTTCGGTCTCTTTAGGTTTGTTGTGTGCCTCGCTGTGGGCCACAGGCCTGAGTGTGGCGCTGGTTCAGCCGGCCACCGCACAAGTGGTGAAGGGCTTGCCTGATTTCACCGAGTTGGTGGAGCAGGTTGGGCCTTCAGTGGTGAACATCCGTACCTTGGAGAAAACCGCTGTGCGTGATGTGCAAGGCAATGAGCCCGATGCGGAGATGCAAGAGTTCTTTCGCCGCTTCTTTGGCGTGCCCATGCCTACGCCCAACACCCCCAATGCGCCGCGTCAGCAGCGCCCCAACCGCGGCCAGCCTGAAGAGGCGCAACCCAAAGGGGTGGGCTCGGGCTTCATCTTGTCGGCCGATGGCTTTGTGATGACCAATGCACACGTGGTGGATAGTGCAGACCAAGTGATGGTCACGTTGCCCGACAAACGCGAGTTCAAAGCCCGTATCGTGGGCTTGGACAAGCGCACCGATGTGGCCGTGGTCAAGATTGAAGCCACAGGCTTGCCAGCGGTGAAGATTGGCGATGTGAGCCGTCTCAAAGTGGGCGAGTGGGTGATGGCCATTGGTTCGCCCTTTGGCTTGGACAACTCAGTCACCGCAGGCATCGTGAGTGCCAAGCAACGCGACACCGGTGACTACTTGCCTTTCATTCAAACCGATGTGGCTATCAACCCAGGCAACTCAGGCGGACCGCTCATCAATATGCGTGGCGAGGTGGTGGGCATCAACAGCCAAATTTATTCGCGCTCGGGTGGCTTCATGGGCATCTCGTTTGCCATTCCGATTGACGAAGCTGTGCGCGTGAGCGAGCAGCTGCGTGCCACTGGCAAAGTGCAGCGCGGTCGTTTGGGTGTGCAGATTGACCAAGTGAACAAAGAAGTGGCCGAGTCACTGGGCTTATCCAAAGCCCAAGGTGCTTTGGTGCGCGGCGTAGAGCAGGGCTCGCCTGCGGAGAAAGCGAGCTTAGAGCCCGGCGACATCATCTTGAAGTTCGAGGGCAAAGCCATCGAAAAGTCCACCGACTTGCCGCGCATGGTGGGCAACACCAAGCCAGGTACGCGCAGCGCCATACAGGTGTGGCGCCGTGGCAGTGTGAAAGACATGTACATCACCGTGGGTGAGTTCGAAGCCGACAAGCCTTTGAAGAAGGCGGCAGCCACAGAGAAGCCTCAAACAGGTAACGTCACCAAGGTGTTGGGTCTGACAGTGGGCGAGCTGACGGACGCGCAGAAGAAAGAACTCAAACTGCGTGGCGGTGTGCGTGTGGATGCTGTGGCTGAGCCTGCTTCACGTGCAGGCATTCAAGAGGGCGATGTGATTTTGGCGCTGGCTAACATCGAAACACTTAATGTGCAAACCCTTGAAGCCCTGACAGCCAAGCTGGACCGCAGCAAACCCGTGAGTCTGTTGATTCGTCGAGGCGAGTGGGCGCAATACACAGTCATTCGACCTGCGCGTTAAGTCCCTAGACTGAAGTCGGGAATGGTGAGAGTCACAAACTATTTTTGAGGTTGTGAAAAATAGTTTTTAAGTTGGTGCTTGCTAACTTAAATAATGTGTTCAAGCCCTTTTTGTATAGAATCAAGGGGCTGAATGCTCTTTTGCGATATATCGCAAGCCCAAAACTCCACGATACGGGATTGGTTGACAGACTCCACAGGTGCTCCACAGATCACCCACAAGTTGTCCCAAAACCCCTTTGTCAAAATGTTAATAAGTTGTGGATAAATTCATGTTGCGAACCCGCAACGAGGCCACGGTCATGTTGAGACCGCTGTGCAATTTGGGGTTTTTGCCTACAATGAACTCCCGACTTATGCAGTTGCCATTGCTTGTTGGTTCTGGGCGCGTCAGCAAATGACGCGCCCTTTTTTCTTGGTGCTCTCCCTTTGAATTCAATCACTTAAGTGCTCCCGTTGATGAATAACATCAGAAACTTTTCAATCATTGCCCACATCGATCACGGCAAATCTACGCTGGCAGATCGTTTGATTCAGCGTTGCGGTGGGCTTGAAGAACGCGACATGTCCTCGCAAGTTCTTGACTCGATGGACATCGAAAAAGAGCGTGGGATAACTATCAAAGCACAAACCGCTGCTCTGCAATACAAAGCGAAAGACGGTCAGATTTACAACCTGAATTTGATCGACACACCGGGTCACGTTTACTTCTCTTTTGAAGTGTCGCGTTCACTCTCTGCATGCGAAGGCGCGTTGCTTGTTGTCGATGCTTCACAAGGTGTGGAAGCACAAACGGTGGCCAACTGCTACACCGCACTCGACCTCGGTGTGGAGGTGGTCCCCGTGCTCAACAAAATGGATTTGCCCAATGCAGATCCTGAGAACGCCAAAGCAGAAATTGAAGACGTCATTGGCATTGATGCAACGGACGCCATTCCATGCTCAGCCAAAACAGGTTTGGGCATTGATGAAATATTAGAAGCCGTGGTCGCCAAAATGCCGCCACCGCAAGGTAACAAAGACGCACCTTTGCGCGCCATGATCATCGACAGCTGGTTTGACAGCTACGTGGGTGTGGTGATGTTGGTCCGTGTGGTCGATGGGCGTTTGGGCAAAGGCGAACGTTTCAAGATGATGGCCACAGAGGCCGTTTACAACGCCGACAACCTCGGTGTATTCACCCCCGCCAACGAGCCACGTCAGTCGCTCGAAGCGGGCCAAGTGGGCTACATCATTGCTGGCATCAAAGAGCTGCAAGCTGCCAAAGTGGGTGACACCATCACTTTGGAAAAAAAGCTGCCTAACAACCTTGGGCCTGCCGAGCAAGCCTTGCCCGGCTTTAAAGAAATTCAGCCCCAAGTGTTCGCGGGTTTGTACCCCACCGAAGCCAACCAATACGACGGCCTGCGCGACGCGCTGGAAAAGCTCAAGCTCAACGATGCCTCGCTGCAATACGAGCCAGAAGTGTCGCAAGCGCTGGGCTTTGGTTTCCGCTGCGGTTTCTTGGGCCTGTTGCACATGGAAATCGTGCAAGAGCGTTTGGAGCGTGAGTTTGACCAAGACCTCATCACCACCGCACCGAGCGTGGTGTACGAAGTGAAGATGCCTGACGGCGAAGTGGTCATGGTGGAGAACCCCGCCAAGATGCCGGATCAAGGCAAGTTGCACGAAATTCGTGAGCCCATCGTGACGGTGCATTTGTACATGCCGCAAGACTATGTGGGCGCAGTGATGACACTGGCCAACCAAAAGCGCGGCGTGCAAATGAACATGGCGTACCACGGTCGCCAAGTGATGTTGACGTACGAGATGCCTTTGGGCGAAATCGTGCTCGACTTCTTTGACAAGCTCAAATCGGTCTCACGCGGCTACGCCTCGATGGACTATGAGTTCAAAGAGTACCGCGCCTCTGACGTGGTGAAGGTCGACATCTTGCTCAACGGCGAGAAGGTCGATGCCTTGTCCATCATCGTGCACCGCACACAAGCCACCTACCGTGGCCGTGCTGTGGTGGCCAAGATGCGCGAAATCATCAGCCGTCAAATGTTTGACGTGGCGATTCAAGCCGCCATTGGCTCCAACATCATTGCGCGCGAAAGCATCAAGGCCTTGCGCAAGAACGTGCTGGCAAAATGCTATGGCGGCGACATCAGCCGCAAACGCAAGCTGCTTGAGAAGCAAAAAGCAGGTAAGAAGCGCATGAAGCAAATTGGTTCGGTGGAAGTTCCGCAAGAAGCCTTCTTGGCCATCTTGCAGGTGGAGGATTAATGGCTACGTTGACCGCATTCGTACTGGCAGCCTTTGTGGGCTACGCTGGTTCTTGGTATCTGGGCATGATCGAAGGCAACTTTGCCTTGCTCATGTTCATGGCCACAGTTGTCACTGGTATTTACTGGTTGGCCGAGCAGTTCTACTTCTTGCCCCAGCGCAAAGCTGCTGCTGATGCCCTGCAAGCCCAAGCCGACAAACGCACCGCCGAGTTGCATGCCCAAGGCATCACCCAAACCGATGTGAACGTGACCGAAGCCAAAGAGCGTCTGTACATGCAGCCTTGGTGGCTGGATTGGACAGCAGGGTTGTTCCCCGTCATCGCTGTGGTGTTTGTGTTGCGCTCGTTTCTATTTGAGCCTTTCAAAATCCCATCCGGTTCGATGATTCCCACCTTGCATGTGGGCGACCTGATTTTGGTCAACAAGTTTCATTACGGCGTGCGCTTGCCTGTGCTCAACACCAAGCTGACCGATGGCAACCCTGTGCAGCGCGGCGATGTGATGGTGTTTCGTTACCCACCCAAGCCTAGCTTGGACTACATCAAGCGTGTCATTGGCGTGCCCGGCGACGAAGTGGCTTACCTCAACAAGCAGCTCACCATCAACGGCCAGCCCGTCACCAAAGCACCGCGTGCTGATTTCTTTGAGCAAGACAGCATGCGCTACATCACGCAGTTTGAAGAAAAGCTGCCTGTGGGCTCCAAGCCTTCTGAGATGAAGGACATGCGCATCCACAACTTGCTGAACGACAAAGACCGCCCCTCATTTGTGCCGGGCGCTGACGACTTTGCCTTCAAAGACAACTGTCACTACACCGTCGAAGGCGTGACCTGCAAAGTACCAGCTGGCCACTACTTCATGATGGGTGACAACCGCGACAACTCACTCGACTCGCGCTACTGGGGCTTTGTGCCAGAGAAAAACATCGTGGGCAAAGCCTTCTTTGTTTGGATGAACTTTGGCAGCCTCTCGCGCATCGGCGCATTTCAATGACATCACGCGCACGTACAGCCCGTCCGACCCTGTCTCAACAACAAATCCTTGAGACGCTTCAAGCGCGCTTGGAATACACCTTTCAAAACCCTGCGTTGCTCACGCAGGCGTTGACGCACCGCAGCTTCAGCTCTGACCACTATGAACGCTTGGAGTTTTTAGGCGACTCGGTGCTCAACTTGGCCGTGGCCAATATGCTCTACAAGCAGCTCGGCACTTTGCCCGAAGGTGATCTGTCCCGCGTGCGCGCCAACTTGGTCAAGCAAGACACCTTGCACCACTTGGCGGTTGAATTGGGCTTGTCTGGCATTTTGCGTTTGGGTGAAGGTGAGATGAACTCTGGCGGACAAAAGCGCCCCTCCATCTTGGCCGATGCCCTCGAAGCTGTATTGGGTGCTGTTTACCTCGACGCAGGTTACGTGGCCGCAGACGCTTTGGTGCAACGCATCTTTGCCAAGGTCGAAATCAACCCCGACATGCAAGCCGTGGGCAAAGACGCCAAAACCGAATTACAAGAATGGCTGCAAGCACGCAAGTTCAAGCTGCCCATTTACCGTGTGGTGGGCACTTTGGGTGCGGCGCACAAACAAACCTTTGATGTGGAATGTGAAGTTCCAGAACTAGCCCGCTGCGAGCGTGGCATCGGCGGCTCGCGCCGCGCAGGAGAGCAAGCCGCCGCAGCAGCCATGCTCCAAGTGATTAAAGACAACGGGCTCAAATAATGGCGACCACTCCTAACAACGAACAATCCCTCCAAGACATCGACGCCATGCTGGCTGCCAGCAAAGGCAACCGTGTGGTGGCCAGCCAAGCGACGGTGGCTCCGGCTGACCAACGCTGCGGCCTGATTGCCATCGTGGGCAAGCCCAACGTGGGCAAGTCGACCTTGCTCAATGCCTTGGTCGGTCAAAAAATCAGTATCACCTCACGCAAGGCGCAAACCACGCGCCACCGCATCACGGGCATGCACACCGAAGGCGCGTCGCAGTTTGTGTTTGTGGACACGCCCGGCTTTCAAACCATCCACGGCAACGCCCTGAACAAGTCGCTCAACAAAACCGTGCAAGGCGCGGTGGGCGATGTGGACTTGGTGGTGTTGGTGGTCGAAGCAGGCAGCTTCACACCCGCCGATGAGCGCGTGCTGTCGTTGTTGGCCAAAGGTATTCCCACCCTGTTGATTGCCAACAAACTCGACACGATGAAAAATCGTGCCGACATCATGCTGTGGCTGCAAGCCATGCAAGAGCGTCACCCCTTTGCCGAAATCGTGCCTATGTCGGCCAAGAACGAAAAAGACGTGCAGCGCCTCTTGGGCATTTGCGAAAAGTACCTGCCCGAGCAAGCGTGGATGTACGCCGCCGACGAGCTGACCGACCGCAGTGAAAAATTCATGGCCGCCGAAATGGTGCGCGAAAAATTGTTCCGCTTGACCGGTGATGAACTGCCCTACACCTCGACCGTCATCATCGACAAGTTCGAAGAAGAAAAAGGCAAGACCAAAGGTGTCAAGCGCTTGGTGCGCATTGCGGCCACCATCGTGGTCGAGCGCGATGGCCACAAAGCCATGGTCATTGGCGACAAAGGCGAGCGCTTGAAGCGCATGGGCATGGAAGCCCGCACCGAGCTAGAAAAACTCTACGACGCCAAAGTGTTCTTAGAGCTGTGGGTCAAAGTGCGCTCGGGTTGGGCCGACGATGCAGCGCGGGTGCGTAGCTTTGGCTACGAGTAAATCCAGCACCTTCACGATGTCGCGGGGCATTCCCCGCATTCAGGACGAGCCCGCGTTCGTGGTGCACCGCTACGACTGGAGCGAGTCCAGTTTGATTTTGGAAACCTTCACCCGCCACTTTGGTCGGGTGGCTTTGGTGGCCAAAGGCGCTAAAAAACCCAGCTCCAACTTTCGCCCTGTCTTGCTGCCCTTGCAGCCGCTGTACGTCAGCTATTCGGGCGATGCCGAAATTCGCACCTTGAAGGGCGCTGAATGGGTCGGCGGCCACATCATGCCCACGGGCGAGGCGCTGCTGTCGGGCTACTACATCAACGAGTTGTTGTTGCGCCTGCTGGCGCGTGACGATCCGCACCCCAGTTTGTTTGACCTGTACCGCCAAGTGGTGCAAGTGCTGGCCTCGGGCCACGAGGGCACGATTGCCCCCGCGCTGCGCGCCTTTGAGCTGCTGCTGTTGCGCGACATCGGCTTCTTGCCCGAGCTCAACGCCCAAACCTTGACCCTGAGCCCTTTGCAGCCCGACGCCTTGTATGTGCTGGTGGCCGAAGGCGGCTTGCGCACGCATAACGCACAAGACCGCACAGGCTTGGCTGGCGGCGTGTGGCTGCAGCTGCACGACAGCTTGTCGACAGACTCGCCATTCACCGCCACGCTGCGTTTGTGTGCCGAGATGCCCCCAGAGCAACGCAACGCCTTGCAGGGCCAGCTACGGGCCTTGCTGCACTACCATTGCGGGGTCAAAACACTGCGCACACGGCAGATGATGATTGACCTGCAATCCCTTTGATTTACGCAATGTCCAAACACACACAAACAGCCCTGTCGGTCAACCTCAACAAAGTGGCCTTGGTGCGCAATACGCGCCATTTGGGTATTCCCAGCGTCACACGCGCAGCCACGCTGTGCTTAGAGGCGGGCGCTGCGGGTATCACCGTGCACCCTCGTCCTGACGAGCGACACATCCGCGGTGGTGATGTGCATGACTTGGCGGCTTTGTTGAAAGCTTGGCCCGACCGCGAGTTCAACATTGAAGGCAACCCGTTTCACAACCTGATGGACTTTGTGCGCCAAGTGCGCCCCCATCAAGTGACCTTTGTGCCCGACAGCGAAGGCCAATTCACCAGCGACCATGGCTGGACCTTTCCGCAAGATGCCGAGCGCTTGAAGCCGCTCATTGACGAAGCCAAAGTTTTGGGTGCGCGCGTGAGCTTGTTCATGGACCCCATCCCTGAAGCGATGGCCGCGGCCAAAGCCGTAGGCGCTGACCGCGTGGAGCTGTACACCGAGAGCTACGCCACGGCCTTTGGCACACCCCAACAAGCAGAGGTGCTGGCCGCCTTCAAAGCCACGGCAGAAGCCGCTTTGGCTGTAGGCCTTGGCATCAACGCCGGCCATGACCTGAGCCGTGACAACCTGCACACCTTCCTCACCACCGTGCCTGGCGTGCAAGAGGTGTCGATTGGCCACGCCCTGATTGCCGATGCGTTAGAGATTGGCTACGCAGAAACGGTTCGCGCGTACAACGCGTGCATGCCGCAGGCTTGAGGCGATCAATGATTTACGGCATCGGCACTGACATTTGCGACATTCGCCGTATCCGTGCGTCTTTAGAAAAGCACGGCGAACGCTTTGCGCAAAAAGTGCTGAGCGACAACGAGCTAAATACCTATCGCGCCCGCAGCGAGCGTTGGCCCGAGCGCGGTGTGCGCTATGTGGCCACACGCTTCTCGGCCAAAGAAGCCTTCAGCAAAGCCATTGGGTTGGGCATGCGCATGCCCATGACGTGGCGCTTGTGCGAAGTGGCCAAGCTGCCCAGCGGCCAGCCCACCCTCGTGCTGCACGGCGTGCTCAAAGAATGGTTTGAAGCCAAAGGTCTGAGTGCCCACGTCAGCGTGAGCGATGAGTCTGATTACGCGACAAGTTATTGTGTTGTTGAAAAGAACAACTAAAACAAACATTTGATTTATGTCTCACCACGCCCCCCTCATTCTTGACATCGCTGGCACTCAGCTCAATGCTGCTGACCGCAAGCGTTTGAAGCACCCGCTTACAGGCGGTGTGATTTTGTTTGGCCGCAACTGGGCCAACCGCCAGCAGCTTACCCAGCTGTGCGCCGACATCAAGGCTGTGCGCTCTGACTTACTCATTTGCGTAGACCACGAAGGCGGGCGCGTGCAGCGCTTTCGCAACGATGGCTTCACACACATCCCACCCATGCGCGCTTTGGGCGAGCTGTGGATGACAGACCAAAAAGGCGTCACTGGGGAATTTAAGAACGGCAGCGGCGCAATGGCCGCCATGGACGCCGCCACCGCCAGCGGCTACGTGCTGGCCAGCGAGCTGCGCGCCTGCGGCGTTGACTTCAGCTTCACCCCCGTGCTCGACCTCGACCACGGCGAAAGCGGTGTGATTGGCGACCGCTCATTCCACCGCGACCCACGCGTGGCCACCACGCTGGCCAAGAACGTGATGCACGGTTTGTTGCTGGCTGGCATGGCCAACTGCGGCAAACACTTTCCAGGCCATGGCTATGTCAAGGCCGATTCGCATGTGGACATCCCTGTCGACAAGCGTAGCCTCAAAGCCATCATGAACGACTGCGCCTTGCCTTACCAATGGCTCACCACCACGCTCACCAGCGTGATGCCCGCACACGTCATCTACCCCAAGGTCGATGCCTTGCCCGCAGGCTTTTCACCCCGCTGGTTGCAAGACATCTTGCGCGGTCAGCTGCATTTCAATGGCGCGATCTTCAGCGACGATTTGTCGATGGAAGGCGCGCGCCGCATCGAAGGCCGCTCGGTCAGCTTTGCCGAAGCAGCGGTAGCTGCACTCAACGCAGGCTGCGACCTTGTGCTCTTGTGCAACCAAAGCATCGGCGACGGTCATGCGGTGGACGAGATGCTCGAAGGCTTGACCGAACGCCTCGTTAAAAACCAATGGCACGCCAGTGACGCCAGCGAACAACGCCGTCGCACACTGCTGCCCAAAACTTCGCCGCTAGCTTGGGACGCGCTGATGACTCACCCCGCATACTTGCGGGCTTTGGACCTGTTGCCTTAATTCGCACGCACGTTCACCACCACCCACGAAAGCTCACATGGCAACGCCCAATTACAACTACGAAAAACGCCAACGCGAGTTAGCCAAGAAGAAGAAAAAAGAAGAAAAACTGCGCGAGCGTGATGCGCGTAAAACCTCACCCGACGGTGAGTTTGGCCAAAACCCAGACATGAACGCTGAGCCAGACCACAGCCAGAACCCAGACGGCGAAGCACCCGCCGCCGCCCCAAGCCAACCTTGATTTTTGAGGAGTTCAGCCATGTTTCCTTCACGTCGTCACTTTGCCGTCCTAGCCTTGGCCTTGAGCTGCGGCTTGGCTGCTGCACAAAACGCCAAACCCATCAAGCTGATGGTGGGCTTCCCACCCGGCGGCGGCACCGATGCGGTGGCCCGCATCTTGGCTGAAAAACTCAAAGACGAGTTGGGCACCACCGTGGTGGTTGAAAACAAACCAGGTGCAGGTGGCCAGTTGGCAGCCCAAGCCTTGAAGGCTGCACCTGCGGACGGCACGGTGCTGTTCCTCTCGCATGACCACACCATTTCCATCTTGCCTTTGGTGGTCAAGAACCCAGGCTACGAGCCTGCCAAAGACTTCGCCCCCGTGGCTGGCTTTGCCACCTTTGTGAACGCCTACGCCGTGTCGGGTGGCACACCTGCTAAGACATTCACCGAATACTTGGCTTGGGTCAAAACTCAAGGCGGCAAAGGCGCGGTGGGTATTCCTGCACCGGCCTCCACACCAGAGTTTTTAGTGAAAGTGGTGGGCGACAAGTTCAAGCTCGATTTGGTCTCTGCGCCATATCGCGGCAGCGCTCCGATGATGGCCGACATGTTGGGCAACCAAATTGCCGCAGGCGTGGGCTCGGTGCCCGACTTCATTGAAAACCACAAGGCCGGCAAAGTGCGTGTGGTGGCCGTGTTGGGTGCCAAGCGCCAAGCCGCGTTGCCCGATGTGCCCACCTTTGGCGAACTGGGTTTGAGTGGCTTGGACGACATGCCTTACTACGGCATCTTCGCGCCCTCGGGCACACCACAAGCCACCATCAACCACTTTGGTGTGGCTTTGTCCAAAGTGTTGGCCATGCCCGATGTGCATGATCAGCTCACCAAAATGGGCTTGACGGTGGGCTACATGAACTCACACCAGTTGGAGCAACGCGAACGTGCTTACACACAGGTGTGGACCAAGCTGATTAAGAACAGCGGCTTTCAGCCGCAGTAAATCAGCCTTGTGTTGATCAGTCCAGCTTCGCGCCGGACGCTTTTGCAACTGCCGCCCAGCGGGGCAGTTCTGCATTCAGGAACTTCACAAACGCTTCATGGCCCAAGAAAGCAGGGTCTGCCCCTTGCGTCACCATCTTGTTGCGCACATCGGGTGTGTTGAGCACTTGCTGGAGTGCATTGCTGAGCTTGGCCACCACATCGGATGGTGTACCTGCTGGCGCTAAGAAGCCGTAAAAGCCAACCACCTCAAAGTTGGGCACGCCAGACTCGATCACGGTGGGCACATCGGGCAGGGCTGGGTTGCGCTCTTTGCTGGTCACGGCCAATGCCTTGACCTTGCCTTGCTTGTGATAGTTGGCGGCTTGTGGAATGGACTCGGCCATGAACTGCACTTGACCCGCCATCAAGTCGGTAAATGCAGGCGCACTGCCGCGATAGGGGATGTGCACCATGAACAAGCCTGTCGCAGTTTTGAACATCTCAGGCACTAGGTGGCTGATGCCGCCATTGCCAGCCGAGCCGTAGTTGATTTGCCCAGGTCGTGCGCGTGTGTAGCTGATGAATTCTTTGAGGTTATTCACCGGCACGTTGGGATTGACCAACAAGGCCAACGGCTGCATGGCGGTGCGAGCCACCGGAATAAAGTCTTTCAGCGTCCCATAGGGCAACTTGCTATAGAGCGCAGGGTTGATCACCATCACGCCCGTATTGGCCAGCATGAGGGTGTAGCCATCGGGTGCAGCTTTCATCACGTCTTGTGCACCCACAGTGCCGCCTGCGCCGCTCTTGTAATCAATGATGATGGGTTGGCCTAGCACCTGCTGCAAGCGCTCGCTCAAGAGCCGTGCATGTTGGTCTAAAGGTCCACCCGCAGGAAAACCAATGACCACACGAATGGGCTTGGATGGAAACGGCGTTTGCGCTGTCACCACGGTTGATGCAACGGCTAAGAACAGCGCGGCGAAGAATTGAATAAGTTTCATGGTGTGTCTGTGGGGCAGTAGAGGTATTCAGGATAACAAGACGGTATGCTGTGTGCCTTAAGGATTTACGACATATGGCAATACCTTGGCTCTCCGCACTCAAAGTCATCCCTTGGGGTGACGTCATTTCTCACGCACCCACCGTGCTTGAAAAAGCCCGCGATCTCATGGCACGTAAGCCCGCCGAAGCTGCCTCGCACTCGATGGCCACACCCAATGCGCATGACGAAGTGCCGAGCCTGGGCGAGCTGAAAAACCGCTTGCTCACGGCCACCATGCAGATCGAAGCCTTGCAGTATCAACAGGTTCAACTGAGCCAAACCGTGGCTGCGTTGGCTGAGCAAAACGCGGCTTTGGTGTCGGCAGTCAGTGGCTTGCGTCAAACCGTGCGTTTGATGGTGGGCGCTGTTGTGTTGGCCTTTATAGGCATAGGCGGGCTTGTTCTTAGTACATATTTCTAAGCACGAACATTCCAGTCTGCACAAACAAAAACGCCGCCTAGTTTTTCACTAGGCGGCGTTTTGTTTTGGGTCTCTGCTGATTAAGCTTCGCGGCGCAACGCAGGGAACAAAATGACGTCGCGGATGCTTGGGCTGTCAGTCAGCAACATCATCAAACGGTCAATGCCAATGCCGCAGCCGCCGGTGGGGGGCATGCCGTACTCGAGGGCGCGCACAAAGTCGTGGTCGTAAAACATGGCTTCGTCGTCGCCGCTGTCTTTGGCGGCCACTTGGGCGTGGAAGCGGGCGGCTTGGGTCTCAGCGTCGTTCAACTCGCTAAAGCCGTTGCCAAACTCGCGGCCTGTGATGTAGAGCTCAAAGCGCTCGGTCACATCGGGCTTGCTGTCGCTGGCGCGGGCCAAGGGTGAAATCTCGACAGGGTGCTCGCAGATGAAGGTGGGCTGCCACAGCTTGTCTTCCACCGTCTCTTCAAAGTACATCACTTGCAAGCTGGCCAAGCTACGGGTGCTGAGTTTGTCTTTCTCTTCTTTGAAACCGAGTTTTTGCAAAGCGTTGATCAACCATGTGATGTTGTCCACGTTGTCGCCAGCTTCGGTGTGCTTCAAGATAGCTTCACGAATCGTCAAGCGCTCGAACGGTTGGCTCAGGTCCACCGCTTTACCGCCGTAGGTCAACAGCAATGTGCCAGCGGCTTTCATGGCAGCGTCGCGCACCAGCTCTTCGGTGAAGTGCATCAGATCTTGGTAGTTCCAATACGCGGCGTAGAACTCCATCATGGTGAACTCGGGGTTGTGGCGCACCGAGATACCTTCGTTACGGAAGTTGCGGTTGATCTCGAACACACGCTCAAAGCCACCCACGATCAAGCGCTTCAAGTACAGCTCAGGCGCGATGCGCAAGAACATTTCTTGGTCCAGCGCGTTGTGGTGCGTGGTGAACGGCTTGGCATTCGCACCGCCGGGGATGGGGTGCAGCATGGGCGTTTCGACTTCGAGGAAGTTGTGTTGCACCATGAAGTCGCGAATGCCGCTGACCGCGCGGCTACGCGCCACAAAGCGCTTGCGTGCGGTTTCGTCCGTCATCAAATCGACGTAGCGTTGGCGGTATTTGATCTCTTGGTCAGCCACGCCGTGGAACTTGTCTGGCATGGGACGCAGGCTCTTGGTCAGCATGCGGATGTTGGTGGCGTGGATCGACAACTCGCCTGTGCGTGTCTTGAACAACTTGCCTTCACAAGCCACGATGTCGCCCAAATCCCAGTGTTTGAAATCGGCGTACAGCTCTTCGCTCACGTCATCACGCGTCACGTAAATCTGGATCCGGCCTGTGCTGTCTTGCAGCGTGGCAAAGCTGGCTTTGCCCATCACGCGCTTGAGCATCATGCGGCCCGCCACTTTGGCGAACTGGCCTTCTTCGGTCAACACCTCGGCGGTCTTGTCGCCATGCAACTCGTGCAAAGTGGCGGCGTGGTGCGCGGGCTTGAAATCGTTAGGGAAGGCAACGCCTTGGCCCGCAGCTTGACGCTCGCGCATGACCTTGAGCTTCTCGCGGCGCTCGGCAATGAGTTGGTTTTCGTCGACGGGAGCGGCTTCGGGCGTGGCGGGGGTGTTGTTGTTAGACATCTAAAGAGGCGTGTGTAGGTAAAGGGCTGCCCCAAACGTGAAGAGCAGCAAACCGTTTATTTTAAGAGGACCGTGAGCTTGCATTTGGTTTAGCGCAGGCTGGCTTGCGAGAAAGGGCTTCTATGAAAACAAAAAAGGCCCCGAAGGACCTTTTTTGATACGAGCGCTGGTAATTTAAGCCACCGCATCCGCGGGCTGACGTTGCAACATAGCCAAGGTGCTGGCAATGGTTTTGCGCAATTCGCGGCGGTCACAAATCATGTCGATGGCGCCTTTTTCTTGCAAGAACTCCGAACGTTGGAAGCCTGCTGGCAAGGTCACGCGCACGGTGTTTTCAATCACGCGTGGGCCGGCAAAGCCAATTAGCGCGTTAGGTTCGGCAATGACCACATCACCCACAAACGCAAAGCCGGCTGATACGCCGCCCATGGTGGGGTCAGTCAACACAGCAATGTAGGGCAAACCTTTTTTGGCCAAGCGGGTGAGCGAGGCGTTGGTTTTGGCCATTTGCATGAGCGAGAGCAAGCCCTCTTGCATGCGCGCGCCGCCGGTGGCGGTGAAGCAAATGAACGGTACTTTTTGTTCGATGGCGGTGTGCACGCCGCGCACAAAGCGCTCGCCCACGACCGAGCCCATCGAGCCGCCCATGAAGTCGAATTCAAAACAGGCCACGACCACGTTGATGTTGTGCACCGCACCACCCATGACCACCAAGGCGTCGGTTTCGCCGGTGTTGTTCATGGCTTCTTTGAGGCGCTCGGGGTACTTGCGGCTGTCCTTGAACTTCAAGGCGTCCACAGGCAGCACTTCTTGACCGATTTCGTAGCGGCCTTCGGCGTCGAGGAACATGTCCAAACGATCGCGGGCGCTCATGCGGTGGTGGTGGCTGCAGGTGGGGCAGACGTTGTGGTTGGCTTGCAAGTCGCTCTTGTAGAGCACGGTTTCGCAGCTGGGGCACTTGACCCAAACACCTTCGGGCACGCTACGGCGCTCAGACGGTTCGGTGTGTTGAATTTTTGGGGGAAGCAGTTTTTCGAGCCAACTCATGGTGAGCCTTTCGTCAGTTCTTTTGGAATTGATTGATTTTAACGGGCAGGGTGGTTGTGGCTACAAGGGCGCTTTATGCGTCCAAAGCCTTGCGAATACCGGCCAAAAACTCGTGCGCTGCAGCCACTTCTTGGCCTGCTGGCGCAGCTTCAAGCAGCTGGATGATGCGGCTGCCAATCACCACGGCATCGGCCACGCGGCCCACGGCGGTGGCGGTGGCGGCATCGCGAATGCCAAAGCCCACACCCACGGGGATGTGCACATGCTGGCGAATGCGCGGCAGCATGGCTTCCACGGCATCGGTGTCGAGGTTGCCAGCGCCAGTCACGCCTTTGAGCGAGACGTAATACACATAGCCGCTGGCAATGCGTGCCACTTGCTCCATGCGTTTGTCGGTGCTGGTGGGCGCGAGCAAGAAGATCAGGTCCATGCTGTGCGCCCGCAGGGTGGCGGCGAACTCTTCGCACTCTTCCGGTGGGTAGTCGACGATGAGCACGCCGTCCACGCCTGCAGCAGAAGCGTCTTTGACGAATGAATCTGTGCCGTGCTTGAGGTTGTAGCACTCCACGGGGTTGGCGTAGCCCATCAGCACCACGGGGGTGGTGTGGTCGGTCTTGCGGAACTCACGCACCATGTCCAGCACTTGGGCTGTGCCAATGCCAAAACGCAGCGCGGCTTCGCCTGCTTTTTGAATCACAGCGCCGTCGGCCATGGGGTCGCTGAACGGCACGCCTAGTTCGATGATGTCAGCGCCTGCATCCACCATGCCGTGCATGAGGGCGGGCGTGATGTTGGCTTGCGGAAAGCCTGCCATCACATAGGGGATGAGGGCTTTGCGGTCCTGGGCTTTGAGGTTTTTAAGGGTGGCGTCAATGCGGCTCATGGTGCAGTTCACTTCACAAATTTCATGGTTTGTTCGGCAGGGCCGCCCTTGACCGTTTGGCCTTGGCAGCTGGGGCGACAGAAGAAGTCTGCGTTGCTCAGGTCGGCCACCGTGCCAATGTCTTTGTCGCCACGGCCAGAGAGGTTGACCAAGATGGACTGCTCGGGCTTCATGGTCTTGGCCAGCTTCATGGCGTATGCCACGGCATGGCTGGATTCCAGCGCGGGGATGATGCCCTCGGTGCGGCACAGGTAGTGGAAGGCTTCTAACGCTTCTTTGTCGGTGATGCCCACATATTCGGCGCGGCCAATGTCCTTGAGGAATGCGTGCTCGGGGCCCACGCCAGGGTAGTCAAGGCCGGCGCTCACGCTGTGCGTTTCAGTAATCTGGCCGTTCTCGTCTTGCAAGATGTAGGTGCGGTTGCCGTGCAACACGCCGGGAGCGCCCAGCTGCAACGAGCACGAGTGACGGTCAGTGTCCATGCCTTCGCCAGCGGCTTCCACGCCAATCAGGCGTGTGTTGGCGTGGTTGATGTAGGGGTAGAAGATGCCCATGGCATTGCTGCCGCCGCCCACGCAGGCGATGACGGCATCGGGTTGTTCTTCAGCCATCTTGAGGCTCTTGAACATCTCTGGCATTTGCGTGAGGCACTCTTCGCCAATCACGCTTTGGAAATCGCGCACCATCATTGGGTAGGGGTGTGGGCCCGCCACAGTGCCAATGATGTAGAAGGTGTTGTCCACATTGGCCACCCAGTCGCGCATGGCTTCGTTCAGCGCGTCTTTGAGGGTGCGGCTGCCGCTCTCCACAGGTACAACCGTCGCGCCCAAGAGCTTCATGCGGTACACGTTGGGGCTTTGACGCTTGACGTCTTCTGCACCCATGTAGACCACGCATTCCAAACCATAACGCGCGCAAATGGTGGCGGTGGCCACGCCGTGCTGGCCTGCGCCGGTTTCGGCAATCACGCGGGGCTTGCCCATGCGCTTGGCGAGCATGGCTTGGCCAATGGTGTTGTTGATCTTGTGTGCGCCGGTGTGGTTCAGGTCTTCACGCTTCAAGAAGATTTGCGCGCCACCCATTTCGCGGCTCATGCGGGCTGCGTGATAAATGGGCGAAGGGCGGCCCACAAAGTGCGCCAACTCGTTTTTGAACTCGGCAATGAAGTCGGGGTCGTGTTGGTATTTGGCGTACGCGTCTTTCAGCTCTTCGATGGCGTGGGTCAGCGTTTCGCTGATGAAGCTGCCGCCGTAAATGCCAAAGTGGCCTTTGGCATCGGGTTGTTGGTAGTTCGACATAGGTTGCCTACAAAAAATGTCTGGTGCTAACTGCTGTCATCGCAGTCAGCCCAAGAGCTTCAAACAAAAAAGGGGAGGGCTTAGAGCGGGTGCTCTGCGTCTGCTGCGCGAACGGCTCTGACGAAATCATTGATTTTGGCCGCATCCTTGATGCCTTTGGCCGATTCCACGCCAGAGCTTACGTCCACTGCCAATGAATGGCCGTGGTTACGCAGCGCGCGAATGCCATCGGTCACGTTGGCAGCGTTGAGTCCACCAGACAAGACGAGGTGAGCGTTGACGTTTTGAGGAAGCTGTGACCAATTGAATGTTTTGCCGCCGCCGCCGTAACCGTCGACATGGGCGTCGAGCAGCACCGCTTGGGCGTCTGAGTAATCTTGCGCGTATTTTAAGAGGTCGAAAGGTTCTTCGCCCGCAGGGGTTTCTAACGGGATGCGGGCAGCGCGCATCCAGCGGCGGCCAAGGGTGCGGGCAATCTTGCGGCAGTGGTCGGGCGTTTCGTCGCCATGAAACTGCAGCCAAGCGCCCGGCACTTGCACACAAGCATGGGCAATGGCCTCGGAGGTTTCGTTCACAAACAGCAGCACGGGCGTGACGAAGGCGGGCAGGCGTAAGGCCAGCTCGGCCGCGCGCTCCACCGTCACCGCACGCGGGCTGGGTGCGTACATGACAAAGCCAATGGCATCCACGCCCGCCGCCACGGCGGCGTCGACGTCTTGTTCACGGGTGAGTCCACAAATTTTGATACGTGTTCGGCTGATGGGGCGGTTCATGGCAATCCATCATACGCAGGGGTACGGTCAGGCAAATTCCACTGCGCGTCGTAGCGAGGGCCCAAAAAGTACAAACCATCGGGGCTGAACGTGGGGGCGGCGGCATCGCGGTCGCGGGCGGACAGCACGTCGGCCATCCACTCGGGTGGTTTGTCGCCAGAGCCAATCTTCACAAAGCAGCCCATGAGGTTGCGAATCATGTGGTGCAAAAAGGCGCTCGCTTCAAACTCAAAGCGCCACACGGCCGAGCCTGCGTGGGTGCTTTTGCGGCTGATGTCGATGCGCGTCATGTTTTTGACGGGCGTGAGGGCTTGGCAGCTGGCGGCGCGAAATGAGGTGAAATCGTGTTCACCCATCAAATACTGCGCGGCTTTTTGCATGGCTTCAAGGTTGAGCGGGCGATACACCCAACCCACGCGGCCTACTTCGACGCTGGGGCGCACGGCTGATTCGAGCAATACATAGGCATAGCGGCGCGAAATGGCGCTGCTGCGGCAGTGGAATTCGCGGGGCATTTCGCGTGCCCATTGCACAGCAATGTCGAGTGGCAAATAGCGGTTGGTGCCGCGCAGCCAAGATTGGTCTGTGCGCTCTAGCTCGGTGTCAAAGTGAATGACTTGCATGAGGCCATGCACACCTGAATCGGTGCGGCCAGCACACAAAGTAGAGATGGAGGTTTGGGTGAATTTGGCCAGCGCTTTTTCAAGCTTGTCCTGCACCGTTTTGCCCGAGGATTGGCTCTGCCAGCCTTCGTAGGCTTGGCCGTTGTAGCTCAAGCCCATCGCAATGCGCATGCGGCTTAGCCTCGTTCAGCCAGCCACTTGAGGGCTTTTTCTTTGTCAGCGCCCGAGGCTTCGTTGGCCACTTCTTCCATCAAAGCACGGCTGGTGTGCAGCTGGCCCAAGTTCCACAGCTCGTCGGCCAAGTCAATGCGCACTTGGTAGGGGCCAGCGGGTGCATCGTGTTCGTTTAAATCCAAGGAAATGTTGGGCATCTCCATGGTTGGGCGAATGGCGTGTGCATCGTGTGGCGCGTGCGTTTCTTCTTGCAGATCATCCTCGTCATGGGCGTGGTGCTCATGGTCATGTGGGTGTTCATGCGTGTTGTGCATGTGCGTGGCCACATCGTGGATGTAGGCACGTTCGACGGGCTCCGCATGATCGTGCTCAGGCAGGTCGAGGTTGAACTTCACGTTCAAGGGGGGCAGGCCGTGGATGTCGTCTTCGCGCTTGTTTAAAGTGCGACGGCGCCACAAGCCCACCAGCACCAACAAAGCAATCAAGCTGCCAGCACCCACGGGCGTGAGGCTGTGTTCGCGCAGGTCGTTGAGCCATTCGCCGTTGGCTTCAGCAGCACTGGCAGGGACGTCGACGGGCAAAATGCCGCCCGCAGAGGCGGCGCCAGAAGCAGCATCAGCTGCACCGGTCACGGTGGCTGCCGCAATCTTGCCGAGTTCGGCAATGTTGCGGCTGAGTTCGGCAGCGCGGGTGGCCACGTCTTGGGCTTCGCGCTGCTGTGCAATCTTGTCTTCAGTCGCCGCGTCTTTGCTGCCGGGCTTGGCCAAAGTCAATTTGTCTTGGTTGGCCTTGGCATTTTTGTTTTGTACTTTGGCGTCGAGTTTGCCTTCGGCATCGCGGGCCACTTTGGGCACTATGCCGCCTGGGGCGCGTGCGGCTAGTTCGGCGCGGTAGGCCTCAAAGTCTTTGGCCTGAATTTGAATTTCACGGCGCGCTTCTTCGCGTGAGACTGCTTTTGCTTCTTGCTCAGTCGGCAGGGTGAGCAAAGCGCCTTCTCTCATGCGGTTGACGTTAGATTCAACGAACGCATCGGGGTTGTTGCGCAATAGAGCAATCAGCATTTGTTCTAGCGAAGCGCCTTCGGCCATCTTGTTGGCAGTGAGTTCGCTGGCCGTGTCACCACGTTGAACTGTGATTTGTGGAGCTGTATCGACTGCAACCGAAGCACTAGGCGTTGGTTGCGCGGCGATGGGCAGTGAGGCGATTGGTTTGGCAATCAATCTGCCATCGTCGAGAGACAAACTTATGTCGCGTAGCAAGCGCCCAGTCGCCCAGCGCAAATCAATCAATAAATCGAGGGAAGTGCTTTGGATGGATTGCTTGCTACTGACTTTTAAATACAATTTTCCGTTGTCACGGCGCAACAGCTGCACCTGAATGTCCACTGGAACACCGTTATGTGACGGAAGGTCGATTTGGGCGGCTTTGTAAATTTCTTGACTGGCTAAGCTGGCTTGCAACTCGGTTTGTTCGGCATAGCTGATTTCGCTGATGTCGATCTCCGCGCGCAAAGCCTCGCCCTGCTTGCTCTGCACGATTGGGCGGTTCAAAGTGAGTGCCTGTGCATTGCCCAAAATTGACAGTGACAAGGCTGCCCACAGCGCAGATCGCTGGAACAAATGGGAAGCAGAGCGGTGAGCTTTTTTCATAGCCAAAGATATTACTTTGTTTTACGCCTCGAGCAGGATGCGCAGCATGCGGCGCAATGGCTCGGCAGCGCCCCACAAGAGCTGGTCACCCACGGTGAACGCGCCAAGATAGTCATTGCCCATGGCCATTTTGTGCAAGCGACCCACTGGCACTGTCAAAGTACCGGTCACGGCTGCAGGTGTCAGGTCACGTTCGCTGATTTCGCGCACGTTGGGCACCACTTTGACCCAGTCGTTCGCGCTGGCCAAGATGCTTTCGATCTCGTCCATCGGCACGTCTTTTTTCAGCTTGATGGTCAAGCCTTGTGAGTGGCAGCGCATCGCGCCGATACGCACGCACAAACCGTCGATTGGGATAGAGCCAGCAGTGCGGAACGCTGGGTTGCCCAAGATCTTGTTGCACTCAGCGCCGCCTTTCCACTCTTCCTTGCTTTGGCCGTGTTCGACAGGCACGTCGATCCAAGGGATCAAGCTGCCAGCCAAGGCGGTGTTGCGGAAGTTTTTGGTGGGGAACTCAGCACTGCGCATGGTGGCCGACACTTTGCGGTCGATGTCCAAGATGGCAGAAGAGGGGTTGGCCAAATCGTCTTTGACGGCATTGTGCAAAGCGCCCATTTGGCTCAGCAATTCGCGCATGTTTTGTGCACCAGCGCCCGAAGCCGCTTGGTATGTCATGGCGCTGACCCATTCGATCATGTTGTGTTGGAACAAGCCGCCCAAGCCCATGAGCATCAAGCTCACAGTGCAGTTGCCGCCGATCCAGTTTTTGCCGCCTTTGCCCAGCGCGCTGTCGATGACGTTGCGGTTGACAGGGTCCAAGATGATCACGGCGTCGTCGGCCATGCGCAGGCTAGAGGCTGCGTCAATCCAGTGGCCGTTCCAGCCCGCTGCGCGCAGCTTTGGGAACACCTCTTTGGTGTAGTCGCCACCTTGGCAGGTGATGATGATCTCGCAGCGCTTCAGAGCGTCAATGTTGTTGGCGTCTTGGAGCGTGGTTTCGTTCTTGGCTTGCGCGGGGGCTTTGCCGCCTGCGTTAGACGTGGAGAAGAACACGGGTTCGATCAGATCGAAATCTTTTTCTTGAACCATGCGGTCGATCAACACCGAGCCGACCATGCCGCGCCAACCGACTAAACCTACTAACTTGCTCATTTTTCAACGCCTTTTCAAATGTAGAAAACAGTGCCAGACCTGACTGTTTGCCCGGCTCGTCTGGCCGGGGGGCGCACGACGAACCGGAGCGTTTAGCCCTTAATGGTCGTGGTTTTGATGGTGTTCACGCGCGCAAACGCAGCCACCAGTGCGGGGGCTGCGAAGTTCAGAGAGAACGTGCGGGCGTGAAACATGGTTGCGATTGTAGTGGATGGGGGCTTGGGGCTGGCTGACAGATTTTTGAGGAACGCTTCAACACTTGGTTCGATACCTTGATTAAATGTATCCCATGGAGTACAATCAAGCAACGATTGAAATTCGGCAGACCCAACACTACGCACGTTGGTTTGCATCGCTGCGTGACCGAACGGCGAGAGCTCGAATTGACATTCGAATTCGTCGGCTGTCTTTGGGGAATTTTGGCGATGTGAAGCCAGTCGCGCGACATTGCAACGGCACATGAATTGGCAAAGATGCTTTAGGAGAGAAACATGGCAAACAACGCAACCCAGACTTGGGATGCTGCAGAGCATCTCAAAACCGAAGAAGACATGGCAGCCTATTTAGAGGCGGCGTTAGAGGAGGGCGATTCCGCTTTGATTGCAGCTGCGCTGGGGGATATTGCTCGCGCCAAGGGTATGTCTCAAGTGGCTCGCGATACAGGGCTCGGGCGCGAAAGTCTTTACAAAGCGTTGTCTTCCACGGGCAATCCAGAGTTAGCCACCATCATCAAAGTTGTTCGTGCTTTGGGGCTTCGGCTTCACGCAACTGCTCAATAAAAAACGCGCCTCAAAAGGCGCGTTTTCGTTAGCAAGGTCGCGTCGACTTAACGCAAAGCCTTCACCACCGCATCACCCATCTGAGCCGTGCCCACTTTGGTCGTGCCTTCGCTGTAGATGTCGGGGGTGCGCAGGCCTTGGGCCAACACGGCTTTCACCGCTGTCTCGATGCGATCAGCCGCTGCCGCTTGGTTCAAGCTAAAGCGCAACATCATGGCGGCGCTGAGGATGGTGGCCAAGGGGTTGGCCACGCCTTTGCCGGCGATGTCGGGGGCGCTGCCGTGGCTAGGTTCGTACAAGCCTTGGTTCTTTGAGTTCAAAGAAGCAGAAGGCAACATGCCGATAGAGCCAGTCAGCATCGACGCTTCGTCGCTCAAGATGTCGCCAAACATATTGCCGGTCACCACCACGTCAAAGCGCTTGGGCTCTTTGACCAGTTGCATGGCGGCGTTGTCGACGTACATGTGGTCGAGGGCGATGTCTGGGTACTCTTTGCCCACTTCGCTCACCACGTCTTTCCAGAACTGGAAGGTTTCGAGCACGTTGGCTTTGTCCACGCTGGTCACGCGGCCTTCGGTGCCTGCGGCTTTGCGCTTGCGGGCAGCTTGGAAAGCCACGTGTGCAATGCGCTCGATCTCGGGCTTGGAGTAGCGCATGGTGTCAAACGCTTCTTCAGCACCTGGGAAGTGGCCGTCGGTGGCCACGCGGCGGCCGCGGGGTTGGCCAAAGTAAATGTCGCCGGTCAGTTCGCGGATGATCAAAATGTCCAAGCCAGCAATCAGCTCAGGCTTCAAGCTGGATGCGCCCACCAATTGCTCGTAGCAAATGGCAGGGCGGAAGTTGGCAAACAGGCCCATGTTTTTGCGCAAACCCAAAATGGCTTGCTCAGGACGCAGAGGGCGGTCGAGGGTGTCGTATTTCCAGTCGCCCACAGCGCCGAACAACACAGCATCCGATTCCATGGCCAGCTTCAGCGTGGCTTCGGGCAGAGGGTGACCGTGCGCGTCAAACGCTGCACCGCCGACTAAGGCTGTTTCGGATTCAAACTTGAGGTCGAGGACGTTCAAGACCTTGACCGCTTCGGCCACGATTTCTGGGCCGATGCCGTCGCCGGGGAGGATTGCGATTTTCATGTGTTGTTCTTCTAAATGGGTTTACATCGTGTGAGCCAACCAAGGCTTGGTGGCCAAGCGCTCGGCTTCAAAGGCTTTGATCTTGTCGGACTGACGCAGAGTCAGGCCAATGTCGTCGAAGCCGTTGAGCAAGCAGTATTTGCGGAAGGCTTGCACGTCAAATGGAATGGGGTCGCCCCCTCCGCCATTTCCTTGGCGCACGATGACTTGGTTTTCAAGGTCAATCGTCAACTCATAGCCAGGGAAGGCGTGCACTTCGTTGAACAACAGGTCAATCGCGGCTTCGGGCAACACGATGGGCAGCAAGCCGTTTTTGAAACAGTTGTTAAAGAAGATGTCGGCAAAGCTCGGCGCAATCACGGCGCGGAAGCCGTATTGGTCAATCGCCCAAGGTGCGTGTTCGCGTGACGAGCCGCAGCCAAAGTTCTTGCGGGCCAACAGCACCGATGCGCCTTTGTAGCGCGGCTGGTTCAGCACAAAGTCGGGGTTGGGCTTGCGGCTGGCAGGGTCTTGGCCGGGCTCGCCGTGGTCCAAATAGCGCCACTCGTCAAACAAGTTGGGGCCAAAGCCCGTCTTGCGGATGGACTTCAAAAACTGCTTGGGGATGATGGCGTCGGTGTCGACGTTCTCGCGGTCCATCGGAGCCACGATGCCTTTGTGTAAGGTGAATTTCTGCATTATTTTTTCTTCGCTGCGTCTTCAATGGCCGAACCGGCCTTTTGCACATCTTGGCCAATGCCGCGTAGGGTGTTGCAAGCGCTGAGGCCCATCACAGCCACCAAGCCTAAAGCGATCCATAGAAATTTTTTCATAGCGATGCTCCTGAGTTACGCGAACTTGCGCACGTCCACAAAGTGGCCGTGAATGGCGGCAGCGGCTGCCATGGCGGGGCTGACCAAATGGGTGCGGCCACCGTTGCCTTGACGGCCTTCGAAGTTGCGGTTGCTGGTCGAGGCGCAACGCTCGCCGGGCTCCAGGCGGTCGGCATTCATGGCCAAACACATGGAGCAACCTGGCTCGCGCCACTCAAAGCCAGCGGCTTTGAAAATCTCGTGCAGGCCTTCTTTTTCCGCTTGTTCTTTGACCAAGCCAGAGCCGGGCACCACCAAAGCGAGCTTGATGTTCTTGGCCACTTTTTGGCCGAGTTTCTTGACCACGGCTGCGGCTTCGCGCATGTCTTCAATACGGCTGTTGGTGCAAGAGCCAATGAACACTTTGTCGACAAACAAATCGTTCAACGCTTTGCCGGGTTGCAAGTCCATGTACGTCAACGCGCGTTCAATCGCACCGCGCTTGTTGGCGTCTTTTTCTTTGTCTGGGTCAGGCACGATGCCGTTGATGTCCAGCACCATTTCGGGTGACGTGCCCCAAGTGACTTGCGGCAAGATGTCTTCGGCCTTCAACTCCACCACCGCGTCAAACTTGGCGTCGGCGTCTGAGTGCAAGGTTTTCCAATAGGCCACGGCTTGGTCCCATTCCACGCCTGTTGGCGAGAGAGGGCGACCCTTGACGTACTCAATGGTTTTGTCGTCCACCGCCACCAAACCAGCGCGTGCGCCGCCTTCGATGGCCATGTTGCAGACCGTCATGCGGCCTTCCATGCTGAGTGAGCGAATGGCAGAGCCCGCAAACTCAATGGTGTAGCCCGTGCCGCCGGCTGTGCCGATCTTGCCGATGATGGCCAGCACCACGTCTTTGCCGGTCACGCCTTTGGCCAGCGTGCCTTCGACTTTGATGAGCATGTTCTTGGCTTTTTTGGCCAACAAGGTTTGCGTGGCCATGACGTGCTCGACCTCAGAGGTGCCGATGCCGTGGGCCAACGCCGCAAACGCGCCGTGGGTGGAGGTGTGGCTGTCGCCGCACACCACAGTCATGCCCGGCAGAGTGGCGCCGTTCTCAGGGCCAATGACGTGGATGATGCCTTGGCGCTTAGACATGAACGGGAAGAACGCGGCAGAGCCGAACTCGGCCATGTTGCTGTCCAGCGTGGTGATTTGTTCTTTGCTGATGGGGTCTGTGATGCCGTCGTAGCCCAGTTCCCAGCCGGTGGTGGGCGTGTTGTGGTCGGCGGTGGCCACGATAGAGCTCACGCGCCAGACCTTGCGGCCCGCTTGGCGAATGCCCTCAAACGCTTGCGGGCTGGTGACTTCGTGCACCAAATGGCGGTCGATGTAGAGGATGGCTGTGCCATCTTCTTCGGTGTGGACGACGTGCTCGTCCCAAATCTTGTCGTAAAGGGTGCGTCCCATGAGTCTTCCTTAAATGGAGCCTGCGATTTTATGCGGGAGCACGGCTGCTGATTCATGGAAATGAAATAAAGCCTTTCTACAATGAATCCATGGCGACACCGCGCCGTGCTTCAACTTCTACTTTCAGACGTGCTTCGCCTCATCCCTTCTTCTGTTCAGTTGCGCCAAACGCTTCTCGCTTTCGGGCTGGTTGCCCTGTGTGCGAGCCAGGCTCAAGCCGCTCGCCCCATGAACACCGATGACGCCAACATCGTGGACGACAAAGCCTGTCAGTTGGAGAGTTGGGTCAAAACCACCCATACGTCGCTAGAACGCTGGGCCATTCCCGGCTGTAACTTGGGTGGCGAGGTGGAGTGGGCGGTGGGAGGCAATGCTCAAACCGATGATGGGCTGGGTAAAACCCAATTTTGGGTGGCGCAAGCCAAAAAGCGCTGGGTCCCTGTGGGCGAGGACACCGTGGGTATTTCCACCACCTTGGGCACCATGGTCACGCGCCCCGCTTTGGGAAATAAGCCTGAAGACAAAGACTATTACCTCAACGTGCCGGTGACCGTGCCCTTGGGGCAAGACCGGTTTGTTCACCTGAATGCGGGATGGGTCAACCATCAAACCTTGGGTGTGAATCGGCCCACATGGGGTGTGGGGGGCGAATTGCCACTCACCGCCAAAGTCATCGCGATTGCTGAGACCTATGGCGAAGCCGCCATTGGCACACGCTACCAAGTGGGTTTGCGTATGTGGCTTGTGCCCCAGCGTGTGCAGATTGACACCACTTATGGCAACCGCATAGGTCAGCCCGAACACGAGCGTTGGTTCACGGTGGGCTTGCGTTTGCTTAGCCCCGCGTTTTTGCCCTGAGCCGTGTCGCCTGCGTGAAGACGTGGGTGCCCAGTTGTTGCGGGCATGGGCACAATGCCAAGCATGAACAGCTCAGCCACACACAGCCCCGCCCAAACCCCACTTCACGGCCTGCGCGTGGTCGAACTCGGTCAACTCATCGCAGGCCCTTTTGCTGCCAAAACGTTGGCCGACTTTGGCGCAGATGTGGTGAAGATTGAAACCCCAAAGACGGGTGACCCGCTGCGCAAATGGCGTTTGCTCAAAGACGGCACGTCCGTGTGGTGGCAAGTGCAGTCGCGCAACAAGCGTTCGGTGGCGTTGGACCTGAAAGAAAAAGAAGCACAAGACATCGTGCGTCAGCTCGCTAAAGACGCAGATGTGTTGATTGAAAACTTCCGCCCTGGCGCAATGGAAGGTTGGGGCCTCGGGCCGGACGAACTGTTGGCCATCAACCCACGTCTCATCATGTTGCGCATCAGTGGCTACGGGCAAACGGGGCCGTATCGCGACAAGCCCGGCTTTGGCGTGGTGGCCGAGGCCATGAGTGGCTTGCGCCACCTGACTGCCGAGCCCGGTCGTGTGCCCGTGCGTGTGGGCGTGAGCATTGGCGACACGCTGGCGTCGTTGCATGGCGTGATTGGCATCTTGATGGCGCTGCACGAGCGCGAGAAAAGCGGTCAAGGCCAAGTGATTGACGTGGCCTTGTACGAAGCCGTCTTCAACTGCATGGAAAGTTTGCTGCCCGAGTACAGCGCGTTTGGTGCGGTGCGCGAAGCAGCCGGCAGTGCCTTGCCCGGCATTGCACCTAGCAACGCGTACCGTTGTGGCGATGACGGCTATGTGCTGATTGCAGGCAACGGCGACAGCATTTTCAAACGCCTCATGCACACCCTAGGCCGTGACGATTTGGGCAACGACCCTGCGTTGGGTGACAACGCAGGCCGTGTGAAACGCGTGGCTGAGATTGATGCTGCCATTGGCGTGTGGACCGCGCAGCTCACCGTGGCACAAGTGCTAGAAGCTTTGGACAAAGCCGATGTGCCCGCGGGCCGCATCTACACCGTGGCCGACATTGCGGCTGACCCGCACTACCAAGCACGCGAGATGATTCAACAGGTGCAGATGGATGACGGCACATCGCTGGCCGTGCCCGGCATCATTCCCAAACTCTCACGCACACCCGGCAGCCATCGCCGTAATGCGCCCACCATTGGGCAAGACACGGATGCGGTGTTACATGAAATTGGGTTGACGGCTGCGCAGATTCAAGCGCTCAAGGACAAGGGCATCGTCGCGTAAGTGGCTTCAAGAATATGGCAGGCCTGAGCTTGCTTCAAGTCGAACACAGTGCTTGCGTTAAGGCGCAGCAAATTGCTCCGTGCCCACAATGCCAATCTTGGTCAGGCCCTGACGTTGCGCGCTGGCCAACACACCGGCCACGGCTTCGTACTTGGCTTTGCCTTGGGCTTTGATGTGCAGCTCGGGCTGTGGCTCTTGGGCTTTGGCCTCTAGCAACAGCGCATCGAGTGCAGCACGATCAGCCAAAGGCTTGCCGTTCCAGTTGACCACGCTGCGTGCATCCACTTCGATACGTACCACATTGGGCTTTTTGGTTTGCGGTGTGGCGCTTTGCGGCATGTCGAGGTTGACCGAATGCAGCTGCACGGGGATGGTGATGATGAGCATGATCAGCAGCACCAGCATCACGTCGATCAACGGCGTGGTGTTGATGTCCATCATCACTTCGGGTTCGTCTTGGGTTTGAAGATTCATCGCCATGCTTATTTCCCCTGCGGGTCCGTGACAAACCTCACCTTGGTCAACCCCGCCACCTGCGCGGCATACAGCACGCGGCCCACGGCTTCAAAGTCGGTCTTCGCGTCACCGCGAATTTGCACTTCGGGTTGTGGCGTTTTCTCGGCAAAGGTTTGCAGCTGCTTGATCAGGTCTGCGTTGCTGCGGACGGGCGCGTCATACAAATAAGCTTGGCCTTGCGCATTGACCGACAAGATGATGTTGTCTGGCTTGGTTTCGCGCGGTTGTTGTACCTCTTGAGGCAAATCCACTTTGACAGAGGTGGTTACCACCGGAATGGTGATGAGAAAAATGATGAGCAGCACCAACATCACATCCACCAACGGCGTGGTGTTGATGGTGGTCAGCAGCTCATCGTCGCCCTCGCTGGGGCCTAGGTGCATGGCCATGGCTTACTTCTGTGCCGAACCCAACAATACCGCATGCAAGTCCGCGCCAAAGGCGTGCACTTCTTCCATTGCCACTTTGTTGCGGCGCACCAGCCAGTTGTAGCCCAACACCGCAGGCACGGCCACGGCCAAACCAATGGCGGTCATGATGAGCGACTCGCCCACAGGGCCCGCCACTTTGTCGATGCTGGCTTGGCCCGACATGCCAATCTTCACCAGCGCGTTGTAAATGCCCCAGACCGTGCCAAACAAACCGACGAACGGTGCGGTCGAGCCCACGGTGGCCAACACGGCCAAGCCATCTTGCATGCGGCTTTGCACATTGTTCATGGCGCGCTGGATGCTCATGGTCACCCAGTCGTTGAAGTTGATGTTGCCCAACAAACCGGTGTGCTTGCCTGCGCTCTCCAACCCTTTTTCGGCGATGAAGCGGAAAGGGCTGTCTTCTTCCAAACCATCTGCGCCTTGGCGCACATTGCCGGCGTTCCAAAAGTTGTCTTGCGCTGTTTTAGAAAAACGCATCACACGGTTTTGCTCAGCCAGCTTGGTGAAGATCACATACCAGCTGCCCATGCTCATGATGACCAAAATCAGCAGCGTGGCCTTGGCCACCACGTCGCCTTGAGCCCACAGGGCGGACAAGCCGTAGGGGTTCTCAACGGCTTCTTCAGCCATGGCGCTGGCGCTGAAGGCCAGTGTTGAGAGTGCCGCAGCGGCGCGTGTGAAGGTGTGTTGCAACATGGGTGTTTCCTTGTGACTGACTTTGTGTGAGCGTGTTGGGTAAGGCGCTTATTCCAAGCGCCAGGTGTATTTGATGCTGGCCCAGCTTTGCTCGGGCTTACCGTCCACCGTGCCGGGGCGGAACTGGCATTTCGATAGCGCATTGCGTGCGGCTTCGTCCAGACGGGTGAAGCCCGATGATTTTTCAACATCGGCCTGCATCACCTTGCCGTCCGCACCAATTAAAAACTTCAGCGTGACTGTCCCTTCTTCTTCCATGCGGCGCGAGGCGCTGGGGTAGTCGGGCTTGGCGCAATGTGCACCCGCTTGAATGACGGCACCCATGCGAATGGCTGGCGCTTGGAGTGCTGCTGCTGGCGGTGCCGCAGTTTGCGTGATGGCCGGTGCTGTGCTGGTGGGCGCAGGCGGCGGCGGTGCGGGTGTTTTAGGCAGCGGTGTTTTGGGGGGCGGCGTGGGCGCAGGCGGCGGCGCCTCAGACATCAGCACGGCCTCGACGGTGTTCTCGGTCATCTGCACCACATCGCGTGCCAAGCCCGTTGAGATGGCCCACAGCAGCAGAGCGTGGAGCAGTACAACCCAGCCAATGCCAGTCAGATGTTTGCGGGGTGAGCGTTGACGCGCCGCATAGGGCGAAGCTGCCATCGTTTGGATGGCGCTGGTTGAGGTGTCAGCGGCTGCGTGTGAGGGGGACGAGTGAGGCAAACGAGGATGCTCTGAAAGTTTCACTCATTTTAAGTGGGCTACATGTCACGCTGTGTGCAGCCCAAGTGGCGCAACACAGCCTTGCCCTTTGGGTCAAGGCTGGCGCAGGTGTTAGACCTGCTTCATGGAGCCTTTGACTTTGCCGCCACGTTCGATTTCGATTTCGCCGTAAGTCACATCGCCCGTGACCTTGCCGGTGTTGCGCACGATGAGCACGCTTTTGCTGGTGATGGACTGGTTCAACTCGCCTTTGACGTCGATGAAGTCAGCTTCGGTGGTACCGGTGACCACACCTGCAGCACCAATGAGTACATCTTTGGCAACCAAGTCACCTTCCACCGTGCCAGAAATGATGGCCTGGTTTGGTGCGTTGATCGAGCCCTTGAAGATCACACCTGCGCCAATGAAAATACTTTTGTCTTTGCTGCCTTCGCTCATACAGTTGTCTTTCTGAAATATGAATGCTTTCGAGTTTATATGGATATTGTCAATTTCTTCAATTAAATACGCCAAATGGCGTACGAGTGACGTTTATCAGATGAAAATAAAACACTATGAAAGTCGTTGTTGTTGCCAATCCAAAAGGTGGTGCAGGTAAATCTACCCTCTCCACCAACATTGCCGGTTACTTTGCGTCGCAAGGCCACCAGGTCATGCTGGGCGATGCAGACACCCAACAGTCGTCCAAGTTTTGGCTGAGCCAGCGGCCTGACACCCTGCCGAGCATTGCCACTTGGGAATACCAACCCGACTTGGTTTTGACGGCCAAGCCACCCCGTGGTACCACCCATGTGGTGATTGACACACCGGGCGGCATCAGTGGTTGGCGCTTGCAAGAGGTGATTGAGCGGGCCGACAAGGTCATCGTGCCCGTCATGCCCAGTGTGTTTGACATGCAAGCTACGAATGAGTTTTTGAATCAGCTGGTGCAAATCACCGCCAAGCTGCCCACGCAAGTGGGCGTGGTGGGCAACCGTGTGGACACGCGCACCATCTCGGCGGGTAACTTGCGCAAGTTCATCGAGTCCTTGCAAGTACCCGTGCTGACCTACTTGCGTGATACCCAGTACTACTTGCACATGGCGGCGCACGGCTTGTCGATGTTTGACATCACGCCATCGAAAGTGCAAAAAGATTTAGAGCAGTGGGAGCCTATTTGCCATTGGCTCGACCAAGACTGACGCGGTTGAAGCGTTAAGCCGCGTTGTCCACGTAGCGGCCTTTGTAGCCGTGGGTGCTGAATTCCATGGCTTGAAAACCTTGAAAGTCGAGCTGGCGAATGAACTCGCCTGATTGCTTGTTGACCACTTTCACCGACAGCGTGCTGGACTGTTTGTCAAACGAGTAATTGAGCTGACTGCGATCCAACGATTGGTTCAGGCGTTGCACTCGCACCTCTTTGTCTGCCTGCATCTGCTGAACAGGGTCCACTTTTTTGGCAGGCGCTTCAGGTGCCGCTTGCGGTGCTGCGCCTGCGCTCACCTTTGCGGGTGCGGGCTTGGCAGCCGGCACAGCATGGGTTTGAGCAGTGGGTGACGCAATGGTGGGCACAGCAGTTCTCGTAATGTGCAGATTTGATTTTAAATTGGAAAAATTTTAAGTTCAACCCAATAAACCCTGAATGAGCATAAAAAAACCCGCCAATTAGGCGGGTTTTCAGAGCCTTTCGGCTGATTCGGTAAGCCAGATCAGTGGTTGTCTGTCAACTGGTCCAGAATCGCTGGGTTTTCCAAGGTCGAGGTGTCTTGTGTGATCGCCTCGTTCTTGGCCAAGCTGCGCAGCAAGCGGCGCATGATCTTGCCAGAGCGAGTCTTAGGCAAGTTGTCGCCGAAGCGGATGTCTTTTGGCTTGGCGATGGGGCCAATTTCTTTGCCCACGTGGTCGCGCAAGATTTTGGCAATTGCTTTGGCTTCGTCGCCTGTGGGGCGTGAACGCTTCAACACGACGAACGCGCAGATGGCTTCGCCCGTGGTGTCGTCCGGACGACCCACCACAGCGGCTTCAGCCACCAACTCGGTGCAGCTCACCAAGGCAGATTCGATTTCCATCGTGCCCATGCGGTGGCCTGACACATTCAACACGTCGTCGATACGGCCAGTGATGGTGAAGTAGCCCGTTTTCTCGTCGCGGATCGCGCCGTCGCCAGCCAAGTAGTACTTGCCCTTGAATTCTTCTGGGTAGTAGCTCTTGATGAAGCGCTCTGAGTCACCCCAGATGTTGCGAATCATCGAAGGCCATGGGCGCTTGACCACCAAGATACCGCCTTGGCCGTTAGGCATGTCGTTGCCAGCTTCGTCCACGATGGCAGCTTGAATGCCGGGGAAGGGCAGTGTGCAAGAGCCGGGAACCATGGGTGTCACGCCTGGCAGAGGGGTGATCATGTGGCCGCCGGTTTCTGTTTGCCAGAAGGTGTCGACGATGGGGCAACGGCTGCCGCCCACGTGCTTGTAGTACCACTCCCAAGCGGCTGGGTTGATGGGCTCGCCGACCGAACCCAACAAACGCAGGCTAGACAAGTCGTAGCTCTTGGGATGCACAGCATCGTTGGCTTCAGCGGCTTTGATGAGTGAACGGATGGCTGTTGGCGCTGTGTAGAAGATCGAGACTTTGTGGTCTTGGATCATCTTCCAGAAGCGGCCAGCGTCTGGGTAAGTGGGCACGCCTTCGAACACGATCTCAGTGCCGCCCAAAGCCAATGGGCCGTAGGTGATGTAGGTGTGGCCTGTGACCCAACCGATGTCGGCGGTACACCAGAACACGTCGTTGTCTTTCAAGTCGAAGGTCCACTTGGTGGTCAATGCTGCGTGCAGAAGATAGCCGCCGGTGCTGTGTTGCACGCCTTTTGGCTTGCCTGTCGAGCCCGATGTGTAGAGCAAGAACAGGGGGTGCTCAGCGCCCACCCATTCTGGTTCGCAAGTCGTGGCTTGCTTGTCAGCCAAGTCGGCCATCCATTGGTCGCGGCCTGCCACCATGGCGATGTCGCCACCAGTGCGTTTGACTACCAACACGTTTTTCACAGAATCGCAGCCGCCCAAGGTGAGGGCTTCGTCGACGATGGCTTTCAAAGGCAGGTGCTTGCCACCGCGCACTTGTTGGTCAGCGGTGATGATGGCCACGGCGCCTGTGTCTTCCACGCGGTCACGCAAAGATTGAGCAGAGAAACCGCCGAACACCACCGAGTGGGTTGCGCCGATACGGGCGCAGGCTTGCATCGCGGCCACGCCTTCGATCGACATCGAGATGTAGATCATCACGCGGTCGCCTTTTTTCACGCCGACTGATTTCAGGGCGTTGGCGTATTGGCAAGTCTTAGCCAGCAACTGGCTGTAAGTGGCTTTGGTCACTTCGCCGCCGTCGGCTTCGAAGATGATGGCGGTCTTGTCGCCCAGGCCTTTTTCGATGTTGCGGTCCAAGCAGTTGTAAGAGGCGTTCAATGTGCCGTCTTCGAACCACTTAAAGAAAGGTGCGTTGCTCTCATCGAGCACTTTGGTGAAGGGGGTCTTCCAGCTCAGCAACTCGCGTGCTTGCTCGGCCCAAAAGCCTTCGTAATCAGTCTCAGCTTTTTTGCACAAGGCTTCGTAGGCGGCCATGCCGGATACGTTGGCTTGCTTGACGAACTCAGCTGATGGCTGGTGAATGGTGATGTCGCTCATGAACCGGTCTCCTCTTATATGACGGTATCTGTCAAAACCCCGTGACTGTGAGCTTGGGCTCTTACAAGGGTCTGACTTTTTTGGTGCATACAAACCCTTGGATGGGACGCGGGTTTGTGTTTTATCAATTTAGCCTTATTTACTGGGCGTTTCGCTGGGCATGAGCTCGCTGAGCTCTAAGTGAATACCCAGGTGCTGATCAATGAAGTGCCGCGCCGTGTCCTGCCAGCCGCCCAGTTCGGACTCGTAGTGCAACAGGCCGGGGTCGTCCAGCTGGCCATCGTTGAAGTCCAGCGTGGTGGGGAAACGCAGCTGGAACAGTTCGTACTCGTTTTGGTACAGCTTGGGCGCTTGCTTGGCGTTGTGTGCAATGGCGCGCAAACGGCCTTGGTGGCTCCAGTCGCAAAACAAGATATTGCCCATGCGCAGCATGAGCACGCATTGGTTAGGCGCGATCTTGCCCAAGATCTTGGCGTAGCTCAGCTCGCCATAGCCCCGCTCCCCACTACGGTCGATTTTTTGAAGCTCTGTAATAGCCTGTTCGCCCAAGGCAATCCAAGCTTCCAAAATATGGCCCGCGTGGAAATAGGCTTCCCAAAAGCGGCGGCGGTAAGGGCCAATGTCATCTTCTGTGTGGCGCAAGATTTCAAAGAATGCATCCATGGTGCGGCTGGTTAGCCAGCGGCTAGCCGTCTCGATGGCTTCGCGGCGCACGCCCAGCCAGCCTGCGTGGTTGTGGCGCGGGTCGCCCAAGGTGCGCAGCAACTCAGACAGCAGTGCGTTTTTGATGTCTTGTGGCGGGTTGCGGTCAAACCAAGGTGAGAGCAGGCTGTAGGCAAACTCGTCGCGGCACAGCGGGTAGCGCAGGCGCTGTGTAGGTTGGCCGATGTCGTGCATGGCCCATTCGCACATACGCTTCACATAGCCAATGGTGCTGCGTATTTCTTCGGGGGCTTGCAAGGCTTCGATGAAGGCTTGTTTGCAAAAGTTGTTCAGCCAAAAGCCTTGGGTCAGCGCATGGCGCTCTTGCCACTGCGCCAGTGTTTTGTCGGCGGGCATGCCCAAAATATCGTTGGCCACATGCACGGGGCCATTGAGCGGGTCCAACACATCGAGGGTGGTGATGAGCCGCTCTAGGCCATTGGCTTCGGTCTCTGACAACGAGGCCAACACGCGCGGGTCTAAAAAGAACTCGCGTGCGGTGTGGGCCAACTTCAAGAACACGGGGTTCTCAGGGTTGAAGCCTTGTAGATAGGTGTGCAGCAAACCACGGCCCCACTTGAGCGGGCGGCGTGAGGCCAGCGCCTCGGGTACGGCCACTTCAAAGTAGCGGTCGGTCAGCGGTGTGTGGGTGTGCAGGCCGCGCTCGGCATCGAGCCACAACGCGTAGGGAATGTGTCGCCAATCGCGTTGGCGCGGTGCGCTGCTGTTGGGTGCAAACTGCACGCGCTCAAACGCGCTGTAGGTGCGCTCGCCCACGGTGCGCAAGTCTGGGTCTTTGCCAAAGCCGCCGCCGCGCTTGGTGCGCGCAGCATGAGCCAGCTGGTCAAAGTCTTGCGGCAGGGGGGCGAAGAACTCTTGCATGTTTGTGGCGGTGGATCAGCGCACCGTGTCTTGCATCTTCTTCAAGGTGCTGCTCGGGCCTTTGGCCGCACCGGTGTCGGTGGGCTGGAATGCCAACACAAAGCGCAGCTCCACGCGGCGGTTTTGTGTGTCGTTGTCTTTGTTGCTGGGGCGCTCGTCCGCATAAGAGCTGATGCCAAACACCGGCTGCTCGCGTTCGTTGCGGTAGCTTTGCATGCCTTCAGAGCCCAGCACCTTGTAAACCGCACGTGCGCGGTCTAGGCCCAAATGCCAGTTGTTGTAGTCGCCACGGTGCAGGGGCACAGAGTCGGTGTGGCCTTCAATCAGGATGGTTTCAATCTCCACCTGTTGCGGGTTAGGCGGGCAGTCGTCGGGCAGACGGCGGCGTTGTGAATAGATGTAGCAAGGCAGCACCTGCTGCAGCTGCTCAGCAGACTGGCGCAGCGTGCGCACGCCCAAGCCCTCTAGCTCTGCGCTGCCGCGTGCAAACAAGGTGTCGGCAGGCAAGCTGATGACGCCCGACACTTGGTTGATCGTCACGGGCACACCTGCGTTTTGCAGCTTGGTCCCGATGGTGTGCACCACGGTTGCCAGTGGGTCGGCGGGGGGCTCGGGTTGTTGCTCGGGCTTGCGTGAAAGCAGCACCATCACCATCACGATGAAGATGAATAGCAGGCCAATCATCAAGTCACTGGCCGAAGCCATGTAACCCGACTCTTCCACCTGCTCGTTGGTGGCGGCAGTGTTGCGGCGTGTTTTGATGAACATGATTGACGCGTTTAACTTTGACTTTTAGGCTTTAAGCCTTGGGTGGCAAAGCGTCGATGAACTCGTCCAACACTTCTTCCAGGTTGGTGATGCTGCCGCTCAGCTGGTTCACTGCGCTGGCCAAGTGTTGGTCCATCTTGGTGTGCAGGTCAGAAATTTGGGTGCTGTAGCCCGACACGCCCTTGGTCAGTGCGTCCACCGTGCCGGTGAGTGCTTTTTGTGCGTCTTGCAAATGTGAGCGCACATGGCCCAGCGCCTCTTCGGCAGACACTGCGCTTTGTTTGAGCGTGTCCACGGTTTGGCCCAAGGCTTGGTTCATCGGAATCAAGGCTTCTTTAAAGTCTGTAGCCGCAGCACGCTGCAAGCCCACCGCACCTTCGATGGCGTTGGCGCTGTCTTTGAACTTCTCGGCTGTTTGGTCAATGCGCTCGACCGTGCCTTGCAAGCCCGACATCGCGCCTTGCACCGTTTGCACGGTTTGGCCCAAGTTACCCAGCAGGGTTTCGAGTTGTTGCGTGCCGGTTTGGCCCATGGCGCTGGCGCGTGCCAACGAAGCATCCAGCTCGGTGATGGTGGTGCGGGTGTTTTGAATGGTTTGTGCCAAAGTGCCCACGGCATCGCCAAACGAAGCGAGTCCGGTTGAGATGCCTTGGGTCAAGGTCTCGCCCGCTTTGCTCAGCTCAACCGCCGCTTGGCTACCAGCATTGCCAAAGCTTTGGCTGGAGGTTTGAATGCTATCGGCCAGTTGGGCCAGCTTGTCAAACGCGGGCTGCATGTTGCGCGAGAGGGCGTCGCCAATCGCGTTGGCAAAGTCGCCCTCAAAGCGGCGCAGTTGGCTCACCTGTGAACGGTTCTCGTCCAAGATGTCTTGGAACAAAGCCAGCTGCATACGCACGCTGGCTTCGGCCGCGTTGTCTGGCACTTTGGCACGCAACGTGTGGCACAGCGTGTCGATGCTGGACTGCAAGTTTTCCAGCGCTACTTTGGCGCGCCAGTTCCACACCAGCGAACACAACAAGCCCGCGATAGAGGTGATGAACTTACCGCCCGCTGTGGCAATGAGCGACTGCAAAGCTTGGTCTTGTTGACGTGCCGATACATCCAGCGCATTGAGCGCCAAGCCTGCTTGTTGCAAAGCCACGGCCAAGAAGATAAAGGTACACATCAAACCAAAACCAATCAGCAAATTGGGCATGGTCTCAAACAGGGCCAAGTTCATGCGGCCACCGAGCACGCTGCGCACCGTCCAGGTGTCGGCATGGCTGCGAAAGCTGTAGCTACTGCGTGGGCCTTGGCTCACACCGTGTTGCGTGGGCAAGTCAATCAGGCCCGCCTCGGTTTCGCGCAGCAAAAACTTCAGCTCGTCGTCGGTGGTTTTGCTTTCGGCCAAAGCCAGCGCTTCGCGGCTGCTGCCCTTGTGTGCGCCAAGGCGGGCATCGAGCCCCACCACCTCAGCACGCACGCGGCGAATGCGCGAAGCCCACACGCCGAAGCTGATGAGCGAGAACACAAAAATCACGGCCGCGATGGCCAGTGGCACAGCCAACTGTTCGAGTTGGACTAGGTATTGATTCATAGGCATGCCTCTATTGTGAACAACTCAAGTTACGCACTAAGTAAGGGCGTGTGCTGGTTTTTCTTTCATGCCATTCACATTTTGACCTGCACTTAAATACGCAATTGATATTGATAAATTAAACTTTAAGTATTAATACATTAAATATCAGGCAACCATCAGCGAGTTAAATGAAAAAAAATCTTATCAAGAGTTCTTGTTGCAACTCAAAACCCGGTGCAGATGAATTGCAAAGATTTTTCCAATTTGGTCGGCATGTGAGGTTTGTCTACAAGGCCTTATTTGCGTTGACTGGTGCGGCTTTCAGCTTAACAGTTGTTGCGCAAATTACGCCTGCACAAGAGCGTGCTGTAGGTGTACTCAAAGATCAAGAGCTCATAAGGCGGCAACAACAAGAGCAGCAGCAGCGCCAGCAACTTGAGCGCACCTCAGATGTCCGCCTCTCTATTCCAGAAAAAGCGACCACGCAGATACTGCCGATTGAAACACCTTGTTTTTTGATTGAGCGTGTTCAGCTTCAAAACAGCTCGGGCACACCACTTCCTGAATTCGATTGGGTGGTTGAGCAACTCACTGCACCTGATGCCCCCGTCTTTGTCGGCCGTTGTATTGGCGCTCAAGGTGTTGCTTGGCTGATTGAGCAGGCACAAAAAAATTTGGTAGATCGCGGATTTGTTACGACACGGGTTCTCGCCGCACAACAAGACATGAGTCAAGGTACTTTGGTGCTCACACTCATTCCGGGACGTATACGCGCCATTCGACTGTCAGAACCTGTAGACCCTCGCGCTAATTTGATAAATGCCCTCCCCATGCAAGCGGGCGACATCCTCAACTTGCGCGACATTGAACAAGCCTTGGAAAACCTCAAACGCGTCCCCACAGCAGAGGCTGACATTCAAATCGAACCTGCGCAAGGCGATGGTGCTCAGCTGGGGGACAGTGACTTGGTCGTGTCCTACCGTCAGCCTTTCCCCTTCAGGCTTACTGTCAGTGCAGATGACAGCGGCACCAAAGCGACAGGTCGATACCAGGGCAGCGTGACCGTCAGCTACGACAACGCACTCACCCTTAATGACTTGTTTTATGTCACCAACACCAATGGCATGGGCGGTGGCGACCCTGGCCCCAGAGGCACACACGCCAACACCATCCACTACTCACTGCCGATTGGGTACTGGACATTGGGGGCGACTTCAAGTACCAGTACCTATCACCAAACTGTGGCGGGACTTAATCAAAGTTACGTTTATCGAGGCACCAGCGAAAACAACGAGATCAAGCTCAACCGTTTGGTCATGCGCGATGGCTCGCAAAAACTCAATTGGGCAGTCCGTGCATTTCAGCGCAAGAGCAATAACTTCATTGATGACACAGAAGTCAATGTGCAACGCCGCGTGGTGGGTGGTTGGGACAGCACACTCAATCACAAAGTCTTCATCCAAGAGGCAACGCTTGAAAGCAACCTGACTTACAAGCGTGGCACGGGCGCATTTGGCTCGATACCCGCACCTGAAGAAGCCTTCAATGAGGGCACGTCCCGATTTGCATTGGTCACAGCAGATGTCAATTTGAGCTTACCTTTTAAATGGGACACGCAACGCGTTCGCTACAACGGCACTTGGCGAATTCAGAACAACCAAACCCCACTCACACCTCAAGACCGCTTTGTTATCGGCGGGCGCTACACCGTGCGTGGTTATGACGGCGAATCTGTTTTGAGCGCCGAGCGAGGTTTGCTCTGGCGAAATGATCTGAGCTTTGCCTTGGGTGACAGCGGTCAAGAGTTGTATGTCGGTATCGATACAGGTCTAGTCGCAGGCCCTACCAGTGAGTTGTTGGTAACCAAGCGCTTGACAGGCGCGGTGTTAGGTTTGCGCGGAGCAGTTCAAAAGATCAACTACGACTTTTATATTGCCGAGCCCCTCAATCAACCTAACAACTTCAAGACAGCGAAAAGCACTGCAGGTTTTAGTTTGAGTGTGAGTTTTTAAAAGCGACGAACCATGAACAAGAATTTATTCCGTATCGTTTTCAATAAGCACCGTGGGCAGCTCATTGCCGTGGCTGAAACCTCTTCCTCTCAAGGAAAAGGTGCTCGCGGTGAAACACATAATTTAGGCCGCAACGAACAATTGGATGGCGCTACGGTCGCTTTAAGTGCGGTGAGTTTTGCTGTGTTATGTGCATTAGGTGTTGTTTTGTGGGCGCTGCCGTCACCGCATGCTCAAGCTCAAGTGGTCGCCTACCGTAACGCACCTGGCTATCAACAACCCACTGTTTTGCAAAACGCCAATGGCGTGACTCAGGTCAACATACAAACTCCCAGCACCGCAGGCGTTTCGCATAACCTGTACAGCCAGTTTGATGTACAGAGTAACGGCGTGATTCTCAACAACAGCCGCACCAATGTGCAAACTCAGCAAGGCGGTTGGGTGCAAGGCAATCCGTGGTTGGCCATGGGCAGTGCGCGTGTCATTTTGAACGAGGTGAACTCATCAAACCCCAGCTACCTCAATGGGTATGTAGAGGTAGCAGGGCAAAAAGCCGAGGTTGTCATTGCCAACCCATCGGGCATCAGCGTCAACGGCGGTGGCTTTATCAACACCAGCAAAGCCACCCTCACCACGGGCACACCCATCTTCAATAGCGGCAGCCTAGATGGCTACCTTGTGCAAGGCGGCAATGTCAGCATCAATGGCAACGGCTTAGACCTAAGAGCTACAGACTACGCCACCATTCTGGCCAGAGCGATGCAAGTCAATGCAGGCATCTGGGCCAACGAGCTGAAAGTTGTCACCGGTGCAAACCAGATTGACGCTAGTAGTCTTGTATCCAATGCAACTCCAGTGACAACGGCGATTACCGGTACAGGCGCGGTACCAAGTTTTTCGTTAGATGTGGCCCAGATCGGCGGCATGTACGCGGGCAAGATCCACCTCATTGGCACTGAGCAAGGTTTGGGCGTTCGCAGTGCAGGCACCATTGGTTCCACAGGTGGCGACTTGGTGTTGCAAAACAATGGATGGTTAACCACAACCGGAGCAATGCAGGCCAGTGCCAACCTTCAAATCAGCACACAAGGCAACATCAGCAACAGCGGAACGCTCTACGCAAATAACGATCAAACGATCAATGCAACAGGCAACGTTGCCAACAGTGGTGTCATCGCAGCACAAGGCAACATCAGCATCACAGCCAATAGCCTGGGTGGCACCTCAGCAAGTGTTTTGGGGGCAGGCATCAAAACTGATGGTTCATTAGCCAGCAGTGGAAATTTGAATGTCAGCACAACCCAAGGCCTTGCAGCCAATGGCCAAAACCTAGCCGCAGGCAACATCGCACTCACGGGCAGTCATGTTGACTTGTCGAGCAGTCAAACAGGTGCAGCCAACATCACCATCAGCGCCACCTCAGGCAACGTCAACACCGCCAATGCCACGGTTGCCACATCTGGCGCAATAGGCGTTTTAGCCATCAACGCCAAAACCAATAACGATCAAACGTTAGACAACACACATGGTGTGCTCAGTGCAGGTCAACTGAATTTAGATGTCGCCAACCTCACCAACGCACAGGGTCACATCACACAAACGGGCGAGGGCGATACGTCCATTGTTCTCACATCGCCTACCAGTACGTTCAACAACACGGACGGCACCGTAGCGGTTAACAGCAAGAACCTGAACATTGCAGTCAATCTTTTAAGCAACAACGGAGGAAAGATTCAACACGCTGGCTCGGGAGTTTTGAGCATTGCTGCAGACACATTGAGCAGTGTGACAGGACAAGTTGTCAGCAACGGCAATATGGCGCTAACGATTGGCACTGAACTAGACAACACCGAAGGCACTGCGTATGCACACAAGAACTTGTTGCTTGCTGCTGGTGCGGTGACCAACACAGGTTTTATTGCTGCCAAAGGTAATGCCACTCTATCAGCCAATAGTCTCAGCAGTAGTTCTACTGGTGTTCTCGGTGCCGGTGTTGGCGCAGATGGCAGGCTAGAAAACAGTGGTGACTTAACCATCACGACCACGCAAACCTTAAGCGCTTACGGTCAAAACCTAGCAGCAGGCGACACCACACTCAGTGGCAGCAGCGTCAACCTCAGAGGAAGTCAAACGGGCGGCGCCAACATTGGCATCACCGCCACCTCAGGTGATATCAACACTTCAAACGCCACAGTTGCCACCGTAGGAAAATTGCGTATTTCGGCAAAGGCCAATAACACCCAAGCATTGAACAACACCCAAGGTGTTTTGAGTGCAGGTCAGCTCAACGTGGATGTGGCAAATTTCGATAATTTCCACGGTCAAGTAATTCAAACAGGAACGGGTGACACATCAATTGTTCTCACCTCACCCACAGGATTGCTGAACAACACAAACGGAACCATTGCCACCAACAGCGCCAACTTAAATCTGAGTGGACACACGCTAACTAACACCGATGGCAAGATTCAACACGCTGGAACAGGTACCTTGCATGTCACAGCCACCACCTTGAACGACCAGCGGGGACAAATCGTCAGCAACAGCGCATTGGTCATTGATGCAGAGGCAGTAGATCACCGTGCAGCAAACACAGCAGCCAAAAATATCACCCTCACTGCCAGCAGTCTGAACAACACCGAAGGTCAAATTGTTCAAACCGGAAATGGCGTAATGACTGTTTCTGTCACCCAAGGGCTAGACAACACCGCAGGCACATTGGCCAGCAATGGCAACCTGACCTTAGCTGCCCAATCGTTGACCAACAAGCAAGGACAAGTCAGCGCCTTGGGCGATTTGGCTGTCAATCTCAACACCACCTCCAGCGCAGATTCGCCTCAGAATGCAGGCGCACTCTCAAACTTGCAAGGCTTGGTGGCTGCAAAAGGAAATTTGGCCATCACTGCAGTCAGTGTGGACAACACGCTAGGCAATTTGGCTTCTGTGGATCAAAACCTCAGCATCACCACCACAGGCGCTACAACCAATGACAGCGGAAAAATTCAAGCTGCTCTAGACATCACACTGAACAATGCAGGTCTAAGCAACACGCGCACGACCATCCCTTTAGCTACCAACACTTCACCCTATGGCAGCATCATTGCGCGCGCCGTTGACATCAAGACAGATGCGCAAGCGCTCAACAATGTGGGCGGCACCATTGCCGCGAGCCAAACAGTCAATCTTCAAACAGGTGCACTCAACAACAATGGGGGATTGATACAAACAGGCAGTGATTTGACCATCCACACCCATGGCCAAACTCTCACCAACACCAATGCCAGCCTCTACACCAGCAGCAATACAGCTCTGAATGGCAAAGGTGGCATTGCATCGCAAGGCACAAGCACCTTCACAACAGGTGACTTGAACAACGACGCAGGCTACATCGGCAGCAAAGGCGACATGACCGCCAACAGCGCCAACATCAGCAACACCCAAGGTGGGCAAATTCAAGGCTTGGGCAACATCTCCCTCACTGCAGCTAACGGCAGCACCACAAGCACCATCAACAACACGGATGGTTTGATTCGCAGTGCAGCCACCACCAGCCTGAGTGCGGGGAATGTGACTAACAGCAATACATTAAGCAACACAGACCCCAACCATGGCATTGAGGGCAACAACATTGCCATCACTACCGTCAACCTGCGCAATGACAGCGGTGCGATTCGGGCAGATAACAACATCACCGTCACCAGTGCGGGGGCGTTAGACAACAGCACGGGCTTGATGAGTGCGGGCAACACCTTGACCTTGCAAGATGTGCAAGCGCAAGCCAGCAGAACTCTTGCCATCACCAACACCAATGCCACCTTGCTAGCCGGTCAATCCTTGGCAGTTGTTGCAAACAGCATGGGGGGTGATGGCAGCATCCTCTCCAAAGGCGACTTGAACCTGGCGTTGAATGCTGACTTTGCCAACAGCGGCAAACTGCAAGCAGGCAATACGCTCAACCTCACGGCTGACAACATTGACAACACAGCCACCGGTGAAATCTCGGGTAACACCACAGAGGTCAATGCCACCAACACCCTGACCAACCGAGGCTTGATTGACGGTGTGGACACAAAAGTTAATGCCAACACGGTCAACAACATTGGCACAGGTCGTATCTATGGCGACCACCTCAGCATTGCAGCTGTCAACCTGACCAACGACACTGAAACATTAGCTGGCGTAACCAAAGCAGGCACCATCGCGGCTCGTGACAGGCTAGACCTTGGCATCAGTAGTACGTTGACCAACCGTGAGCATGCCCTGATCTACAGCGTGGGTGATATGGCCATTGGCGGAGCAATTGATGCAGGTAGACATGCAACGGGTCAAGCTGCCATCGTCAACAACAAAAGTGCCACGATAGAAGCTGGTAAAAATTTGCATCTGGCTGCAATGCAAATCAATAACACCGATGAGCACTTCAGAACGCGCGTTGACACCCTGCCGGTGCTAGACATCAGTGAGTACCAAGGCAGCGGTGCTTCCGTACGGTATACCCCTGGGACGCCTGATGTTTATATCTATAACGATGAATCTGATCATCTCCATACGCCTGATGGTAATTACCAAACTTGGGCTGCTTACAACTACAAACGTACGATCACTGAGACGCGTGTAGATCACATCGACCCAGGTCAAATCCTCTCAGGGGGGTCGATGAACCTCATTGGTGGCACGCTGACCAACGATAAGAGCCACATCATCGCAGGAGGCGCACTCAGTTCCACGTTGGATTCGCTGAATAATGTCGAGGTGATGGGCGAGCGCACTGTCACAGACGTGGGGAGTGTGACCTCGTATTGGCGCAATCAAAAACGTGGTCGAGACGATACAGGTAGCAGTAGATCTGACTACAGTCCCTCAGTTGTCGTACAAACCCTCACGCTGACCCCCACGTTGTATCTAGAAAACACATTGCCACTAGGCAGCGGCACGCAAGTAGAGACGTTAAAAAATAGCACTGTCAATCAAACAGTTGCCAGCGTAGGAAGTGTTAGCGCACGTTCTGAAAATATTGCTAGTACCAGCGCTTCAGCGCAAGAAGTGGGCGCTATGTCCGTCGCTACTGCTAATGGTGTAAGCGCGCCATCTTCTACCTCAGCAGGTCAAGCCACGCCACAAACTTTCTCAGTGCGTGGTGCACAGTCAAACACCACCTTGCCCAGCAGCAGCCTTTACAAAACCAACCCCGCCAGCACTGCCAACTATTTAGTTGAGACCGACACCCGTTTCACTAACAACAAAGTTTGGCTAGGTAGCGACTTCATGACGCAGGCTTTGAGCCTAGACCCCAACGTCACACAAAAACGCTTGGGCGATGGTTTTTATGAGCAAAAACTCATCCGTGAACAAGTGGCTCAGCTCACAGGTCAGCGCTTTCTGGCCAACTACACCAGCGACGAACAAGAATACAAAGCATTGATGACCAGTGCCATCACGTTTGGCCAAAAATACAACCTGCGCCCCGGCATTGCCCTGACCGCGCAGCAAATCGCCCAACTCACCAGCGACATCGTCTGGCTGGTGGAGCAAACCATCATCTTGGCCGATGGCTCGCAACAAAAAGCGCTCGTGCCGCAGGTGTATGTCAAAGTCCAACCTGGCGACTTAGATGGCAGCGGTGCCTTGCTGGCAGGCAAAGACGTCAACCTCAACCTGAGTGGCGACCTCACCAACAGTGGCACGATTGCTGGCCGTAACGTGGTCAGCTTGACAGCAGACAACGTCAACAACCTAGGCGGGCGCATGCAAGGCGAAGACATGCAACTGTCTGCGTTGGCAGACCTGAACAACGTAGGCGGCAGCATCAGCGCCACCCGCAGCCTCACAGCCACGGCTGGCCGAGATCTGAACGTGCAAACCACAACCCATAGTGCCAGCAACGCACAAAGTATCCGCACAGGTATCGACCGTGTGGCGGGCTTGTATGTGAGTGGCCCCAACGGTGGCATTGAGGGGACGCTAGTAGCGAGTGCAGGTCGAGACCTCAACCTTGTTGGCGCAGTGGTCAGCAACGCAGGCGCAGGCGTCACAAGTCTGAACGCAGGCAACAACCTGAGCTTGAGTACCGTCAAAAGCGAGCAAAGCAATAACATTGTGTGGGACGCACACAACCGGCGCAGCGATAGTCAAAGCGCAGACGTGGGTAGCCAAATCAGCGGGGGCGGCGCAGTCAGCCTCAAAGCGGGCCAAACCATGAGCGCCACTGCCGCCAACGTGCAAGCCCTAGGAGCCTTGAACGTCAACGCCACCAATATCAAGATTGAAGCAGGCCTTGCCACCCAAAGCGTGGATGAAGCGCATCAACACACCAGCAAGGGGTTCTTAAGCAAAAGCACGGTGACGACACGAGAGTCCAACAGCAGCACCACAGCGCTGGGTAGCAACTTCGGCGGGGGTACGGTGAGCATCGCCGCAAACAAAGACATCAGCATCAAAGGCTCTAACGTGGTCAGTGACAACGGCACCACCCTCAATGCGGGCAATGGTGTGACGATAGAAGCTGCACAAAACACCAGCAGTAGCAGTAGCTACCGACAAGAGAGTAAGTCAGGATTTGGCATTTCGAACATTGGTGCAAGTCCCATAGGCTGGACTTACAACAGGTCTAAGCAAAGCGATGAAAACCAAAGCACCAGCACTATAGCTGCGGCAAGCACGCTAGGCAGCGTAGGTGGCAATGTGAGCATCAGCGCTGGCAACCAATACACGCAAGTGGGCAGTGATGTGCTTACGCCACAGGGCGATATCAACATCACAGCCAAGACGGTTGATATTCAAGAGGCTAGAGAAACCAATAAACAAAGAACCGAGCAAAAATTTGAGCAAACCTCTATTTCGACAGGATTAAAAGGCGGCATCATCGACAGCGTTCAAGCCACCACCCAAGCCGTGCAAGCCGCCAAAGACAGCAGCAGCACACGCAACCAAAACCTCAACGCTTTGATTGCCTTTGCCAAAGGCTCTGACGCCTACGAACAAGGCAAAACCACGCAGGACGCGTATGACAAAAATGGGGTGATGGGCAAACCTGGGGAGGATGGCAAAACTCAACCCGGTGCAGCCGCAGCCAGTGGCATCAAAGTCAGCGTAAGCATTGGCAGCTCTAGCAGCCAAAGCAACAGCACCACCACCAGCGATACAGGCGCAGGCTCTACCGTCAAAGCCGGTGGCAATGTCAACATCAAAGCCACAGGCCAAGGAGCAGACGAAGGCAACTTGACCATCCAAGGCAGCAATGTGTCTGCAGCCAAGGATGTGAACTTAAGCGCCACCCAAGACGTCAACATCCTCGCCAGCGCAGACACCGAGAGCAACCGCAACAGCAACAAAAGCAGCAGCACCAGCGTAGGCGTGAGTGTGGGCATTGGTCCAAGCGGTGCAGGCTTGAGCCTGGACATTGCTGCTAGCCGAGGCAAAGGGCAAGCCAACAGCGACAGCACCACGTACAACAACAGTCATGTGAGTGCAGGCAACCAAGTGAACATCACCAGTGGCGCAGACACCAACCTCAAAGGCGGTAACGTCAAAGCAAACCAAGTCACCGCCAACGTGGGCGGCAACTTGAACGTAGAGAGTCTGCAAGACATAGCGACTAGCCAAGCCAGTCAAAAATCCACAGGCATAGCGCTGAGCATTCCCATCGTGGGTACGGGCGGTAGTGCCAGCTTCAGTCAGAGCAAACAAAACAGCAACAGCAACTACGTAAGCGTGAACGAACAAAGCGGCATCAAAGTGGGGGAAGGTGGTTTCCAGCTCAACGTAGGCGGTAACACCGACCTCAAAGGTGCAACAGTTACTGGCAGCAGTGACGCCAGTAAAAACACTCTGGCCACCAACACACTGACAACAAGCGATATCAGCAACAGCATGAGCGCCAGTGCCAGCAGCAGTGGCGTGAGCGTGGGCACGAACATGATGGATGGCAAGTATGCGATGGGCAAAGCCCTTGCGGCCAACGCGCTGAACAACGGCAGTGCTAACCAAAGTGATGCAAGCACCACGATGAGCGCCATCAGCGCGGCACAAGTTACGGTGGGTGGCAAGACAACCGACACCAGCAAAGACAGCTTGACCGACAGCAACGGCAAAGCGGTGAGCACGGACACGAGCAACACGAACCGCACACTTGCCAAGGCAGATGTGGCGGGGTTGCAGAAGTCGGCGCAGGAGCAGCAGGCCGGGAATATGCTGGTACTTCAGGCGGCTGTTGCATTTACTGATCAGGCGTTCAAAGCGTCTTTTTTGGATCAAGCCAAGATGTACAAAAAAGTACCTGTGACTGATGGCAAAGGCAACACCACTGTCCAATGGCAAGAAATGACCCCAGAGGAGAAGGCCAAGATAGAGCCAGGCTCGCGCATTGCTAACAACGGCATTTTTAACGGGGGCCCCAATGATCCAAAAGCGGCACAAGACTTGGCCACACAAAACAGCTCTGGTACGGCGGATTATTTGGTGCACTTCCCGCAGGCAAACACTTGGGTGGCGGAGTTGCTCGTAGCGGGTTATCAGAAGTTTTTAGAAAACGGTACAACAGGCCTGACCAACGCGACACAGCAGAATGTGGATTTAATCAAACAAACAGGCGGCAGCATCACATTGGACGGTCACAGCCGAGGTGGTATGACGGTGGGTAACGCGCTGACAGCAGTGCAAGAGCAAGGCAGTAAGGGTGGTACGACCAATGTGAACTTGTTTGGCTCGGCCTACAACGCGCAGGATGCAGCTAACACAGTGAACCAGCTGACGAATGGGCGGGGGCAAGTGACATCACAAGTGCATCAGGATGACTTCGTTGGCACGGCACTTGGAGGTAATGCAGCTACAGGTGGGACCACGCCAAGTGGAAGCTCAACCTTGCAAGAATGGATCAAGATGGTTGGGGGTGACAGTACTGCCCATAACAACTATGGGGATGGAAAAAAGATACCCGATGGCCAAGGCGGAGTTAAACGCGGCATAGATGATTACTGGGGCGGAGAAAAGCCAGTACCCGTAACAGTCAAGCCCACAAACCAAGTGAATCCACTACGAGCCGGAGATGGGAAATGAATTCCATATTCAGTTTCTCCAAATTTTTCTTCGGCATTTTCCTATGTGGCCTATTTGCAGGGTGTCCTGGGCCACTCAATGTTCCAACAGCATGGGTGGATTCTTTTACTCGTAACGGTGCTACTACAAGCGAAGTAAGGGCAGCGCTCCTAGAGTGCGGTGCAAGTGTTCCTGGCTATGAATCGGAATATCTAACTCCAGAGGGCAGGCGATTCCCTCCAGCTTTCAAAGAAGCTGAACACATTTTTATTGGTAAATGCATGAGAAATTCTGGATATCCGTATAACGATGACCGTGCGTGTGCTGGTGGGACGGATATGAACGGTAAATCAGTTATTCCTGCTCCTTGTAGGCCAGATGCCGTAGTTCTGATTCCTAAGCGCAGTATAGAAAACCGACTTAATAGTCCTTACTGCAAGACTTACCCAAAAACAAAAATCTGCCAGCGTGATTACGACCCCTCTAAGGATGGCCTAAGTCCGCCGGTAAATCCGAAGCCAAGTCAAAAATCTATATCCATTGCACCCTCGATAGACCCTGCAATAAAACTTCAAAACCAAGTTCAAAAAAACAGTAACGCGCAAATGAATCAACTGTTGCAGGGCGCAGGTGGGCGTAAATGATGTTGACTGCTAGCCGAGGGCCGCCCCAAGCCAACAGCGATAGCACCACCTACAACAACAGCCATGTCAGCGCGGGTACGCGAGTGTGAGCGCAGATGGACCCCGACCTCCAGCTCCGACGACGGCGAAACCCGATGAAGAGCGCGGACCTATTGCAAACTTGCTCAACACATTGTTTGGGACGGCTAGTCCGCATAACTGTTATGGGACGGCGGGGAAAGAGTGCCAATCACAGTGGAGCAATATTCCTGAAAGTAATTCACCCAAGGTAACCAACCCAGACTACAAAGCGCCTGTCGTTATTCCGCAATACCAACAGGTTGACAAACTTGCACCGCAAGTTCAACAGAGCAGTAATGAGCTGATGAATCAGTTGTTGCAGTCGTCGCCCGCAATCGCAACACCCATGACACCATCGCAGCAGTCAAATGACAAACTCGAAACTTTGAAGAACTTCAAACAGGAGCAATGAAATGAAATTGCTCTGTTTGATGCTGGCTGCCGCCAGTATGGCTAGCGCTTGTACGCCTCGTGGGTTTAGGCCACCACCCTCGGATGAGGAAGCAATGACTAGTAAAAATCGTCCAGCTGTTGCCCAAGTGCGTCAGGCGTTGAATGAATGTGGTGATCTCCAACCCATAAAACGACAAGAAGGGGAATCATTAGATAACGCAAAAACGCGAGTCGTTGAATGCATGTTCCAAAAGGGGTTTTATTTCAAATCAGGATGGGGAGGCCCTTGCTCAGATCCAAGTTACCGAGCAGAGTTGCCCGCATGTCAAAACGCTCCTATTCGCGCACGTAACAACTACTACGGTCAATGAGTATGAAGCCCTTTTATTTGACACTGGTTGTAGCCAGTTCGGTTGCAGCGTGCGGACTGAGATCTCCTGGACCATCAGATGAATATGCGTGGACAAATCGTAACCATGCAACACCGGAACAAGTGCGTCTGGCATTCCCCCAAACCTGTAGACACTTCTCATAGCGCAGTCGAAAGATGTGTCGGCCCCAAACCACCGCTGCGCAACACGCGCCGCGCACAGCCATTCCACAGCACACCCAGCTGCGGGGCCCACAGCGTCAGGCGCTGGCGCGCACGGGTTAGGCCGGTGTACACCAGCTCGCGCGTGAGCACGGGCGACTCTTGTGCGGGTATCACCAGCAACACATGCGCAAACTCCGAGCCCTGCGATTTGTGCACCGTCATGGCAAATACAGTCTCCACACTGTCAAGGCGCGAGGGCATGACCCAACGCACGCCACCATCCACGGCAGGGAAGGCCACGCGCAACACACCGTCAGGCCCGGGCAGGCACAGACCGATGTCGCCGTTCATCAGCTCGAGCGCGTAGTCGTTGCGCGTCACCATCACAGGGCGGCCGGCATACCAAGCACTTTGGCCCAAGCCCAGCGCGTGCTCGACTTGTGCGTTGAGCTGCACCACGCCCAGCGGGCCTTCGCGCACCGCGCACAACACACAAAACTCGGTGAAGGCTTTGAGCAACGCCACCGCTTGCGCATCGCTGCACGGTGCAGCTGGTGCTGTTTTGCTGGGGCGGTGTGCGTCTAGCAAAGCCAGCCAGTTGCGCCAACCGTAGCGCAGGCCCACGGCCAGCTTGGGGTCGCTGGCGCTGTTCAGTTGCAGGCGGGTCACATCGGGTTCTGCTGCATCGCCCCCTTCGTCAAGTTGAATGCTTTGTTGCAACGGCAATGTCGCCAGCCAATCGTGCGCAGCGTTCCACAGCGCTTTGAGGGCGGGTGTGTTGTCGGCCACATCCGCGTTCACGGTGCGTGCCCATTGGCCAATGCCACTCTTGGCATCAAAGCGGTGGCTGTGAATGAGAGTGACGGTTTGCGCTTTGAGCAAACTGCCCGTGCACAGCTGCGACATCACCGCTCCGGCTTCCACCGACGCCAGCTGATCTTTGTCGCCCAGCAAGATCAAGCGTGCGGTAGGCGGCACGGCTTGCAGCAAGCGAGCCATCATCTCTAGGTCAATCATCGACGCTTCGTCGACCACCACCACATCGGTGGCGAGCTGGTGCACCTGTGTGACTTTGCTATGGGTTTGCAACAAGCGGTGCAGTGTTTGCGCTTGGGTGGGAATGCGCGCTTGCACATCACCAGGCATTTTGGTGAGCGCGTTGCTGATCGACTCGGTCAAACGCGCCGCCGCTTTGCCCGTGGGCGCAGCGAGGTGAATTTGCAATTCGTTTGCTGCCGTGCCCACCAAGAGCGACAGCAGTTTCACCACAGTCGTGGTCTTGCCCGTGCCGGGCCCGCCGGTGATGAGCGTGATGCGGTTTTGCGCGGCCACCTCGCAGGCGAGGCGTTGCATGTCGGGCTCGCCATCGCTGGCGGGTGTGAACAACGCATCCAAGCGTTGCTGCAAATCAGCAGGCACGTCACACGGCAGTGCCAAACGCTGCGCGATGTTTTGACGGATGTTTTGCTCAGCGGTCCAAGCGCGGCGTAAATACAAGCGCGCGCCTTTTGATGAGTAACCTTTGTCTTCGGTCAGCACCAAGGGGCTGGCGTCGCCCTGTATCCACGGCAGTGTGCTGGCGGCTTGGTGCAAGTCTGCGGGAAGGGCTGCGGTTTGTTCGTCACTCCAGCCCAGCAACGCCGTGGCTTGGGTTTGCAAAGTGGCCAGGTCAAGGCAGGCATGGCCGCGGCCCCATTGGTGGCTGGTGAGTGCTGCTAGCCACAGGTGGCGTGGGTCATCACTGGTTTGCTTGCTGTGCAGCAAGTTGGCCAGTGATTTGTCCAAGCCTGTGAGCGGGGTGGCTTGGGCCCATGAGGATTGCAGCAGCGGTGCAAGCGTTGCGGTGGCGTGCTGACTCATGCGGCCACGCGTTGACGCAAAGCCTCTTGCGCCAAAGTGTTGATGCTCTTACCTTCGGCTTGCGCGACGATGGCCAGCTTTTCGTGCAGCTCAGTCGGAATGCGCAAATTGAATTTGCCTGAAAAATTGCGGCGCGGCTCAATGCCTTTTTCGCGGCATGCCTCTAAAAAAACTTCGAGTGATTTCTTAAATTCAGCGCGCAGTTCTTTTGGGTTCTTGCCGTAAAAGTCTGCACCGCCCGTGAGGCCCAAGATTTCGCCTCTGAACATGTCCAGCTCTGCGTCGTATTCAATCTTGGCGTTGTAGCCGTTGTAGGTCATCAAATTCATGGTGCGACTCCGTGTTGCTCAAACCATTTGCGAATGCTGGCGACAGCACCTTTGTCCGTATCGGGTGATGGGTGCGGTCTGTGAAATACGCGGACCTCATCAAACAGAACCACCGCAATGCGGCTACCTTCTCGCTCGCTGATGTCTGCGCCTAGCTCTACAAAGAGTGCTTCGATGTCACGCCACTGAATGTTGGCGCTGACAGGGCGGGCATAAATGGCGTCTAAGGTTTTTTGGTGTTTTCGCTTCATCTGGATGGTACCAGTATTTGGTACTGGATGCATGGAGTGGGTGAAGCGAATTGTTTGGCCAGTGCGAGTGTTTCAGCGCAGGTGCAGCTTGTGATTTTTACGAGCCGTTTGCAAACAAATCATCCAACGCTTCAATCAACGCCTGCGGCGGCCGCTGCAAATGCACGCCCGCACCTTCGGCGTGAATACCGCGCAAGAACATGTACACCGCACCGCCCATGTGTTGGGCGTAGTCGTAGCCGGGTAGGCGCACTTTGAGCAAGCGGTGCAGCGCCAAGGTGTACAGCACGTATTGCACCTCGTAGCGTTTGTGCAGCACCGCGTCTTGCAGGGTGTTGGGGTCGTAGCTGGGCAGTTTGTTCGACTTGTAGTCCACCACCCAATAGCGGCCATCGTGCTGCAACACCAAGTCCATCGAGCCGGTGAGCATGCCTTGCATCACACGCGCCTGCAGCGCAGGGCGGGGCGTGCCTTCAAACACATGGCTTTGAATGAGTTGGTCCAGCGCGGTGGCGCTGACGTGGCCCACTTCTAAGTTGAACTCCATCTCGGGCCACATGTGTTCGGTGCTCAGGTCGCGCAATGTCAAAGGCGCAGCGTTGAGCTCATGCAAAGGCAGCGGCGTTTGCACCACGGCTTGCAGCCACGGTTCTAGTTGTGCGCGTGAGGCATCGTCGAGTTGCAACCAGCTGGCTTTGCGCTCTAGCAAATTGGCCCACGCTTGCTTGGCCCACTCGGGCGCGTTGTCATTCGCCACAGGCCAATTGTTTTGCGACAGCCATTCCAGCAGGTCGTGCAGCAGCGTGCCGTAGCGCGCACCAGCGGGGAAGCTTTGCCATGCGCTGATGCTCTCGGGGTCTGGCGCAGGTGTGGCAGAGGCGGCTGATGCAGCCACTGCATAGGGCTGCGCATCGGAGGTCGCATCCGTGATGGCATCAGCCACCGCTTCGTCGCGTTTCGATTCAGACACCAGCCCACGCGTGATGGCGCTAAAGCTGGCCGTCCACCACAGGCTGTGGTGGGTGCGTGTGGGTGTTAGCGCATCTTTGGGTGCGCTGGTGGCGGCAGGCGCTTGGTAGCGGATGCCTTGCAGCTCTGGCAATGCAGCCACTTGGATGTGCGCGCATGTGCCCCACAAGCTGTGCAGCTGGTTGCTCAAATCGCCACGCGCTTCGCGTTTGAGTAGCAGTGACAAGGCGCTGCGTTTCAATTCGGTTTTAGCGGTGGCCTTGCTCAAATCAAATTTAGTTTCGGCCACGCCCATCCACAAGCCACGTTGCGCACGCGTGAGGGCCACATACAACAAGCGCATGTCTTCTTCCACCGAGGTGGCGGTTGGGTCGCTGTCGTCCTCGCCTTCGTCTTCTTGTGCGAAGTTGGTCTTGGCTTTTTTCTCCACCGCAAACGCGCCTGCAAATGGCACAAACACCAGCGGGTATTGCAAGCCCTTGCTCTTGTGATATGTGATGACTTTCACGCACAAGGCATCGGTTTCTAGGCGCGCTTGCTGTGCATCGCTGTCGTGGTGTTGGCTTTTAATTTGTTCGCCCAGGTGGCGCACCAGTGCGTGTTCGCCTTGCAGGCTTTGCTCGGCGTGTTGCAGCAGCTCGCCCAAGTGCAACAGGTTACTCAAGCGGCGTTCACCATCGGGCTGGGCCAACATGCGCTGCGCCACGTGCTGGCTATGCAGCCACTGGTGCAGCATGGGCAGCACGCCGTGTTGTTGCCACAGGCTGTGCCATTGGTGGAATTGTTCTAGCAGTTGCTCCCACTGCGCTTCGTCTTGCGTGGTGGCCAGCACCTCGTGCAAGTCCAGCGCCCACAAGCGGCTGCCCACTGCGGCACGCACCCAGCTTGTTTGACGGGGCGAAGCCACTGCACGCAACAAGCGCCACAAGTCGGTGGCCTCGGTCGATTGGTACACGCTGGTGTGGTCCGACAAATACACACTAGGAATGAGTCGCGCACGCAAAGCGTGACGCACCGCATCGGCTTGCTTTTGGCTGCGCACCAGCACAGCCATGTCGCCGGGGGTGGCTGCGCCTTTGTTCAGCAGGTCTGCCATTTGGTCGGCAAACACTTGTGCGGTGTGGTTCAAGTAGCTGGTGCTGCTAACTACTTCGTTATCACCTTGCGTGTGCATTTGCCACACGGTGAAGGGCGGGCATTCTTCGCCGTTCACCACCAGCGCAGGCTCTTTGCCTTGGGCTGACACTTCCACAAACTCAATCTCGCCTTGTGTCGATGCAAACGGTTGCTCGGTTTGCATGAACACATGGTTCACTGCTTGCACCAAGCCCACGCTTGAGCGGTGGTTGCCGGTGAGGGTGTGCAGTGGGTCGGTGTCATGCGCTTGCGCATTTTTATCGATAGCTTGTGCGTCTTTGCGCGCTTGCAAGTAAGTGCCCAAGTCTGCGCCACGGAAGCTGTAGATGGCTTGCTTGGGGTCGCCAATCATCACTAGCGCGTTGCTTTCGTTACAGGCGTCTGGCGCATAGATGCGGTTGAGCGTGCCGTACTGCCAAGGGTCGGTGTCTTGAAACTCGTCCACCAACGCCACGGGGTATTGCTGGCGAATGGCGGTGGCCAATCGGCCATCGTCGGCCATCACCGCGTGATGCAGGTTTTGCAACAGGTCTGAGAAGTCAAATGCGGCGCGTTGTGTCTTGGCGGCTTTGTAGGCTTCGCCCACCGCGTGTGCGGCGTGCAGGGCAATGTGTTTGTCTGTGGTGGGCTTAGCGTCAAACAACGCAACATACGTTTGCATCGATGCGAAGAAAGCAAAGCCCTCAGCCTCGGCCCAGCCTTTGTCTTGCAGGGCTTGAGTGGTGAAGCGCTCTAGCACTTTGAATTCTTCTTTGCTGACTTGCGCCTTCGCACTTTGCGTGGCCCACGCTTGCAGCGCTTTGAGCCAGTTGGCAAAGTAGTCGGCACGCAAGCCTTTGATTTTTTTCTGTGCGCCTGCTTCTTGCAGGGCTTGCAGCACGGCCTCACTCCAAGCGTCACGCGCAGCAAGTGCTGCAGCTTCCACCTGTGCTTGCCACGCCATGTGCGTGTCAATAGCTTGTGTGGGTGTGATGTCGGGGGCAACCACTTCGCGTGGTTTGCGCTCTTGTTCCTTCCACATCTCACTCAAGGTTTTCAGCAGCTTGGCTGGGTCTTGGCCGATGAGGGGGGTGATGTGTTGCAGCGTGTCGCCGCTGAGTGGGTAAAACCATTCGCGCCAATAGTCTTGCACCAGCGTGAGCTTGAGTTGGTCGGCATTCTCAAGCCGCGTTTGCTCAAACAGGTTGTGGCTTTCTAGCGCGTGCTGCGTGAGCATGCGGCGTGACCAACCGTGAATGGTGTAGATGGCGGCATCGTCCATCCACTCGGCTGCGCAGTTGAGCTGTAGCGCACAGCGTGGCCACAGCGCTTCGTCAAAACTGTCGCGCAGTGTTTCTAAAAATGCATCCACCTTCAACGAGACAGGGTGGTCGCGGCCTTGCGCGCTCAAGTCAAAGTAAGTGGCGGCTTGGCTCAGGCGTGTGCGAATGCGTTCGCGCAGCTCGGCGGTGGCGGCGTCGGTAAACGTCATCACCAAAATTTGTGGGGGCAGCAAAGCCTCGGTGCGTTCGTGGCCCAGCACCAGGCGCAGGTAGAGCGCAGCGAGTGTCCAAGTTTTACCCGTGCCTGCGCTGGCCTCTATGACTTGGCGGCCATGCAGCGGCAAGGTGTGTGCGTTGAGGGCCTTCATGCGTCAGCCTCCTCAGCGTGGTCGGCATTCAGGTGGATCACCTTGGCGGCTTTGAACATGGGTTCGTACAGGCGAGTGGCCCAATGGTTCAGGCCAGCATCCACATCTTCAAAACTCGTGAACACGCGTTGCAGCGCGGGCGAGCCTGTGTATTCGCCGCTCTTGCCAAAGCCGCCTTCAAACGCTGCTTGCGCTTTGCCCATTGCATCTTTGCTGCCGCCGTACACACCCATCACAAACGCGCAGGCGGTTTTGGCGGCCACGGGCAGTGGCTGTGCCCATGCTTCTAGATAGGCATTGCACAGGTCTTGCAAATGTTCTTGCGCTTGTTCTGTTTTGATGGGCTTGAGTTCGATGGCCGCATCAAACCCAATTTGCACGCTGGTGGTGGGCGTGCCACTGGCGCACGCGGCCAAGTGGTGCAGCCACAGTTGGCTGAGCGTGTCGATGCGGGCGACTTGGTTTTCTTTTTTGCCTTCGGTCACCGCGCCTGGGCGCAGCGCCACTTGCAGCCACTGCTGCCCAGCGTCATGCGCTTTGCCATTCGTGTGCCACATGGTTTGGTCATTGGCCCACTCGGCACTCAGGTGTGTGTGGCCCAGTTGCCAATGGGCGGATTGCACGCTCAAGTGCTGGGGCCACTTGGGCAACAACACATCCAGTTGTTCGCGCAGTTTTTCGCGATCGTTCTCAAACAGGTGTTGTTGCGCTTCGCCAAAACCAGCCATGGCCAGTTGGCCACTCAGGCGCAGTTGGTCAATGGCTTGCTGTGCATCTTCGGCTTGTGCAATGCGTTGGTTGAGTTTGTATTTTTCTAAACCGTCGAGCGAGAAAGGCTCTTCTTCCTCGGCGGCTTCTTCGGGTTGGTCTAGGCGCAAGCGCAAGCGGTCCACCAAAAACACTTCCACGGGTTGACGCAACAAGCGCTGCAAATGTTGCAGGGTTAGCTCGGTGGGCGCTGTTTCGCTTTGCGTTGCTTCGTTTGACGCAGTTGCAGCAGACGAAGCAGAGGACGACAACAACGCACGCTGCCAATCATCCGCATAGGTTTGGAACGTGGAGTCTTGCGTGAAGTACTTGGACGAGAACGCTTGCAGTGGCTGCAACGGTGCAACGCAAGCCAATCCACCCTCATGCGTCCACACCGCATTGAGGTAGTCCATCAGTTGCGCCACCAACACCGAGGGTGGCTTCACTTCATGGTCTGTCGTGCGCCGTCCTTGCCAGCTGATGTAGAGCTTGTCGCGTGCGGATAGCAAGGCTTCTAAAAACAAATAGCGGTCGTCTTCGCGGCGCGAGCGGTCGCCTGCGCGCCAGTGCACATTGGCGTAATGGGGCGTGCTGCCTGCGTGTGCGGCGTCGCTCATCAAATCAAAGTCGCGTGGGGTTTGGCTGCGTGGGTAGTCGCCATCGTTCATGCCCAGCAAGCACACGCACTTGAAGGGGATGGAGCGCATGGGCATCAGCGTGGCGAACTGCACGCCACCGCCAAAAAAGCGGCGTTGCATGGCGGGCTGTTGCAGCTGGGCCATCCAGTGTTCGCGCACCACCACCAGTGGCAGTGGGCTGTCGAGGCGGGCCAGTTGGCATTCGGCCAGCCATGTTTCTAGTGGGGCCATCACGCGTTCTATCAGTCGTTCATCGGCTTCGTCGCTGGGCTTAAAGAACAACGCGACGAGCTGCTGCAACACCGCCACCCATTCTGTGGGTGTGTGTTCTTGGCGCAGCTTGATCAGCGCAATGTGTGTGTGGCGCAGCCATTGCAACAGGCCATCGATCACGCGTGCGTCTAGCCCGCCCACGCCTGCTTGGGGTAGTGTGTCGGCCCACGGTGTGGCGAGGTCGTCGCTTGCGCCTGTGGCGTAGCCCAGTAGCAAACGCTCGATGCCAAACAGCCAACTGTTTTGGTTGGCGTCGGCCATGTCGGGCGCAATGCCCCACGGTTTGCGGTGCGGCGCGTCTAGGCCCCAGCGCACGCCGGCGTCGGCCAGCCAGGTGTCGAGCTGGGCCACGTCGTGTTCTTCTAGGCCGAAGCGTTCGCGCACAGCTGCCACTTCAAACAGGCTTTGCCACTCCACGCGTGTCACGCGCAGTTGGGGCAGTTGCAGCAGGGTGTCAAGGGCCTGCACCAGTGGTTCGGTGCGCGGTGTGGTGTCGGCCACGGTGTAGGGCAGGTGGCGTGGGTCGTTGCTGGCGAAGCGCCCAAACACCGCATGGATGTGCGGCGCAAAGTTGGCCATGTCGGGGACCATCACCATGATGTCGGCGGGCTTCAAAGTGGGGTCTGCATCTAGCCACGCCAGCAGTCGGTCGTGCAACACCTCTACCTCGCGCTGGGCCGAGTGCGTTTGCACAAAGCGTACGCTGGTGTCGTCTGCGGGCACGTCGGTCAAGTGGTCGGGCAGTGGCGCAAGGTTGAGTAGGGACGACTGCAAGTGCTCCAGCATCGTGGACTCGCGGCCTTCGTCGGTGGCTGTGTCTGCGGGGTCGACAAACACATCCACGCGGTTGAACTGGCCTTTGTATTGGTCTACGTCGTCAAAGCCATCGAGCAAGTGCAAATAGTCGCGGCCATGTTTGCCCCATGCGGCCAGCAGGGGGTGCGTGTCGGTGTGCAGTGCGTATTGGTCGGCCTCGGACAACGAGCCATCGTCTTGCGGCACGGGCAAACCAGCTTTGTGCGTTTGGCGTTGTTTGCTTAATTTGGCCAATGGCACACGGCTTTCCACCACATGGCCCCAGTAGTGCTGACAGGGGTTTTGCACCAGCATGAGCACTTGGCACACGCGGCCCAAAGCGGCCAGCGCCTGCACGGTTTGCATGGGCAGCGACGTCACGCCAAACACCATGATGCGGTGCGGCACACCCGCAGGGCGTTGGCCTTCGGGGAGTGTGGCCATCTTGGCCATGAACGCCTCGTGCACTTTGGCGCGTGAGCTGTAGCTGTGTTGCAGCTCGGCCTTTACTTCGGCATCAGCCGCTAGGTCGTCTAGCAAATCGCGCCACAACTCGGGCTGCCAGCTTTGTGCGGCGGGCAGGGGCGTGGCCATGCCAGCTTGTGTGCGCAATTGGTCTTTGCCATTGGCCCAGTCTTCTAGCCAATCGGCGCGGTAGTTTTGGTAGCCGTCTAGCACGTCGGCCAGCTGCGCGGCCAGCTGGTAGGCGCGGCGGTTCATGGGCGACGCGTCAGCCTCTGCTTGGCCTAGGTAGTTTTTCAGCGGCGCAAAGCTGGGCTTGGCCAACAAACTGGGGAGCAAACGCATGATGCGCCACACCAGTGGCGACTTGTCCAGCGGCATGTGCGCGGGCACATTGCTGGGGCCCAGCACGGCGCGGTAAATCTGCCACAGCTTGGCAGACGGCAGCTCCACCTGCGTGGCCGCGCAAATGCCAAGGTCTTTGGTCAAAGCCAGTTCTAGCCAATGCTTCATGCCGTTGCTTTGCACCAGCAACACCTCGGGCGCGAGCACGGGCAGTGGGTGGTTGCGGATGAACTGCACCGCCAACTCGCGCAGGCCCTCTAGCTGGTTGCTATGAAGCACCATAAAACCGGTGGCGTGGGGGCTGGACATGTGGGGCGGAACGGGCGAAAAAAGGGGCTAAATATTTGCGTAAGTCAGTGAGCATACTGGATGGCTGGGCGCAAACCATGAGCCTGCTAACCGTCTATATATCGACACAATAGAATTAGCGATAGTTTTAAAAACGAATACATGACGGTTAATTGACATGCATCTGCCGCAAATTGCCACCCTATTCACCACCGCTATCGCCATCGCCCTAGCCACCAGCGCCTGCACCCCGTCTGAACCAGCCACCAAACCCGCCACCGAAATGGCCAACCCCGCGTCGGTGCACTGCATCAACGCTGGCGGCAAGCTGACCATCCAGCGCACGCCGCAAGGCGAATTTGGCATGTGCAAATTGCCCTCGGGCAAGGTGTGTGAGGAGTGGACTTTGTTTCGGGGGGAGTGTTTGTGATTAAAAGCGAATTCAAAAAGGTAGCGGGTTTTTAATTTCTAAAAAAAGACACAAGGAAAAATTATGGCGATGCACAAAATTATTCAGGCTCACTTCGATAGTTTTATAAAAAGTTTTGGTCTTGATGCTGACGATGAATCAACGCAATTCGAAAAGTTTGCTACACACTGCGTTATATCGAGTAGATACAGTGGCGCATTTGATCTTGATGATGTTGTCACCTCGGTTGGAGATGATGGTTTAGATGCAGTTGCAGTTGTTATTGACGAAAGCGTGTCAACTTCTGCAGAGGATACGCAAGTGATTTTTTCAACCCCACGTCGTAATCACGATGTAGATGTAATTTTCATTCAAGCAAAGCGCAGTGAAGGTTTTGACCTTGGTGATTTTTTAAAATTTAAGGAAGGGATATTGCGGTTTGTTAACCAGACTCCCTATGCTGCAACAGATGAAGTTTTGATCGAATCAAGAGCGATATTTGATGAAGTAGTTAATGAAGTACCTAAATTACGCAATGGTCGACCTTCGTTAACAGCTCGATACGTTAGTACTGGTGTGTATCAAAAGCCTGAAGCGTTGGAGACAGCGCTTAAAGATTTTGTTGGTCAATTAACAGCATTAGGCTATTTCCATGAGATGGATGTTCGCTTCATGGATCGTGAAGATTTAACAAAACTGTGGGTCAGTACCTACTCTGGAATTGATGCCAGTTTGCCTGTTTTTAGTACTGCAACTCTTCCCAATATTGCTGGCATTGATGAGGCTTATTTGGCGGTAGTTAAGGCTAGCGATTTCGTCAACAATTTATTGGTTACGTCTGATGGAAATTTGCGTGGTCAAGTTTTTGAAGAGAATGTGCGATCGTTCTTAGGTGAGGATAATCCAGTTAACGCGTCTATTGCGGCAACACTTGATTCAGAAGGTGCAAGCCGCTTTCCCGTTTTGAACAACGGTATTACGTTGGTCTGTCCAGAGGTGAAGTTGCAAGGCACAACATTGCATCTCACTAATTATCAGATAGTTAACGGATGTCAAACATCAAATGTTTTATTTCAAAAACGCGCGGACCTAGGCGATGTGATGGTAAACATCAAAGTTGTGAAGACGCAATTAGAAGACGTTTTCTCGGATTTGGTGAGAGCTACAAATAGTCAGAGCAAGGTTGAAGACACACAATTTTTGTCCTTAAGGCCAATTATTAAAAGGGTTGAGCAGTATTTCAATGCACATGAGGGTGACGATAGCCGTTTGTATTTAGAGCGTCGAGATCGGCAATATGTTGGACTTGGTGTTCCTGCTGTGAGAATTTTTTCTTTAAATCATGCGGCTAAGTGTGTAGCGGCAATGTGGTGCAACAAACCAGAGCTATCGGGTCGATATCCAAAAAGGATGTACGAGGAGTTGACCGATAGTATGTTTGATGACAGTGTTAAAGAGTCGGTGTTTTATGCTGCTTGCTTAACGATGTATCGTTTTAATTTACTTGTTTCAAATAGTACGATTCCACAAAACATGAAGCGTTTTAAATGGCATGTTCTAGCAATGATTCGCGCAATGATTTGTGAGTCTTCTGATGCGATTCATCTCAATTCAAAACAAGCAGACATTCAATCTAAAAAAATTATTGCTGTAATGGAACGTCATGCCGCTTCGACTACAGATGTATTTTTGAAGATCGTGGGTGTTCTGCAAGGGCTTGGCGAGGTTAGTTCAGATAGGCTTAAGCGCCAAGCACTCCTACAGGAATTACTGGCAGAAATTCCCGTTAACTAAATTTAGCTGGGTTTACCTTAAGATCACAAACACTCACCCGCCCCCGCAGGTGACCAACCTGCCTTCGAGGCATTGAAGCTCAGCTTCTCGTATGCGCCGACAGGTTTCCCTTCACATTCACGGAGTCCTTTATGACCACCGCACGTCGCACCCTCATCAAGGGCGCGGCAGCATTGGGCGCGCTGTCTGCAGCGTCTAGTTCTGTCATCGCTCAGCCTTTTCTTTTTTCTCCCTCCACCGAGTTGTTGCCCAAGGGCAAAAAGCGCCGCGTGGTGGTGTTGGGTGGTGGCTGGGGTGGCTTGGCCACTGCGCGCCATTTGCGCGAAGACGCGCCCGACCTCGAAGTGGTGTTGCTAGAGAAGAACCCCATCTTCTGGTCTTGCCCCTTGAGCAACAAGTGGTTGGTGGATGTGGTGGACACCTCGTTCCTCGTGCACTCGTACACCGCCGCTGCCGAACGCATGGGCTACACGTTTGTGCAAACCGAAATCACCGACATTGACCGCGACAAAAAGCGCGTGCACACAGCGCAGGGTTTTGTGGACTACGACTGGCTGGTGGTGTCTGCCGGTATTCGCGTGACGTACGAGCCTTGGTTTGGCAATGACCGCGCCGCAGCGGCGTACACACAAAAGCATTTCTCTAGCGCGTATGTGCCCAGCTCTGAGCATTTGGCGTTGAAACAAAAAATCAAAGGTTTCAAAGGCGGCACGTTTGTCATGACGCTGCCCCCACCTCCACACCGATGCCCACCGTCGCCGTACGAGCGTGCGTGTTTGATGGCCGACTATTTCAAGCGCAACAAAATTGCCGCGAAGATTTTGATTCTCGACCCCAAGCCACGCATCATGCCCATTGGCGGCGGCTACCGCATGGCGTTTGATGAGTTGTATGAAGACATCATCACCTACGTGCCCAACGCTGGCGTGAAAGAGCTAGACCCGTACAACAAGATAGTGAAGACGATGGCGGGCGACTTTAAGTTTGACGACGCCATCTTCATGGGTCACCACCAAGCGGCCGACCTTGTGTGGAAGATGGGTGCAATTGGCAAGAACGCCGAAGGCAAGCCCACCACATGGGCGGCGGCGCATCCTGAGTTTTACAACTTGAAGGACGACCCCAATGTGTTTGTGATTGGTGACAGCGTGGGCGCGGTGTCACCGCAGTTTGGCCACTACCCCAAGAGCGGCCACGTGGCCAACCGCATGGGCCGCAGTGTGTCGATGTACATCGCGCAACAGTCCAAAGGCAAGCCGATGAAGCCGGTCATCATCGACAACCTTTGCTACATGTTGGTCAACACCGAACCGCTCGAAGCCATCAGCGTGAAGTTTGATTACAAGATGGGGCCAGAGGGCCACATCTTGCAAACCGTCACCGACGACAACTTCCGTCGCCAAGGCCTTTGGCAAGAAGACTTGCAGTGGTACGGCAATATGGTGAAAGACTTCACGGGCGCTTAAACGCCGCCGCCACAAAATCAATCAAGGCCTTGACTCGTACCGAGGTTCGGTGGCGTTCAGCGTAGATGGCATAGATGTCGGCATCGGGGCTGTTGTAGCTGGGTAGCAGCTGCACCAGTTTGCCTGACTGCACATATTTCTCTACATCCCATTGCGCGCGCAGCAGCACGCCGTGGCCGTCGAGTGCCCAGTTCAGCGCCACGCCGCCATCGTTGGTGGTGAGGTTGCCGCGAATTTTCACGCTCTCGGTTTGTTGTTCTTTGGCTTTGCCCTTGGCGGTGGTGAAGCGCCACAGGCCATAGGCTTCGTCGCCTTGGCGTATGCCAATGCAGTTGTGCTTCACCAACTCCGACGGCGTTTTGGGTGTGCCAAATTTTTTCAAGTACGCAGGCGAGGCCACCACCACGCGTTGGTTAGCCGCAATGAAGCGCGCGATCGAGCGCGAGTCAGGCGGGTTGCCAAAGCGAAAGCAAATGTCAAATGCATCGTCGCCACTGGGCGGTGGGTTGACCGAGAGCTGCAACTGCACATCCACCTTGGGGTGCAGGCGCGTGAACTGCGAGATGAGTGGCGCAATGTGGCTGCGGCCAAAACCCAGTGTGGCGTTCACGCGCAGCAGGCCTTGCGGTGCAGCGGTGGCACCCAGCAAGTGGGTTTCAAGACCTTCGATGTCGCCCATGATTTTGCGGGCGTAGTCCAAATACACCTCACCCTCGGGCGTGAGGCCCATGCGCCGTGTGGTGCGGTTGACCAAGGGAATACCTAAGCGCGATTCCATCAACCCCAAGTGGCGGCTGACCGCTGCGGTAGAAATGCCTTGCTCGCGTGCTGCTGCACTGAGCGAGCCTGCGTTGGCCAGCGCGATGAAAAAGCCTAAGTCGGCAGGGCTGATGAGCTTGGTCATATCTTTAGCTTTAGGTTAACAATGCTTTGAATATAGCGCTGAATTTTTAACCTTGAAAAATTTACAGTTGTTTCCAACAAACAAAAGGAGACAGGCATGTTGAGCAAATTCAAAAAGCAAATGTGGGTGGCTGCCCTATGTGGCGCAGCAGGCTTGGCGCAGGCCCAGGCGTGGCCTAGCAAGACCATCACCATCGTCGTGCCGTTCCCGCCCGGTGGCACGACCGATGTGTTGGCTCGCGCGGTGTCCACCAAGCTTTCGGCCAATTTGGGCCAAACCGTCATCGTGGACAACAAGCCCGGCGCAGGTGCCACTTTGGGTGCGGCGCAAGTGGCCAAGGCCAATGCCGATGGCTACACCTTGCTGATGGGCGCGGTGCACCACACCATCGCCACCAGTGTGTACAAGGGCCTGACCTACAGCTTTGACAAAGACTTCGCACCCATTACTACCGTGGCCTTGGTGCCCAACGTGTTGGTGGTCAATGCCAAGTCGCCCTACAACAGCGTGAAAGACCTCGTGGCCGCAGGCAAGACCACACCCGACAAGCTGGCCTACGGTTCCAACGGCAATGGCACAGCACAACACATGATTGGCACGCAGTTTCAAATCGTGTCGGGTGCGCAAGTGCTGCACGTGCCCTACAAAGGCAGCGCACCCTTGACCACCGATTTGTTGGGCGGCCAAGTGGACATGTCGTTTGACACCGTCACGCCTGTGTTGCCTTTCATCAAAGAAGGCAAGTTAAAGCCATTGGCGGTGACCACAGCCAAGCGTTCTTCGGCTTTGCCGAATGTGCCCACGTTGCAAGAGGCAGGTGTGCCTGGCATCGCGATTGGTACTTGGTTTGGTTTGTTGGCGCCTGCTGCCACGCCTAAAGATGTGGTGCAAAAACTCAACACCGAAATTGTGAAGATCATCAACACGCCTGATTTCAAGAAGCAAATGTTGGACATCGGCGCAGAGCCCATCGGCAACAAGCCCGACGAGATGGCCAAACAAATCAAAGAAGAAACCGAAAAGTTTGCTGGCTTAGTCAAAGCAGGCAAGGTCACGCTCGACTGAGCGCCCACCCATTTACCAAAGGAGTTCCCCGTGAACAAAGAAACAGCAGTAGCAGACCTGACCCATGTGATGGCGAAGTTCACGTCATACATCGGCAAGCGCTTGCCCACCGACGTGACCGAAAAGCTGGGTGAGTTGCGTGAGAAAGAAGTCAACTTCTTGGCCAAAGAGGTGTACGAGTCCATGCGTCAAAACCAAGACGCCGCCGACAAGTTAGACCGCCCGAGCTGCCAAGACACCGGCGTCATTCAATACTTCCTCACCGCAGGTTCTAACTTTCCATTGTTGGGTGAGCTGGAAGAAATTTTGTTGGGCGCCACACAAGGCGCTACCAAAGACGGCCCACTGCGCCACAACGCGGTGGAGACCTTTGTCGAGAAAAACACAGGCACCAACACCGGTTCAAAAATTCCATGGCTCGATTGGGAAATCGTGCCCGGTGACGACAGCGTCATCATCGATGTGTACATGGCAGGTGGCGGTTGCACCTTGCCGGGTGCCGCCAAAGTATTGATGCCCGGCCAAGGCTACGAAGGTGTGGCCGAGTTTGTGTTTGACGTCATCACCTCACGCGGTGTGAATGCTTGCCCACCTTTGTTGGTTGGTGTGGGGGTGTCTACCTCGGCTGAAACCGCGGCACGTTTGTCGAAGAAAGCCATTCTTCGCCCCGTGACCTCGCGCCACAGCAACGACAACGCTGCCTTGATGGAAGAGCTGTTGACCGATGGCTTAAACGAATTGGGCTTGGGCCCTCAAGGCTTGACGGGTAACAACAGTGTGATGGGCGTGAACATCGAGTCATCTGCACGTCACCCATCCACCATTGGTGTGGCGGTATCCACCGGCTGCTGGGCGCACCGTCGCGGCAAGATCAAGATCAATGCCGATATGTCTTACGAAATCATTTCGCACAAAGGATTCACGCTGTGAAGAAAATTCTCACCACCCCCATCAAAGACGAAGACCTGGAGTCGTTGAACATCGGTGACGTGGTGTACCTCACAGGTACGCTGGTCACTTGCCGCGATGTAGCGCACCGCCGATTGATTGAGCTGGGCCGCGAGCTGCCCGTCAACTTAGAAGGCGGCGCGATTTTTCATGCGGGCCCCATCGTGCGCCAAAAAGAAAACGGCGAATACGAAATGGTGTCCATTGGCCCCACCACCAGCATGCGCATGGAAAAGTTTGAAAAGGAATTCATCAAACGCACTGGCGTTAAATTGATTGTGGGTAAGGGCGGCATGGGCCCTGAAACACAAGCGGGCTGCATGGAAAACAAAGCGGTGCATGCCATCTTCCCAGGCGGCTGCGCTGTGTTGGCCGCCACGCAAGTGGAGAAGATTGAAGCCGCAGAGTGGACTGACCTAGGCATGCCCGAAACCTTGTGGGTCAACCGCGTGAAAGAGTTTGGCCCCTTGATCATCTCGATTGACACCAAAGGTAAAAACTTGATTGAAGAAAACAAAGCGGTATTCAACGAAAAGAAGAAACCGATTCTTGAGCGCATCAACCAACAAATTCGCTTCATCAAATAAGCGAATTCACAGCCAAAGAAAAATCCACCCTTGGGTGGCTTTTTTGTTAAACGCCTTCAGGCTTGATTTGTGCCCGCGCGATGACGGGCTTCCAACGCGCTTGTTCGAGTTTGATGAAAGCTTCAAACTCGACACGCGTGTTGCCTACGGCCAGTGCGGTGTCTTGGCTGAGTTTGTCATTCACGATCTTGCTGCGCGCAGCGGCAATAGCTTCTTTCTCTAACTTGTCGATGTTGGCTTTGGCCATTTTGCTAGGGGCCATCAGGCCGTACCACTGCGTCATCTCAAAGCCCTTAAAGCCTTGCTCAGCCACGGTGGGCACATCGGGCAACTGAGGCAAACGTGTGCTGGTGCCCGTGGCAATGCAACGCAGCTTGCCCGCTTTGATGAATTGCAGCAGCGCTGGTGCGCCGACAGCAGCTGCATCTAAGCGGCCCGCCATCAGGTCGGTCAACATGGGTCCTGTACCGCGGTAGGGCACGTGCAAGATGAAGGTGTCTGACACCATCTTGAGGTATTCAAACGCCAAGTGGCCCGCGCTGCCGTTGCCTGCAGAGCCGTAGTTGAGTTTGCCTGGGTTGGCTTTGGCGTAAGCCACAAACTCTTTGAGGTTCTTCACGGGCAAGTCTGGGTGCACCACATACAAGCTGGGTACTTTAGAAATTAACGTGATGGGCGTGAAGTCTTTCGCTGGGTCATACGACAGCTTAGGAAAGATATAGGGGTTCACAGCCAAGGTGCCAATGTGGCCCAAGATGAGGGTGTGCTCGTCGGTCGAGTTGGCCACTTCTTGCATGGCAATGTTGCCAGCCGCGCCGGGTTTGTTGTCCACAAACACGCTTTGACCGATCGTCTTGCCCATCTCACCCGCCAAGGCGCGTGCCACGATTTCAGAGCTACCGCCCGGTGCGAAAGGCACAACCAAACGCAAAGGTTTGCTAGGCCATGCAGCTTGTGCTTGTGAGAAAGTGGGTGACAAAGCCAATGCTGAAGCAGCGGTGCTGGCCAGCAGTTGACGGCGGGTGAGGGTGTCGTGAATGTTCATGTGTTGTTCCTTGGGTAGATTTATTCGGTGGTGATGCCACGTTCTTTGATGACGCGACTCCACTGGTTGATTTGTTGGTCGATGAATTTCTTGGCCTCATCGGGTGAACCTTTTTGAATGTCGCCACCCAGTTGTGCCACGCGTGCTTTCACCTCGGGCGACTCTAGCGCTTGTTGAAACGCCGCAGCCAGTTTTGCCACCACAGGTTCGGGTGTGTTGGCGGGCGCGAACACCGCATTCCATTCGTAAATCTCGGCGCCTTTCAAACCGGCTTCTGCCAAGGTGGGTACCTCGGGCAAGATGGGTGAGCGCTTGGCGGATGTCACCGCCAATGCTTTGAGCTTGCCCGATTGCACATGTTGCAAGGTCGAGGCGAGGTTGCCAAAGAACAAAGGCACTTGGCCACCAATCACATCATTCAATGCAGGGCCGCCGCCTTTGTAGGGCACGTGCACCATGTCTACCTTGGCTGCCGATTCAAACAAAGCGCCTGCCAAGTGTTGGGCCGATCCATTGCCCGATGAGGCATACGACACTGCGTCTTTACTTTTGCGTGCAGCAGCAGTTAACTCGGCAATATTTTTGGCAGGGAAGTTGGCATTGACCAACACCACGTTGGGGAACAAGGCCACCACACCAATCGGCTTGAAGGCTTTGAGGCTGTCATATGGCAGCTTGGGGTAGAGGGCGGGGTTGGCTGAGAACGAGGACGCATCCAACATCAAGGTGTAACCATCGGGTGCAGCTTTGGCAACGGCCGAAGCGCCAATTTGTCCGCTGGCACCCGGTTTGTTTTCGATGATGACGGCTTGACCCAGTGCTTCACCCATCTTGGGAGCGATTAAGCGGGCCATGGCATCTGCTCCTCCACCGGGTGGGTAGGTGACAACCAAGGCGATGGGCTTGTTGGGAAATGCGCCTTGCGCCATGACCGTAGGGGCGGTGGCACAGAGTGCGAGTGTTGCCAAAGCCAGCGTTTGCAGCGCATGGCGGCGTTGTGCGTGTGTACGGTTTGTCATAGTTTGTCTCCTTCTTAGGTCTGTGTGTTTACTGCAATTGGGTGCTGTACTTGAATGAAAAAGCATCGCCACGCGTGGTGCGTAGCTCGACACAGCGGCCTGCCATGTCAAACGCTTGGCGCTCTACCAGCACGCAGGGGTGTGAAGCTGCGAGCTTGAGGCGTTTGGCTTGGGTGGCGTTGAGCTGTGAAAAGCTCAAGTGGTCTTGTGTTTTTTGAATCACCACGCCGCAGCGTTGTTGATACATGGGGTAAAGCAAGTCGTCCCATTCGTCAGTGTCTGAATCAGCCAGTTTGCCAAATAGCGGCAGTGGCAACACGATGGTTTCTAGCAAACAGGGTTCGTTGCCGAGGCTGCGCAGGCGTTCGAGTTGCAGCACCTGTGCTGCTTTTGCGATGCCAAAAGCACTGGCTTCTTGTGTGGTGGCCGTGCGCAGGCGGCTAGACAAAATGCGTGACTGTGGGGCTTCGCTGCTGGCGTCGTCCACGCCTCGAAAGCGAAAGAAACGCATCATCGATGCGCCATCCACACCTTTGGTGACGAAGGTGCCTTTGCCGTGACGTCGTTGCAGTACACCGTCTTCCACCAGCAGGGCCAGTGCTTGGCGAATGGTGCCCAGTGCCACACCGTAGCTTTGTGCCAAGCTCGATTCAGCTGGAATCACCTCGCCTGGCGTCCATTCGCCTTGCAAGATGCGATCGCGCAAGGCCAAGGCCAGCTTGCCATAACGGCTTTGGCCTGGTGTGTGGGTGAGTTGTTCAGTTTTCATGTGCTGTAGACATCTAGAGGACTAGAATATAGCCCATGAATCTGACAGCGTCAAAAAACTGGGTTGATACCCACTTTCATGTGTTCCATGCAGGGGTTGCGTTAGATGGCGCACGTTATGTGCCGCAATACACCGCAGCCTTGCAAGACTGGATGGCGCTTGCGCAAAGTGTGGGCGTGACACGCGGCGTGTGGGTGCAGCCTAGTTTTTTAGGCACAGATAACAGCTTGATGGTGAGTGCCCTAGAAAAATACCCAGACCTGCTGCGTGGTGTGGCGGTGGTGGCGCCCGATATTCATCCAGATGAATTGAAGGCGATGCACGCCAGTGGCGTGCGAGGCATACGGTTGAACTTGGCAGGCATTGACCACGACATACCCGAGTGGACCCGCGCCGAGCGTGTGTGGCAAAGCTTGCACGACTTAGGTTGGCACTTGGAAGTGCACACTGACCAAGGTGCATTGCCCAAGGTTCTTGCGCAATTGCCATCGGACATGCCATTGGTGGTGGATCACATGGCCAAGCCTAGTGAGGCCAGCGCGAGCGATGCCACCGTGCAAGCGTTGATGCATCGCGCGCAGCGTGTGCCAACCCATATCAAGCTCAGCGGTGCCTACCGCTTAGGCGGCGTTGACGCCATGCGCCTCAGTCGGCTGTGGCTGCAAGAGCTTGGGCCACAGGCTTTGCTGTGGGGCAGTGATTGGCCCTGCACCAATCATGAGAATTTGGCCGACTACGCGGCCTTGATGAACGAACTTGTAAACTGGATGGCAGATGAACACTTGGACTCTGTGTTGACACTCAACCCGCAGCGTTTGTATTGGGGCAATGCCACCACACAGCAGTCTGCAGAAAAATAAATCTTGGAGATGAATGATGAAACGATCGACGTTCTTAATCGCAATCGCTACCCTAGCTGCCGCACCAGCATGGGCTGACCCAACGTATCCCAACAAACCGATTCGCATCATCGTGCCGTTCACTCCGGGCGGCAGCCCTGATGTGTTGGCTCGCACCATCGGCCAAAAAATCACCGAATCCACAGGTGCGCCTGTGGTGATTGAAAACGTGCCAGGTGCTGGCGGCACGATTGGCGCTGACCGCGTCGCCAAAGCCCCAGCCGACGGCTACACCTTGCTCATGGGACATGTGGGCACACTCGCTGTGGCCCCTGCGGTGTACCCCAATTTGCCGTATGACCCCATCAAATCGTTTGCGCCTGTGGCGTGGGTGGCCAAGGTGCCCAATGTGTTGGCGGTTCATCCTTCCATGCCTGCTAACAATGTGACCGAATTGGTGAAGTACCTCAAGGCCAATCCGGGTAAGGTCAACTACGGCTCGGGTGGCAATGGCAGCGCGGCGCATTTGGCCATGGAGTATTTCAAGCTCTCTACCCAAACCTTCGTGGTGCATGTGCCCTACAGAGGCACAGCACCGTCGGTGACCGATGCGGTGGCGGGACAAATTCAAATGGTCTTCACGGGTGCGCCTGCTTTGGTGCCCATGGTCAAGGCCGGTAAGTTGCGCGCCATTGCTGTGTCGAGCCCCAAACGTTTGGATTTATTGCCTGATGTGCCCACGTTGGCTGAGTCAGGCGTGAAAGGCCTAGAGGGTTTTGAAGCCGACCAGTGGTACGGCCTAGTTGCCCCCGCAGGCACACCCGCTGCCGTCGTACAAAAACTCAACCAAGTGGTCAATGCCAACTTGGCTGCGCCAGAAATGGTGGCTCGACTCAAGTCAGAAGGCGCCACCGCTACGCCCACATCGCCAGAAGGTTTTGGTCAGCTGATTCAGCGTGAGATCAAGCGCTGGCGCCCCGTGGTGTTGAACGCCAAGATCACGGCGGACTAAGCTGTTGCTTCTTTTTTAGGTGTGGAGAACCACGCCACATACAGGGCTGGCAACACCACCAAAGTTAGCAATGTGGCCGTGACCAAGCCACCAATTACCACAATGGCCAAGGGGCGTTGGGTCTCAGACCCAATGTCTCGGCTCAGCGCCATGGGCAGCAAGCCCAGCGCGGCCAGCATGGCGGTCATCAGCACGGTACGCAGGCGTTGCAAGGCGCCTTCTTTCACAGCATCAAGCACGGTGTAGCCCGCGTTGCGCAGCTGCTGAAACACCGACAACATCACCACACCATTGAGCACTGCTTGGCCCGACAGCGCGATAAAGCCAATGGCCGCAGACACCGACAGCGGGATGCTGAAAATCCACAGCGCCACAAAACCGCCAATCAAAGCCAAAGGCACGTTGATCAAAATCAGACCTGCGGTTTTGAATGAGCTGAACGCGTCAAACAACAACACAAAAATCAGCAGCAGCGAAATAGGTACCACCACGGCTAAGCGTTGCATGGCGCGTTCTTGGTTTTCAAATTCGCCCGACCATGTGAGGGCGTAGTTGCGGGGAATGTCCACTTTCTTGGCGACCACATCTTTCATGTCGGCCACGATGGAGCCCATGTCACGGCCCTTGATGAAGATGCCAATGGCCATGGTGCGGCGGCCCGCTTCACGTGCGATGTTCATCGCGCCACTGCTTTCACGAATGCTGGCCACGCTGCTCAGAGGTGTGCTGCCGCCGTTGGGTGTGGGGATCAAGATGCTGTCGAGGTTGACCATGGCACGGCGTTGTTCAGACAAACGTACCGCCACAGTAAAGCGGCGTTCGCCTTCCCACAGGTTGGTGGTGGCTTTGCCTGCCAAGGCGGTTTCGATCACGTCTTCAATGTCGCCCACGTTCAGGCCAAGTCGTGCGGCGCGTTCACGGTCGATGTCGATCAAGAGCTGAGGCAGTTCACCTTGGCGGTCAATCTCGGCACGGTACACACCGCGCACATGGCGCACTTCTTTTTCTACTGCCTCGGTGGTGTGGCGCAGCACATCAAGGTCATCCCCCGAAATCTTGATGACGATCTGACCGTCAATCTGAGAGATCGATTCCAACACGTTGTCGCGAATGGGCTGTGAGAAGGTGGGCTGCATGCCGGGCAACACCGACACGGCGTGGTCCATGTCTTCAATCAGTTGCTCACGCGTCAGGCCTTTGCGCCATTGCTCGGGTGGCTTCACATCCACAAACACCTCGGCCATGCTGATGGTCTTGGGGTCGGTGCCGTCTTCGGGCTGGCCCGCTTTGGACACGGTGGTGCGTACCTCGGGCACGGTCATCAAAGCTTTGCGCACGTTGTGCAAAGTTTTGGCGGCTTCGTCGTTGGAGATGCTGGCTGGCAAGCGCACGTTCACCCAAATCGTGCCTTCGTTCAACTCAGGCAAAAACTCAGAGCCCAGTTGCGAGGCCACCAACATGGAGAGGAAGAAGCCAGACACGGCCATGGTCACCACCTTGCGCGGTTGAGCGATGGACCAATTCAAAACAGGTTCATACACGCGCTTGGCCCAAGCCACCACCGCGTTGTCGCCGTGGGGAATGCCTTTGCGCAACATCCAATACGCCAGCAGCGGCACAAGGGTGAGCGAGAAAATCAGCGAGCCCACCAGCGCGGTGGTGACCGACAAAGCCATAGGCTGGAAGATGCGGCCTTCGTGGCGTTGCAGCGCAAAGATAGGAATGTGCGCTGCGATGATGATTAGCATCGAGAACAACGTAGGGCGGCCCACTTCGTTGGTGGCTTCGGTGATGAGGGTGCGACGTTCTTTCTCGTTCATGCCTTCGCCACGTTCGGCCAAGCGGTGCATGATGTTTTCCACCACGATCACCGCGCCGTCCACGATGATGCCAAAGTCCATCGCGCCCAAGCTCAGCAAGTTGGCAGGCACGCCCATGATCTTCAGGCCCATGAAGGTGGCCAGCAGCGACAGCGGAATGACCACCACCACCGCCAACGATGCGCGCATGTTCGACAAGAACAAGTAGAGCACCAGTGCCACCAGTAAAGCGCCTTCGACCAAGTTTTTAAACACAGTGGTGAGGGTTTTGCCCATCAACCAACTGCGGTCATAAAACGGCACGATCTGCACGCCCGCAGGCAACACGCGTGCGTTCAAATCTTCAATGCGTTCTTTCACACCCTTCAACACCACGCTGGGGTTTTCGCCTTTGCGCATGATGATGATGCCGGTCACCACGTCGTCGTCCATGTCCTGACCCACGGTGCCCAAGCGGGGCACTGCCCCGATGGTGACGTGTGCCACATCGCGCACAAGGATGGGCGTGTTGCCACGCGCAGTCACCACCACGCGGCCAATGTCATCGGCCGAATGCAGCAAGCCCAAACCACGGATGGCGTATTGCTGTACGCCTTGCGTCACATAGCTGCCGCCTGCGTTGCTGTTGCCACGGCCCAATGCTTCAGATAAATCTTGCAGCGTGAGCTTGAACTGGCTGAGCTTTTGCAGGTCGGGCTGCACTTCGTATTGTTTGATGAAGCCGCCCATGGCCACCACATCGGCCACGCCCGGCACTTGGCGCATGCTGCGCTCCACAGTCCAGTCTTGCAGGGTGCGCAGTTCGGTGGTGCTCAGGCCATCGCCACGCAGGCGGTAGCGCATGATTTCGCCCACGGGTGTGGCGTTGGGCGCAATTTGCGCTTCCACACCTTCGGGCAGTTGAATGCCGCGCAAGCGTTCGTTCACTTGTTGACGCACGAGGTTGACCTCGGCGTTGTCGTTGTAAGTGACCACGGTGAACGACAAACCAAACTGCGTGTGCGAGAACACGCGAATCGAATTAGGCAAACCCGCCAGCGCCACCTCGATGGGTAGGGTGACTTGCTTCTCTACCTCTTCAGCCGCACGGCCGGGGTAGAGCGAGATGACCGTCACTTGCGTGTCGGTCACATCAGGAAAAGCTTCGACCGATAAGTTCTTGAACGCAAACACGCCCGCCATGACAAACAGCAGCGTGCCCAGCAAGATGAAAAGCGGCTGGTTGAGCGCGTAATGAATCAGGCGCTTCATTTGGGCTCTGCCGGTTTGTGTGCGTTTTCTTGAGCAATGCGGAACTCGCGTGCCAACAGCAAGCCGTTGTCTTTGACGATTTGTTCACCCGCTTGCACGCCTTCGACGATCAGCACCTCTTTGATGCCTTCGTAGCCCAGCTTCACGCGGCGGGGTTCATACACACCGGCTTCGGTTTGCACATAAGTCCAGTGCTCGTTGCCGCGCAACTGCACGGCGCTAGAAGGCACCAACACGCCAGTGGCCAGTTTGCGCTGAATGCGAGCCGTGCCTAGCATTTCGGCCTTGAGCAAACGCTTGGCGTTGTCAATCACGGCACGCACTTTGATGGCGCGGGTGGCGCTGTCAATGAAGTCACCGGTGGCAGCGATCTTGGCTTCAAAGCTTTGGTCGGGGTAGTTGGGCAGGGTCAATGAAATTTTGGTGCCCGGCTGCAGCGAGGCAATGTCTGCTTCGCGGGCATCAATTTGCACCCACAGCACGCTGGGGTCGCTCACCACAAACAGGGCTGGGTTGCCGGGGCCGCCTTGGTCGGGGCGCACTTCTTGGCCCGCACTCAGGTTGCGCTCGACCACCACACCTTTGATGGTGGCAGCTAGGCCCAGTTGTTGGTTCACGTTTTGGGCGCTGCCATACATGCGCGTGCGGGCTTGGGCGCGGGCCAGTTCGGCGCGGGCACGCAGGGCTTCGGCTTCGGTGCTGTCGAGTTCTTTGCGCGAAATTACATCGGCTTCAAACAAGGTTTGGTGGCGTGCCAGCGCACGGTCGGCCACTTGGGCATCGGCCATGGCTTTGGCAGTGTCGGCTTGGGCTGCACCAAACTCGGGCGAGGCGAGGGTGGCCAGCACTTGCCCTGCGTTCACGCTTTGGCCAATGTCGGCATTCAGGCTCAGCACGCGGCCCGCAAACGCGGGGTAGATGCGCTGGGTGCGTTCTTCGTTCCACACCAAGCGGGCAGGCAGCTCGATGGTGATGCTTTCAGCGGCTTTGGCCGCTACTGTGCCCAGCAGCGCAATTTGTGGATGGCCTGCAGGAAAGCGCAGCTGCTCGCCTTGCACGATGGGTTCGGGTGTGGGTGGCTTGGCTGTGGGGGTGGGGTTGAGCACGGTATAGGCCAACACGGCGATGGCCAATGCACTGCCCCCCGCGATGATGCGTTTGGTGGGCGTGTTGAAAAGGGCGGCGGCTTGGCGCAGGGGCGCTTGCAGGTTCTGTCGTATGCTCATGCCACGTTTATCGTTGACCGTGGCTGACCAGCCCCTGACTTAATTTTTACATCTGTCACCCTTGTGCGAATCTTGTTGATTGAAGACGATGCCGTGCTGCAAGCGGTCATGCTGCGCAGCCTAGGCGATGCGGGCCACCGCGTGGACGCCGCCAGCCATTTGGAAGAAGCTGCACACTTTTGGCAAGTGCAGGCCTATGACGCCGTGCTGCTGGACCTCAACCTGCCTTTGAACGGTCAAGCCCACGCGGCACAAGGCAGCGGTCTGCAGCTCCTGCGCGAAGCACGTGCGCGTGGTGACCGCACACCCGTGCTGGTGCTGACGGCGCGCAACCGCACCGACGAACGCATAGCCGGTCTAGATGCCGGCGCTGACGACTATCTGGGCAAGCCCTTTGATTTAGAAGAAGTGGAAGCCCGCCTGCGTGCCCTAGTGCGTCGCACGCAAGGGGTGGACGACGAGGTGCAAGTGGGCCAACTGCGCCTGCACCGCAAGCTGCGCCGCATCTTTGTGAATGACGCCGATTTGGCTTTACCCGCCAGAGAGTTTGAGGTGCTGTGCGAGCTCATGACGCCACCGGGTCGCGCGGTTAGCAAGCGCGTGTTGTCTGACAAGCTGTCTGGCTTTGATGAAGCTTTGGGCGACAACGCACTCGAAGCTTTTATTTCTCGCTTGCGCAAAAAGCTAACTGACAGTGGTGCGTGCATTCGCACCCTGCGCGGTATC
>CAUPNL010000001.1:0-235906 GCA_963512655.1 uncultured Limnohabitans sp. | reverse complement strand
TACCGGTTCAGGAACAGTTCGACTCAAAGCAACAAGGAGGGAAAACAGAGAAAATCAAAACAGGAGCTCTAAAAAGCTCAAATCGGGTGGGTCAATATTCGATGCAAATCCCGGGTCAGATTTGGATGCAATTCAACACCACAGTGGGCACAGCGAAGTTTAGTCATGGATATTCTCCAGTCAGTTGAGGGATTGGAATCATCGCCCTTAGTTTTGGCCTTGTGAGGGGCGAGGGGGTGGGCAATTTAATACCTCGTTGCGAAATTAGCGAAATTAGTGAGGTGACAAGAATTTGCGCTTGAAAGCTGCCTGCAAAATTAGCGAAATAATTCGCGATGCTTTCGATGAGCAGGTTGTGGACGGCGGTTCAAATCCAGAAATCTTGCCGCGCACAACGTTGGTGCAATTTAGTCTTTAATGACTTACCGCGCATTTCCGCTCATTTACTTTTAATTTCTAAGGAGTCGAAATAGCTAGTTTGTAATTTGTAAACCATCCACCACCAAAATAAAAAGCCCGTAGTTTCTGACTACGGGCTTTTTTCTTTGGCTGACGGGTCTTAGTTTTGCTTCAACTTGTAAAGTTTGATGCCTAAGCTGGCGGTGGCTAAAACCAAGACCGTGCCAAACCAATCGCCCACACCCATGGCCAATGTGCTCGCGATAAAGTCATGCGTTTGGCCGTTCCAGAAATACCAAAGCTGATGGGTTAACGCATTGACGAGCGCAAACAAGATGGACACATTCAAAAACACACGGGCATTCAGGTTGGTTAGTTGTGTGTCTAGCTTGAACCAATGGAGGCAGAGGTAGCTTGCCAAACATGGTGAAGCGCCTGATATCAGGCCAGTGATGATGTTGAATGCATGTGCCTCTGGGTCACCAAAACTGTAGTTCACGGCAATAGAGCTGAGCGCAACACCCAAGCCCCCTAGCCCCCTGAGGACAAGTACAAACAACAACCGCAAACCGCTGGGTATGTAAATCCAGTTGGTACCTTGAGAAAATTCAAACCAATCGAACCAATACAGGTTGAGTTTGAAGGCGTAAAAGTACGCTGTCGCACAAAAGAAAACCAACATCGCTTGCGTCTGAAGGTTGAGGGTGCGGGAAGCCGCTGGGGCAGTCATCTTGCTCTGTTCATTAATGGTATTTAAATAACATTTTAATGATGAGAAGTGACTGCCGAATTGTGCCCTTATCGTGTAAGGGTAAATAGCTCAGGGTGTTTGCTGATGCAGCTGAACCACGGTCTTGGCACGTTTGCGAAAGCGGATGTTGAGCATCTCAACGCCCAATGAAAACGCCATGGCGAAGTAGATATAGCCCTTAGGAATGTGGTGGCCCAATCCTTCTGCCATCAACACCACGCCCACCACGACCAAGAAGGTGAGGGCCAACATCTTGATGGAGGGGTGGTTCGATACAAAGCGACCAATGGCAGAGGCAAAGGCCATCATCAAGCCGACAGATGCGATGACGGCTGCAATCATGATGGCCACTTCGTCCACCATGCCCACGGCGGTGATGATGGAGTCGAGTGAGAACACCAAGTCAATCACCATGATTTGAAGAATGATGGCCGCCATGGTGGCTTTGACCGCGCTGCTACCGTGCTCTTCTTCGCCTTCCAGCGATTGATGGATTTCACCGGTGCTTTTCCAAATCAGAAACAAGCCGCCCGAAATCAAAATCAGGTCACGCCCCGAAATGTCCTTGCCAAATATGGTGAACAAGGGTTCGACCAAGCCCACGATGACTGACAGCAAGAGCAGCAAGCCAATGCGCATGAACATGGCCATGAACAAGCCGATGCGACGCGCCAACTCACGCTTCTCAGGCGGCAGCTTGTCTACCAAGATGGAAATGAAGATGATGTTGTCAATGCCCAGCACCAGCTCGAGTGCGGTGAGGGTGGCAAACGCTATCCACGCTTGTGGGTCGGTCAGGAGTTCCATGCAGTGCTTTCTTATTCAGATAACCCGCATGGTAGCGAGGGTCTAAAAGTCCACAAACTGTGGGCATTTAGACGCTTGAGGCATTGCTTATTGGTTCTTGAACGCAGCAGGGCGCTTGTTGACGAACGCGTCCATGCCTTCTTTCTGGTCTGCGGTGGCAAACAGGGCGTGGAACAAACGGCGCTCAAACATCACACCATCGGCCAGCGTGCCTTCAAAAGCGCGGTTGACCGACTCTTTGGCGGCCATGGCTGCGATTTGTGAATAGCCACAAATCATGAGGGCGGCACCCAAGGTTTCTTCCATCAGTTTGTCCAAAGGCACCACGCGGCTGACCAAACCAGAGCGTTCGGCTTCCGCTGCGTCCATCATGCGACCGGTCAAAGCCAAGTCCATGGCTTTGGATTTGCCCACGGCGCGAGGCAAGCGTTGTGTGCCGCCTGCGCCTGGAATGACGCCGAGTTTGATTTCGGGTTGGCCAAACTTGGCGTTGTCGGCAGCGATGATGAAGTCGCACATCATGGCCAGTTCGCAACCGCCGCCCAAGGCAAAGCCGCTAACGGCAGCAATCACAGGCTTTCGGATGCTGCGGATGGTTTCCCAATCGCGGGTGATGTAGTCGTTCTTGTACACATCGGCAAAGCTATAGGTGGCCATCGCGCCAATGTCAGCGCCTGCGGCAAATGCTTTTTCGCTGCCAGTGATGACCATGCAGCCAATGGCTTCGTTGGCATCAAAGTCTTTGAGGGCTTGGCCCAGTTCAATCATCAAACCTGCGTTGAGCGCGTTGAGCTGCTTAGGGCGGTTGAGGGTGATGACGCCCACTTTGTCGGCTTCGGTGTGGACGGTGATGAATTCGTAGCTCATGGGATAACTTTCTAAATGGGTTCAGAGAGGTGAAAGGGTGTTGTTCTCAACTATAGGCCCAGCCACTTGGCGACGAGCTTGGGGTTGTCCAGCACGAGACGCCAAGTGCTGTTGGCTTTTGCGTCGGGTAATGCGAGGTTCAGACGCAGCAGCTGACGGTCGCGGCTGATGAGGGTGGTTACTTTTTTGGCTGTACCCGCGTAGAGAGGTAAGTCGTCGAGCTTTTTGAGTCGCCACGCAGAAGGTGCCTGTGATGTCGTTTTACCAGCTACCTCAACACCTAGCCACTCATCACCCGGCGCAAAACCAGCCTTGTGGGCCGCACTGCCATTGAGCACGGTTTTGATTTGCACGCTGTGGTCTTCTGCAACACGCAGGCCCAAGCGCTGAGCCAGTTGTGCGGGGTCATGCTTCACGTTCACGCCGTGGTTTGCCAAGAGTTTTTCTAATGGCAGGTCGCGTGTGCCATGCACCCAAGCTTTGAACTCGGCTGTCCATGAACGGCCTGTGAGTTCTTTGAGAACGGCCAGCACATCTGCCTCAGTCATGGGGCCGTTGTGCTTTCCTGTGCAGCAACGTGTCCATAAGGCTCGCATCACATCGTCTAGCGACACGCTGTGGTTTTTCACGCCGTGCTGGCGCAACGTCAGGTCTAGGCTCAGGGCCACCAGTGCGCCCTTGGTGTAGTAGCTCACGGTCAGGTTGGGGCTGTTCGCGTCTTGGCGGTAGTACTTGGTCCACGCCTCAAAGCTCGACTGCGCCACGCTGTGCACTTCACGGCCCGGCGTTTGCAGCACTTGGTTGATGGTTTTGTTGAGCAGCTTCAGGTACTGCGCATCGTCAATCAGCCCTGCGCGGCGCAGCAGCAAATCGTCGTAGTAGCTGGTGAAGCCTTCAAAGAACCACAGTAGCTCGGTGTAGTTCTCTTGCGTGTAGTCGTAACGTGCAAACTCGGCAGGGCGCAAGCGCTTGACGTTCCACGTGTGGAAATACTCGTGGCTGATGAGGCCCAGCAGCGTGGTGTAGCCCTCGCTTTGTTTGGCGTCGTGCGCTTTGGCATCTTTTGCTGTGCTACTGCTATCGCTGACACGCGGCAAGTCGGCACGGTTGCAAATGAGGGCTGTGGAGTTGCGGTGCTCTAAGCCGCCATAGCCATCGGCTACAGCGTTGAGCATGAACACATAGTTTTTGTGCGGTGTTGCTGAGTGCTTTTTGCCGTGCCAAAAACGAATGGCGGTTTCGCAAATCTTTTGGGTGTCGCGCAGCAGGCGTTCGCCGTCAAACGCAGGTGTCGCACCGGCCACCACAAAGCGGTGTTCGATGCCGCAGGCTTTGAAGCTGCCGCTCCAAAACGTGCCCATCTCCACGGGGAAATCTACCAGCTCGTCGTAGTTGGCGGCCACATAAGTGCCAAAACCTTGACGGTCGGTTTTGACAGGGGTGAGGCCGGTGGCCACTTGCCAAGTGCTAGTGCGTGATAGTGCAGGAATGGAGGCGGCTGCGGATGCTTTTGCGCTTGCTACGTTGAACGAATCAGCCACCAGCTCTAGCTGATGCGGCACATCGGCTTGCCCTTCGACTTGCAAACACAAGCTCGTGCCGTTGAAAAACCCGCGCTGCGTCGTTAACCAAGCGGTGCGCACCGAGTCATCGTGTGCATGAACTTGGTAGTGCAGGGTCAGAGATTGACCCGCTTCGCAGTCGATCGCCCACGTGGCTTTGTCAAGCTGCTGCACCGCTACATGGCGATTGCCCTGGCGTGCGCTGATGCCCGTGATTTGCTTGGCAAACTCACGCACCATGTAGCTGCCTGCAATCCACACGGGCAGCGATACGAGTTGATTTTCTGCGGGTTGCTCAATGGTGAGCGTCACGCCATACAGATGGGCGTGCAGGTCGGCTGCTTCGATGCGGTAGTGCATGGCGCTCAAGTCGCAGCTGCGCCTAGCAAGCAGCACAAGGTGGACACCACGGTCAAGCGAAAGCGCATGGTCATCCAATCGCGCAGGCCTGCTTCGGGCCAAGTTTTTCGGTCCACCAAATAGCAAGCCACCAAGAGCATGGCGAGCAGTGGAAAGCCAGCGAAGGCGGGCATGATGACCGCTACCCATGCCACCAAAGAAGGCACCACGCCCCACATCATGTGCAGCTTACGTTGCGGTGCGTTGTGGCGCAGGCCAATGCCCCAATGGATGCCGCCCAAAAACGCAGCGATGGTTGCGCCATAAGCGCTCAGCGCAATGGCCACAAAAGGGTGCGCTTCAGGCGTGACGATCCACATGAACAAGGCGAGCACCACGAAGGGGATCAGGCCCGCGTAGCCCAAGCGTTCAATCAGTTGGCCAGCATCGCTGTCGGGGGTGATGGGGGAGTGAACCATGTTGGACTCGTTTCTTCTTTTGATGTGGCTTCGTTACTTGCTAGCGTCGGCCAACAGGCGCTCAATCTTGGCGCTGTCAATTGCACCCGGCACACGCGTGCCGTCTTGCGCCACCAAGGTGGGCGTGCCGGTGATTTTGTATTTACGGGCGAATTCAAGGTTGCGGTCAATCGCAGCAGTGTTGCACTGTGCGGCGGGCGCTGGCGTGTCTTTTTGCATCATGTTGACCCATGCAGCGGCTGGGTCTTTGGCGCACCACACATTGCGCGATTTCTCCACCGAGCTAGGGCCCAAGACGGGCAACAAGAACAAGTACACCGTCACGTTGTCGACCTTGGCCAAGTCGCGCTCAAAGCGTTTGCAGTAGCCGCAGTTGGGGTCTTCAAACACGGCAAGTTTGCGCTTGCCATTGCCGTGCACGATGGTGATGGCGTCTTTCAGAGGCAAGGCGTTGAAGTCGATCGCGCTCAGTTTGGCTTCGCGTTCTTCGGTCAGGTTGCGCTTGCTTTTGGTGTCAATCAAGCTGCCTTGAATGAGGAAATTACCAGTGGCGTCGCTGTAATAAATCTCGTTGGTGCTCAGGCGTAGTTCGTAAATGCCAGCCAAAGGTGTGGGCGTGATTTCTTCAATCTTGGGAATTTGGGGAATGCGCTCGCTCAGGTTTTTGCGAATGGTGGCTTCGTGGCCTTGGGCCATAGCGCTGGAAAAGCTGAGTGCTATCAGGGCGGCAGTGGCGAGTGAGCGGAATGTGTGTTGCATATGAAGCGTCTTTTCTAAATGTTTAGCCCATGGCCTGTTGCATGGCCCAAGCCTTCACAGGCGCGAGGCTGTTGAACCCATTCATGCCCCAGTTGCGCAGCGCTTGCACGCCGGTGTTGGGGTGGGCGAACAGGCGTTGCAAGCCATCGCAGGCCAGCCAAGTGGGCACCATGTCGGCTTTGCGGGCGCGTTCGTAGCGGCGCATAAAGTAGCGGTCACCCACACTGCGCCAGTAGTCTTTAGCCTCGCGGGCTTTCAGTACATTCGCCAGCTCGGCTACATCGGCCAAGCCGAGGTTGAGGCCGAGGCCAGCAAGGGGGTGAATGTTGTGCGCTGCATCGCCCGCCAGCGCCCAAGCGCTGCCGTCGGCAAAGTTGCCGGTCCAGCGGTCGGCGTGGGCCAGTTGCAGCGGCCACATGGCGCGTTCGCTGGTGAGTTCGATTTGGCCGAGTGCGCCGTTGCTGGCGTTTTCTAGCGCAATGCCAAATGCGTCGGCGCTCAAGGCGAGCATGTCTTTGGCCCGCTCAGGCGGCAGCGACCACACCAAGCTGGCCGTGTCGCCCTGCGCGCCGCCCAAGGGCAGCAGCGCCAAAATTTCTAAACCCTGTGCACCGTGGTGAAACCACTGCAGCGCTTGCTGGCGGTGTGGTGTGCTGGAACGCACGCGGGCGGCCACCGCGTGTTGTTGGTAGGGCAGCACTTCAAAGTTCACACCCAGCTCATCGCGGGTGGCGCTGGCGCGGCCTTCGCACACCACGGTCAAAGCAGCGGGTTCGGCGGCAGTAAGCGAAGTGATTTCAGCTTGGTAACGCACGGCTTCCGCCAGTTGGGCTTCAAGCACAGGCACGTCCACGATCCATGTCAGGCCCTCGGGCGTGGGGCTTTCAAAGTGGGTAAAGCCGCCATCGTCGCCCCACACACGCATGTGTTGCACGGGGGTGGCGTGTAGGGCGTCAGGCCAGCAACGAAGTTCTGAAAGTAAGTTGCGAGAGGCGCTGTTGAGTGAGTAAGCCCTAACGTCCTGCGTAGTTTTAGGTGACGAAGTGACCAATCCCACACGCAGTTTTTGGCGTGCGAGCAGCAGAGCCAAGGTGCGTCCCACCATGCCATCGCCGCGAATACAAACGTCCAGTTTTTGAGCCATGCATTGATTGTAGGAGGGCGGCACAATGCCGCATGACGTTCAGCTTTCAGCCCTCCATTTCGCAAGCTCAAGAGGCCGCTTTGCCCATACATTCGCCCGCCGAGTTTGAAGCCTGCATTGCCGCCTTGTGGGTGTTTCCCATCAAGTCGTGCGCAGGCATCTCTGTGCAGCAAGCGGTGCTTACGTCTGCTGGCCTCGCCCACGACCGTGCGTGGATGGTGGTGGACGCCGATGGCGAGATGGTGACTCAGCGCGAACTGCCGCGCATGGCGCTGATTCAACCGGAGTTGGTTCATTCAGGGACGGGCTTGGTCGAGCTGGTGTTGCATGCGAGCGGCATGGCCGCTTTGCACTTACCGTTGACGACTGACGGGTGCTTTGTGCAGGCGGCAAATCCGTCTGTTTTATCCGAGGCTCGCACCGTCAAAGTCTGTGTGTGGGACGACCAAGTACCCGCTTTCGATATGGGCGCAGAAGCCAGCAAGTGGCTGACTGAATTTTTGGGCAACAGCCTAGGCCCTTTGCGTTTGGTGCGCTTTGACGACAACCACCATCGACCCAGTAACGTCAAGTGGACGCAAGGCTTTTCCTCGTTCAACCAGTTCAGTGACGGTTTTCCTGTGCTGGTGGCCAGCACCGCGTCGCTGGATGAACTCAATGCGCGTTTGCAAGCCAAAGGCGAAGCGATGGTGGATATGCGGCGTTTTCGTGCCAATGTGGTGTTGGGCGATATGGAGACGTCCACAGGTGATGCTTGCGGTCAAGCCGCCCATGCGTATCCGTTGAACGCACACGACGAAGACCGCATAGGAATCATCAACATTCACGCGCATGTTGAGGCAGCGGGGCAGGCCGTCCAGCTTCAGCCCGTTAAGCCTTGTCCACGTTGCCCTATCCCCAACATTAACCCCGATTCAGCCCAAAGCCACCCTGCGGTGAATGACACCTTGCAGGCCTATCGACAAGACCCGCGCGTCAATGGCGCATTGACCTTCGGCATGAACTGTTTGCCCGTGGCGGGCATTGGCCAAGTTCTGCGCGTGGGCCAACGCGTCAGCGCCGATTGGGCGTTTTAAGTCTGGGCATTGAAGCCCGCAGAGCTCAGCGATCAGGGTTGGGCGCAATAGGTCGCGTCACCTCGCGCAAGATGCCGCCACTTTGCACACTGCCCGTGCTGTTGCCATCCCCACGCACACGGGCTTCGCAGGCCTCGCGGTCGTCGCCCTTGAACACGCGGCAGCGCTTGAGTTGGTTCTTTTCAAACAAGTTGGCTGTGGTGTCGCTCAGCAGGTTGCGTTTGGCTTCGGCCAAGGCATTGCGTGCTTCTAGGCGGCAAGCGGCTAAGTCTTGCGTTGCTTGCTGGGCTTCGCATTCGGTCAAGTCTTGTTGGTAGCGGGCCGTGAGTTCGTCTTGCGGCTGTGCAGGTGTTTGAGCTTGTACGTGCAGGCAAAAGCTGGCGCAAATTAGCACTTGGGCGGTGAACAAAGTGGTGCGAAAAAGGGTTGAGTCAGTGCGGTTCATCTGTGGTTCCTAGGCGAGCAACCCGCCTCATTACAATCTACACCAGTTACAAGGATATTTTTATGAGTTTGAAATGCGGCATCGTGGGTTTGCCCAACGTTGGCAAATCCACCCTGTTCAACGCCCTGACCAAAGCGGGCATCGCGGCTGAGAATTACCCCTTTTGCACCATTGAGCCAAACACCGGCGTGGTCGAAGTGCCTGACCCACGCTTGCAACAGCTGTCAGACATCATCATCCCAGAGCGCGTGGTACCTGCCATTGTGGAATTTGTGGACATCGCTGGCCTCGTGGCTGGTGCCAGTACCGGCGAAGGCTTGGGCAACAAGTTCTTGGCCCACATCCGCGAAACCGACGCCATCGTCAACGTGGTGCGCTGCTTTGAAGACGACAACGTCATTCACGTGGCCAACAAGGTTGACCCCATTGCCGACATCGAAGTCATTCAGACCGAGCTGTGCTTGGCCGACTTGGCCGCTGTGGAAAAAGCCATTCACCGAGTGAGCAAAATTGCCCGCTCTGGCGACAAAGAAGCCGTCAAGCAAATGGCGATTCTTGAGAAGTGCCAAGCCGCGCTGAACGACACCAAGCCCGTGCGCACCATCGACTTCAGCAAAGAAGAGCGCGCCGAACTCAAACAGTTCTTCTTCATCACCGCCAAGCCAGCTATGTTTGTGGCCAACGTGTCGGAAGATGGTTTTGCGAACAACCCGTTCTTAGACCGCCTCAAGGCTTTTGCCCAAGCGCAAAACGCGCCCGTGGTGGCCATTTGCGCCAAGATCGAAGCTGAGTTGTCGGAGATGGAAGACGCGGACCGCTTGGAGTTCCTCAAAGAACTCGGCCAAGACGAGCCAGGCCTGAACCGCCTCATTCGCTCTGCCTACACTTTGCTGGGCCTGCAAACCTACTTCACCGCTGGCGTGAAAGAAGTGCGCGCATGGACCATCCATGTGGGTGACACCGGCCCGCAAGCCGCTGGCGTGATTCACACCGATTTCGAAAAGGGCTACATCCGCGCCCAAACCATCGCGTTTGACGACTTCATCACCTTCAAAGGCGAACAAGGCGCCAAAGACGCAGGCAAGATGCGCGCTGAAGGCAAGGAATACGTGGTGAAAGACGGCGACGTGATGAACTTCTTGTTCTCGTCTTAAGTCATTGCTTTGCAGAAAAGAGAAAGCCGCTCAGTGAGCGGCTTTTTTTCGTCTCAAACTTTAACTGCCATCAGTAGAACCCAACTAGGCTAGACGCTATCGAAAAACTATACGCTAATTGCGTACAATTGTATGAAAGCTGTTTTTGTAGAGTTAACAGCGTTTTCTCGCTACCGAGCCGACTACTTAGACGACGAAGGCTTTCGTGGGCTGCAAACGGCCATGATGATGAACCCTGAGTCAGGGGATGTCATTGAAGGCACGGGCGGGCTTCGCAAGTTACGACACGCTGATGCGCGTCGAGGTAAAGGCAAACGTGGTGGCTTGCGCGTTATCTATTACTGGTGGGACGGCGCGAACCAGTTTTGGTTGTTCACGCTGTACGACAAAGACGAAATGACGGATTTGAGCCCTGATGAAAAGAAGGCACTCAAACACAAGTTGAAAACCGAGCTGGAGGCGCGGCGATGAAAAAACGAAACCTGTTTACAGAACTGACCGAAGGCTTTGATGCTTTGGCCAACGCACGTGCGGGCAAACAAACGCTGCGCACGCATGTGGTGGAATACAAGCCAGCGCCTGAGGTGACAGCTGATGAACTGCTGGCGCTGCGCGAGCGCCTGCATTTGTCACGCGCTGTGTTTGCGCGTTACTTGCGCACTAAGCCGCGCACGCTTGAGAACTGGGAGCAGGGGCGGGCTAAACCCAATCCGCATGCGGCTTTGCTCATTCGTCTTGTCGAGAAATATCCAGATACGGTTGAGCGGTTAGCAGCGGTCTGATTAACCAACGCCCCAATGCTGCGAAAACACCCAAAGCAACCCACCTGTCATCACCAAGTACCGCGCAAACTTGCCCACAGCCATGTACGCCACACAGGGCCAAAAGGGTAGGCGCAGCCAGCCGGCCACGGCGCACAACGGGTCGCCCACGCCGGGCAGCCAGCTCAGCAGGCAGGCTTTGGGACCTAAGGCGTGCAGCCAGCGCAGAGCGCGGGCGTCTTGAGCGGATGTTTCTTTGTGGCGCAATTTGTCGCTCATCTTGTGCGCGCCGTGCCCCATCCACCAGCTGATGGCGCCGCCAATGGTGTTGCCAGCGGTGGCCACAAGAACAGCGGGCCAAAACAATTCGGGGTTGAGTTTGACCAAGCCAAACACCACGGGCTCCGAACCCATGGGCAGCAAGGTGGCTGACACCAGCGACACCACAAACACGGTGCTCAGGCCGTATTCGGGCAGGGCCAAGGCGGCCAACATAGATTGCATCCAAATTTCCATGCCCGCCAGTGTAGTGACGACAAGTGCGCATTCTTCGCCAAGCCTTACAAAATGGTCATTTTTAGACCACATGCTGAAATTTTGGGCAGGTACAATGACGCCTCCTTTTTAAGCACCCCTCACTTCTTCCCACCCCATGCACATCGGTCCATACACACTGGCAAACAACCTGTTTGTCGCGCCGATGGCTGGCGTGACCGACCGCCCGTTTCGTATGTTGTGCAAACAATTGGGCGCGGGTTATGCGGTGAGCGAGATGGTCACCTCGCGCAAAGACTTGTGGACCAGCCTCAAAACCTCACGCCGCGCCGACCACACGGGCGAGAGCGGCCCCATTGCCGTGCAAATTGCTGGCACGGACGCGGCCATGATGGCCGAGGCGGCGGTGTACAACATTGAGCGCGGTGCGCAAATCATCGACATCAACATGGGTTGCCCCGCCAAGAAGGTTTGCAACAAATGGGCGGGCTCCGCCCTGATGCAAGACGAGCCTTTGGCCATGTCCATCGTGCAAGCGGTGGTCGATGCCGCACAGCCCCACAACGTGCCAGTCACCTTAAAGATGCGCACCGGCTGGTGCGACGAACACAAAAACGCCGTGGCCTTGGCCCGCGCCGCCGAGGCCGCAGGCGTGCAAATGATCACCGTGCACGGCCGCACTCGCGAGCAAGGCTACAAAGGCTTTGCCGAATACGACACCATCACAGCCGTCAAGCAAGCCGTGCGCGTGCCCGTGGTGGCCAATGGCGACATTGATTCGCCCGAGAAAGCCAAAGAAGTTTTAAAGCTTACCGGCGCTGATGCGCTGATGATTGGCCGCGCCGCGCAAGGTCGCCCTTGGATATTTCGTGAGATCGCGCACTACTTGGCCACGGGCGAGCATTTGGCTCAGCCTTTTGTGGAAGAGGTGAGCCGCTTGTTGCTGGCGCACCTCGACGAGCACTATGCCCTGTATGGCGAGCGCACCGGTGTGCGCAGCGCCCGCAAACACATTGCTTGGTACATCCGCAGCTTGCCTGGTGGCGAGGCGTTTCGCCAACACATGAACACCCTAGAAGACAGCGCGTCGCAACACCGCGCCGTGGCTGCCTTCTTCGATGACCTCGCGCAGGCGCATGAGCGCTTGCCCGAACCTGTTTTATCAGTAGAACCCTTAGCTTTGCATGAGTAAAAAACACATTGAAGAGGTGGTACGTGCCAGCCTCGAAACCTATTTCCGCGACCTCAAAGGCACAGAGCCCGACAACATGCACGACATGATGGTGCGCGTGGTTGAAAAACCGCTGCTCGAAGTCGTGATGCAGCACGCCGACCACAACCAGTCACGCGCCGCCGAATGGCTGGGCCTCAACCGCAACACGCTGCGTAAAAGACTTCTCGATCACAAACTCATTAAATAAGACTGCATCCCCAATGAAAGCACTCATCTCCGTCTCTGACAAAACCGGCATCGTCGAACTCGCGCGTGACTTGCACGCCTTGGGCGTGGGCCTCATCTCCACCGGCGGCACTGCCAAGCTCTTGGCCGAACAAGGCTTGCCCGTGACCGAAGTGGCCGAAGTCACAGGCTTCCCCGAAATGCTCGATGGCCGTGTGAAAACCTTGCACCCCAAAGTGCACGGTGGCTTGCTGGCGCGTCGCGACACGCCCGAGCACATGGCTGCTCTGAAAGCACACAACATCGACACGATTGACTTGCTCATCGTCAACCTCTACCCGTTTGAAGCCACTGTGGCCAAGCCTGGTTGCACACTGGCCGACGCGATTGAAAACATCGACATCGGCGGCCCTGCCATGGTGCGCAGCGCTGCCAAAAACTGGAAAGACGTGGGCATCGTGACCGACGCCAGCCAATACGCTGACGTGATTGCTGAACTCAAAGCCAGCGGTAAGCTGAGCGACAAGCTGCGCTTTGCGTTGTCCGTAGCCGCGTTAAACCGCATCAGCCAATACGACGGCGCGATCAGCAACTACTTGTCGAGCGTGAATTTTGAAGCTGAAAAACTCAGCGAAGAATACGTGCCCGAGCGCGCCCAATTCAGCGGTCAGTTCAACGAGCAATACGTCAAAGTGCAAGACCTGCGCTACGGCGAAAACAGCCACCAGCAAGCTGCGTGGTATCGCGACTTGGCGCCCGCCGCAGGTTCGCTGGCCACTGGCGTGCAACTGCAAGGCAAAGAACTCAGCTACAACAACATCGCCGATGCAGACGCTGCGTGGGAATGTGTAAAGAGCTTCGACAGCTCCGCATGTGTCATCGTCAAACACGCCAACCCCTGCGGCGTGGCCGTGGGTGCGAACCCGCTCGAGGCGTACAGCAAAGCTTTCCAAACCGACCCCACCAGCGCGTTCGGCGGCATCATCGCCTTCAACCGCCCCGTGGACAAAGCCGCTGCCGAAGCAGTCAGCAAGCAATTCGTCGAAGTGCTGATGGCCCCTGACTTCAGCGCTGAAGCGCTGGAAGTGTTCAAGAGCAAAGTCAATGTGCGCTTGATGAAAATTGCCTTGCCCGCCAACTACGGCGACGTGCGCAACGCTCTCGAAACCAAGCGCGTTGGCTCAGGCCTTCTGCTGCAAAGTGCTGACAACCACGAGTTGGCTTTGGCTGACCTGAAGATCGTCACCGTCAAACAACCCACGCCAGAAGAGTTGAACGACTTGTTGTTCGCTTGGAAAGTGGCCAAGTTCGTCAAATCCAACGCCATCGTGTTCTGCAAAAACGGCATGACCATGGGCGTGGGCGCAGGCCAAATGAGCCGCCTCGACTCAGCTCGCATCGCCAGCATCAAGGCTGAGGCCGCCAAGCTCAGCCTGCAAAACACCGTGGTCGCAAGCGACGCCTTCTTCCCCTTCCGCGACGGCCTCGACGTGGTGGTGGATGCAGGTGCAACCTGCGTGGCCCAGCCCGGTGGCTCGATGCGCGACCAAGAAGTCATCGACGCCGCCAACGAGCGTGGCGTGGCGATGGTGTTTACGGGTGTGCGTCACTTCCGTCATTGATTTTGCTTGGCTGCGAGCGCTGCGAAGCCGCCCACTTTTGGGAGGCTTCGTGCCTCGCCTAGACCGAGTGCTCAGGCCACGCTTGCCGCAGTAGCCCCGTGAATGGAAACTTGCTCAAGCAGTTCATCAAGCGCTTCGGGCGGTGCAGACCCAAGGTCTAGTGTCAGTTGAATGCCTTCTGAGACCACCTCTGGCTCACCGAGAAAGTGAACGACCCCATAGAGGCCTTCATCATTTGGGTCGTTGGTGTCTTCAGGATCAAACCATCGGAGGAACCAGGCCTTGGCGATCTCGGCAACCTGTGCTTCAGAAAGTCCGCTGACCGTGACGACGACCCAGTCCCATCCAAACGGGTGAATCAGGATGCTGCAGTTTTTGTAAGCGACAGAGATCGACTCGAACGCCGCGCGGGAAGTAGCGTCAACGGTCACGGGCATTCCGTTGCCGTTGCATGGGATGTAGTCTGCGCGGCATGGCAGACCAAGGCCCCCCTCTACGGCTAAATGGCCCTCTTGGTTTCGGAAGGCGGGTTCGATGTACGCCTCAACGGACAAAATCGCTTGTGAAAGCTGCTGAGCGTAGGGTTTACGAACTGCAGCGAGAAGCTCTAGAAGTGTCATGTGTGGGTTACGTTGGAGGTTCAATTGAGCGACGGACTCGGCATCGCCGTTCATCATGGGCAAGCCGAGTATTTAGTGAGCTAATTCCGAAAGCCCTTCGTTCAGCTGCTATGCAGAGGGATTAGCAGACACTTTGAACAGCATTGCTGCGAACTTCGCAGTCGCAGTGCCCACCCCAATTGCGAAGCGCTTTCAGCTTTTGTTCCTGTTTTTGCGGCGAGAACTGCGCAAGCCATTGCTTTGTGTGCTTGGGCGTGTGGTCGCAGCCATGTTCGGTCAGCGAGTCGTTGAGATGTTTGCCAAGACTGTGCAACTCCTCGGGAGTTAGAGCGAACTCCTCCCATTTGTTTTCATATTCCCGCAGGAGAGCCAAGTGCTTTAGATCCTTGGGCTGGCGTTGGGCGGAGAGCGAAAGTGCCTTCTCAAAGCTGCTTCGTGCATCTGAATAGTGAAGGAGGCATTCGTGGGTCAAACTCAGCAGGCGATAAGCTTCAGCACTCTCGGTATTTTCGGAGATGAATCGACTGATTTCCAGCTTTGCCTTGAGCAGTGCTGGAATTGCTTTTGGTGATGGCGCTCGACGCTCATAGGAAGTCTGACCAGTCAGCCGCTGAGCGGATATGAGCAGTGTGCGCAGTTCAGTGATCGTCATTTTGGTTTCGTGTGCGCGATGACTGGTTGGAAATTTTCAGCCATGCTGAGGGCGGTATTCGTGCGAATTTGTTTGACCTGACGACAATCGCATTTGCTAGGACCTTGAACGTGAGTCCCCTTAAATATCAACGTAAGGGCAACCATGCACAAGCTCGTATTCACCACGGTCGAGGAGTGTGGCAAGTCTTGACAGAAATTCTGAATATGAGTCGGCCCAAGTCTCAGTTTCGTTTTCTGAATTTTGGCGATAAAAGACTTGCCCACTCACTCCCGATGCGGCAGGGTCTAAGTCGACGACAAAACCACTACCATCTGCGTCCGTGAATTTGATCCAACCTGGACTCCAAACCAAATTCTTGATCTTTATGGGAGTAAGCCACTCTATCTCGTCGAAGTCGATAAAGAGTTCTTGGAACATTCGCCATTCTTGAATCATTTCGTCAACGGTCAATAGACGATTGAAGTTAATTAAATCCAGTTGTCGAGTGGGGTCAAATTGCCCATCGTGGCGAAGGAGCGACGCGCGGAAGTCGGCCGGTAGTGGCTGGCCAACGAGCGCCTCAAGTTCGTCAAGCTTTTCAAGAGACGCTCCAGAATTTAACGTCGCTTCGACAGACGGAAACTTGCTCTTAAGTGTTTTTTCGATGAGTGTCCAGCTTTGGTCAATGTTCATGGTGTACAACGCTTTTTTTATTAAGTGACAACGCAAATAGGCATGTTCCCTGTTCACACTGTCGTAGGATGTCAAGCTAGTGGGCGGTATGCGTGCTCTTTATTAACAAGCCAGTCTTAGCTTTACGTTTGGACGCTGTAGCCAAACAGCCCGATCAAACTGCCGCCATGGGTCAGCCCGACAGCAAGTCGTGGCAGCACACAGCCGAGACTCTCTGTGCCTTCCGGCCAGTCTTCGGGGGTCAAGTGATGCAGCGACCTGTAGTCCCCAATCTGGACGAATGCGGAGGACGTGAATTCGGGTCGCACGCTGAACCACTGGATCATCGCTCGCCACGTGACGAAGTAGTCGTCCTCAGACTCCTCTCCGTCCTGTTCGACCGCCGCCCACCAGCTTGTGCCCTCGGTCAGTGGTTCGATGGTGATCGTCGCTGGCGGGAAGATGGTGCCGCCGAACCGCGATCGGATCAACGTTTCGTCAATGTTCGACGGGACCGATTCGCCCACTGACCCAGCGATGAAGAATCCGTGGAACTCGTCGTCCGACTGAGATCCCATGCCCACCGAAACTCCCATCATCAGCTCTTCGACCTCAGCGGCCAGTTGGTGGCACAGAGCCAGTTCGACTGGATCGACTGCGTGGCGAATAGCATCGCCTTCTCGGGCGATGAGACCGCTCCCGTACACGACGGCCCTGCGAGAAAGCAGGTTGTTGGGCCATTGCGCATCGGGGTCACCTATGTCGTAGTGCGCCATGCATTCGTGGATGACCGCAAGCAGTTCTGAGTCAGGCTCGAAGTTGGTCAATGGTGCGTTCGTCATCGTTCAACTCTCCCAAGCAATCGTTGCGAGTTGATAGTCCAGCGTTAATTTGACGGCCAAAATTTGATCGCTTTTTTCTGGCTCCATCATGTAGTCCATGATGATGGGCGCATCAGGTTGATCGAGCCACATGCCGATCAACTGGAGCTTCATCTTGGCGGAAAAAGCTGCAGCCGAAATGTTGCCACCATTCGCATCAGCCAGAAGCTGGGCCATCACGTCACTGCCCTCGGTCAGCCCCTCCGCATGAAACTCGATGAAGTAGGCATCCTCTGTCAAATAGTGCGTCAACTGCTGGCGCGCAAAAACATCCATCGCTGGCAGGTCTTGCAGAAACTTTGCAAAGGCATCCAGCATCGACGGATGTTGCTCGGCATCTGAGGCGTTGCCGCCCCATAAATGCACATCAAACGTTTCACCATTCAAGGTGTGTGATTGCTCCCAAATGATGCCATGCAATTCATCGGTGTCGAGAGGACCAAAGTAGGGATGGTTGAGTTGATTCATGTGTTCCTTTAATGAACGTTATCGAGCGTGCCGTTGATCACCCCAATTTGCAGCAAATTTGCTTGATCCCATGGCACTTGAAATCCAACTGAGATGGCAATGGATTCAGCAGGTCCCGCACCTGCGTCGTATTCGTTGTTGTCGTTTACTTCAATGAAAGAAGGGCTTAGATATGTCCAAAGGTTGTTTGCATTTAGGTTTATTTCCTGCGGCACTATCCCGCACGCGTAGAGATAGTCAATGGTTGGCTGTGTCGCGATTTGCCGTAGGTTTTCAGAGTTCCGAAACAGGGCGCCATATGCATCGCATTGCGCTTCGGTCGGCCCACGTTCTGTTCCGTGTACGCGGAGCAGGAACTCGCTTTCAAAGCCGCTCAAGCTGACCATGGTTTCCCAGACTTTGGAGCGGCCTTCGCTGGTCAATTTGCCGAAATTCTCGGTAGTGATGGATTTGTTGAACATGCCCGTAGATGATGGCTGAGGTTAGAGTCTGGTCAAAGTGATTAGCAAACTTGTGGGGAGCGGGGGGAGATCATTTGTGTGATTACTCTTCAATGCACATTCGAGCAAATGACTTGCAGTTTTCGCTGGCCATGGGGTGTTGAAGCACGGTGGTTAAAACTTCTGCGTAGTAGCTTGGCTCGATGCCGCCATCTGCTGTGCGTTGCGATTCATCCATTCGCATCGTCCGATCGAGCCAACTCAGAACTTGAACGCTTGGCTGTCTTTGCAGAGAGGCCACGAGTTCAAGCGAATAGGCTCCTACGGGTTGCGTTTCAAGGAACGACCCAAAAGGCCCTGGGCCTCCGTAATCCAGTTCCGGGTATTTTTCTATCAGCGCCAGAATGCGTTGAAGTACTTGCTGGTAGTCATGCGAAGACAAGTCATCAAGGTGTGCATAAGCTCGGTCAATGATGATCCACTTGTCTTGCTTCGACATCGCTTCTTCAGCGGCTGCCAAAAAGTCTTCAAAGATTAAACCTAGCTTTTTATCCATCTGCAAATACCTGGAATGAGAAAGATGTCGTGCCGTCTTTGGCGCTCAAGTGTGAGCTGCATCAGATGATGATTTAATTTTATTTAGAACTATAGAATTAAATTCTAAGGTAATTTAGCCATTGTTCAACGTCATCGTGTTCTGCAAAACGTCATGACCGTGAGTGTTGCCAAATGAGCCGCTTCGATTCGGCCAGCATCGCCAACATCAATGAGGTTTTCCTTTCTGTCATTGATCTTCTTGGATGGCGTTGGCATAATCTGCCAACGCTATCAATCAAGGACGCTTCCATGCCCACTCGCAATGTTGTGCTTACCGACCACCAAGCCACATTGGTGGAGGAGTTAGTCACCAGCGGTCGCTACCAAAACGCCAGCGAGGTTCTGCGTGAGGGGCTTAGGCTCGTCGAGCAGCGCGAAGCCGAAGATGCTTATCGGCTAGAGGCGCTGCGCGCTGCTGTGCAGACTGGCATCGCGGATATTGAGGCTGGGCGATTCAAGACCTTTGACTCGAAAGAGGCATTGCGTTTGCACCTTCAATCTGTCACTGCCAAAGCGATTGCTGCTGCATGAGTTTGGTTTGGCGAGTACGCCTAGCCCAACAAGCTGAACGGGATTTGCTTGGCATCACCCTCTGGACCCTTGAAAGCTTTAGCGCCCAGCAAGCTGAAATTTATGCCGAGACCCTATCGCTTGCGATAGAGGCGTTGCACGATGGTCCTGAAATTTTGGGTGCCACCGCGCGTGACGATCTTGGCCTAAGCATGCGAACTTTGCATGTTGCGCGGCAGGGTAGAAAAGGACGCCATTTCGTGGTGTTTCGGGCAGCGCCAGAGCAGACAATAGAGGTTCTTCGATTGCTGCATGACAGCATGGACTTGGCGAGACATTTGCCATCTGCCAATGACCAAAAACACTGATGAGTTGCGTCGTGCTCAACATTCCAACCTGGATAAAAACCGTTTGAATTTTTCTGATTTGGGCTTAGCCCCCACGCTGCAAAGCGCTCTGGCCGATATGGGTTTGGCCAACCCCACACCTGTTCAGGCGGAGGCTATTCCTCATGTGCTGCAAGGTCGCGATGTATTGGCCCAAGCGCAAACCGGTTCTGGCAAAACATTAGCCTACGTGCTTCCCGTATTGCAGCTACTCATGGCCACCGCATCATCACGCGATGAAGCGCCGAAAAAACGTACCACCCAAGTGCTGGTGCTCGTGCCCACCCGCGAGCTCGCCACACAGGTGAGCGATGTGTTGCGCGACTTGGCGCGGCCACTTGCGCAGTCCATCAAAGTGGGCACGCTGTTTGGTGGTGTGTCGATCAACCCCCAAATGATGAGCCTGCGCAGCGGGGCTGATGTGGTGGTGGCCACGCCCGGCCGCTTGCTCGACATCGTGGACCACAACGCCTTGAACCTCGGCAATGTGCAGCACCTCGTGCTGGACGAAGCCGACCGCTTGCTTGATCTCGGCTTTGCAGAAGAGCTGCAACGCATCTTGGTGCTGCTGCCGGCCAAGCGACAAAACCTGTTGTTCAGCGCCACCTTTGAGCCTGCGGTGCAAACCTTGGCCGAGGCGTTGTTGCACAACCCTGAGCGCATCACCATCGCGCACACCGAAGCACACACGCCCGACATTGCGCAACGGGCCATTCAAGTGGACGAAAAAAGCCGCACGGCTTTGTTGCGCCACCTCATCAAAACCCACGAGTGGAAACGCGTGTTGGTGTTTGTCGCCACGCGTTACGCGTGTGAGCATGTGGCCAACAAGCTCTACAAAGCGGGCGTTTTTGCAACAGCGTTTCATGGCGAGATGAGTCAAGGCGCACGCCAGGACGTGTTGGCTGAATTCAAAGAAGAGCGCTGGGAAGTGGTGGTTACCACCGATCTAGCCGCACGCGGTATCGACATCGCGCAGCTGCCTGTGGTGGTCAACTACGACCTACCACGCTCAGCCACCGACTACACCCACCGCATCGGCCGCACAGGCCGTGCGGGTGCCAGTGGCGAAGCCGTGAGCTTTGTCACCGCCGCCACGCTGGCGCATTGGCAGCTGATTCAAAAACGTGCCAAGGTGCAGTTACCTGTGGAAGTCCTCGAAGGTTTTGAGCCCACCGAAGTGCCGCCACCTGTGTCGCCACTCAATGATGGCACGGGCGGTATCAAAGGCAAACGCCCGAGTAAGAAAGACAAGCTGCGGGCGGCAGCGGCAGAGCAAATCAAGCTCTAAATGAAAAGCCACCTCGCAAGGTGGCTTTTTTGCAAAGGGCAACTTAGTTAGTCGTTGCCATCGTCTAAACCGTCAAACGCATGACGCTCTTGATGCTCCAGCGCTTCACCTGCAGGACGCTTGGTGCGCACGCCTGGCTTGGCCAATAGCTCCACATAAAACTGCGTGGCTTGATTCGCCACAGCGTTGTCGATGCAGGTGATGACGTTGGCCAAGTGCACCACTTCGGCGGCTTCTTCGGTCAAGCCAAATTTGCAATCAAAGTCCCAAAAGTCTGCGCCTTCGGGCACATCGCGGCGGCGTTCGCGCTTGAGGTATTTGCGAATGTCGTGCTTGATGGCTTCAAGCAAACGTTCTGGGTGTTTGCCTTCAACTTGGAGTTGGAATGTTTTTTTCATAAGAGTCCTTAGGGGTAAATGCGCCCGAGAAGGACGAGAAGATTAAAGAGAGAACGCGCTTGACAGTCAGCTGTTACGGCGCAACGTTGAATTTGACTTGAAAGCTCAAGGCGCTATTGACCTTGTCGCCAATTTTTGGGGTGTACATGACATTCAAACCTAGGCGGCGTCCCTCAATGGCCACGGTTGGAATGACTGCAGCAAACCAGCCACCATCGCGCATATTGGGGTAGCCATCAAATGCACCAACTGCCGCACCGGCTTTGAATGAACCCCTCTGAAAAGGCATCACATACGCGCCAATGTAGTGTGAGGTTTCACGGTTGCTGTTTTCAAAAACACCTGCGGTGAGTGAGTAGGTGCTGTTGATACTCGCTTCCACGCCAAAACCGCGGTTGTTGTCGTTGAGGTCTTTTGATTTGTCGAAATGGTGCGAATAAAAGCCTGGGTTGATCCAAATGTCAGCCAATGCCGCAGGCGCGGCGGCCAAGACGGTCAAGGCGAGTAAAAATTTCTTCATAGCTGCGCAAACACCTCTGCAGCCACGGCCACAGTTTCAGCAATGTCTGCATCGGTATGCGCCGCACTCACAAAGCCTGCTTCGTACAACGCAGGTGCGATGTACACACCACGGTCGAGCAAGCCATGGAAGAGCTTGTTGAACTTGGGGCTGTCGCTGGTCATGACCTTGGCGTAGTTTTGTGGCAATTCGGGCAACAAGAAGAAACCAAACATGCCACCTTGGCAGTCGCCACTGAATGGCACGCCTGCTTTCGCCGCGGCTGCGGTAAGGCCATCAACCAAGCTTTGTGTGCGCGCACCCAATGCTTCGTAAAAACCAGGCTTGGCAATTTCGCGCAAGGTGGCCAAGCCGCAAGCGGTGGCCACCGGGTTGCCGCTGAGGGTGCCTGCTTGGTACACAGGACCAGTGGGTGCCAGCTGCTGCATGATGGCGCGTGGGCCGCCAAACGCGGCCAACGGCATGCCGCCGCCAATGACTTTGCCCAGCACGGTCACGTCGGGCTTGAAGCCGGGAATGAGCTTGGCGTACACGCTTTGTGCGCTGCCCAACGCGACACGAAAACCCGTCATGACTTCGTCAAACACAAACAGTGCGCCGTGCTCGGTGCACAGCTCGCGGCAGCGTTTCATGAATGGGACTGATGCACGCACAAAGTTCATATTGCCTGCGATGGGTTCGATCATCACGCAGGCCAGTTCTTTGCCGTGCAGCGCAAATGCTTCTTCGAGTTGGGCGATGTTGTTGTACTCAAGCACCAGCGTGTCGCGCACAACTTCTGGCGGCACGCCAGCGCTGGTGGGGTTGCCAAAGGTGGCGAGACCAGAGCCTGCTTTGACCAACAGCGCATCAGCGTGGCCGTGGTAGCAGCCTTCAAATTTGATGAACTTGTTGCGGCCTGTCGCGCCGCGTGCCAAGCGCAAAGCGCTCATGCCGGCTTCGGTGCCCGAGCTGACCAAGCGCACCATTTCCATAGAAGGCACATGCTTCAAAATTTCTTCGGCCAGTTCAATCTCGCGCTCGGTGGGGGCGCCAAATGAGAAACCATCTAAGGCAGCCTTTTGAACAGCCTCCAGCACCGTCGCGTTGCCGTGGCCCAAAATCATGGGGCCCCAAGAGCCGATGTAGTCGATGTACTTTTGGCCGTTGGCATCCCAAAAGTAAGCGCCTTGTGCGCGTTGCACAAAGCGGGGTGTGCCGCCCACGGCGCGAAACGCGCGCACAGGCGAGTTCACGCCACCGGGGATGACTTTGGCAGCACGGTCAAACAGGGTTTGGTTCAAATCGGTCATGGTTTTCTAGGGTTCAATGTTTGGTTTCGTGGCGTGGCAGCGAAAAGTCTTCGGCAGTGGCCGGCAGGCCATCAGAGTCTTCGCCTTCCTCTTCATCTTCTTCGGCCCAAAACATGCGGTCGGGCAGCACATGGCCCATGCCGGGCCTGAAGCCACTGTTGAGGCTTTGGTCGAGGTAGTTCAGGGCTTCGCGGGTGGCCAGCTCTAGGTCGGTGCCTGCAGCCAACACGGCCGCCAGCGTGATGCTGAGGGTGTCGCCCGCGCCCGAGAACACGGCGTCAAAGCGTTCAAAGCGTTCGCTCACCATCACGGTGTGGGCGGTGGCCAAGGCGTTTTCAATGTGTTGGTCGGGGTGGTTGATGCCCGTCACCAAAACATAGGGCACGCCCACTTCGGCGGCGGCGCGTGCAATGTCACGTGGGCTGGGGCTTTTCTCGTTGCTCCAGTCGGGCAACAGCCAGCGCCACAAGGTGTTGTGGTTGCCCACCAGCACGGTGGTTTGGGGCAGTATCAGTTCGCGAAAGGCGTCTAAGTAAGCGTCAATCTTTTCGTCTTCCCACCACGAGAGGTTGGGCATATAAGCAATGACGGGTACTTCGGCGTAGTCAGTGCTGATTTCGGCAATCACACTCAGGTTGTCAGGGTTACCGCAAAAACCGACCTTGATGATTTGCACGCTGATGTCTTCCAGCACGCTGCGGGCTTGTTCGGCCACGGCATCGTCGTCAAAGGCGATATGGTCAAAAATTTCAGCGGTGTCGCGCATGTAGGCGCCCGTTACCACGGGCAGCGCGTGGGCGCCCACAGAGCCAGCCGCCAGCACGTCGGCTGACAAGCCGCCCGCACCGCTGGGGTCGTTGGCGTTGAACACCAGCACGCACGGGGGCGCGCCGCTGATCTCGTCAGACAAGGCTATTTCGGTGGAGAGAGGGGTGTTTTCTGGCGCCATGAGTGGGTCGATACAATGCTTTTCATTCTATGCGTTGACGAAAGAAATACTGTGGCTAATACCTGGATGTGTCTGATTTGTGGATGGATTTACGACGAAGAGGCCGGCGCGCCTGAGCACGGCATTGCTGCTGGCACCGCGTGGGCCGATGTGCCTATGAACTGGACCTGTCCAGAATGCGGCGCACGCAAAGAAGATTTTGAAATGGTGCAAATCTAATCACCATGGACGTTCGTGCGCAGTTTGAAAGCCATGTGCTGGCCTTGCTGCGCCAGCGCCCAGCAGTGGACGCGCGCGCGGCCAGACAGTTGGAGCTGCTGTGTCAGCGTCAGCTCGATGCCGAAACCATTCCAGGCTGGCGTACTTTTTGGTCGCTGGCCACCCATTTTTTTGAAGGCTTGCGTTTAGCGCCCAATCGCAGCATTGAAGAGCCCGAGGCCAGCGCCACCTCGCAAGTGCTCAGCGGCTTGCAGCTGCGCGAGCAGTTCAACGAGCACGACAAACCCATCGAAGACAGCTTGCAAGTCATCAACCATCTGCTTTTTTTAGAGCAGGCCGATGTGATTTCGCAGCGCTTGGTCAGCCTCCTCAATGATTGGTCTGAGTCGCCTGAGTCCGACATGCCCGTCGAGGCGCAATTGGATGTGCAAACCATGGCCCAGCTCGCGCAAGATGTGCAGCTGACGGCGGTGCAACAAGTGGCCGATTCATTGGCGGTGCAACTGGCCCGCCTGCGTGCCAAGCGCGTGGCCGACGACATCAAAACCAGCCTGAGCGGCGCCCAAGAGGTGAGCCGCTTGCTGCAGCACTTTGCAGTGGGCAGCATGCGCGAGCCGCAGGCGCAAGTATTGGCAGCCCTCAAAGGCGAATAGGCTTTGATCTACTGCGACTAAAGAGAGTGACAGCGCTTACGCGCTGTCGGGGCGATTAGCCTTTGATCTCCTGCTTCGCTCCTTATTTCACCTTTTTCACGACTGCATACCGCTCCAGCGTGTGCGCACGCGCCTCGGCGTGATCGACGATGGGCCTTGGGTAATCGCGCCCCAGCACCAACCCCGCTTCTTCTAATTCCAAAGGTTTGGCCAACCACGGCGCGTGGATGGCTTTGTTGTTGAGCTTCGCCAGCGCGGGCACATAGCGGCGAATGAACTTACCTTCGGGGTCAAACTTTTCGCTTTGGTTGGTGGGGTTGAAGATGCGGAAGTAGGGCTGTGCATCGCAGCCGCTGGAGCTGGCCCACTGCCAGCCGCCGTTGTTGGCAGCGAGGTCAAAGTCATTCAGGTGCTCGGCAAAGTAGCGCTCGCCCCAGCGCCAATCAATGCCAAGGTCTTTGGTTAAGAAGCTGGCCACCACCATGCGCAGGCGGTTGTGCATGTAGCCGGTTTGGTTGATCTGCGCCATCGCTGCGTCCACCAGCGGGTAGCCTGTGCGGCCTTCGCACCAGGCGGCAAACAGTTCTTTGGCGTGCTTGTGGTGGTCCCACTTGATGTCGTTGTATTCGGGCTTGAACGCCCCCGTCACCACACGCGGATGGTGGTGCAAGATTTGGTGATAAAAATCGCGCCACACCAGCTCGGATAGCCAAATCTCTGCACCGGTTGAGCCCACCAACATGCGCTTGTACGCGGTCGATGCCAGCTGGCGAATCGACACCGTACCAAAGCGCAAATGCACGCCCAAGTAGCTGGGGCCTTTGATGGCGGGGAAGTTACGGGTTTCGTCGTACTTGTCCATGCGGTCGAAGAAATCTTCAAACAGGGCCAAGCCGCCGGGACTGCCGGTGGGCACGTGGAGGCTGCTGAGGTTGGTGGCTTCAAAGCCAATGTCGGCCAAGCTAGGCACGGGCACTTGGTAGGCCTTGGGCCGCGCTGCCAAGGCTTTGATGTATTTGCCCACGGGGTAGGACTTCAAATAAAAGTCGTTCACCTTTTGCAGCCATGCGTTTTTGTAGGGCGTGAACACGCCGTAGGGCTTGCCCATTTGGGTCAGCACCTCGCTGCGCTCAAAAATCACATGGTCTTTGAAGGTTTGAAAACCAATACCAAAGTTGGCTAAGCCGCCACGCACTTGGGCATCGCGGGTCAATGCATCTGGCTCGTCGTCGTGGTTGGCAAACACCTCTTGCACGCCCAGTTCGTGGGCGAGGCGTGGCACTTCGTCAGCCGCTACGGCGTGGCGCACGATCAGGCCCGCACCGGCTTGGCCTGCCACAGCATGCAGCTCGGCGTCCAGCGCCACCAGTGACTCGCGGATGAACTCCACGCGGCGGTCTGCGCGGGGCAGGTTGTCCAAAATAGCCTTGTCAAACACGAACACGCAATGGACTTGCTTGCAGCTTTTGAGCGCGTGAAACAGCGCTGCGTTGTCAAAGGCGCGCAGGTCGCGTCGAAACCACATCAGACCTTTGTCGACGTGAGGTGAATGAGGCGAGAGCTTAGGCATGTTCACCCTTTAAAATTGGCATATGACCGCTGATTCTCTCTCCATCAACCTGACGCATCATTTTTTGATTGCAATGCCCAGTTTGGAGGATGAGATTTTTGCCAAAAGTGTGGTCTATGTGTGCGAGCACAGCGAACGCGGCGCAATGGGCCTGGTCATCAACAAACCTGGCGAGTTGTCGATGAAAGAGTTGTTTGAAAAAGTCGACCTGCCTTTGCATCGCCAAGACCTGATGAATGCCCCTGTGTTGCAAGGTGGCCCCGTGCATACCGAACGCGGCTTTGTGTTGCACGATGCCTTATGGAGTCATGAGGTGGAGCAAGTAAGCGAGGCTGTGGCGGTGACGCCACCAGCCACCGCTCCAGAGGCTACGCAACAAGAGGCAAATAAAGCTGCCACCGAAGCCGCCCAAGAAGCCGCAGCTTTGAGCGCCGTGAGCGACAAAGCATCTGTCTACGCCTCCACCATGACCATCCTCGATGGCCTGGAGATGACCACTTCCAAAGACGTGCTCGAAGCTTTGTCGATTGGCGCTGGCCCCAAACGCGTGCTGATTTCTCTGGGCTATTCAGCTTGGGGTGAAGGTCAGTTGGAATCAGAACTGGCTGAGAACAGCTGGCTCACTGTGGGCGCCGACATGGCCGTGATTTTTGACACGCCCGTGGAGCAACGCTACGCACGTGCCATGAAGTTGCTGGGCCTCGAGCCTTGGATGTTGTCCAACGAAGTGGGGCACTCATGAGCACGGCGCTTGATGTGACCACACAAGCGGCAGCACCTTTGGTCTCTGCACCAAAGCCAGCTGTACCAGCGCACTTTCAATCTTTCCTCGCGTTTGACTTCGGTGTCAAACGCACCGGCGTGGCCTATGGCAGCCGCATGTTGCGTGAAGCCCAACCGCAAGCCACGGTCAATGCCGAAGGGGATGCGCGCTGGGCCCTCATTACCAAACGCATTGCCGAGTGGCAGCCCGACGCACTGGTGGTGGGTGTGCCATATCACCCAGACGGTGCGGCGCACGAGAACACGGCCAAGGCCAAAAAATTTGCTCGCCAACTCAACGGACGCTTCAACCTGCCTGTGTTTGAAGTGGACGAGCGTTACAGCACCACCGAAGCAAAAGCCCAAGGCGCCAAAGATGCAGACGCTGCATCGGCTTGCATCATCCTCAATCAATTTTTTCGAGAGAACTTATGAGTACCCACGGAAACCTCATGCTGGATGCGGAGAGCTTGTACAAAGAGCTGCTCAAAGGTGTGCGCAGCATGCTCACAGCAAATACGCGTTTGGTGGGCATCACCTCGGGTGGTGCTTGGTTGGCTGCACGTTTGCAAAAGGACTTGAGGCTCGAAGGCGAGGCCGGCAGCATTTCATCCGCCATGCACCGTGACGACTTTGCACAACGCGGCCTAGCCGATGGCGGCCAAACCAAGTTGCCGTTTGAAGTGAACGGCGCACACCTTATCGTGCTGGACGACGTGCTCTACACCGGCCGCACCATTCGCGCCGTGCTCAATGAGTTGTTTGACTACGGCCGTCCTGCCCATGTGCAGCTGGCTGTGCTGGTCGACCGAGGTGGCCGCGAGCTGCCCATTCAGGCCGACTACGCGGCAGCCCGCGTGGCGCTGCCCGCCACCCAATCGCTGGCGCTGACCAAAGATGACAACGGCCAATTTAATTTCTCAGTGAAGGGCTGATCACAAGAACTCCTATGCTCTACAAACGCAACCCCCAACTCAATAAAAACGGCGAGCTGATTCACCTGCTCTCCACCGAAGGTTTGTCGCGCAACATCTTGACGCACATTCTCGACACCGCAGCCAACTTCGTCTCGGTCAACGACCGCGAAGTGAAGAAGGTGCCACTCTTGCGTGGCAAGAGCGTGTTCAACCTGTTCTTTGAAAACAGCACACGCACGCGCACCACGTTTGAAATTGCCGCCACGCGTTTGTCGGCCGACGTGTTCAACCTCGACATCGCGCGTTCATCCGCAGCCAAAGGCGAGTCGTTGCTCGACACCATCGCCAACCTGAGCGCGATGGCTGCTGATATTTTTGTGGTGCGCCACAGCGAGTCGGGTGCGCCTTACCTCATTGCCGAACACGTCGCGCCGCATGTGCACGTGGTCAACGCCGGTGACGGCCGTCACGCACACCCCACGCAGGGTTTGCTGGACATGTACACCATCCGTCATTACAAAGGTGACTTTGCCAACCTCACGGTAGCCATCGTGGGCGATGTGTTGCACTCACGTGTAGCGCGCTCTGACATTCACGCGCTCACCACACTCGGCTGTGCCGAAGTGCGCGTGGTCGGCCCCAAGACCTTGGTGCCTAGCGACTTGTCCGCCATGGGTGTGCGGGTGTTTAACAACCTTGAAGAAGGCATCAAGGGCTGCGATGTGATCATCATGCTGCGCTTACAAAACGAACGCATGAGCGGCGCATTGTTGCCCTCGAGCCAAGAGTATTTCAAATCGTTTGGCCTCACGCAAGAAAAGTTGCAACTGGCCAAACCCGACGCCATCGTGATGCACCCGGGCCCCATCAACAGAGGTGTGGAGATTGAATCTGCCGTGGTCGATGGCCCGCAAAGTGTCATCTTGTCGCAGGTGACGTTTGGTATTGCTGTGCGTATGGCCGTGATGTCCATCGTGGCGGGGAATGAAGCATGAACATCCTGATTCAAAACGGTCGCGTCATCGACCCAGCCTCTGGCTTTGACCACACCGCTGATGTGGCGGTGGCTGATGGGCATATCGTTGCGATTGCAAAAACAGGCGAAAAATTACCCGCCAACTTCAAAGCCGAACAAACCATCGACGCCAAAGGTTGCATCGTCGCTCCCGGCTTGGTGGACTTGCAAGTGCGTTTGCGCGAACCCGGCTACGAACACGAAGGCATGCTGGCTTCCGAGCTCATGGCCGCTGTGGCCGGTGGTGTGACCAGCCTCGTGTGCCCACCCGACACCGACCCCGTGTTGGACGAGCCAGGCTTGATTGAAATGCTCAAGTTCCGCGCCGAGAAACTGCACCGCGCACGCGTGTTTCCGCTGGGCGCGCTCACCCGCGGTTTGAAGGGCGAAGTGCTGACCGAAATGTCAGACCTCACCGATGCAGGCTGCGTGGGCTTTAGCCAAGCCGAAGTGCCGTTGGAAAACACCCAAGTGTTGCAACGCGCTTTGCAATACGCGGCTACCTTTGGCTACACCGTGTGGCTGCGCCCGCAAGAAATGCATTTGGGCAAAGGCGTTGCAGCCAGCGGCCCGCTCGCCACCCGTTTGGGTTTGGGCGGCGTGCCAGTGGCCGCAGAGACTATTGCCTTGCACACCATCTTTGCGCTGATGCGCAGTACCAAAGCCCGTGTGCACCTGTGTCGCATCTCTAGCGCTGAAGGCGTCGAGTTGGTGCGTGCTGCTAAGAAAGAAGGCTTGGCAGTCACAGCTGACGTGAGCATCAACTCATTGCACCTGAGCGACCACGACATTGGCTACTTCGACAGCCGCGCACGCGTGACGCCTGTGCTGCGCCAACAGCGCGACCGCGAAGCTTTGCGTGCCGCATTGGCCGATGGCACCCTGGATGCCTTGGTGTCTGACCACACACCGGTCGACAACGATGGCAAGGCCCTGCCATTTGCCGAAGCCGAATCGGGTGCGACGGGCTTGGAGCTGTTGCTCAGCCTCTCGCTCAAGTGGGCGCAAGATAGCAAAGTGAGCGTGCTGCGTGCCCTCGATGTACTGACCGCACAACCCGCCAAAGTGTTGGGCAAAGTGCAAGGTCAAAGCAACAGCTTGGGCCAACTGCATGTGGGCGGCGTGGCCGACCTCGTGGTGTTTGACCCCACGGTCGAATGGCACGTCACACCCGATGCACTGCACAGCCAAGGCAAGCACACACCGTTTGCGTTTGACATGACGGGCATGTCTTTGCCCGCGCGCGTCAAAGCAACCTTGGTGGCGGGCCGCGTGGCTTACCAAGCGGCTTGATGCGCAGCTTGCACGCCAGTGCCAAGTTCCTGCGTGTCATCGTGCAGGTCTTGCGTGGCTATTGGATGGTGCGCACCGCATTCCCCAAACTCAGCGACGAGCAACAAGCCCGCGCGGTCGAGATTTGGGCACGCGGCATGCTGGCCATCATTGGCATTGAAGTGCGTGTCAAAGGTCATCCAGCGCAGGGCCCTGTGTTGATGGCGGCCAACCATATTTCGTGGCTCGACATCTTGGTGATGCACGCCGCTTGCCATTGCCGCTTTGTGGCGAAGTCTGAAATCCGCGATTGGCCTTTGGTGGGCGCGCTCACCACAGGCGGTGGCTCGCTCTACATCGAGCGTGGCTCACGTAACGATGCCATGCGCGTGGTGCACCAAATGGCTCGTGCTTTGTGTGAAGGCCAAGTGTTAGCGGTTTTCCCAGAGGGCGTAACGGGCGACGGCATCACGGTGTTGCCGTTTCATGCCAATTTGTTGCAAGCCGCCATTTCTGCCGAAGCACCGATTCAACCCGTGGCGCTGCAGTTCATGGATGCACACACGCAAGAACGCAGCTTGGCCCCTTGCTACCACGACCATGACACCTTGATCAGCTCGTTGTGGCGCACGCTGTGTGCGCCACCTTTGGTTGCGCAAGTGCGCTATGGTGACAAGCAAAACGCCGATGGTCGCAACCGCCGCGAGTGGGCGCAAAGCTTGCAAACTTCAGTCGCTGATTTGTGCAAGTGATATCCTTTTAAACCTATGGCAACCAAAAAGACCACCCCATCCCCCGTCAAAGCAAAAACGATCACCCAAGCTGTGGCCGCCAAAACAGTGAAGACCTCTGCGAAGGCGTCGAAAAAAGCTGTCACCGAAGGCGCAGATTTGGATGTGATGTTTGATTTGGCTGCCGAGACCTTTCGTGTCATGTCAGCGCCTATGCGTTTGAAAATCATCAACTGCTTGTGCAACGAAGAAAAAAACGTGGGGCAGTTGCTTGAAGAAATCGACACCACGCAACCCAATATGTCGCAGCACTTGAACACCTTGTTCAAAGCCAAAATTTTGGGACGTCGCCGCGAAGGGGTGCAAATTTATTACCGCATCATCAATGAGCGCGTCGTCACGCTGTGCCGTGCGGTGTGTACGCAAATCGCCATTGACAGCGATTTGTCACATTGAACATGGGATGCTGAACCTCAAAAAAATCGCCATCGCGCTGGTTTTTTCGTGCTTGTTTTTTGCGGTTGACAAGCTCAGCTACATCCACCCCATTGGCGACCTGAACATCACGCCGTGGAACCCTCCTGCGGCGCTGGAGGTGTTGTTTCTTTTTTGGGCTGGCAATTCATGGATGACATGGGTTTATCTCACGTTGGGCCTGTCTGACAGTTTGGTTCGTGGCACTTTGTTTTTGTCACCTGCCATGGTGCTGGGCAATGCGGTGTTGGTGACCTGCTACGCGGCGATCGCTTTCACGTTGCGATGGGCGTTGGCAGAGCGCACGGCGCTGCGCAATCGGCATGATGCTTTCGTGTTGGGCAGTGTGATTCTTGGTGGCGCCTTGCTCACTGCCATGGCGTATGTGGGCACGCAGACTTGGATTGGTGTGTTGTCACCGCATGATTTCTTAGGCGCGGTGCACCGCTTCTTCATTGGCGATTTGTTGGGCTTGATGGTGTTGTTGCCGTTATTTTTTGTCGCGGCTGACAAGCGACGTCATGCGCAATACCTGCACATGTTTCGCAGTGTTTTGTTTTGGGCGCTCATGCTGGGCTTGGCCATTTGTTTGTGGCTGATTTTTACATTGCCCATTGAAGACCAGATGAAGTATTTCTTCTCGCTGTTCTTTGTGTTGGGTTTGATTGCTGCGACGTATTCGCTGCCGGGTGCCACGTTGGTCGCAGCGCTCATCCAGTTGCCTTTGGTGTTCTCTGCCACGCGCGTGGGTGTGCAACCGGCTGATTTGATGGACATGCAAATTGTCATGCTCAGTTTGTCATTGACGGGGCTAATCATTGGCACAGTGGTGGATGAACGCTTGCGCACAGAAGAGCGCTTGCGTGACAGTTTGCAACTGGTGGCGGCGGGTGAGTTGGCTGGGTCCTTGGCGCATGAGCTGCACCAACCCATGAGTGCTTTGAGTGCTTATGCGGAATCGGCGCTCATGCTGACCGAGTTGCAAAAAGAAAAAATGACAGATGCACAGCAAACGCAACTTGTTACCATGCTGCGCAATGTGGTGAATGAGGCCTTGCGTGCGACAGACATTGTGCGGGGCTTGCGCAGTTATTTCATTTCGGGCGCATCGTCTTTGCAAGACACCTCAGTCAGGCACTTGGTGGATGAGTGCGTGGCGCGTTTCGCCCAAAAAGCGGCCAAGGCAGAGGTTGCTTTGGTGACGGCCTATACACACCGTGAAGACCATGTGTTGGTAGACCGTGTACAGATCAGCACCGCTTTGGGTAATTTGCTGAAGAATGCCATTGATGCCTCGCCTTCTGGGGCCCAAGTCACGGTGCACGTCAGCGCAGATGAAAAACAGATGCTGAGCATCCGTGTGATCGACCGCGGTGCTTTGTTAGATGCCGATGCGGCTGACCAAGTGTTCAGGCCCTTCTATTCAAAGAAAAAAGATGGCTTGGGTTTGGGTTTGTCGGTGAGTCGCTCATTGGTTGAAAATAACGGGGGTGTGTTGCGTTACCAAGCGCAGCCTGAGAAATGTTTTCAAATCCTTCTTCCCCTTGGAGATTGCGTCGATGAATGAGAGCCGTTTGGTTTGTATCGTGGACGACGATGCGTCTGTGCGCGATTCCTTGTCCATCATGCTCGGGCTCAAAGGGTTTGATTGCCGTACCTACGAAAGCAGTGAGGCTTTTCTCAGCGCTGCGCCTGATAAGCCTTGCTGCTTGGTTTTGGATTTGAATATGGCTGGCATGAGTGGGCTGGATTTGCAGGAGAAGTTAGGCGGTCTGCCTCACTCTGTCGAGGTGATTTTCCTCACGGCCTTTGCTGATGTGGATGTGATGCGCCGCGCCTTTTTGAATCAAGCGGTGGACTTTCTTGAAAAACCGGTCGTCATGCCGGTGTTGCTTGACGCCATTGAACGTGCGTTTGAGCGGCTCAAATCTAATGCGGTGGCGACCGTTCGAACCCAGTCGTTTGAAACGCTGACGCCTCGTGAGCGTGAAGTGATGACGGCGATTGCCCAAGGCATGACACATCGCGAGGCGGGTGCTTTGCTGGGTATCAGCCCACGCACGGTGGAAGTGCACAAAGGACGCGTGATGGAGAAGCTAGGCGCCAAGACCTTGGCCGAGCTGGTTCGCATGAACATCGAGCGGGCCCATTAATCCTTTTGGGTGTACGGCCTAGCCCGTACGTGGCTTATCGAATTTTCAAAATTGCGAATTGTTTCTACAGTCAATGCCATGACTGATCCGCAACAAGGTGCAAAGCTTGCACCTGTCAAACTCAAATATTTAGATTTTTTATTGGCCGTACACAAGGCGCGTCAATCGGATCAAAAACCTTTGTTGATTCCACCCGATGAGCAAAGGCTGCTCGAAATCATTGCGGTTCGATCTGCGATGCATCAGCCTTTGTCCATGATGCAGGCCTTGGAATTGCGTGATGAATTGTTCCTGAGTCCCTCTGCGGTGAGCCGCAAGATTGACAACTTGCGCGATGCTGAATTGATCCGTGTGGTTGTCGACACGGTCGACCGCCGTGTGAAATTCATTGAGCCAGCAGAGAAAGCGCTGGCACATTTTGAATATTTGGGAACTTTGATGCCTCTATCTACCGTGGGTTGATTCACCTCGCCTCAGGCATAAAGCGAAATCATCAGCACGGTGAAAACGACCAATAAGAAGATAAAAAATCCAGCCACATCTTTGTAGTACATCTGCTGCTCGTTGATGGGGTCTTCTTGAGTTCTCGTTGGGCGTGCAAGCGCTTGTTGCTTCTTTTTCTTCACGAGAACTTGTGTCACAACGGGTGTCATGTAAGGCTTTCTTTGGTGTGGAACAAATGCACGGGTTTGCAGATGCCTCACTGTAGAAAAAATCACAGCATTTGAAAATTCGATGACTCACGTACGGGCAACACCGTATATCTGAGCTTGAAATGAAAAGAGCCGCGAATGCGGCTCTTTGGATGGACGCATCAGAGCCTTAAGGCTTGAGATACACGTAACCTTCTTTGGCTTGCAAGCGTGCCACTTCGGCTACGCCTGATGGCACGATCTTGGCATCCATCGACACTTTGTTGGCGTCAATGTTGCGTGAGGTCAACGTGTTGTTACACACGCGAAATTGCACGCCTTTGCCCGACAAGTCAGACACCATGCCGCTGAACTCGCGGCCTTTGTTGTCTTTGGCGCCATCCAACAAAAAGTCGATGCCCGAGCCATGTGTGACCACCACAATTTTGGCTGTGGCGTCTGCGTTCAAGTGGTTGCGCACATTGCCCAAGATGGCAGCAGCGGTGTCCACGCCGGTGTTGACGTGGTAGACCACTTTGATGTCTTGTGCTTGCACCGAGCCAAAGCTCAATGCCAGCAGCAAAGTAGCGAAAGTGTGGGAGAGGTATTTAAAGATGTTCATGAAATTTCTCACATCAAGCTGTCGGCCCAAATGTTTTGCGCCCAGTTCCACGCGTAAATGCCTTCCAGTTCGTTAGGCGCAGCAGACACACCGCCCGAACCTGGCACAGTTTTGTACGTCTTGTCTTTGGCATCGTATTGGTGAACAGAAGCGACGTGCACCACCAGCTTGTCGTTCACAAAGCTGTAGCAGGTGTTGCTGAGGAATGGTGCTGGGTTGACCGGCATGTCCGACAACTGCGCCACGATGGCGGCGGCTGTGACCTTGCCATGTGAGTTGGCCATGTGGCCAGACTTGGGCATGAGTGGGGCCAACATGATGGAGTCGCCGATGACGTGAATGTCTTTGGCTTGCGTGGACTCAAAGGTTTGGTAGTGCACACCGCACCAGCGTGCATTGACGTTGGCCAGGTTTGATTGAACGGCAATGCCGCCCGCACGCATCGCAGGCAACACGTTGAGCACGTTCGCTTTGACATCGTTTTGCACATCAAACTTTAGAGTGTTGGTCTTGGCGTCAACCGCTACGACTTTGTGTTGTGGCATGTATTCCAAGAGGCCCTTGTAGTTGTCTGCCCAGAACTTCTTGAACAGCGGACCTTTGGATGTGACGTCTTGGTTGGCATCCAAGATCAGCACTTTGGATTTTGGTTTGTGTTGTTTGAAGTAATGGGCCACTTGGCTGGCTCGTTCGTACGGGCCGGGTGGGCAGCGGTAGGGCGCTTCAGGAATGGTGATGGCATACACGCCGCCGTCGTCCATTGACTCCAGTTGCTTGCGCAGGGCCAAGGTTTCTGGGCCGCCTTTCCAAGCTTGCAATATTTGGCCTGAGGCTTGCGCTTCTTTCAGACCTTCGATGGTGTTGAACATCAAGTCAATGCCTGGCGACATGACGAGTTTGTCGTAACGGATGCTGGGGCCACTGGCCAAGGTGACTGTCTTTTTGAGGGGATCCACACTGGCCACATAGTCACGCACGATGTTGACACCGTGTTTGCCAGAGAGCTTGTCGTAGGGCGTGGTGATGTCAGCCATGGTCTTGCTGCCACCAATCACCAAGTTGGAGATGGGGCAGGACACAAACGCACCACTGGGTTCAATCATGGTGACATCGATTTGGTAGTTCGACAGCATGCGCACGTACTTAGCTGCTGTTGCGCCTCCGTAGCCGCCACCCACCACAACCACGCGTGCTTTTTCGGGCACGCGGCCCACTGATGCGCAACCGACCATGCTGCCCAGTGCGCCAAAAGAACCAAGAGCCATAGAGGCTTGAACAAAACTGCGACGTTTCATGATGAATCCTTGATCAGCGCTTGGTAGCAGCGTAGTAATTGGCGATGGTGTCGATTTGGGCATCGGTCAGGCCTTTGGTGATTTGGTGCATCACTGTGGCAGGACGTGTACCTTCTTTGAAGGCTTTCATTTGCAACACCATGTAGTCTTTGGGCATGCCAGCCAATGAGGGAATGGCCGAGCCTTCGATGGTGCGGCCTTCGGTGCCATGGCAGTTGGCACACATGGCAGCGGTGGCGCGGTTGTGCAGCTGCGTGGCTTTGTCTTGGGCGTGTGATGCGACGCTTGTAGCCAGCATCAAGGCTGTGGCAGCCAGCAGACGCAGCAAGTGGGGAGATGTTGTTTTCATCGAAACCTCGTTGAGCGAATTAAATTAATCAGTGATCGGTAATATATCCAGAATGGCAAAACGCCATCACGGGGTTAACCCAGTGATGGCGTTTGGCCAGTACGCTGAAAACTATAACGTAAGAATTCGAATCAATCAGTCACCACTCAAGGTTGCACCAACGTGGGTGCGCTCGCTGGCGGCGGATCCATCCATCGGTCGACCAAGCCTGCGCCCATCCACATGCCCATCAAGGCGAGCCAAGCGGTCAGCGCAAAAATGGCGCCACCCGTCACGCCAGCACCGACCGCGCAACCGCCAGCCAGCATGGCGCCAAAACCCATGAAGATGGCGCCCACGATGTAGCGGCGCATGGCATAGCCGTCTTTGAATCCTTCGAGTTTGAGCTCTTTGCCCAACCACGCCGCAAAGAATGAGCCCAAGAAAACACCCGGTAACAAACCAAAGTCAAAGCCAATCGCCGGGGGGGTGGGGGCCAGCACGCGCATGAGCCACTCGGCGGATGGGCCGCTGAAGGTGATGCCTTGGATGTGCACCACTTCAAACGAAGCTTGAGACACGCTGTACGAAAACCACCAAGCCATGGCCACGCTCAGGCCTGTGCCAATGCCGCCTATCCACATCCATGCCCGTTGCGCGGTGCGTGTGGTGAAGTACAGCGCCGCCAACAGCCAAACGCATCCAATGATCAATCCTGTGGTGTGGCTCAAACCGAGCATGGCCAGCAGGTCACGGCTGCTGCCGCCCTCCACCGTCCAAAGGTTGGTGATCTCTTGGCGCAAGGGCGAAAGTGCGCCTGACAGCGCTGACTGCGCCGTGACGGCAAATACCAAGCCCGATAGCAAAGCACGCAAGTTGCCGTTGGCTGACAAGATGAGCAAACGGCTGGCACACCCACGCGTCATGATCATGCCTGCACCAAACAACAAGCCGCCAACCAGTGCGCCGGACAAGCTGCCCCGTGTGGCCAGCTGACGTGCTGTGCTGACATCCAGGTTGCCTAAAACAATCAGGCTTTGAATGGCAATGACTGCGGCAGAAAAAGTGAGCAACCAAACCGAGAGTTTTTCGCCAAATTGATGGTGCCAAAACTCCACAACCGCCGCACGCAGACAAAACTTAGAGCGCTGGGCAAAAAAACCAAACAACAGGCCAATGACCCAGCCGCCAACGGCTAAGACAACGGATTCACCATAAGTTTCATTCAGTGCAGTGAGATTCATATGATTTAGTCTACGCTTATATTTGGACTATGCTAAGTGCTCTGGTTGAGGCGATGCTTGACGTATGTCAAACCCTAGACTGGCTCGCTGTTTGAGGAGAAGTGATTGTGAAACTTGCTTTTGTGCGCCAACTTTGCGTGAGTTGGTTTTGTGGCTGCTTAGGTCTTGCCATGTCGGTGCAAGCGCAAACATCTGCGCCTGCTGTTGCGGTGGCCAAACCTTTGATGCAAGCCAAGCAAGTCGTGCCCAACGTCTATTACGTCCAAGGCGTGTCAGAGATGGGGTCGTCGGCGAATCAAAACTTCATCTCCAATGCGGGCTTCGTGGTCACGCCCGCAGGCGTGGTGGTGGTGGATGCCTTGGGTTCGCCTGAGTTGGCACGTCGCTTGGTGGCTGAAATTGCCAAAGTCACACGCAAGCCGATTCACACCGTGGTGTTGACCCACTACCACGCTGACCATATTTATGGTTTACAAGTGTTCAAAGATTTGGGGGCTCGCATCGTGGCCCATGGTGCTGCGCGTGAGTACCTCACATCAGACACAGCGCGTTTGCGTTTGGAGAGTTCGCGTCAAGAGCTCTGGCCTTGGGTTGATGAGAAGACACGCTTGGTGCCTGCGGATGAGTGGCTGAGCGGCCCTCAAGTTTTGACGGTGGGTGGTGTGCGCTTTGACATTCAACCCGTTGGTCCTTCACACACGGCCGAAGACTTGGTGGTGTATTTGCCGGAGCAAAAAGTTTTGTTTGCAGGCGATCTTGTGTTTCGTAACCGCATTCCATTTGTGGGGCAAGCCGACAGCCGCCACTGGATAGAAGCCATGCAGAGTTTGCTCAAGTTTGATGCGCGTTGGGTGGTGCCAGGCCATGGCCCGATCTCTAGCGATCCCAAGGGCGATATGACCCTCACGCGCGACTACTTGCTGTATTTGCGTGAGGCCATGGGGCGCGCTGCCAAAGACATGGAGCCCTTCGAAAGTGCCTACGCGAACACGGATTGGTCGAAGTTCGAGAAAATGCCCCTTTTCAAATCGGCCAACCGCATGAACGCTTACAACACGTATTTGTTGATGGAACAAGAAGCCAAGTGATGCGCACCACACACTTTTCTCGTCGCCAGGCCTTGCAAGGTCTGGCCTTGTGTATGGCGGGCATGACCACGTGGGATGCGATGGCGGCACCAGTTGCTTTGCCCACGACTGATTCATTGCAGGCTTCGTTGGCACAAGCGCTGCAGGCTAAACAGCCTTTGGTGGTGATGGTCAGTTTGCACGGCTGTCCGTTTTGCAAAGTGGTGCGTGAAAACTATTTGCACCCTTTGCTCGCATCGGGTTTGCAGGTCGTGCAAGTGGACATGCGTGACAACCGCGCTTTGATTGATTTCGACGGCACGCCACTCACGCAGGATGCGTGGGTGCGCAAGCAAGGCATCAAGCTGGCGCCTACGGTGTTGTTCTTTGGTGCTCAAGGGCGTGAGGTGGCGACGCGTTTGAAGGGCGCATACCTGCCCGATTTCTACGGCGCTTACTTGGATGAGCAGTTGGCTGTGGCTCGTCGTGTGGTGACTGGTAGATGATCCCCATTCAAACCGAATCAGCTTGGCGGGGCACCTCGGATTGCCGTAATTGCGGTATCCGCGAGATGGTGTTGTTCGCTGATTTGAACGAACAAGACTTCAACCTCATCCACGCGCCCATTGACGACTTGGTGTATCAACCGGGTCAAGCTTTATATGAAGCATCAGACCAAGCGCTTGGTGTGTTCACGTTGCGCAAGGGGCTGATCAAGTTGGTGCGCGTGACAGCAGATGGCCGAGAGCGCGTGGTGCGTGTGTTGTTTCCGGGTGATGTGGTGGGCCTTGAAGCTTTGGCGACGGGTCGTTATGACAGCCAAGCTGTTGCATTGAGCGAGGTGTCGCTGTGTCGTATCCCATTGGAGGTGGTGCATCAATTGGGCGCTAACAGTCCGCGCTTGCATCGCAAATTGATGGAGAAATGGCAAAGTGCTTTGAAGTTGGCGGATGATTGGTTGGCTGAGCTTAATTTTGGCAGCGCGCGCCAACGCGTGCTGCACTTCATTCGCAAAATGCATGAAGTGTCAGAAGATGGCTCAGCCACCTTGTTTGGTCGAGACGACATGGGTGCCATGATGGATCTCAAGCTTGAAACCGTCAGCCGCGAAGTGACCGCCTTGGTGCGTGCCGGCGTGATGACGCCGCTCGACAAACTGGGCCGACATTACCAAGTGTTGCAACCTGAGCTTTTGCAAGAAAAGTAACGAGGAGAGATGTCATGAGAAAGTTTTTGTTCTTGATTTTTTTGACAGCTGCAGGTACGGCCAACGCACAGCAGCATCCACTTTTCAAAGATGCAGACATCAAAGCGGGCGAAAAGCTGATTGCCGAAAACCAATGCAACGAATGCCACATTCGACGCGTGGGCGGCAATGGCAGTGCCATCTATAACCCTAAAGGCCGCATCAACACGGCAGGTGCCTTGCGTGGCATGGTCGAGTACTGCAACACCGAGCTCAACTTGGGATTTTTCCCTGAAGATACCAATGCTGTTGCCGCTGTCCTAAACAAACAGCATTACAAATTTCGTTGAGCTAATTCGGTTTATGGCGTAAACCCGATGGATACCCTATCAGAGATGATTTATATTAGCGGGTATTGATATATAACTGATGTGGAAGGACTGTCTGTGAAAACACCAGATGGCACTCAATCGGGTCGCATTCAAAAAGCGCCCGAAAACTTTTTAGACCGTGACGGTATTCGCACCGTCATTACCGAGAGCAAGACGGGCCGACGCAACTTCATTCGCAGCGCATTTGCTGCTGCGGCTGCAGGTGCAGCGGCACCGATGGCGTTGGCTCAGGGCAACCCTGTGCCCACCGAGGGCGGTGACCCAAACATCTTGAACTTGCCAGAGCACGCCACAGGCCTTGGCCAAGGTGTGGCAGCCAACAACGGCTACGGCGTACCTTCAAAGTTCGAGTCCAATGTGCAGCGCCGTCAAAGCCCAGGCTTGACGCAAACCACGCAAGCCTCGGTGTCGTTTGCACCGCTGCAGTCCTTGTTTGGCATCGTCACACCAAGCGGTTTGCACTTTGAGCGTCACCACCAAGGTTGGTGGGACATCGACCCATCCAAGCACCGCTTCATGATCAACGGCATGGTGAAAACACCCAAAGTGTTCACCATGGACGAAATCATGCGTTTGCCTTCTGTATCGCGTTTCCACTTCATCGAGTGCGGTGCGAACACCGCGGTCGAGTGGGGCAACGTGGCTGTGCCCACCGTGCAATACACGCATGGCATGGTGTCATGCAGCGAATTCACAGGCGTGCCGCTCATCACGCTGCTCCAAATTGCTGGCGCAGATCTGAAGAACGGCAAGTTCGTGTTGGCCGAAGGTGGCGACGGTTCATCCATGACCCGCACCATCCCCATGAGCCTGATCTTGTCGGGCGAAGTGCTGGTGGCTTATGGCCAAAACGGCGAAATGCTGCGTCCTGAAAACGGCTATCCACTGCGCTTGATCGTGCCTGGTATTCAAGGTGTGAGCTGGGTCAAGTACCTGCGCCGCATTGAAGTGGGTGACAAGCCTTACGCTGCCAAAGACGAAGCAGTGCATTACATGGACTTGATGCCCGATGGCCAACACCGTCAGTACACCAACATCCAAGAATGCAAGAGCGTGGTGACCACGCCTTCTGGCGGCCAAGTGTTGCTGGACAAAGGCTTCTACAACATCACTGGCTTGGCTTGGTCGGGCCGCGGCAAGATTCAAAAAGTCGACGTGTCTGTGGACGGTGGTCGCAACTGGCGTCAAGCCCGTTTGGAAACCCCAGTGCTCAGCAAAGCGCTGACACGTTTCAACATCGATTGGGTGTGGGACGGCAAGCCCGCCATCATCCAAAGCCGTGCCACTGACGACACGGGTTTCGTGCAACCCACATACAAGCACCTCCGTGCTGCGCGTGGCACACGTTCGATTTATCACAACAACGCCATCCAATCGTGGTTGGTGCAAGAAAACGGCGAGGTCAAGAATGTCCAAGTTTCGTAAAGTCGTTTTGACCACGGCTTTGCTGGCTGCTGCTGGTTTTGCCAGCGCACAAAGCACAGCCTACCCAGGCGTGGGTCGTCCAGCGACAACCAAAGAAGTGGCTGCGTGGGACATCGATGTGCGCCCTGACTTCAAAGGTTTGCCAGCGGGCTCAGGTTCGGTCGCCCAAGGCCAAGACTTGTGGGAAGCCAAGTGCGCCCACTGTCACGGTGTGTTTGGTGAGTCCAACGAAGTGTTCAGCCCTTTGATTGGCGGAACAACCAAAGACGACATCAAAACCGGCAATGTGGCCAACTTGAAGCGCTCCGATTTCCCAGGCCGCACCACGCTGATGAAAGTGGCTACGGTATCCACACTGTGGGACTACATCAACCGTGCCATGCCGTGGACAGCGCCTAAGTCACTCAAGCCTGACGAGGTGTATGCGGTCACCGCTTACCTGTTGAGCTTGGCCGATGTGGTGCCTGAAAACTTCGTGTTGACAGACAAAAACATCGCTGAAGTGCAAAAGCGCATGCCTAACCGAAATGGCATGACCACCCAGCATGCGATGTGGTCAGGCAAAGAGTTCAACGGCACTACCAAACCCGACACCGCTAACGTGGCGTGCATGAAAGACTGCATTCCCGAAGCCAAAGTGGCGTCGATGCTGCCCGATTACGCACGTAACGCACACGGCAACTTGGCTGACCAAAATCGTTTGGTGGGACAACAACATGGTGCGAACACAGCAGTGCCTGAAAATAAATCAGCCGCTACGGGTTCCTCAGCCGCGGCCCCTGCTGCGCCCAAACCCGCAGCCAAAGTGGCTGATCCCGCGTTGGCTTTGTTAGGCAAACACAACTGCACGGCCTGTCACGCACAGAACACCAAAGTGGTGGGTCCCAGCTTTTCCGACATAGCCAAAAAGTATCCAGGCAAGGCTGAGTACTTGACAGGCAAAATCAAGGCAGGCGGCGCAGGCGTGTGGGGGCCTATCCCCATGCCTGCACAATCTGCCCCCGAGGCAGACATCAAACTGATTGCCAACTGGCTTGCTGCCGGTGCGGCAAAATAACATCCAAGTATTTTTAGGAGCACTACATGCAAACTCGTCGCGAGACCCTCAAGCACAGCGCCGCTGTGGCAGGCCTCTTGGCCTCTACTGGCCTGTTCCCTCAATACGCGCAAGCGTTTGACAAAGCAGCCTTCGACGCCAAAAGCGTTGCCGAAGCCGTCAAAGCCATGGGTGGCGCAGCCCCCGTGGAAAGCAAAGACGTCACCATCACGGGTCCAGACATCGCCGAAAACGGCGCTGTGGTGCCATTGGGTGTGAGCACCAGCTTGGGCAACGTCAAGCGCGTCTTGCTGTTGGTTGAGAAAAACCCATCTGCTTTGATCGCTATGTTCAACGTGTCGCCTGAAGTGGAAGCCAACTTCTCTACACGCGCCAAGATGGGCCAATCGTCTGACGTGTACGCCATTGCGATCACCAACGACGGCAAAGCTTTCTTCGCCAAGAAGGAAGTCAAAGTGACACTCGGCGGCTGCGGCGGCTAATTTAGAAATTTCAGGAGAAACACCATGGCAGATCCAATGCGCATTCGCGCCCAAGCAGCTGGCGATAAAGCAACCATCCGTGTCTTGATGAGCCACGAAATGGAATCCGGTCAACGCAAAGACGGCACCGGAAAAATCATTCCCGCATGGCACATCCAAGACGTGACCGCGACTTTGAACGGCAAAGTTGTGATGACCGCCGAGTGGGGCCCCGCTGTGTCTAAGAACCCTTTCTTGCAATTCACCATCAAAGGCGCCAAAGCCGGCGACAAAGTGGGCATCACTTGGAAAGACAACAAGGGCGACACACGCTCTGACGAAGCAACCGTTTCGTAATCAACAAGAACGCAGTGGAGACACGAATGAAGAATCTAGTAATCGCTTTAGGGCTCATCGGCTTGTCGGCCGCTGCGTTCGCCCAAAAGTCGTCGACCGACAGCATCGCGGAATACCGCGCCATGTTGCAAGACGGCAACCCTGCTGAGTTGTTTGAAGCCAAAGGCGAAGACCTGTGGAAGCAAAAACGCGGTCCTAAAAAAGCATCGCTCGAAAAATGCGATCTGGGCAAAGGCGCAGGCGTGGTCAAAGGCGCTTGGGTCGAGTTGCCCCGTTACTTCTCGGACACCGGCCGAGTGCAAGACCTTGAGTCACGTTTGGTGACGTGCATGCAAGAGTTGCAAGGCTTCAACGGTGAAGAAATTGCCAAGACACCTTTTGGCCGAGGCGAGCAAAGCAATGTCACCGCATTGGCGACTTGGATTGCTGGCGAATCCAAAGGCATGAAGTTCAACCTCTCACAAAGCCATGTGGAAGAACGCAAGATGTATGAAGTGGGCCAACGCCTGTTCTTCATGCGCGGCGGCTCACACGACTTTGCCTGTGCGACGTGCCACAGCCAAGACGACAAACGCATCCGTTTGCAAGACTTGCCCAACCTAACCAAGAACCCCGGTGCAGGCGCTGGCTTTGGTGCTTGGCCCGCTTATCGCGTGTCCAACGGTCAAATGTGGGGCGCCCAGTTGCGCTTGAACGATTGCTACCGTCAACAACGTTTCCCTTACCCCTTGTTTGGCAGCGATGCCACCATCGCCTTGGGCGTGTACATGGGTGTGAACGGCAAAGGTGGCGAAGCCATCGCGCCTGCGATCAAACGATAAGGACAACGAAAAATGAACCGCACATATCAAATCGCTTTGGGCGCTGCCGCTGTGGCCTTGTTGACTGCATGCACCACGCCCATGCCTTCGAGCGCCGACCTCGATAAATTGACACAAGACGTTTTGGGTCGCTCATTCCGCGATCAAGGCCAAGCCAAACTTGACCGTTTGAACCCCGACGAAGACAACCGCTTGTGCGCCGAAGCCGACCGTACCGGCGTGGCTTTGGATGCCAAAGTGTCTGCCGAGATTGAAGCTCGCAACATGAAAACCATCAAGGCACCTGCCGATGGCAAATACTTGGGCGACTTCAAAGAAGGTGAAAAAGTGGCACAAAGCGGTGCTGGTAAAACTTGGACTGACAAGGCCGATTCGGTCAACGGCGGCAATTGCTACAACTGCCACCAAATCAGCAAGACTGAGTTGTCCTACGGCACCTTGGGACCAAGCTTGTACAACTACGGCAAGATCCGTGGTGTGACTGATCCCAACAGCGCAGCGGCTAAGCCGATCGTGGAATACACCTGGGGCAAGCTGCAAAACGCGCGTGCTTACAACGCGTGTTCCAACATGCCGCGCTTTGCGCACAAGGGCATCTTGACCGAAACGCAAATCAAAAACGTGATGGCTTTGTTGCTCGACCCAGCGTCGCCAGTCAACAAGTAATCTCTAAATGGCCGCAGCATGAGCTTTTCATCTGCGGCTTTTTTACGAAAGTTAAATAAGTAGGTACTGATATGAACTTAACCAAACGTGAATTCATGCAAGTCATGGGTGCTGGCTCCATGGCTGGCCTCAACATGAATGCCTTTGCGCAGGCCGATGCAGGCGTGGCCGCTCGGGGTCTGTATGACATTCCTAAGTTTGGTCAGGTTTCATTCCTGCACATGACCGACTGCCACGCGCAGCTCAAGCCCATTTATTTCCGCGAGCCCAGTGTCAACCTTGGCATTGGCAGTATGAAAGGCCAGCTGCCTCATTTGGTGGGCGAGCATTTGCTCAAAACTGCAGGCGTGCGACCTGGCAGCGCCGAAGCCTATGGCATGAGCTATTTGAACTTTGAAGTGGCTGCCAAGCGTTACGGCAAAGTGGGTGGATTCGCGCATCTGGCCACTTTGGTGAAGCGTCTCAAAGCCAGCCGTCCCGGTGCGCTGCTGCTCGACGGTGGTGACACATGGCAGGGTTCGGCCACTTCGCTGTGGACCAACGGCCAAGACATGGTCGACGCCTGTAAATTGCTGGGCGTAGACGTGATGACCGGCCACTGGGAATTCACCTACGGCATGGAGCGCGTGCAAGAAATTGTGAACAAAGACTTTGCTGGCAAGGTCGACTTTGTGGCGCAAAACATCAAGACCCAAGACTTTGGCGACCAAGTGTTCAAGCCCTATGTCATTCGCGAGATGAACGGCGTGCCTTGCGCCATCATCGGCCAAGCCTTCCCGTACACACCGATTGCCAACCCACGCTACATGGTGGCCGATTGGGCGTTTGGCATTCAAGACGAAAACATGCAAAAGATGGTGGACGAAGCCCGTGCCAAAGGTGCGCAGGTGGTGGTTGTGCTGTCACATAACGGCATGGATGTGGATTTGAAAATGGCAAGCCGCGTGAGCGGCATTGACGCCATCATGGGTGGTCACACCCACGATGGCATGCCTGTGGCTACTTTGGTGAATAACAAAGGTGGCAAGACCATCGTCACCAACGCTGGATCGAACGGTAAGTTCTTGGGCGTGCTCGACTTTGAAGTGAAGAACAAAAAAATCACTGACTTCCGCTACAAGCTGTTGCCCATCTTCTCCAACATGTTGCCCGCCGACAAAGAGATGGATGCGCTCATCAACAAGATCCGCGCACCCTACGAGGCTAAGTTGAACGAAACCTTGGCCATCACCGAAGGCACGCTATACCGTCGTGGCAACTTCAACGGCACGGGCGACCAACTGCTGCTCGACGCGTTGATGGATGTGCAAGGTGCAGATATGGCCTTCTCGCCAGGCTTCCGTTGGGGCACATCACTCTTGCCAGGCCAAGCCATCACGCGTGAATGGCTGATGGACATGACTGCGACCACCTACTCGTACGCCACTGTGACTGAGATGACGGGCGAGACCATCAAGACCGTGCTCGAAGACGTGTGCGACAACTTGTTCAACCCCGATCCTTACTACCAACAAGGTGGTGACATGGTGCGCGTGGGTGGCCTCGAATACGTGTGCAAACCCAATGAAAAAATGGGCAGCCGCATCGGTGAGATGCGCCTCAAAGGCAAACTCATCGACGCCAATAAGAAATACAAAGTGGCCGGTTGGGCCCCCGTGTCAGAAGACGCGAAAAACCAAAACCTCAAGCAAGTGTGGGAAGTGGCTGAGCAATGGCTCAAAGCCAGTGGCGGCAAAGTGTCTAAGCGCAAGCTCAACACGCCCAAGCTTGAAGGCGTGTTACCTAACCCCGGCTTTGCTGCCGTTTGATTTTTAAATAAGGAGTATCGGAATGACTGTCGAACGTTACATCCGCATCGTTGCGGGCTTGTTCATCATGGTGTCGCTGGCTTTGGGGATTGAGGAAAGCCCCGTGTTTGTGAGCCGTTGGGCCCTGGCCTTCACAGCCTTTGTGGGGCTGAATTTGTTTCAGTTTGGTTTCACCAACTTCTGCCCCATGGCCATCATCTTGCGCAAGCTCGGTGCCAAAGATGGCGAGGCTTGCTGCCCCGCGCAGTAAACGATTTTTAAATGGGGCTGTTGATTGACTTGAGCGCTTTGTAAGTCAATCCAGCCCCCAAGATGATGGACACCAGTGTGAGCCACGCGGTGTTCGAGAAAATCGCACCCCCGCTCATGCCTGAGCCCACAGTGCAACCGCCCGCCATCACAGCGCCAAAGCCCATCAACACGGCGCCTGTCAAATAGTGACCCAGTTTGTTTTCAGTTTGAAAGCCTTCAAACTTGAATTCACCAAACATCACGCTGGCGACCAACGAGCCAATAAACACACCAGGCAACAAACCTGCATCAAAGCCAAAGCTCGGCGCAGTCGCGGTAGACAAGCTGCGCATTAGCCATTCCGCAGAGGGTGAGCTGAAGCTCAGGCTTTGCACCGCAATGGGTTCAAACGACACGCTGGCCACCAACTGTGTTGCGCCCCAGCCTAGCGCAATGGCCAAGCCCACCAAGGCGCCGGCCCAGTTCCATGTGTTGTTGTTTTCGGCTTTGCTAACACGCAAGCGCCACAACGCCAACACACCTATGGCAACACCCACCACCAAGCCCATCCAAGAGGCGGAGAGGTTGAGCAAGTTGCGATCAGGGCCACCTTCCACCATCCATAGTGATGTGACCCACTGACGTGCAGGAGCCAACAAGCCCGAGATAGACGCTTGCACCGTCACAGCAAACACCAAGCCCGAGAGCAGGGCGCGCAAATTACCGTTGGCCGACAAAATCAGCAAACGGCTGGCACAGCCGCGCGTCATGATCATGCCCATGCCAAACATCAGGCCACCCACCACTGCGCCTGAGATGCTCCCTGGTGCGCCCAAATGGCGAGAGCTTTCCGGTTTCAAGAAGCCCACCACCACGATGGTTTGCACCGCCAAAATGGCCACTGCAAAACCCAATAACCAAACGGCCAAACGCGAGCCCAAAGCGCCTTCGCAACATTCAATGACAGCCGCCCGTGCGCAAAACTTGGAGCGTTGGGCAAAAAAACCAAACATCAAACCAATGAGCGCGCCACCCATGGCCAAGACCGAGTGGTCTCCGAAGGTTTCAATCAAGTCGGTCAAATTCACAAAAATCCCCAGTGGTCAGTGGCGGTAAAAGCCTTCAATTGTCTCTTTTTTTGAAACGTTCAAACAATGCCATGCCAGCCATCATGGCCAGCACAAACACCAAGGCTTTGTCGTTGCCCGCAGCCATAGCCACCAGCGCCGGACCTGGGCAAAAGCCCGCCAAGCCCCAGCCAATGCCAAACATCAAGCTGCCCAACACCAAGGGACGGTCGATTAGCGTCATTTCAGGCCATTGAAAAGGTGCGCCCGAGAGGCTGATGCTCTTTTTCTTGGCCAAGCCAAACCCAAGCAAACCCACCAGTACGCCGCCGCCCATCACAAACGCCAGCGAGGGGTCCCACGCGCCCGCCAAGTCTAAAAAGCCTTGCACTTTTCCGGGGTCGGTCATGCCTGAAATTAACAAGCCGAGGCCAAAGGTGAGGCCCAACACAAATTCAATCGCGCGTTGCATCGCTGGCTCCTCACAACACATGGCGAATGACGAACACGGTCACAAAGCCTGTGCCCATGAACGACAAGGTTGCCACCAATGAGCGCACAGACAAACGGCTCAAGCCGCAAATGCCATGGCCGCTGGTGCAACCCGCTCCCCAACGTGTGCCAAAACCGACCAACAAGCCCGCCACGATCACCATGGCCCAGTTGGCATCGATGCGAGGGGCATGCAAGAAGTCGGCAGGCAAGATGAGCTTGGCTGCCAAAGGCGCTGCAAGCAGGCCGAGCAGAAAAGCAAAACGCCATGGCGCGTCGTCAGACCTTGGCTTGAGCACGCCTTCCAAAATACCGGTGATGCCCAAGATGCGTGCGCTGTTTAAAAACAGCGCGCCTGCCGCGATACCCAACAGAATGCCGCCCAGCAGGGACGACCCAGGTGTGAAATGAAGCCAGTCGATGTGCATGGTTTATTCGTATATCTAAAGTTACCTATATTATTGTGCCCTTATGAACCAGAGCCTTTCTATGCCTGCAGCTTTTAACCCCATCGTCCACGGCATCTTTGATGTCGCCACTTGGACCGTGACCTATGTGGTGTACGAGAAAGAAGGCAGCGCGTGCGCCATCATTGACTCGGTGCTCGACTACGACCCAAAGTCTGGCCGCACCAGCACCGAGTCGGCTGACAAAGCAATTGCATTTGTGCGTGAGAAAAATCTGCAAGTGCAATGGATACTAGAAACACATGCCCATGCAGATCACCTCACCGCAGCGCCTTATCTCAAAGCGCAGTTGGGCGGACAAACAGCCATTGGCGACCACATCACCGCGGTGCAACGTGTGTTCAAAGGTGTCTTCAACTTAGAAGCCAATTTCAAAGAAGACGGCACACAGTTTGACCATCTGCTGCAAGTGGATGAAGCATTTGCCATTGGCAACTTAAGCGCCAAAGCCATGTATGTGCCGGGACACACGCCCGCGTGCGTGGCCTACCAAGTGGGCGATGCAGTGTTTGTGGGTGATACCTTGTTCATGCCCGATGTGGGCTCGGCACGTTGTGACTTTCCCGGTGGCTGCGCCAAAACGCTTTACGCCTCCACGCGAAAAATTTTGAGCTTGCCAGACAACACGCGTTTGTTCATGTGCCACGACTACCCGCCTGAAGGCCGTGCCGTGCGCTTTGAAACCACGGTGGCTGAACAACGGGCCCACAACATCCATTTGCACGACGGCATCGACGAGGCTGAGTTTGTGCGCATGCGCACCGCGCGTGACGCCACCTTGGCCATGCCCGTGCTGATCTTGCCTGCGGTGCAAATCAACATCCGTGCGGGTGAGTTTCCGCCCAAAGACGACAACGGCGTGTCGTACCTCAAAATCCCTTTGAACGCGCTGTGACAGTGGCTTAGATGTTTCGGTAATTAACTACCAATAACTCTGTCGTTCCCTTTTCGCGCTGCGGCGCTAAGAATCCATCCATCGCAAATTTAGATGGATTCAAAGGGAACACAATGATTCAACGCAAACACTTTTTCAAAACTCTGGTGGCCACAGTCTTGGTGGCTGTGAGCGGTTTTTCAGCTGCACAAACCGCCCCCATCACATTGCTCAATGTGTCTTATGACCCGACCCGTGAGCTGTACTCAGAGTTCAACGCCGCATTCGCCAAACACTGGAAAGCACAAACCGGCCAAGACGTGACCATCAAGCAGTCGCACGGTGGTTCAGGCAAACAAGCCCGCTCGGTCATTGACGGAATTGATGCAGACGTGGTCACCTTGGCTTTGGCTGGTGACATTGATGCCTTGTACAAACACGGTGGCCTCATTCCGCAAGACTGGCAAAAGCGTTTGCCGCACAACTCGGCGCCCTACACCTCGACCATCGTGTTGGTGGTCCGCCAAGGCAATCCCAAGGGCATCAAAGACTGGGATGACTTGATCAAGCCTGGCATCAGCGTCATCACACCCAACCCCAAAACATCGGGTGGCGCGCGCTGGAACTACTTGGCTGCTTGGGAATTTGCCAAACGCAAATACGGCGGTGAAGCCAAAGCCAAAGAGTTTGTGAAAAAACTATACGAGAACGTGCCAGTACTCGACACCGGTGCACGCGGTTCTTCGGTCACGTTTGCACAACGCAACCAAGGCGATGTATTCATCTCTTGGGAAAACGAAGCGCACTTGCTAGAAAAAGAATTTGGCAACAAGGTAGATATCGTCTACCCATCCATCAGCATCTTGGCCGAGCCACCTGTCACTATGGTCGATAAAAACGTGGAGCGTAAAGGCACACGTAAAGTTGCTGAGGCATATCTGAACTACCTCTACACCGATGAAGGCCAAGACATTGCAGGCAAAAACTTCTACCGCCCCATTTCTGCCAAAGCGCAAGCCAAGTATGTGAAGCAGTTGCCCAAGCTGAACCTCTTCACACTTGATAGTGCCTTTGGTAGCTGGGACAAAGTGGGTAAAGAGCACTTTGCCGACGGCGCGCAGTTTGATCAAATTTACTTGAAGAAGTGATGCTGCTCTATATACGCATCCGTTATTAACTAACAAGAAAAGAGTCGTTTGAGATTTCGACTCTCCCTTTCACAATCGCGGCCATGTCTCAAACACCCACCATCCTCATCGTGCCCGGTTGGCGCAATTCCGACCCCGGTCACTGGCAAAGCCTGTGGGCCGAGTCCATTGAGGGTGCTGTGCGCGTGCAACAAGACAACTGGATTTCTCCCACGCGCACTGCATGGGTGGGCCGTATTGCTGAAACTGTTCTTGCACAAGACGGACCCGTCGTGCTGGTGGCGCACAGCCTAGGTTGCATTGCTTCTACACACTTGCCACCTGAGGCGGCGGCACGTGTGCATGGCGCTTTGTTGGTCGCACCTGCTGACCCTGAGCGCCGTGCACCCTTGGTGGATTTTGCTCCTGTGCCTTACCAAGCCTTGCCTTATCGCAGCGTGGTGGTGGCCAGCAGCAACGATCCGTTTTGCCCAGTACGCACTGCAGGGGCCTATGCCCGCTCATGGGGTAGCGAGTTTGTGCGTTTGCAAAACGCAGGGCATATCAACATCGATTCTGGTTTTGGTGCATGGCCTTTGGGTCTTGCGCTGTTGCAGTCTTTGGTCGAAAAACCTTTGGTGTTTAAGTCCTCGGCACCTATAACTTCTTCTTCTCATTCTTTGGAGCTTCAAACGGTATGAAAAAATTCCTGCACACCACCTTGGCCGCTGCACTCTTGGCAGTCAGCTCTTTGGCTTCTGCACAAACTTTGCTGAACGCGTCGTATGACGTGGCCCGCGAGTTTTACAAAGACTACAACGCCGCTTTCGTGGCCCACTACAAAAAGACCACGGGCAAAGACATCAAGATTGACCAAGCTCACGGTGGTTCTAGCGCCCAAGCCCGTGCCGTCAACGATGGTTTGGATGCCGACGTGGTCAGCATGAACACCACCACTGACATCGAGTTCTTGGCCAGCACCGGTGTGGTGGCGAAAGACTGGGCGAAAAAGTTCCCTAACAACGCATCGCCCACCACGTCGACCATGTTGTTCCTCACACGCAATGGCAATCCCAAGGGCATCAAAGATTGGGACGATCTGACCAAGCCTGGCGTGCAAGTCATCATCGTCAACCCCAAAACCGGTGGCAATGGCCGCATGGCGTATTTGGCGGCTTGGGCCTATGCCCGTAAAAAAGGACAGACAGACGCACAAGCTGCTGAGTTTGTGGCCAAGATTTTCAAGAACGTGCCTGTGCTCGCCAAAGGCGGCCGCGATGCCACCACCATCTTCTTGCAACGCAACATCGGCGATGTGCTGGTGACGTTTGAATCAGAAGTGGTGTCGGTGGACCGCGAATTTGGCGAAGGCAAGGTCGATGCGGTGCATCCATCGGTCAGCATCATTGCTGAGAACCCAGTGGCGGTGGTGGAACGCACCGTGAATAAAAAAGGCACAGGCGAATTGGCCAAGGCTTATTTGAACTACCTGTACTCCGATGAAGCACAAGAAATTGCCGCCAAGCACGCCTTGCGCCCACGTTCACCTGCGCTGCTGAAGAAATATGCGGCCACTTTCAAGCCTGTTCAGTTGGTGCCTGTGAGCGAGTATTTCGGCTCACTCAGCGAAGCACAAAAAGTCCACTTCAATGACGGTGGTCAGTTCGACAAGATTTACACGGTGAAGTAATTTTTCATGGCATTGTTCTCTCTGGCGCGCAGCCACAAGGCTGCGCGTGTGCTTCCCGGCTTCAACATCACGCTAGGTTTCACGCTCACATATTTGAGCTTGATTGTGTTGATTCCACTCTCCGCTTTGGTGTTCAAAACCTTCACCCTCACGTGGGACCAGTTTTGGGCGGCCGTCACCGGCCCGCGCGTGATGGCGTCTTATCGCCTCACGTTTGGTGCGTCGTTCATTGCAGCCTTGGTGAACGTGGTGTTTGGCTTGCTCGTGGCTTGGGTGCTGGTGCGTTACGACTTCTTCGGCAAGAAGGTGGTCGATGCCTTGGTGGACTTGCCCTTTGCTTTGCCCACAGCTGTGGCTGGTATTTCACTCACGGCTTTGTTGGCGGGCAATGGTTGGATCGGCCAGTACCTAGAGCCTATGGGCATTCAGCTCGCGTTCAACCCCAACGGCGTGGTGATTGCACTGATCTTCATTGGCTTGCCGTTTGTGGTGCGCACGGTGCAACCGGTGTTGGAAGACGCAGAGAAAGAACTTGAAGAAGCGGCCACCTGTTTGGGTGCTACACGTTGGCAAACTTTTAGCCGTGTCATTTTTCCGAGCATCGCACCTGCGTTGCTCACAGGTTTTGCCATGGCGTTCGCGCGTGCGATTGGCGAATATGGCTCGGTCATTTTCATTGCGGGCAATATGCCCATGGTGTCTGAAATCACGCCGCTCATCATCATTGGCAAGCTAGAGCAATACGACTACGCAGGTGCCACCGCAGTGGCTGTGGTGATGTTGGTCATTTCGTTCATCTTGCTGTTGGTGATCAACGCCCTGCAAGCGTGGCAGCGTCGCCACACAGGAGCCCCAGCATGAGTACCGCCGCAATCAATCCTTCCGCGCGTAGGGCGCAAGCGGGCACCACCGAACCCGCATGGGTGCGTTACAGCCTGATTGGCGTGGCGCTCACGTTTATGTTTTTCTTCTTGGTTTTGCCTTTGGCCGCGGTGTTCACCGAAGCTTTGCGCAAAGGGTTTGAAGCGTATTGGGTGGCCTTGCAAGAGCCTGATGCGTGGTCGGCCATTTACCTGACCTTCATCACGGCGCTCATTGCCGTGCCTTTGAACTTGGTGTTTGGTGTGGCGGCTGCTTGGGCCATTGCCAAGTATGAGTTCACAGGCAAAGCGTTTTTGACCACCTTGGTGGACTTGCCGTTCTCGGTGTCACCCGTGGTGGCTGGTTTGATTTATGTGTTGATGTTTGGCGCACAGGGCTGGTTTGGCCCATGGTTGCAAGAGCACGACATCAAAATCATTTTTGCGGTGCCCGGCATTGTGTTGGCCACGGTGTTTGTCACTTTCCCATTCATCGCACGTGAGTTGATTCCGCTCATGCAAGCGCAGGGCAATGATGAAGAGCAAGCGGCCATTGTGTTGGGCGCTACTGGCTGGCAAACCTTTTGGTATGTCACGCTGCCCAACATCAAGTGGGGTTTGATTTACGGCGTCATTTTGTGTAACGCCCGTGCCATGGGTGAGTTTGGTGCGGTGTCGGTGGTGTCTGGCCACATCCGCGGGCAGACCAACACCATGCCTTTGCATGTGGAAATTTTGTACAACGAATACCAATCGGTGGCTGCGTTTGCCGTGGCCTCACTCTTGGCTTTGTTGGCTTTGGTGACCTTGGCCATTAAGTCCACGGTGGAGTGGCGTCATGCGCGTGAGCTCAAAGCTACGGCTGATTTGCCGCCTGAACGACCACAAGCATGAATGCTTGGAACCCACACGCATAAATACGAGTAAAAGAATCATGAGCATCGAAATCAGAAACATCCACAAACAGTTTGGCGACTTCCAAGCGCTGGGCGATGTGAGCCTAGACATTCACTCTGGCGAGTTGATTGCTTTGTTGGGCCCATCGGGCTGCGGCAAAACCACTTTGCTGCGCATCATTGCGGGTTTAGAAACGGGTGATTCAGGCACTATTTTGTTTAGCGGTGAAGACACCACGCACGTGCATGTGCGCGAGCGTCAAGTGGGTTTTGTGTTTCAGCACTACGCCTTGTTCCGCCATATGACGGTGTTTGAAAACGTGGCCTTTGGCCTGCGCGTGAAGCCACGCAGCGAACGCCCCAGCGAAGAACAAATCAATCGAAAAGTGCACGACTTGCTGAGCCTTGTGCAGCTCGATTGGTTGGCCGATCGTTACCCATCACAACTCTCAGGCGGTCAACGCCAACGCATTGCCTTGGCTCGCGCTTTGGCGGTTGAGCCCAAAGTGTTGTTGCTGGATGAACCGTTTGGAGCCTTGGACGCCAAGGTGCGCAAAGAGCTGCGCCGCTGGTTGCGCCGCTTGCACGATGACTTGAATGTGACCACCATCTTTGTGACGCATGACCAAGAGGAAGCCCTCGAAGTGGCCGACCGTGTGGTGGTGATGAACAAGGGCAATGTCGAGCAAGTGGGCAGCCCGCAAGAGGTGTGGGAGCACCCCGCCAGCCCATTTGTGTATGGCTTCTTGGGCGATGTGAACTTGTTTCATGGTCGTGCCCACGAAGGCGAAATGTACATCGGTGTGGAAGATCAAACCGTGCGCGTGGCAAGCCCTGAGCACCATGACACACAAGATGCCAAAGCATTTGCCTATGTGCGCCCGCATGATTTGGATGTGCGCCGATACACATCAGGTGACGAGGGCATCGTGGCGCAATTGACCCGTGCCATCGTGGTGGGGCCGATTGCCCGCTTAGAGCTGGAGGCCGCAGAGGGCGACAGCCCTTCAGACCAACAGGTCATAGAAGCGCAAATCCCTGCATCGCAGTTCTACGAGCAGGGATTTACAGAGGGTGAGACCTTGGTGCTCACACCGCGCAAAGCGCGAGTGTTTGTCGCCTAAGCCTTGGGCTTAGACGTATTGCTTGAACCAAGAGATCGCTCGGTTCCAGCCATCCGTCGCAGGTGCGACGCGGTAGCTGGGGCGATAGTCTGCATGGAAAGCGTGCGGTGCATGGGGGTACAGCACAAACTCTGAGGCTTTTGCTGCTTTGTTGCCGCGGCTGGCAGACAGGGCCAACACTTCTTTCATGTTGTTGACGGATGTCACAGGAATGCCGGCATCATCACCACCGTACAAGCCCAGCACAGGGGCCTTCAATTGGACGGCCAAGTCCACCGCATGCTTGGGGTTGTTGGCATTGGTTTGGCCTTCTACGCGACCGTACCAAGCCACACCAGCTTTGAGCTTGGGGTTGTGTGCGGCATAGAGCCATGTGATGCGTCCACCCCAGCAAAAACCGGTGATGGCTGCGCGGTTGGCGTTGCCACCGTTTTTGCTGGCCCACTTGAGGGCGGCATCCAAATCAGCCATCACTTGCGCGTCTGGCACTTTGGAAATGATTTCCGCTTGCAGCTTGGCGATTTCGCCATACGAGCTAGGGTCGCCTTGTCGCACAAACAATTCAGGAGCGATCGCTAAGTAGCCGGCTTTGGCAAAGCGACGCGTCACATCGGCAATGTATTCATGCACACCAAAAATTTCAGAGATCACCAAGACCACGGGTAAGTTGGTTTTGCCTTTGGGGGCCGAGCGGTAGGCTGGCATTTTGAAACCGTTGACATCAATCACCACTTCGCCTTCGATCAAGCCTTCGCTGGATGTTTTGACTGCGGTTTGTGCCATCAACGGTGCGGCCGATGCGGCATAACCCAAACCCAATGCGGTTTGCAGCGCCAAGCGGCGTGTGGGGGCTGATTCATCCTTGCTGTTGAGCAGGGCCTGTGTGTCTTGGATCCAATTGTTGTGCATGAAGTGCCTCTTTAGAAATCGCCTTTGAGAACTGGGAAGCCCAATGCTGACCAGTCCAACATACCACCGCGATAGTAATAAATTTTGCTAGCGGGGAAGCCGTCACGCGTCATAGCCAGAATGGCTGTGGGGCTTTGTGGGCACACGGGACCATTGCAAAAAGCAAACACTTTCTTGGCGCCTGCGCAGTCCCAGCCCTTGGCGGTCTTCTTGCAACCCAGTTCGTCCATGCGTGCCGACACCTCTGTGTAGACGATGTGGTGTGAGCCGGGGATGGTGCCATTGGCACGGTCTTCGGGTTCACGCATGTCGACCAACATCGCGTCACGGTCGTTCATGGCGTTGAGCATTTCAATTTCGCCCACAGGCGTCACGCCAGCCACGGGCACCATGGGTTGCAACCAACCTTTGTTTTTGGCGCATGGTGTCATGACGCGTTTGATTTCGCGCTCTTCGCCTTTGGCGTTCTTCACCACGAACTTGGTGTCCGTGCCAATGATGCGCAGGTATTCAGGCTCAGCGGCTACGCTGTTGAGGCTCAAGGCGGCCAAGCCGAGGGCGGCGAGGAGGTGGGTGATGTTGAGTTTCAACTTCTTCTTTCTATGCAAGGTGCTAAAAAAAGAGCTTCCCGAAGGAAGCTCATCAAGGTACGTGTATCTGTCGTATTACTTAGCGCCGGCCAAGACCCATGCAGCAAGGGCCTTCGCGTCCGCATCGCTCAGTTGAGCTTGTGCGGGCATTGGGATAGGGCCCCATTTGCCGCTGCCGCCAGCTTTGATGGATTTGGCCAATGTGGCCTCGGCATCTGCTTGACCCGCGTATTTCTTGGCCACGTCTTGGTAGGCTGGGCCGACAATTTTTTTATCGACTGCATGGCAAGCCAGACAGTTATTTTTCTTAGCTAAGTCAGCGTTGGCCCAGGCGCCTGTTGAGACAAAAGCGATGAACGCGACGGCGGCTATTTTTTTCATGTCTATCCTCTGAAATTGGTAATTCACTAGTTGCTTATGTATAAATTCTAGCAACCCCGACTTGTCAGAGTCTCAAGGGATTTCCCTGCTGTGAGTGACCCAGCACGCAGCAAGCGTATTTATTTCAGCCAAGCATTCACTTGGCGTAGCTGGGCTTCGCCCAATTCACCACTGGCGGCAGATAAGCGCAGCTGCTCCATCGCAGTTTGAATGCGCAGTTGCACCACGGCTAACTCGGCCTGTGCCGCATCGTGCTCAGCGCCCAGCAGTTCATTGGTGGTGCGCGCACCGGTGCGGTGTGCTTGACGGGTGGAGGTCAGACGCGCCATGCTGGCTTGCTCGGATTGGCTCAAGGCTTGCAGGCGGGCTTGTGCGGTGCTTAGGCTTTGCCACACGTCACGCACCTGTTGCTCAATTTGTTGCTCAACCGCCTCTTGGTCGTAGCGCAGTTTTTCGACTTGCTTCAAGGCTTCGCGTTCGCGTGACTCCACCATGCCGCCTGTGCTGAGAGGGGCATTGAGTTGAATGCCCACCATGTATTGCGCCATTTGGTTACTGGCGTTGCCATACATGCCTTGGCCTGATAGTCGGTCCATTTGCGCTTGAGCCACCCAGTCCACGGTCATGGCATTGCCTGCTTTGATGCGTTTGGCTTCTTGGCCTTGGATGGCCTGTTGCAAGCCCATCATTTGGAGGCTGGGGGATTGTTGTTTGGCGCGAAGCACCCAAGTGTTGGCATCAGCCAAGTTGGGTGGTGTCAGATTGATATTGCCGATGGGCAGCAATTGCGTGGGCTCTTGGCCTGTCAATTGGCGGTAGGCCACCTTCTTGTTGGCCAAGTTGTTCTCGTGTGTGAGCACATGGGCGCGAATTTCAGACACACGTGCGTTGGCCTCTTGCACGTCCATCACACTGGCGTCGCCCACGGATTGACGCTTGCTGATTTCAGCTGCAGCTTGCTGCATGGCTTTTTGCTGGCGTTTCAGTACGGTGAGGGTTTGCTCAGCGCCCACCACATCAAAGTAGCGTTGTGCCGTGCGCATGATGAGGGTTTGCTGGGCTTGCTGCCATTGGGTTTGTGCAATTTGTGCGGACAGCTCGAGTTGCTTGCTTTGCGCTTCGCGCTCTGGGCTGATCCATGCTTTTTGTGCGCCGATGCTGGCACGTGTCAGAGCGCCTGCATTCACATTTGTTTTGAATGTCACATCGCTTTGGCCCATGGCCTCTGCACCCTTGGTGCGGCTGTCTGCGCCGCCTATGCCGACAGCACCACCAGCGGACACCATGGGTGCCCACAAGGCTTTGGCTTGTTCTTGTCTGAACGTGGCCTGCTCGTGCAAGGCGCGTGCGGCTGCGATTTCTGGATCACGGGCAAGCGCTGCTTGCCACGCACCCATCAAGTCGGCGGCGTTTGCAGCTGAGGTGATACCAGCCAAGGCGAGTGCGGCAATGAGGGGTAAGCGTTTCATGCGTGTTCTCCAGAAATAACGGAAGCAGGCTTGTTCTTGAAAGCCATGAAATAGAGCAACGGAATCACCAACAAGGTGAGTGCGGTCGAGACAAAAATACCGAAGATGAGCGAGATGGCCAAGCCGTTGAAGATCGGGTCATCCAAGATGAAGAACGCACCCATCATGGCGGCCAAACCGGTCAACACAATGGGCTGAGCGCGGGTGATGGCTGAGGCCACCACGGCATCTTTCAAAGCCACACCTTGCGAGACTTGCAAGCGGATGAAGTCCACCAACAAGATCGAGTTGCGCACGATGATGCCGGCCAAAGCGATCATGCCAATCATCGAAGTGGCGGTGTAGGGCGCACCCAGCAAAGCGTGGCCTGGCATCACACCAATGATGGTGAGCGGGATGGGTGCCATGATGATGAGCGGCACGAGGTAAGAGCCAAATTGCGCTACCACCAGCAAATAAATGAGCACCAAACCCACAGCATAGGCAGCACCCATGTCGCGGAAGGTTTCATACGTCATTTGCCATTCACCATCCCACTTCACGGCGTAGTGTTGATACGGGTCGGTCGGTTGTTGGATGAAGTATTCATCCACCGGTTTGCCATTGGGTGCTTGAATTTGGTTCAAGCCACTGCGCATGCCAAACATGCCGTACAGCGGGCTATCCACTTTGCCCGCCATGTCTCCCACCACATAGGTGACGGGTAGCAAGTCTTTGTGATAAATGGGTTGTTCGCGCTGCGTGTCACTGATGGTGACGAGCTGGCGAATGGGCACGATTTCTCGTTGCGAGTTACGTACGCCAAGGCTGAGTAGTTTGTCTAATGAATCTTGTTCGCTCTTGGCTAAGCGAATAACGATGGCGCCTGCGTATTTGTTTTGGTCATGTGCGTAGACGGTCGACTCACCCGCCAATGCCGCACGCAAGGTGCTGACGATGGCTTGTTGCGATACGCCCATTTGCGCTGCCTTTTGGCGGTTGATCAACAGCACTTGGCGAGGCGCTGCGCTAATAGTGCTGTCGTCCACATCCACCACGCCTTGTTGTGCGCTGAACATCGCGCGCACAGATTTGGCCACTTGATTGCGGCCTTCGTCTGTGGGGCCATACACCTCAGCCACGATGGGGGCCAACACGGGTGGGCCTGGTGGCACTTCAATCACTTTCACATTCGCGTTGAACTGCTTGCCAATGGTTTGAAGGGCAGGGCGTTCACGTGTAGCGATGATGTGGCTTTGTTCTTTGCGTAGGTGTTTATCTAAGAGGTTGACTTGGATATCGCCCACATTGCCACCGCTGCGCAAATAGTACTGACGCACCAAACCGTTGAAGTTAATCGGGGCGCTCAGGCCTGCATAAGCTTGGTAATGCGTCACCTCTGGCACGGTGGCTAAGTGAGCCCCCAAGGCACGCAAGACTTTTTCGGTTTCCTCCACGCGGGTGCCTGCGGGCATGTCGACCACGATTTGGAATTCAGACTTGTTGTCAAACGGCAGCATCTTCAAGGCAACCAAACCAGCTACTGGTAAAGCTACCGACACCACGATTGCACCGAGCACAGCAGCACCTAGGCTCCAACGGTTGCGCTGGCCAGACTTGTCATTCAAGAAAGGTGTGAACACGCCATTGAAAAAGCGCTTGAGCCATTGTTTGAATGCACTGTCATCCTCAGCACCGTGTGCTGGTGCGGCTTTCATCCAAATGCGTGCCAACCAAGGCGTCACCACAAAGGCCACAGCCAGCGACAGCAACATGCCCATGCTGGCATTGATTGGGATGGGGCTCATGTAGGGGCCCATCAGGCCAGTCACAAACGCCATGGGCAACAAAGCGGCAATGACGGTGAAGGTGGCAAGGATGGTGGGTGCGCCCACTTCGTCCACCGCGCCTGGGATGATTTGTGTGAGGTTTTTGTGAGGGAACAAACCTTGGTGGCGGTGGATGTTCTCCACCACCACGATGGCGTCGTCCACCAAGATGCCAATCGAGAAAATCAGCGCAAACAGCGACACGCGGTTGAGCGTGAAGCCCCAAGCCCACGAGGCAAACAGAGTGACCGTCAAGGTCAAGATCACAGCAGTACCCACAATGGCAGCTTCGCGACGACCCAAGGCAATGAACACCAAGGCCACCACAGAGGCTGTGGCAAACAACAGTTTTTGAATCAGCTTCTTGGCTTTGTCATTGGCGGTTTCGCCATAGTTGCGCGTGGTGGTGACTTCCACGTTTGTGGGAATCTTGCTTTGCTTGAGTGAGGCGACTTGGGACACGATGGCGTCAGCCACCTCAATGGCGTTTTCGCCTGGCTTCTTGGTGATGGCAATGGTCACTGCGGTGCGTTCGCTAGGCTTGGCGCCTGCCACACCGTGCCACACGGCGGTGTTGGCTTGAGCACCGCCATCGCGCACTTGGGCAATGTCATGCACATGCAAAGGCGTGCCTGCGCGCACACCCACCACCAAGCTGGCCACATCTTTGGCACTGCTCAAGAAAGGACCCGATTCAATGGCAATGGCTTGTTGGCCTACCAACAAATCACCTACAGGTGCGCCCAAATGCGCCGCTTGCAAAGCCATTCGCAGCTCAGGTACGGTGATGCCAGCGGCTTGCATGCGTGCTGGGTCGATGTCAATCTGAATGGCGCGCGATGGGCCGCCCACGGTGGTGACCTCGCGTGTGCCTTTGACGCGTTTCAAATCGATCTCAATGTTTTGCGCAATGCGCTCAAGTTCAAAGGCACTCAGATCCGTGTCCTTGCCGTGCAAGGTGAGCGACACGATGGGCACATCGTCAATGCCTTTGGGCTTGATGAGCGGCTGCAACACGCCCAAGCCTTTGGGTAGCCAATCAGCATGTGAGTTGACCGTGTCATACAAACGAACCAAGGCTTCGGTGCGAGGCACGCCCACCTTGTATTGCACGGTCACCACTGACATGCCGGGTTGCGAGACTGACATGACGTGTTCGACACCTGCAATTTGCGACAGTACTTGCTCGGCAGGGCCAGACACCATTTGCTCCACATCCTTCACCGATGCGCCCGGGAAGGGGATCAGCACATTGGCCATGGTCACGTTGATTTGGGGTTCCTCTTCACGTGGCGTCACCATGACGGCAAAGACACCGAGCAGAAAGCACACCAAAGCCAGCAGCGGTGTGATTTGCGCGCTTTGGAACAAACGGGCCAAACGGCCAGAGATGCGAAGGTTTGAATCAGTCATGGTGCTCATTCTATAAATAATTCATCAATTATTTAACCAAACAATTAAATAATCAATCGCTGAATTATGTCTACAATCGAAAACATGAACCAACTTCCAGAACAAGCCATTGACCGTGTGGCCAGCTACTTCCAAGCCTTGGCAGAGCCCACACGGTTGCGCATCTTGAATTTGCTGCGCGAAGCCGAGCACAACGTAGGTGAACTGGCCGAGGCTTGTGGCTACACCGCAGCCAATATGTCGCGCCATTTGGCGGTGTTGATGCAACAAGGCTTCGTCAAGCGTGAAGGCCGTGGCACCAGCGTGTATTACCAAATTGCAGATCCCACCATTTACGCCTTGTGCGATTTAGTGTGTGATCGCATCACCCAGCAGCATTTAGCGCAAGCCTGGCCTTTGGCCACGGTTGCCAAAAAACGTTCCATCACAGCAAGGAGAGTCGCATGAAAACAGCCCACGATTTGGTAATTGAAGCTAAAAAATCAGTTGAAGAAATTTCTGTGGATCAAGCTGTGGAAGCGATTCAAGCTTGTGATGTTTTGATTGATGTACGTGAAGCGGATGAATACGCTGCCGGTCATTTGCCCGGTGCCATGCACATGTCACGTGGTATGTTGGAGTTCAAGATGGCGGGTAACCCCAAGTTGCAATCGCGTGACTTGACCATCGTGTTGTATTGCAAAACCAGTGGTCGTGCTGCTCTGTGTGCACAGTCTCTGGCGCAGATGGGCTACACCCATATCCAATCCATCGCAGGTGGCATTGATGCGTGGCAGGCTGCAGGCTATGACGTGTTCAAGCCCGCGCAGCCTTCCTTTGAATAAACGCAACGAGAGTCACCATGAGCACGTTTGACCATCCCACCCTCATCAAGAACATCAGCCAATCGATGACTGAGTTGCGTAAGGCGCAACCCGAGGCCATGCAAGGCTTTGGTCAATTGGCCAAAGCGGCTATGGCCACCGGTGCTGTGAGCGAGAAACACAAAGAGTTGATGGCCTTGGCCATTGGCATCACACAGCACTGCTCGGGCTGCATTGGTTTTCATGTGAAAGCTTTGCATCGCGTGGGTTGCACACGTGAAGAGTTGGAAGAAACTTTGGCCGTGTGTGTCTACATGGGCGGCGGCCCTGCGTTGATGTATGCCTCGGAGGCGTTGAAGGCATGGGAAACCATGGCGCCATGACCGATCAGAAGTCCTTGCCCTGGCGCACGCTGGTGCAGATGACGCGCCCCGGCTTCTTGGTGATCACAGCCGTGGCGTGTGTATTGGGTACCTCTGTGGCTGCGGCTTGCGGACACGGCCCCAACGTGTGGACTGCTTTGGCCACTTTGGTGTTGGCTGTGCTCATGCATGCGGCGGCCAATGTGCTGAACGATTACCACGATGCCCTCAATGGTGCGGACGATGCCAACAGTCACGGTTTATTTCCGTTCACGGGTGGTGCACGCCTCATTCAAAACGGACATGTGACCACGCAAGACACCCACAACTTGGCAGGCGCCTTGGTCATGGTGTTGATTCCCTGCGGCTTGTTGCTAGCAGTGAAGACGGGTGGTGGCCTGGTGTGGTTAGGGCTGGCAGGTTTGTTTTTGGGGTGGGCTTACTCTGCGCCGCCTTTGGTTTTGATGAAGCGAGGTTTGGGCGAGTTGACGGTGGCCCTGACGTGGGGTTTGGTGGTGGTTGGCGCTGACTATGTGCAGCGCGGCCAGTTCTTTGTCATTCCTGCGGCGGTGGCGCTGAGCTTTGCTTTGTTGGTAGGCAACATTTTGGTCATCAACGGTTTCCCAGATGCACAGGCTGATGCACAAGTGGGTAAGCGGACTTTGGTGGTTCGCTTCGGTCCACGCCGTGTTGCTTGGATGTATCTTGTGTTTGCCTGTTTGGCGTATGCATGGTTGTTGGTCGGGGTGTGGCTGTTCATCCATCCTGAGCCTGCGTTGTGGGGCTTGGTGTCTATGCCCCTGTCGCTGGCGGCATTTGTGATGCTTCTAAAGAATGCAGAGCAACCTGCACGTTTGGCACCTGCCATTGTCTTGACGATTGCCGCGGCTGTGTTGCATGGTTTTGCCATGTCGGCTGGCTTGGTTTCTCTTTCATTGTTTGGGTCGTTATGAACCGTCATCTCGTTTTGCTGTCTATCGCGCAGGGTTTGTTCCTGACCAACAACGTCACCTTCATTGCCATCAATGGTTTGGTGGGTTTGAGTTTGGCGCCCGAGGCGTGGATGGCCACATTGCCCGTGATGGGCTATGTGGTGGGCGGCGCGTTGAGCACGGGCTTGGTCGCCAAATCGCAGCAACGTTTTGGCCGCAAAGGTTCGTTTCAATTGGGCTTGTTGGTGGCTTTGCTATCAGCTGCTTTGGGTGCGTTCGCAGTGCTGTCGCAATCCTTTTGGTTGTTGGTCACGGCCACGGTGGTGGCCGGTTACTACAGCGCCAATGGCCAGCTTTATCGCTTTGCGGCCGCTGAGCTGTGCAAGCCCGACTACCGCGAGAAGGCCGTGTCGTTGGTGATGGCGGGTGGTTTGATTGGCGCTGTGATTGGCCCGAACCTCGCCATTCAAACCAAGAGTTTGTTTGGCATGCCGTTCGCAGGTGCGTATGTGGCGTTGATGGGGGTGGCCGTGCTGTCGATGGCGGTGATGAGCTTCATCCACTTTCCACCCGCACCCGTTGTGAAAACGGATGACACAGGTGGTCGTTCCTTGAGTCAAATCATGCGTCAGCCTGTGTTCTTTGTGGCGACCTTGGCGGCTGCTCTAGGTTACGGCGTGATGAACTTGTTGATGGCAGCCACACCGCTGGCCATGCAGGTGTGTGGTTTTCCGTTTGAAGACACAGCTTGGGTGTTGCAGTGGCACGTGATTGGCATGTTTGCACCGGGCTTTGTGACGGGGCATCTGATCAAACGCTTTGGCGTGTTGCCCATCATGGGCGTGGGCGTGTTGCTCAACATCGCTTGTATTGCCATTGCCCTCTCAGGCGTGGACTTGCACCAGTTCTTGGTGGCTTTGTTTTTGTTGGGTGTGGGTTGGAACTTTTTATTCACGGGCAGCACCACGTTGTCGATGCAAGCCTACACACCGCAAGAGAAAAACCGCGCCCAAGCCGCCATTAACTTTTGCGTGTTCGCCACCATGGCTTTCACCTCGTTTGCCTCGGGTGCGTTGGTGACCACGCAAGGTTGGGCTTGGCTCAATTGGGGTTCGTTGGTGCCTGTGCTGATCACCGGCGCAGGCTTGCTGTGGTTGGCGCGTAAAAAAGCCTCAGCCGCTTGAAGGCGCTGAGGCTGGTGTGAAGCGATAGCCTTTTACTTGGCTGGCTCTTCTTCCACTGTTTTCATTGGGCAAGTGTTGACACCGAACAAGGTGTACGCACCGCAAAAGCGGAACACACCAGTGGCCAACACGATCACGCCTAAATAACCCCAAGCGCCGACCACGCCTGTGGCAGCCAACGCAATCAGAACCAAGCCTGCGACGATGCGCAAGATGCGGTCAATGCCGCCAACGTTTGCTGTCATACATTTCTCCTAAACAAAACGCCATTAGACACGCTTGTGCGTCACTTCGTTTGCTTTAAATCAATTGCTGTCTGTGTGAATGAAATTTGCGATACTGACATAAAACTGTCATTTTTATCATGTCTACCACTCACACACTTTCTCGCGCCAACCTCTCTGGCGATATTTGGGGCGGCTTTGCTGCCATGTTGGTGGCGCTGCCATCGGCCATTGCGTTTGGTGTGACCATCTTCTCGCCGCTGGGTGCCGAGTTTGGTGCCAAGGGCGCATTGGCAGGCATGCTGGGCGTGACCGCACTGGGCTTGATTGCCGCCACCTTTGGTGGTACGCAACGGCTCATCTCGGCACCTTGTGCACCAGCAGCTGCAGTGCTTTCTGCACTGACCATTCAAATGACGCAGCAGGGCAGCGGTGTGGGGGCGGTGGTGCTCACTTTGTTCTTGGTGGCGTTTGTGAGCAGCTTGGTGCAAATCTCGTTTGGTTTGCTGCGCATTGGTGAGCTCATCAAGTACATGCCGTTTCCCGTGGTGAGCGGCTACCTCAGCGGTGTGGGCCTCATCATCATCATGAGCCAATTGCCCAAGTGGATGGCGCTGCCCAAGGGCATGAACTGGTGGCAAGGTTTGCACGCGATGGAGCTATGGCAAGCGCCTAGCTTGATCGTGGGGGCGGCAACGGCGGCCTTCATGCTGTTGGCACCGCGTATTTCCACCAAGGTGCCGGCGGTGATTGTGGGTTTGTTGGGCGGCATGGGCTCGTATTGGTTGTTGGCGTTCAGCGCTTGGCCTGAATTGCGCAACTTGCACGACAACCCATTCATCATTGGCCCATTGGCGGTGGGGGGCGAAGGGTTCTTTGAGTCCTTGCTCGACCCATTTCGTAGCTTGAGCGAATCAGGTTTCCCACATTGGACACAGATTGCATTTCCTGCCATCACGCTGGCCGTGCTGTTGTCCATCGACACACTCAAGACCTGTGTGGTGCTCGATGCCATGACCGGTTCACGCCACGACTCCAACAAAGAACTCATTGGCCAAGGCCTGGGCAATTTGGCCTCCTCTCTCATTGGCGGCGCACCCGGTGCTGGCACCATGGGCGCGACTTTGGTGAACAAGGCCAGCGGTGGTACCACCTATTTGTCGGGTGTGTTCCAAGGCGTGTGGTCGCTGTTGGCCATCTTGTTATTGACCTCGCTCATTGCTTGGGTGCCGGTGGCTGCTTTGGCTGCTTTGTTGATCGTCATCGGCTTCAAGATGATCGACTGGCATTCGCTGCAACTGCTCAAAGCCAAAGACACGATGCTCGACTTCGCGGTCATCTTGATTGTGGTCATCGTGGCCAACACCGTGAGTTTGATTGCCGCTTCAGGCGTGGGCGTGGCCATGGCCATCATGTTGTTCTTGCGTGAGCAAATTCATACCACCACCATTCGCCGTAAATCGTTTGGCAATACCATGTTCTCGTCACGCGTGCGTGGCCAGCGTGAGCGTGACGTGTTGGCCGAGACGGGTAGCCACACGGTGATTTTTGAATTGCAAGGCAGCTTGTTCTTTGGTACCACCGATCAGCTCTACACCGCGATCGAGCCGGAGTTGAGCAAGGCCAAGTTTGTGGTGCTCGACTTCATGCGCGTGCAGTCCATGGACATGACCGCAGGCCACATGATTGAGCGCATTCGTAACATGCTGTCTGAGCGTCATGCGCGTTTGGTTCTGACCCGTGTGCCCGAGCGTTTGCCCAGTGGGCGCGACTTACGCTCGTATGTGGACCACATCGGTTTGTTGTCTGACAGTACAGCCAAGATTTTTGATGAGTTTGACGAAGCGCTGGAATGGATTGAAGACGAAACCTTGGTGCTGGCCGGCTACGCCCATGTGTCTAAAGAGGGCATCCCCTTGGGCAAGTTTGAACTCTTCCATGGCTTAAACGATGACGAAATTGCCGCGCTGGAGCGTTGTGCCCAACACCATGTGTTTGAGGCGGGTGAGTTGATCTTTGGCGCAGACTCAACGGGCCATGAGCTGATGCTGATCAGCCGAGGCGAGGTGAAGGTGAGCTTGCCTTTGGCAAATGGCAAAACCATTCACTTGACCACCTTCAGTCGTGGTCAGTTCTTTGGTGAGATGTCGTTCTTAGATGGCCGCGCCCACTCGGCCGATGTGTATGCCACGCGCGAGACCGAGCTGATTGCCATCGACCGCAAAGCCTTTGCCACCGTGGCGGCAGGCGATCCGGTGATGAGCATCAGCGTCATGCGTGCGGTGGCCTTGGCCATTGCCGACCGATTGCGCCATGCCAACGCAGAGCTGCGGGAGATGCGTCAGGCTTGATGCGATTGATTTAGCTGCGGCACATCGCGCAAATCTTGTTGCCCGATGGGTCACGCAAGTAAGCGATGTAGTAGCTGAACGCGGGGTTGGTGCGCAGGCCTGGTGGGTCTTCGCAAGTTACGCCGCCATTGGCCACGCCTGCGGCATGAAATGCGTCTACTTCGGCGGGTGACTTGGCCGCAAAACCAAACGTGCTGCCATTGCCAAAGCTGGCTGGCTCGCCGTTGATGGGGGTGGTGATGCCAAAGGTGCCAGTGGGTGTGCGGTACACGTAACGGCTGCCTGCACCTGCGCCTGGCGCGTGGCCTAGCGCGCCGAGGGCTGCGTCATAAAACTTGCGTGAGGCTTCGATGTCTTGAGCACCTAAAAAAACGTGTGTGAACATGTTTGTCTTTTGATTCATTTGGAAAAAGAAAAAAGCGGCTCGGTTGCCCGATGCCGCTTTTGTGCGTGAACGCGAGGAATTACTTCTTCTTGGTGTTCACAGCAGCTTTGAACGCTGCGCCAGCAGTGAAGCGAGGCACCACAGCAGCTGCAATTTTCAAAGCTTCGCCAGTGCGTGGGTTTTTGCCAGTGCGTGCAGCGCGAGCGGCAGCTTTGAAAGTGCCGAAGCCGATCAATTGCACGTCGTCTTTTTTGGCCACAGCGTGTGTGATCACTTCGAGAATGGCATTGACAGCGCGGCCAGCGTCGGCCTTTGTCAATTCGGTGTGTGCTGCAACGGCTTCGATCAATTCAGTTTTGTTCATGTCATTTCCTTATTAAAACGGGTGCATTGTGCCAGTTTTGCTCAGTGTTTTCGCGGTTGTCGCAATTGCTTTGTGCAAACGATGCCTAGGAAATTCCCTGATCGTGCACCACTCTGAGACACAGGCTACAAAAATGAATTCTGTTTAGTTACAAACATGAGCTCGGTGTCGTGTAGCGCAACTGGCGTGTGTATAAAAAATTGGTGCCCCCGACAGGAATCGAACCTGTATCACTCCCTTAGGAGGGGAGAGTTCTATCCATTGAACTACGGTGGCAACCCGCGTGTATTTTAGGGTGCTACTTGCTCAGCATTCGCATGGCTTCTTCCAAGCCTTTGAGCGTGAGCGGGTACATGCGGTTGCTGACGATTTGTTGAATCATGGCAATGCTTTGGCGGTATTGCCACACGCCTTGAGGTTCGGGGTTGATCCACGCAAATTTAGGAAACGCGTGGAGCAGGCGTTGCAACCACTCGGCACCGGCCTCTTCGTTGTTGTATTCCACGCTGCCACCGGGCTGCACAATTTCATACGGGCTCATGGTGGCGTCGCCAATGAAGATGAGCTTGTAGTCTTTGTTGTATTTGCGAATGATGTCCCAGGTCTCAAACTTCTCGGCATAGCGGCGCTTGTTGTTGCGCCACATGAAGTCGTACACGCAGTTGTGGAAGTAATAAAACTCCAAGTGTTTGAACTCGGCTTTGGCTGCGCTGAACAACTCTTCCACGCGGGCGATGTGGTCGTCCATCGTGCCGCCCACATCCATGAGCAACAACACCTTCACATTGTTGTGGCGCTCGGGGCGCATCAAGATGTCTAAAAAGCCTGCATTGGCTGCGGTCTTATGAATCGTGCCGTCAAGGTCCAGCTCTTCGGCCGAGCCTTCACGTGCAAAGCGACGCAAGCGACGCAAGGCCACTTTGATGTTGCGTGTGCCCAGCTCTTGGGTGTCGTCGTAGTCGCGGTAGGCGCGTTGGTCCCATACTTTCACGGCGCTGCGGTTACCGCCTTTACCGCCAATGCGAATGCCTTGTGGGTTATAGCCACCATTGCCAAAAGGCGATGTGCCACCTGTGCCAATCCATTTGTTGCCACCTTCGTGGCGTTTTTTTTGTTCTTCGAGACGTTTTTTCAGCGTCTCCATCAACTCGTCCCACCCCATTTTTTCGATGGCGGCTTTTTGTTCAGGGGTGAGTTCTTTTTGAAGGATTTTTTCTAACCAATCCAACGGTACTTCTTTGGTGAAGTCGGTCAGCAGCTCCACGCCTTTGAAGTACGCACCGAACGCGCGGTCAAACTTGTCGTAGTGCTTTTCATCTTTGACCAAGATGAGGCGGCTCAACACATAAAAGTCATCCATGCTGCAGGCATCGCTACCTGGGCCCACCACTTGTTTTTGCAGCGCCTCCAGCAGCGTGAGGTACTCCTTCACCGAAACCGGCAGTTTGGCCGCGCGCAGGGTGTAGAAGAAGTCGATCAGCATGGCGTGGTTTTATTCGGCGTCTGGCTTGGGGGCACGAAAGCGGCGTGCAGCTTGTAAGCCCATGCCGCCGCCAATGCCGACCAGCAAGATCGCAATGATGCTGCCCGTGCCATAGCCTTCGGCAAACAAATTCAAGCCAAATGCCACGCCTAAGCCATAGCCGAGCAATGCGCCTACGACGAAGCCAATGGCATCGGTCAGGCCTTCGATGAGGGATGCAAACATGGTGATCTCTTCTTAACGGTTACGGCTTTGCATGAACACCAGCTTTTCAAACAGCGTGGTGTCTTGCTCGTTTTTCAGCAGCGCGCCCACGAGTGGTGGGATGGATACTTTGTCGTCTGCGGTTTGCAGGGCTTCAATCGGGATGTCTTCGGCCACCAGCAACTTGAGCCAGTCAATCAACTCACTGGTCGATGGTTTTTTCTTCAATCCGGGCAAGTTGCGAATGTCAAAGAAGGTCTTCATCGCCACGCTCAACAAGTCTTGCTTGATGGTGGGGAAGTGCACCTGCACGATGTGGCGCATGGTGTCAGCGTCTGGGAACTTGATGTAGTGAAAGAAGCAGCGGCGCAAAAACGCATCTGGCAGCTCTTTCTCGTTGTTCGAGGTGATGAACACCAAGGGGCGATTTTTGGCCTTGATGAGCTGGCGTGTTTCGTAGCAATAAAACTCCATGCGGTCGAGCTCGCGTAACAGGTCGTTGGGGAACTCGATGTCGGCTTTGTCGATCTCGTCGATCAACAAGGCCACGGGTTGCTCGGAGGTGAACGCTTGCCACAACACGCCTTTGAGGATGTAGTTGTTGATGTCTTTGACGCGTTCTGCGCTCTCGGTATCAGCCATCTGGCTGTCGCGCAAACGGCTCACGGCATCGTATTCATACAGTCCTTGTTGGGCCTTGGTCGTGGATTTGATGTGCCATTGCAACAGGGGTAAACCCAGGGATTGGGCCACCTCTTCTGCAAGCATAGTCTTGCCTGTGCCTGGTTCGCCCTTGACCAGCAAGGGTCGCTTGAGTGCGATGGCCGCGTTGACCGCGAGCATCAGGTCTTGGGTTGCAACGTAGGTGTCAGTGCCTTTGAATTTCATGGGTCGTTCCGTCTATTATTTGGGTTACATCAACCTCTAGGGATTGTGGTTTGCATATGAAAAAGTTTGTCTCGTTCGCGTTTGCTCTGACTGTATCTGCTGTGTCGTCGCTCTCATTGGCCCAAGACGTCAAAGGCGATGCTAACGCAGGTGAAAAGAAAATCGCGATGTGTATCGGTTGCCACGGCATCACAGGCTATCAAGCCAGTTTTCCTGAAGTTTACAAAGTACCCAAAATTTCTGGCCAAAGCGAAAAGTACATCACCACCGTGTTGAACGCCTACAAAAAAGGCGAGCGCAAACACCCCACCATGCGCGGCATTGCCGACAGTTTGAGTGACCAAGACATGGCCGATATTTCTGCCTACTACGCCAACCATGGCAAGGTTGCTGGTGCAGAGTTGTCAGCCAAGGCGACTGAGCCCAACGCCAAAGTGGCCGCTTTGCTTACCAAAGGTGCATGTGCTTCATGCCATGGTGAAAACTTTGCCAAACCCATCGACCCCAGCTATCCAAAAATTGCAGGTCAACATCCAGACTACTTGTATGTGGCCCTCAAGTCCTACAAGGTAGAGGGCGTTGCCACTTGGGGTCGTAGCAACGGTGTGATGGGTGGCGTGGCTAAGCAGTTCAGCAATGCTGAGCTGAAAGAGCTAGCCAACTACGTTGCTTCTCAGCAAGGCGATCTTAAAACGGTGCCTCAGAGCAAGTTCCGTTAAAGCAACGGTTTGCCTGAGCGAAAGCCCCACGCTGTGGGGCTTTTTTTATTTGCCGTCGAGTTGCTTTTGAAATTTGTGGCTCATGTGCCGCACACTTTGTGCGGGCTCTTTGTGGCAGGCACGTCGGTAGGCTTGTAGCGTTTTATCGGCCAAGGCCAAGATGCTTTGCGCTTCATAGCAGCCCCCTTTGAGCTCTTTGCCAAAGACGGTTCCCATCAAGAGCTCAGCCCCTTCGCTGGCATGCTCTGCGGTGTAAATGTGAAATTGTCCTTGTGCGACAGCATCCACCACGTCTTGGCTGAGCATCAAATGATGACGGTTGCGACTGGGAATCAAGGCGCCTTGTGTGCCGTCCAAGCCTTGGGCTTTGCAGGTGCGAAAGAAGCCTTCGATTTTTTCGTTCACGCCACCCACGGGCAAAATTTCGCCGTTTTGATTGACCGCACCCGTGACCGCAATATTTTGTTTGAGCGGCAAGCCTGACAGAGAAGACAGCAGGGCGTAGAGCTCGGCACACGACGCAGAGTCGCCCTCGACGCCGCTGTACTCTTGCTCAAACACCACTGAGGCGTTGAAGGCTAAAGGTGCGATGTGCGAAAAAAGCGCTGACAAATAGCTGTGCAAGATGAGCACACCCTTGTCGTGAATCGGGCCTGACAACTTCACCTCGCGTTCAATGTTGACCAAGCCCTCGTTGCCCGCATAAGTGCGTGCCGTGACACGCACAGGAAAGCCAAAGGCATGGTCGCCCAGTTCGATGACGGTGAGGCCATTGAGTTGACCTACGCATTCGCCTTTCAAAGAAATCAGCCGTTCGCCGTCGGTGATGGACTCTTGCAAACGCTGCTCGATGTAGCCGTTTCTGAAATTGCGTGCCGCGATGGCGGCATCCACATCGGCAGCTTGCACCTTGTCTGCGCTGCGTTGGCGAGCGTGACTGGCGCTTTCAATGATGAGTGATTCGGTGTGCGAGAACAACGCGCTTTGGCGCGTCTGGTCATCCACCTCGCGGTGCGTGCATTCGATCAAGCGGGCCACTGCATCGGCGTTGAAATGTGGCAAACCTAGGCGCTGGCAACTGTGTGCCACAAAGATGGCGGAGGCGCGGTGCGTGTTTGCATTGGCTGTAAAGCTTTCGGAAAATTCCACTTTGCACATGAAGCGACGGAAGAACTCGGGTGCGCCCTCTTGCAACACGTAGTACTCCTCGACGGTGCCAATCAGCACAATCTTCACGTCGATGTGCACGGCCTCGGGTTCGAGTGCCACCGAGGCAATGGGCGAGAGGTGCAAGCCTGATTCTTCAATCTGCAAACGACCACTGCGCAAAAAGCGTGAGAGCTTTTCCCACACCAAAGCATCGGTCAGTAAGTCGCGCACATGCAGCATCAAAAATCCACCGTTTGCCTTGAGCAAGCTGCCCGCGCGGATGCGCGAGAAGTCGGTCATCAACACATCGTCTTCGGTTTGGTATTCCACGCTGCCAAACAAGGTGCGAAACACGGGGTTGTCTTCGACCAACACGGGCGCGCCGTGTGTGTCGTGGTTGTCCACGGCCACGTTCACGCGGTAGCGCAGCAGCAAGGTGTTGAGGGCTTCGAGGCGTGTTTCTTCTTCGTCATCGTCGCGGGGCTCAAACAGTTCGATGTGTTCCAGCACATCCGCCATGACTTTTTGAAAGTAATGCACGAGCTTGGCGTTGTCTTGGCTGGGTTTGGACAAGGCTTGTTGGATGTGCGTTAACTCTTGCTCCAACATGGGCTTGATGGTTTGGCGACGCAAGGCGGCCAAGCCTTCGTTTTTGACACGGTCAATCGGGCGTGTTTTGTCGAGGAAGTTGGCAATCTCGGCGCGCAGCTCCACCTCGGCTTGGTCGATGGCCGTGCGTCGCTCTTTGGGCAAAGCCAGTGCTTCGGCTTCTGTCAATGGCACGCCTTTTTCATCGCGCAGGGTGAACACCAAATGCCCGCCTTCGCGAAACAGCGAAAAACTGCGCGCCTCAGCAAACGCATCCAGCACGGCGTAAGCACGGTCTTCTTCTTGTTTGTAGGTTTTTTCGATGTGTTCGCTTTCGACCTTGAAGTCTTGAGCGATCAGACGTTTGGGAATTTCGGTCAGCAGTGTTTTAGTGAGTTGTGCCATGTGCACGCGCAGCTTGCGGCCTTCGCCTGCGGGCATGTGCACCGCGTGCGGATGCTCTGGCGAGTCAAAGTTGTGCAAGTAGCACAGGTCAGGTGGCACAGCTCGGGTGGCCGCGACGCTGTGCATCATTTGTCGAAGCAAGGTCGAGCGACCGCTGCCGACTTCACCCAACACAAACAAGTTGTAGTTGGCCTGCGTCATTTCCAAACCAAAGCGCGCGGCGGTCTCGGCGCGCTCTTGGCCAATCCACGGCAGGGCGTGTGACACCAATTCGGAGGTGTCGCTAAAGCCCAGCTCTGTGGGCTGGATGGTCAGTCGCAAATCTGCTGCTGAAACGGTTTGGGCACCGAGTGGTTGAGAGGGGGTGTGCATGTGCTTTTCCATTTGCGACGGCAGTGTCTTGGCAGTTGTAGCACAGACCTTAGCTTCAAGTTTTGAGGCTGCTCAGCACTTCGTCGGTATGTTCACCCAAACGCGGTGCGGGGCGCCACACGCCTGTCGGTGTGCCGCTCATGCGCACTGGAGGACGCAGTTGACGCAACATACCTTCAAACGGATGCGGCACATCTAGCCAGCCTTGCGTGGCGGCCAAGTGTGGGTCGGTCAGCAAATCGTCGAGTTTCATCATGGGCATGACGGGGATGTCATGCGCGGTGAAGTCTTTCATCCACTCGGCACTGGTGCGCGTGCGCATGTGTTCGCCAACCACACCATACAGCGCATCGATGTTCTTCAGGCGATCTGCATGCGTGGCAAAGCGTGCGTCGGTTTGAAACAAATCTGGTTGGCCCACGAGTTTTAAAAACGCTTGCCAATGTGTGTCGTTGTACATGAGGGCGCAGATGTGGCCGTCTTGTGTGGCGTAGGGTTTGCGATTGACTGCCAGCAAGCGTGCATAGCCCATGCCGCCAAGTGAGGGCTTCCAAGTTTCGCCACACAAGTGATCGCCCAGCACAAACTGCAACAAGCATTCAAACATCGGCACTTCCACATGCTGACCCACGCCAGTGCGGTAGCGCGCAATGATGGCGGCCATGACAGCGTGCACCATGTTGAGCCCTGTCACGCGGTCGGCAAAGGTTGTGGGCGCATAGCGCGGTTCGTGACTGCCACTTTGCGTCATCAACCACGGCATACCAACAGCGCCTTGAATCAGGTCGTCATACGCGGGCCAGTCGGAGTAGGGGCCACCTTCGCTATAGCCATACGCGCCACACACGATCAAGCGTGGGTTGACGGCGCGCAATGTGTCATACGACAAACCCAAACGCGCCATGGCGGCAGGGCGAATGTTGTAGGTCAGTACATCGGCGGTTTTGCACAAGGCCAGCAACTGTTCGCGCTGTTCTGGCTTTTTCAAGTCCAGCACGACCGAGCGTTTGTTGCGGTTGGCGTTGATGAAGATGTGGCCCATGCCCGGGTGCTTCATGGGGCCCGCGTGGCGCATGATGTCGCCGCTGGGCGGCTCGATCTTGATGACGTCAGCGCCGTAGTCGCCCAAGATTTGTGTGGCGTAGGGGCCTAGCACCACGCCCGTTAAATCAATCACGCGCAAGCCTGCGAGTGCGCCTTGTAGGCTTGCGTTGTCAGTCAGGCTCATGGCTTATTCAGGTGTGATGCCAGCAGTCTTGACCCAGCCGCCCCATTTTTTGATTTCAGCGTCGATGGTTTTGGCGAGTGTGGCGGAGTCTTCCACATCCAGATCAATGCCCACGCCTTGAATTTTTTCGCGCACTTCAGGCTTGGCCAGCACTGCCATCAAAGTGGCTGTGGCTTTCTTTTGCACGTCAGCTGGAACGCCCGCTGGGGCCATCAGGCCAAACCACGCGCTCACGTTGTAGTCTTTCACGGTGTCGCCAATGGGCGGCACGTTGGGCGCTTTGCCTGCGCGTTTTTTGGTGGTCACACCTAGGCCACGCATGCGGCCACCGTTCATTTGCGACACAGCATTACCTGTGTCGGCAAAGGCGAATTGAATTTGGCCACCCAGTAAATCAGTCAAAGCAGGGGGAATGCTTTTGTAGGGCACGTTGACGGTTTGAAGGCCTGCCAATTCGGTGAGCATGGCGGCCGACACAAGTGAGCCCGATGAACCATGGCCAAACGCGAGCTTGCCTGGGTTGGCCTTGGCGTAGCTCACAAACTCTTTCATGTCTTTGGCAGGGAAGTCGGTGTTGACCATCAAGATAAAGCCGGTCTCACCAATCTTGCCAATGGGTGTGAAGTCTTTCACGGGGTCGTACGGCAGCTTGCGGTACAGGTGCACGTTCGCGGCTTGTGTGGTGCTGGTGGTGACCAAGTAGGTGTAGCCGTCGGCTGGCGCACCTTTGACCACTTCAGCACCCAAGATGCCGTTGGCACCTGCTTTGTTTTCTACCGTGATGGTTTGGCCCATCGCTTCGCCCATGGCCTGCGCCAAGATGCGGCCCACGTTGTCGGTGGCACTGCCTGCACTGAAGGGCACGACAAATTTGATGGGTTTGTTGGGGTAGGTTTGTGCGTGTGCGGCGGGCAGGCCAATGGCACTGAGCGCTGCGATGGCGATGCCGGCACACAAGGTGCGGCGAGAGTTGGACTTAATTGAGAAGTGGCGCATGGTTTGTCTCCTGTTTGTATTTTGGGAGATCTTAATGCGCCTTTGCTTCAGTCTTTGGTGGCTCGGCGTTGCACCGCGTCAATGTAGGCATGGCCATCGGGTGGTCGGCCACTGCGTTGGCTTTCCCAAATCATTTGGCCTAAGGCGTCCATGGTTTCGTGGTGCGCGTCGTGCAGCGAGTCGCGCTTGGCCGTGAGCAACTCCACCGCTTGGCGAATGCCGCGCGGCTGGTCAATCGAGCATTGCTCGCTCACCGACAGGTGCATGGACAAATGCAAGAAGGGATTGGTCTTGCCGTCTTTCACCTCGTACATGCGCTCGAGTGCGGCATCGACGTCTGAAAAGTCGGCGTGGTACTCGGGGTGCTCGGCCACCCATTGGCTGGCCAAGGTTTCCAGCGCATCCATGGGCTGCCCCTCACGCCACTTGGCGTAGACGGAGCAGAAGAAGCGCCGGACGTCGGCTTGGCTAGGTTCAAACATGATGGATGAGATTACTGTTCAACGAACGCACGTTCCACCACAAAGTCGCCAGGGGTGGTGGTGGAGCCTTCTTTGAAGCCACGCTCTTCGAGCAAGCTGCGCATGTCTTTGTTCAGGCCCGGGCTGCCGCAAATCATGATGCGGTCGTTGGCTGGGTCAAGGTTGGGCAAGCCCAAGTCTTGTGTCAGTTTGTTGGACGTGAGCAAGTCGGTCACGCGACCTTGGTTTTTATAAGGCTCGCGGGTGACGGTGGGGTAGTACAGCATTTGGTTGCTGACCATCTCGCCCAAGAACTCGTGCTTGGGCAACTCTTCGGTCAAGTAGTCGTGGTAGGCCAGCTCTTTGACTTCACGCACGCCGTGGACCAAGATGACTTTTTCAAACCGTTCGTAAGTATCAGGGTCACGCACGATGCTGAGGAATGGGGCCAAGCCCGTGCCTGTGCCGATGAGGTACAGGTTTTTGGCGGGCAACAAGTAGTCGATCAACAAAGTGCCGGTGGGCTTTTTGCCGACCACAATTTTGTCGCCCACTTTGATGTGTTGCAGCTTGGAGGTGAGCGGGCCGTCTTGCACCTTGATGCTCAGGAATTCCAAGTGTTCTTCGTAGTTGGCGCTGACGATGCTGTAGGCGCGCAACAAGGGTTTGCCGTTTTCGCCGCGCAAGCCAATCATGGTGAAGTGGCCGTTGGAGAAACGCAGCGAGGTGTCGCGTGTGGTGGTGAAGCTGAACAGGCGGTCGGTCCAATGGTGAACGGACAAAACTTCTTCGTCTAGGAATGCACTCATGACTGGAATAAATCTATATAAATCAAGCCCTCTAGTGTAGGCGAGGGCTTAAAACCTAAGGCTATATGTTGCTACGCAGAACGCTATAAGCCTTGACTTGAATCAATCCGGTTTCAGGTCGTTTTCAGGCCTTGCCCACAAACGCGTTTTGCCGCCAAGCTTCATAGGTGATGACGGCTACCGAGTTTGACAGGTTCAAGCTGCGCTGGTCGGCGCGCATGGGCAGGCGCAGGCGCTGGTTAAGTGGGAAGCTTTCGCGAATGTCCACAGGCAAGCCGCTGGTTTCCGACCCAAATACAAACCAATCGCCGGGCTGAAAGGTGGTGTCATGCGCGGTGCTGGAGCCTTTGGTTGTCATGGCAAACATACGCGCGGGATCGGGCTTGGCGTCGTTCAAAAACGTGGTCCAGTCTGCATGGCGTAGCACGGGCGCGTACTCGTGGTAGTCCAAGCCCGCGCGGCGCATGTGTTTGTCTTCCATCGAGAAGCCCAAGGGCTCGACCAAATGCAAGGTGCAGCCTGTGTTGGCCGCCAAGCGTATGACGTTGCCCGTGTTGGGCGGAATTTCGGGGTGGACGAGGACGATGTGAAACATGCGCTTATTGTCTTGCATGCGCGAGGTGCTGCTAGGCTGATTGGAGGGCATTAGTGATGCGCTTCGCGTTCTTCTGTGCGGGCGAGGACTAGTCCAGTGATGTGAACCGCACCCGCAGCCTTCAACACTCGCGCCGCCTCGTACATGGATGCTCCCGTGGTCATCACATCGTCTACCAGCAACACACGCTGACTGCGCACGGCAGACACACGGTCGGGCGATACCCAAAACGCATCCCGCACATGCTCTAGCCGTTCGTGACGCGGGGCTCCAACTTGATGAGCACTGTCGCCACGGCGCAGCAAGGTGTGGGCGTTGGTTTTGTGTGGGGCCAAGTGGCGAGCCAGTTCGAGGGCTTGGTTAAAGCCGCGTTCGCGCAGGCGGCTGTGGGAGAGGGGCATAGGCACCACGAGGGTGGCCCCATCTAACGCGGGCTCAACCCATGGGGCGTGGCGCATGAGGTGGGCCAAGGCGCGGGCGAGGCTGGGGTCGGCCTGAAACTTAAAGCGCGCAATGCAACCTGCCCACGGAAAGGTGTAGCTCACGGCGGCCACGCAGGCGTCTAGCGGGCTTGGGTGCTGGGCGCAGTTGCGGCAGCCTGCGTGTGTGAGGGTGAGGGCGCAGGTGGGGCAGCGCAGCGTGGGCTGGGCAAAGCGCTCGACACAGGGCGCGCATAAAGGCTGGCTGGGCCAGCGATGGCAGATATGACAAACACTTGGAAGCTTCAACATGCCCCGCATTGGAAAGACATTGCGCTGGTTTGGGTTGAAGCACAGCGCAATGTTTGCGAAGGACACGGTGTCGATAATAGGGACCATGTCTGAACCGTCTTCGCCTGATACACCTCCCTCACTTGACCCTGTGGCCAGCGCCCGTTGGGCCGCATGGCCACATGCGGCTTCGCCTTGGCTGAACGAGGAAATTGGCCGTCGCATGGAAGACCGTTTGCAGTGGATTCGCTTACAACCCAAATTTTGGGTGGATTGGGCACCTGTGAGTGGCGGCCTGCAAACGCACGCCAAGCTAAGTGCACGTTACCCGCAGGCGCATTGCCAAGTGTTGGAAACCAGTGTTGAACGTGAACAGTTGGCGCGCCAGGCACTGCAAGCGCCTTGGTGGCGGCGCTGGTTGAAGCAGGATGCTTTGACATTTGGTGCATCAGAGCCAGGCAGCGCCGATATGTTGTGGGCCAATATGGCGTTGCACACGAGCGAAGATCCGCAAACTTTGTTGCGGAAATGGCACCAACTGTTAGCTGTGGATGGCTTTTTGATGTTCTCGTGTCTCGGACCGGACACACTGCGTGAGCTGGCTGAGGTGTACCAAAATCAAGGTTGGCCGCCTGCATGCCACAGTTTCACCGATATGCATGACTGGGGTGACATGCTAGTGCAAGCTGGATTTGCAGAGCCCGTGATGGACATGGAGCGCATCACGTTGACCTATGCATCGACGCAAAGCTTGATTGCCGACTTTCGCTTGCTGGGCCGCAACTTACACCGTGATCGCTTTGCTGGGCTGCGTGGTAAACAGTGGTTGGCGCGGTTTGAAAATGCGCTGTTGTTGTTGGCTAAACCACAGCAAGATGGGCGTTTGACATTGACGGTTGAAGTTATTTATGGCCATGCTTTGAAGCCATTGCCACGCCTGAAAGTAGAGCAGCACAGTTCGGTGTCGTTGCAAGACATGCGAACCCTACTAGGGCAATCCCCTAGTGCTCGCTCTGTATGATTTTGAATGGAAGCTTGTAGCGCAAATTCCACCAAGACAGCTTGAGTTAACTCAATGTTTGGCGGCGTTTGTAGTCCGAAAGATAAAAAACATTGAGGCAATCAAAGTGATGAAGAACAATCTTTTACAAAAGTTGACTTCAGGTGTGTTGTTTCTCGCCGCATGGGCGAGCACAGCGGCTTGGGCAGTGAACGATTTGCCAGGTGGCCCTGGCGTTCGACAACTGAACCTCCAACCTGGCGCGACCAAAATTGCCATTGAGCAAGGCTGGTTACATTGGTTCATGCTCATCATCTGTACCGTCATTTTTGTGGCGGTGTTCGGTGTGATGTTCTATTCCATCTGGAAGCACCGCAAATCGGTGGGCCACAAATCGGCCAGCTTTCACGAATCGGTCAAGGTCGAAATTGCATGGACCGTCATTCCTTTCATCATCGTGATCTTGATGGCTTTACCTGCCACCAAAGCGGTGGTGGCTCAAAAGGACACATCCAATGCTGACCTCACCATCAAAGCCACGGGTTACCAGTGGAAATGGGGCTACGACTACATCAAGGGCCAAGGCGAGGGCATTGCTTTCATTTCGACGCTCGACAACGAGCAGCGCGAAATGTCAAACAACGGCGCCAAGGGCGTGGACATTGACAACTACCTCTTGAAAGTGGATAACCCACTGGTGGTGCCCGTCAACAAGAAGGTGCGCATCATCACCACCGCCAATGACGTGATTCACGCGTTTGCTGTGCCGTCCCTCGGCGTCAAGCAAGATGCGATTCCCGGCTTTGTGCGTGACACCTGGTTCCGTGCAGAAGCGGTGGGCGACTACTACGGCCAATGCCAAGAGTTGTGTGGCAAAGAGCACGCCTACATGCCGATTCATGTGAAGGTGCTCAGTGCCGCTGACTACAGCGCCTGGGTGGCTACAGAGCAAAAGAAGATGGCCGCCAAGATGGACGACCCTTCTAAGGTTTGGAATTTGGCCGATTTGTCTAAGCGTGGTGAGAAGGTGTATGCGGCTAACTGTGCCGCTTGCCACCAACCCAATGGCAAGGGCGCTGGCCCGATCAAACCACTCGACGGTGCTGCCGTGGTGTTGGATGCTGACAAGAACAAGCAGATCAAAGTGCTGTTGAACGGCCAAAACAATTTGACCATGCCTGCTTGGAAGCAACTCAGTGACACAGACATTGCCGCTGTGATTACTTTCACGAAAAACAATTGGTCCAACAAGACCGGCCAGCTGGTTCAGCCTGCCGATGTCAAGGCCGCCCGTTAAAACTAGCGTTTAGAAGGAACACATCATGAGCGCAGTACTCGATTCCCACGGCCACGGTCACGATGACCACCACGGCGCGCCTCACGGCTGGCGTCGTTGGGTGTACGCCACCAACCACAAAGACATTGGTACTTTGTACCTGTTGTTCGCTTTCACCATGCTGATCATCGGTGGCGTCTTGGCGCTGTTGATTCGCGCTGAGCTGTTCCAGCCCGGCTTGCAGTTGGTCAACCCCGAGTTGTTCAACCAGCTCACCACCATGCATGGACTCATCATGGTGTTCGGCGCCATCATGCCCGCCTTCGTGGGTTTTGCGAACTGGATGATTCCGTTGCAAATCGGCGCGTCTGACATGGCCTTTGCCCGCATGAACAACTTCAGCTTCTGGTTGATGATTCCTGCGGCTGCCATGTTGGCGGGCTCGTTCTTTATGCCAGGTGGTGCACCCGCTGCGGGTTGGACGCTTTATGCACCGCTGACCCTGCAAATGGGCCCCTCCATGGATGCTGGTATTTTTGCCATGCACGTGTTGGGTGCGTCGTCCATCATGGGTTCCATCAACATCATCGTGACCGTACTGAACATGCGCGCGCCAGGCATGACCTTGATGAAGATGCCGATGTTTGTCTGGACTTGGTTGATCACGGCTTACTTGTTGATCGCTGTCATGCCCGTGTTGGCTGGCGCGATCACCATGACGCTGACTGACCGCCACTTTGGTACGACCTTCTTCAACCCCGCTGGCGGCGGTGACCCCATCATGTACCAGCACATCTTCTGGTTCTTCGGTCACCCTGAGGTGTACATCATGATCTTGCCGGCCTTCGGCATCATCAGCCACATCGTGCCCGCATTTGCTCGCAAGAAATTGTTTGGTTACGCCTCTATGGTGTACGCCACATCGTCGATCGCGATTTTGTCGTTCATCGTTTGGGCGCACCACATGTATGCCACAGGCATGCCTGTGACCGGTCAGTTGTTCTTCATGTACGCCACGATGTTGATCTCTGTGCCCACAGGCGTGAAGGTGTTCAACTGGATTGCCACCATGTGGCGCGGCTCTATGACGTTTGAAACACCCATGTTGTTTGCTGTGGGCTTCATCTTTGTGTTCACCATGGGTGGTTTCACGGGCCTGATCCTGTCGATGGCGCCGATTGATACGCAGGTGCAAGACACCTACTACGTGGTGGCTCACTTCCACTATGTGCTGGTGGCGGGTTCGTTGTTTGCCATGTTCGCTGGCTTCTACTACTGGTGCCCCAAATGGACCGGCGTGATGTACAACGAAACGCGCGGTCAGATTCACTTCTGGTGGACCTTGATTTCGTTCAACGTCACGTTCTTCCCGATGCACTTCTTGGGTCTGGCTGGCATGCCTCGTCGCTACGCTGACTACCCCATGCAGTTTGCTGACTTCAATGCAGTGGCATCGATCGGTGCGTTCTTCTTCGGTTTTGCGCAGGTGTACTTCTTCTTGTTTGTGGTGTTGCCAGCGATGCGCGGTCACGGCGAGAAAGCGGCTGCCAAGCCTTGGGAAGCGGCTGAAGGTTTGGAATGGGAAGTGCCTTCACCTGCACCTTTCCACACCTTTGAGACCCCACCCAAGCTGGATGCCACAGCAACTCGCGTGATTGGTTGAACATGACGCAAGATCAACGCAAAAACAACCTCCGCTTGGGCCTGATTTTGGCCTCTGTGGCGGTGGTGTTCTTTGTCGGATTTTTTGTCAAAGTCATGTTGTTGAACCGCTGAAGCCATGGCCTCACCTCGTCATAACTTGTTGATGTTCAAAAAGCTCGTCGTCGTGGCGGCTGGCATGTTTGCGTTCGGTTATGCCTTGGTGCCCATGTACAAAGCAATTTGTGAATTCACAGGCATCAACATCTTGGCTTTGGGCGAGCGCGAAATTCCAGGCTCTGGCAACGCACGTGCCAAAGCGAAAAACACGCAAGTGGACACGAGCCGCACCATCACGGTCGAGTTCGATGCCAATGCACGTGGCCCTTGGAAGTTCAAACCTGCGCAAAGCTCTTTGCAAGTGCACCCCGGCGAGATGATGACGGTCATGTACGAGTTTGAAAACGTGCAAGACCGCGTCATGTCTGCCCAAGCCATTCCGAGTTATGCGCCACGCCAAGCGGCAGCGCATTTCAATAAATTGGAATGTTTCTGTTTCAACCAATACACCTTGGCACCTGGCGAGAAAAAGCAGTGGCCTGTGGTGTTTGTGATTGACCCCAAGTTAGCCAAAGATGTGACCACCATTACCTTGTCGTATACCTTTTTTGAAGTCGGCTCTAAAACCCCAGCAGCGCCTACCGCTGCTTTGGATGAGCCGCGCCAAGTCAAGGTGGGCGTATGAGTAACAAAACCTCGCTCATGCGTTCGGTCAAGGCGGTGGCATGGTCATTTTTGGGAATTCGTAAAAGTAGCGAGTTCCAAGAAGATATCGACAAGATCACGCCCTTGCATGTGCTGGGTGTGGGCTTGGTTGCAGTTTTTGTGTTTGTCATCAGCTTGATCGTTTTGGTCAATCTGGTCGTTGCGAAATAATGAAGGAGTGGATATGAGTAGCACCTCACACGGCTCAACGCCTTACTACTACGTACCTGGTGAGTCACGCCATCCGGCGATGGCTGCTTTGGGACTGTTTTTTGTGATCCTTGGCGCAGGCCAATGGATCAATGGGGCAGAGTGGGGCAAGTACTGCCTGTTCTTTGGCCTTGCATTTTGGCTGGTTGTGTTGTACCAATGGTTCGGCGATGCCATTTCCGAAAGCGAAGGCGGTCAATACGGTCACAAAATCGATTTGTCATTCCGCTGGAGCATGAGCTGGTTCATCTTCTCTGAAGTGATGTTCTTTGGTGCTTTCTTTTCTGCTTTGTGGTGGGCTCGCTCGCACTCTGTGCCGATGTTGGGTAGCTTGGACAACGCCTTGTTGTGGCCTGATTTCAAAGCCGTGTGGCCCACAGCTGCGGCAGGCATGACAGCTTCACCCGCGGGCATCATTGAGCCCTTCCAGGTGATGACACCGTTCTGGTTGCCCACCATCAACACCGCCTTGTTGTTGACATCGGGCGTGACGCTGACGATCGCGCACCACGCGCTGATTCAAAACAAGCGCGACACCACGATCAAATTCATGTGGCTTACCGTGTTGTTGGGCGTGGTGTTCTTGTTTGTGCAAGGCTACGAATATGCCCATGCCTACAGCGACATGAACCTCAAGCTCACCTCGGGTGTGTATGGTTCAACGTTTTACATGCTCACAGGTTTTCACGGTTTTCACGTGTTCTTGGGTATGTTGATGTTGTTGGTGATCACCTTGCGTTTGCAAAAAGGCCACTTCACAGCGGACAAGCATTTCGGCTTTGAAGGTGCCGCTTGGTACTGGCACTTTGTAGACGTGGTCTGGTTGGGTTTATACATATTGGTGTACTGGCTGTAAGACAACACCCAGACGTGACAAAGGCCGCATGCGCGGCCTTTGTTTTTGTTGGCTGAAATTTATTGGCCTGCAGCAATGCCGGTGGGTTGTATGTAACCCAGCTGCCAGCCAATCAACACACAAATAAACAAGACGATTGAAATACCGACTCTGAGCCCCAAGGCTTTCACCATCTGACCCGATTTGGTCTCACCGCTGCGCCCATTGCGCATCATGAAGACCAAGGCGGAGCCCAAGCTGGCGAGGATGGCTAAGAAGGCGAGTGCAACAATGAATTTCATGGCCACCATTATCTCTATTCCACGTCACCGTGCTTTTGCTTGGGTGACACTGGCTATGTTGGTCGGTGTGGTGTTGACGACGCGATTGGGATTTTGGCAGCTCTCGCGTGCTGCCGAAAAGGAGCAACGCCATGCGGCCATCATGGCTCAAATGGCGGAGCCTATTCTGAACACAGCCGCTGTGTTGGGCCAGCCTTCGCATTTCAAATCGCTGCATCAACGCGTGGTGTTGCAAGGTGAATGGCTGCCTGAGCACACCCTCTATTTGGACAATCGGGCCATGAACGGTCGCGCTGGTTTTTGGGTCCTCACCCCTTTGCAGTTGAATGCCTCGACGCGCGTGTTGGTGCAGCGTGGCTGGGTGCCACGTCATCAGTTGGACCGTACGCTGCTGCCCGCGATTCAAACACCAGGTGGTTGGGTGCAAGTGAATGGCCGTATAGCCCCGTCGCCTTCTCGCTTGATGGCATTGAGTCAAGAGCCGCAAGCAACAAGCACAGCATCAGGGGTATCTAAGATTCGGCAAAATCTGGATTTAGATGCTTATGCCTCTGACACCGGTGGTGCGCTCGCCGCTGTGGTTTTACAAACCGACGCTGCTTCCGATGGTCTGCTGCGTGAGTGGCCTGAGATCACGGCGGGTGTTGAAAAAAACTTAGCCTATGCCTTTCAATGGTTTGCACTCGCTGCACTGCAGCTGATGCTCTACATTTGGTTCCAATTCATTCAACCTTATCGACATGCAAGACGTTCCTCGCTCTAAATCTCAGCAGCCCTTGGGCATGACGGTGTATGACTTGCCTTCACCCGCCGATGCCTTGCACACCGACGCCAAGCGCACAGCCATGGGCCGTTTACGAATGATCTTGGTGTTGCTCGTGTGTGCAGCACCTGTGGTGGCTTCATATTTCACGTATTACGTGGTGCGCCCCGAGGGGCGTCGCAATTTTGGCGATTTGATTGAACCCGTACGCGCCTTGCCTGATGTGACAGCGCGAGCACTGAATGGCGATGGTGTGCAGTTGCCATCGCTCAAAGGCCAATGGCTTTTGATCAGCGTGAATGGTGGCAATTGCCAAGCCGATTGCCAACAGCAGCTGTATTTGCAGCGTCAAATTTTGGCGGGCCTTGGTAAAGACCGTGCGCGTACCGATTGGGTGTGGTTGATCCATGACAACGCAGACATTCCCAGCAGCATCACACCAGGCCTGAAAGAAGCCACGGTGCTGCGTGTGAACGAAGAGGCGTTGGCGCAATGGCTGCAACCCGCACAAGGACAAGCTTTGCAAGACCATTTGTATTTGGTCGACCCGCACGGCCAATGGATGATGCGCTTTCCAGCGAAACTCAGCCCTGAAGCAGCTTTGAAAACCAAGCGTGACATTGAGCGCTTGTTGCGCGCTGCCGCCTCGTGGGACGAGGCTGGACGCTAAATCAGACAGAGCTATGACTGAGAGCCTCTACAACCTCACGCCTTTGTTGCACTTGCTCATCATGGGCGCCTTGGTCGCCATGGTGCCGCTGTGTTGGGTGTGGCTGCGCAATCCGCAGGCGTCCACGGCACGCCGCGTGCAAGCGCTGACTTTGATCACTTTGTTCATCACCTTTGATTTGGTGTTGTTTGGTGCGTTCACGCGCTTGACCGATTCAGGTCTGGGCTGCCCCGACTGGCCGGGTTGTTATGGCCACGCCAGCCCGGTCGGCGCTCAGTCTGCGATTGCCCTAGAGCAGAGCCAAATGCCTGATGGTCCTGTGACGCACACCAAAGCTTGGATTGAAATGATTCATCGGTACATGGCAATGGCTGTGGGTGGTTTGATCTTGACGTTGGCTGCCTTCGCATGGGTGCGCCGCAGGCGTGGCGATGAAACCTCTGGCGTTCTGTGGCCCACGTTCACTTTGGTTTGGGTGGGAGTGCAAGGCGCGTTTGGCGCTTTGACTGTCACCATGAAACTGTTTCCGCTCATCGTCACCTTGCACTTGATGGGCGGCTTGGTGCTACTCGCTTTGCTCACCCTACAGGTGCAACGCCAACGTTTGGACAGTGCGCGTACTCAGTCCATTTTGTTGCGTCCTGCGCTATTTGGTGCCACGCTGCTGGGTTTGTTGTTGTTGACGGTGCAGGTTTTGTTGGGCGGTTGGGTCAGCACCAACTACGCGGTGCTGGCATGCAACACGTTTCCACTCTGTCAAAACAGTTGGTGGCCACTGATGAATTTTGAGCAGGGCTTTACCTTGTGGCGACATTTAGGTCTTGACGCATCGGGTCAGCCGTTGGTGTTTGAGTCGCTCACGGCCATTCACTATGTGCATCGTTTGGCTGCCTATGTGGTGTTGGTTTATCTGACGGGCTTGGCCTTGTCTTTGCGCCGAGTGTTGGCCCTGAAGACCGCCGCGCATGTGTTGCTTGCTTGCTTGTTGCTGCAACTGCTCACGGGCTTGTCGAACGTCGTCTTCGATTGGCCCTTGGTTGCTGCTGTGTTGCACACCGGTGGCGCTGCGGCGCTGGTGGTGGTGTTGATGTGGATTTTGACCGGTGCGCGTGCCTCGCGCAGCACGGTGTTGAATTGATTGTGAAGAGACCCCGTTTATGAGCCTCGCTTTCCCCCTGATGTCTCGTTTGCGCCAGTTCAATGCGCTGACCAAACCGCGTGTGATTCAACTCATTGTGTTTTGTGCCCTGATCGGCATGGTGTTGGCTGTGCCTGGTGTGCCGTCTTGGCCCGAGATGCAATTGGCGTTGTGGGCATGTTTGGGCATTTGGTTTGTGGCTGGAGCCGCAGCCGCGTTCAATTGCTTGGTGGAGAAAGGCATTGATTCACGCATGAAACGCACGGCCTGGCGACCCACTGCCAAAGGCGAGTTGAGTGACCGCGAAACCTTGCTTTTTTCCACGCTCATGTGCGCGGTAGGTTCGCTGATTTTGTATGTGTGGGTGAACCCACTCACCATGTGGCTGACGTTCGCTACCTTTGTGGGCTATGCGGTGGTTTACACCGTGATCTTGAAGCCGTTGACACCGCAAAACATTGTGATTGGTGGTGCATCAGGGGCCATGCCGCCGGTGTTGGGCTGGGCAGCAATGGCTGGCGAGGTGAGTCCCGAGGCTTTGATTTTGTTTCTCATCATTTTCTTGTGGACGCCGCCCCATTTTTGGGCCTTGGCCTTGTACCGCGTGGAAGACTATCGCAAGTCGGGCTTGCCCATGTTGCCTGTGACCCATGGCAATGCGTTTACACGTTTGCAAATTCTGCTTTACACCTTTGTGTTGTTTGCAGCTTGCTTGATGCCTTTCATTTACCGCATGAGCGGCTGGTTCTATTTGGTCAGCGCGGTGATTTTGAGCTTAGGGTTCTGCGGCTATGGCTGGGCCTTGTGGCGCAATTACTCGGACGAGTTAGCGCGCAAGACCTTTCGCTTTTCTTTAATTCACCTCAGCCTGTTGTTTGCAGCGCTTTTGATTGACCATTACCTCTGATGCTGACACACACACGCCGATATTTCTTGTCTGCCTTGGCTGTGCTTGCCTTGGCGGCGTGCAGCCCTGACAAGCCAAAGTTCAATGCCATTGACATCACGGGCGCTGACTACGCCAAGGGCTTCACTCTGACCGACCACAACGGCCAAAGTCGCAGCCTCTCTGATTTCAAAGGCAAAGTGGTGGTGCTGTTTTTTGGTTACACGCAATGCCCCGATGTGTGCCCTACCTCAATGCTGGAGCTGGCTGAAGTCAAGCGCTTGATGGGTGCTGATGGCGACAAACTTCAAGGTGTGTTTGTCACGGTAGACCCTGTGCGTGACACCGCTGAGTTGCTCAAGGCCTACATGGCCAACTTCGATCCCACGTTTGTGGCGTTCATTCCCACGCCTGAGCAATTGGCGGTGGTCGCCAAGGACTACAAGATTTATTACAAAAAGGTGGAGGGGCAAACGCCCACCAGTTACACCATGGACCACTCTGCTGGTAGCTATGTGTATGACACGCAAGGTAACTTGCGTCTTTACAGCCGCTATGGTGTAGGCCCCCAAGTGTTGGCGCAAGACATCCAGACCTTGCTCAAAACAACACCCTGATTTCCCCTTGCTACGATTCGTGCGTGTTGGCTTTCTTGACCAAGAAGTCGATGCAAGTTTTGATCGCACGGGTGCGATGACGCGATGGCAGGTAAAGCAGATACATGTTTGTGCCAAAGATGCTCAGGCGGTGATCATCTAGGCTGGTCACTACTTCGCCATTGGCAATCACATCGGCCACCATGTAGTCGGGCATCAAGCCAATGCCCAAGCCGCCCAGAATGACTTCTTTCAAAAACGGGTAGTGGTCTGAAATCAGGGTGGGCGTCAGCATCACCTCTTGGCGCTCTTCCCCTCGGTACGCACGCAACGACAGTTGGCGCCCCACCACGTTAGCGGTGATGATGGGTTGTGTGCGCAGTTGCGACAGCTCGGTGGGCATGCCGTGTTGTTGGGCAAATGCCTTGGACGCACAGGCCAAGTAACGCACCGTGCCCATGTCTTTGGCCACCATGGTTTCTGGGGGTTGGGGCAGCACGCGAATGGCAATGTCTACGTCGTCACGCAAGTTGTCGATTCGGTTCTCAAACACCACATCTAGCACCACGCCGGGGTAGAGCTTTTTGAACTCAACCAACCAAGGCGTCATCACGATGTGGCCATAGCCACTGGGCACGCTGATACCCACACGACCCTGCAGGCCTTGGCCCAAGTTGGTGACGGTTTCGTGGGCGCTGGCCATTTCGTTGCGAATGGCGCGCCCGTGTTCGCACAGCCGCCAGCCCAGTTCGGTGGGTTCCATGCGTCGGCTGGTGCGTCGTATCAGCTCGGCACCCATGGTTTTTTCAAGCTGGCGCAGGTGGTAGCTCACATTGGCGCGGGTCATCTTCAGCTTGCTGGCGGCCTTGCTGAGATTGCCCGCGTCAATGATGTCGACCAAAAGCGTGAGAGAGGCGAAATCGACGGTCATTAGTAAATATTCTTTGACATAGCGTCAATAAAGTTTGATATTGTCAAGAAATATTATCTGCCAAACTAGCGTATCAAAGACAAAAACAATGAGGAGACTCCGTTTGACTACCCATTCTGAAACGACCGTTGTTCGCACAGCCAAAGATGGCGACTTGCTGGTCGTCACGATTGACCACCCTCCCGTCAATGCCATCAGCGTGGATGTGCGCCGTGGTTTGATGGCTGCGATGGACGAGGCCGAAGCGGATGACGGTGTCAAAGGCTTGCTGCTGTTGGGCGCGGGCCGAGCATTCATTGCGGGGGCGGATATTCGTGAGTTTGGTCGCCCGCCCATGCATCCCATCTTGCCCGAGGTATGTAATCGAATCGAAGCGTGCACCAAGCCTGTGGTGGCTGTTATTCACGGCCCCGCATTGGGTGGTGGTTTAGAAGTGGCCATGGCCGCTCACTACCGTTTGGCTATGCCCGATGCCAAGCTGGGTTTGCCTGAAGTTCAACTGGGTTTGCTGCCAGGCTCAGGCGGTACGCAACGCGCACCTCGCTTGATGGGCGTGGAAGCCGCAGTGGAGTTGATGCTCAGTGGCCGACACATGAAAGCCCAAGAAGCTGTGGACTGCAAACTGGTTGACCAGTTGGGCGAAGGTGCGGATGTGCTGCAAGCGGGCCTGAGCTTTGCACGCGCGTTGCTGGCCGACGGTGCGCCTGTTCGACGCACGCGCGATTTGGATGCGTTCAAAGTGGGATACGACCATCAGTTGGAAGTGCTCGCAAAAATCCAAAAAGATGTCGAAAAGAAATCGCGTGGTTTGTTCTCGCCACTCAAGGTGATTGAGGCGGTGCGTGCAGGCCTACAAATGCCGTTTGACGACGCACTGACCAACGAGCGCCAATTGTTTTTGCAATGCATTGACAGCCCACAGCGTGCAGGTTTGATTCATGCCTTCTTTGCAGAGCGTGAAGTGGTGAAAGTGCCAGAAGTGAAAAGCGTAGCCCCTCGTCCAGTGGCGAGTGTGGGGGTGATTGGTGGCGGCACGATGGGTGCGGGCATCGCGGTGTCGGTGTTGGATGCAGGTTTGCCTGTGACCATGATTGAGCGCGACGACGAAGCTGTGGCCAGAGGCCGACACAACGTCGAGAAGGTCTACAACGGCTTGATCACCAAGGGTCGCATGACCGAGCAAGCCAAATCGCAAGTGATGGCGCGTTTCAGCACCAGCACACACTACGACGCTTTGGCGCAAACCGATTTGGTGATTGAAGCGGTGTTTGAAGAAATGTCGGTCAAGAAGGCTGTGTTTGCAGAGCTTGACCGCGTGTGCAAACCCAATGCGGTGATTGCGACCAACACCTCGTATTTGGACATCAATGAAATCGCTGGCAGTATTTCGCGCCCGCAAGATGTGATTGGCCTGCACTTTTTCTCACCCGCCAACATCATGAAGTTGCTTGAAATCGTGGTGCCAGAAAAGGTGAGCGCAGACGTGGTGGCCACGGCGTTTAGTTTGGCCACGCAACTCAAGAAAGTACCGGTGCGTGCGGGTGTGTGCGATGGCTTCATTGGTAACCGCATCTTGGCGGTGTACCGCGCTGCGGCAGACCACATGATGGAAGACGGCTGCTCACCCTATGAGATTGATGCAGCCATGCGCGAGTTTGGTTACCCCATGGGGCCATTCCAAGTGTCAGATTTGGCAGGCGGTGATATTGGCTGGGCCACGCGCAAACGACGTGCCGCCACGCGCGACCCGAAGGCACGTTATGTGCAAATTGCCGATCGCATTTGCGAGCGAGGCTGGTTTGGTCAGAAAACGGGGCGCGGTTATTACCTCTACCCCGAAGGCTCACGCACAGGTGTGCCAGACCCCGAGGTGCTGCACATCATTGATGCTGAGCGTGTGCGCGCCAACATCCAACCGCGTGCGTTGACGCCAGAGTTGATTGTTCGCAAATACATGGCGGCCATGGTCAACGAGGGCGCGAATGTGGTGCACCAAGGCATTGCGCTGCGTCCCTTGGATGTAGACGTCACGTTTGTGCATGGCTACGGGTTCCCGCGTTATCGCGGTGGCCCTATGAAGTACGCCGACATGGTGGGCTTAGAAAAAATCTTGGCAGACATTCATGAGTTTGCCAAGCAAGACCCCTTGTTTTGGCAAGCATCGCCATTGCTGGTGCAGTTGGTGAAAGACGGCAAAAACTTTGACAGCTTGAACCGCTGATCAGACATTACTTGAAGGATTTGTATGCGTGAAGCGGTCATTGTTTCCACGGCTCGTACACCACTGACGAAGTCGCACCGTGGTGAGTTCAACGCCATCTCTGGTGCAGAGTTGGCTTCGCATGCAGTGAAAGCCGCTGTGCAACGATCTGGTGTTGAGGCCCAGTTGATTGAAGATGTGATTCTGGGCTGCGGTTATCCAGAGGGACGCACGGGCCGCAACGTGGCACGCGCCAGTGTGCTGCGTGCGGGTTTGCCTTTGCAAATTGCAGGTGCCACCGTGAGCCGTTTCTGCGCATCGGGTTTGCAAGCCATTGCCACGGCAGCCGGGCGCATCGTGGTGGACGGTGCACCCGTGATGGTGGCCGGTGGCTTAGAAAGCATTTCAGGTTTGCGCCGAGGCCCCGGAACCTCGGTGGACGATGGCATTGACCCTTGGATGACGCAGCACAAGCCTGACTTGTATTTGCCCATGATTGAGACCGCAGACATTGTGGCCAAGCGCTACAACATCAGCCGCGAAGACCAAGACCATTTCTCAGTCGAGAGCCAACGCAAAACAGCAGAGGCACAGGCAGCCGGTCGTTACAAGGAAGAAATCATTTCCGTCACCACCACCATGGCCGTGACCAACAAAGACACCAAAGAAGTGTCTTACCAAGAAGTGACGGTCGACCACGACACGAGCAACCGTCCAGGTACCAGCTATGAGTCGTTGGCTAAGTTGCCGCCCGTGCGTGGTGAAGGGCAATTCATCACAGCGGGCAATGCATCGCAACTGTCAGATGGTGCATCTGCCTGCGTGATGATGGATGCGAAGCTGGCTTCGCAATTGGGCTTGCAGCCCTTGGGCGCATTTCGTGGCATGGCGCTGGCCGGCTGTGAACCTGACGAGATGGGCATTGGCCCCGTGTTTGCCGTGCCAAAGCTGTTGGCACGTCATGGCTTGACGGTGGACGACATTGATTTGTGGGAACTCAACGAAGCCTTTGCCTCGCAATCCATTTACTGCCAAAAGACCTTGGGTATTCCAGATGAACGGCTGAATGTGAATGGCGGCGCGATTTCTTTAGGTCATCCGTTTGGCATGACGGGCGCACGTTTGGCGGGGCACATTCTGTTAGAAGGCAAGCGTCGTAAAGCCAAGTGGGGCGTGGTCACCATGTGTATCGCGGGTGGCATGGGCGCTGCTGGCTTGTTCGAAATATTCTGACCAAGGGACTGACATGAATTTGAACTTTACCCCTCAAGAAGAAGCGTTCCGCGAAGAAGTGCGTGCCTTTTTGGCACAGAACCTGTCGCCTGCGTTGTCTGCCAAAGTGGCTGCGGGCCAACATTTGTCTAAGGCCGAGATGGAGGGCTGGCACGCCAAGCTCCATGCGCGTGGTTGGTTGGCCAACCATTGGCCCGAAGAGTGGGGCGGCCCAGGTTGGCATGCTGTTGAGAAATTCATTTTTGAAAACGAATGCGCTTTGGCGCATGCACCGCGCATCGTGCCGTTTGGTGTGAGCATGCTCGGGCCGGTGTTGATGAAATACGGTAGCGAAGCGCAAAAAGCACATTGGCTGCCACGCATCTTGGATGGTTCGGACTGGTGGTGCCAAGGCTACTCTGAGCCAGGATCGGGTTCTGATTTGGCGTCGGTCAAAACATCCGCGGTGCGTGATGGCGATCACTACATCGTCAATGGCCAAAAGACATGGACCACGCTGGGTCAATACGCCAATATGATTTTTTGCCTCGTGCGCACAGACCGCGAAGCCAAGTCGCAATCGGGCATTAGCTTTTTGCTGGTGGACATGACATCGCCCGGTATCGAAATACGCCCCATCATCACCTTGGATGGCGCGCATGAAGTGAACGAAGTGTTTTTCACCGACGTCAAAGTGCCAGTGGCTAACTTGGTGGGTGAGGAAAACAAAGGCTGGACGTACGCCAAATATTTGCTCACCTACGAGCGCACCAATATTGCAGGTGTGGGCTTCTCCGTGGCGGGCTTAGAAAAGTTGAAGCTGGTGGCCGACCGCGTGCATTGCAATGGCAAGCCTTTGTCGCAAGACCCCTTGTTTGCTGCACGCATGGCCAAGGTGGAGATTGACCTCGAGAACATGAAGACCACCAACATGCGCGTCATTGCGGCAGTGGCGGGTGGGGGGGCGCCAGGCGCTGAAAGCTCGATGCTAAAAATTCGAGGTACAGAGATTCGCCAAGAAATTTTGTCGTTGACGCGTCGTGCCATGGGGCCTTATGCCGCACCTTATTTGCAAGACGTGTCTGATGCTGAACCACCTTTGGGAGATGAGGCTGCAGCGAAGGCTGCATCGTCTTATTTCAACAACCGCAAGTTGTCGATCTTTGGTGGTTCGAATGAGATTCAGAAAAACATCATTTCCAAAATGATCTTGGGCCTTTGATGGCTGGCTGCGTGTGAAAGGAATAACAAAATGAATTTTGAACATACCGAAGATCGCCGCATGCTGATGGACAGCCTGAACCGTTTTGTGTCAGAGCAATACGGCGCAGACATCCGCACCCAGATTGCCTATGGCGCTGAAGGGCACAGCCCCAAGTTGTACGCACAGCTGGCCGAGTTGGGAACCATCGGCGCGTTATTTCCAGAAGAGGTGGGCGGCTTTGCGGGCGCAGGCTTTGACATCAGTGTGGTGTTTGAATGCTTGGGCCGAGGCATCGTGCCCGAACCCTTGTTGGGCGCTTTGTTGGTGGGGCGTGCCTTGATGCTGGCGGGCAGTGATGCCCAAAAAGAACAGCTGCAGAGTTTGATGGACGGCACTGCCATTGCCGCTTTGGCGCATGACGAACCAGGCGCGCACCATGAGTTGAACCATGTGGCCACCACCGCCAAACGTGAGGGCACGCATTGGGTGCTCAACGGTGTGAAGGGCTTGGTGAGTTTTGGGGAGAAGGCCGATTGCTTGTTGGTGTCTGCGCGCACCTCGGGTGAGACTGGCAGTGAAGCAGGCATCAGCTTGTTCCTCGTGTCGGGTCAGACGGCTGGCATCTCACGCCGATCGTTCAACCGCATTGATGGCGGCCGTGCTTCGGAGTTGGTGTTTGATCATGTTCAAGTACCTGCCGATGCATTGGTGGGATTAGAGGGCGCAGGCTATGCAGTGCTTGAACGTGTGCGCGGCTATGCATTGCTCGCCTTGTGCGCCGAAGCCTTGGGCGCTATGGATGTGGCCAAAGACCAAACCTTGGAATACCTGCGCACACGCAAACAGTTTGGAGCGCCCATTGGTAGCTTTCAGGCTTTACAGCACCGCATGGTCGATGTGCTGCTGGAGGTGGAGCAAGCGCGTTCGGCCGTTATCAATGCAGCGGCCGCCATTGATGAGGATGGTCGCGTGATGCGAGAGAAAGCTTTATCTGCTGCGAAGTACAGCATTGGTCGCATTGGCACGCTGGTGGCAGAGGAAAGCATTCAGTTGCACGGCGGCATTGGCATGACTTGGGAATTACCCCTGTCCCACTATGCCAAGCGATTGGTGATGATTGACCATGAGTTTGGTGACGAGGACCATCACTTGGCGCGTTTCATCGCTTTGAGCCAAACACACTGAGTTAGGAAATCCATGTCGCAAGTTTTAGTCACCCGTCGCGAAGGCGCTGTTTTGGTTTTATCCAATAACAACGTGGCTGCTCGCAATGCCTTGAGCTTTGAGTTCTACACCGCTGTGACCGATGCGTTGCGTGATGCAGCCAGTGACTCATCGGTGGGGGCCATCGTGCTCACAGGCGAGGGCGGCCACTTTTGTTCTGGCGGGGACTTGCGTCAATTGGCCAAACGTCGTGAGTTGCCTCTGCAGGAGCGTCGTGTGCGACTTGAAGGCTTGCATGATTTGATTCGTGCAGTGCGTGATTGCCCCAAGCCGGTGGTTGCAGCCGTAGAAGGTGCAGCCGCAGGAGCTGGGCTTTCGTTGGCCATGGCATGCGACATGTTGGTGGTTGCCAAAGATGCGAAGTTCACCGTGGCCTATGTGAAGGTGGGCCTCACGCCTGATGGTGGTGCAACCGCTTTCTTGGCTGAGTTTGTGTCTCGTCAAGTCTTGACCGAGTTGTGTTTGACCGGTGCCCCCCTCAGTGGTGAGCAGATGCACGCCTTGGGTGCTGTCAATCGACTGGTGGAGTCTGGCCAGGCCCTGGCAGCGGCTACGGCTTTGGCGACTGACATTTCAAAAGGTCCACAAAAGGCGATGAGCCGCATCAAAAACTTGTGCCGCCACGCCATGCGTAATTCTTTAGAAGATCAGCTTGAGCTCGAAGCGCAGTCCATGGTCGAGGCCATGGGTGGCGATGAGGCTTTGGAAGGTATCAACGCCTTTCTGAATAAGCGATCACCCAACTACACCCCATTACGTCAGGTCAGCGAATGAGCACATCTACTTCACATCCAGAACACGATTTGCCTTTAGCGGGCATTCGTGTGCTGGATCTCTCGCGTGTGTTTGCTGGCCCCATGTGTGGCATGGTCTTGGGTGACTTTGGTGCGGAGGTGATCAAGGTAGAGCACCCAGGTCGCGGCGACGATACGCGCGATTGGGGTATTCGCATTGGCAAGACCGAGACGACTTACTACAACAGCATGAACCGCAACAAGCGGTCCATCACGGTGGATCTTCAATCCCCCGAAGGTTTGAAAATCATCCATGCCTTGCTGCCGCAGTGCGATGTGGTGATTCACAACTTCAAAACAGGCGGGGCTGAAAAACTTGGCATTGGTTACGAGCAGCTCAAAGCCATCAAGCCCGATTTGATTTACTGCGCAGTAGCCGGTTACGACACCAGTGGCCCCGAAGCGCGTCGACCCGGCTACGACTTGGTGATTCAAGCCGAGGCTGGCTTAATGGCCCTCAATGGCGATGCGCATATGCCACCCTTGAAGTTTGGCGTGGCTGTGGTCGATTTGATGACGGGCATGTATTCGGCTCAAGCAATTTTGGCGGCACTGTTGCGTCGTGAGCGTCGTGGTGTGGGCCAACTCATTGAGATGGCCTTGTATGACTGCGGTTTGTCTGTCTCGGGCTATTACGGCTTAGATGCCTTGCATCTCGGGCGCGACCCTGAGCGCTATGGCAACGCGCATCCCTCGATCGTGCCCTATGGCATGTACGAAGCAGCAGATGGCCCGCTGATCATTGCTGTGGGCAACAACGCGCAGTTCGATAAGTTTTGTCGCCAAGTCATCTTGCGTCCAGACATCGTGGAGAACCCGCTGTTTGCCACCAACGTCGAGCGGGCCAAAAACCGCAAAGAGTTGGGGCCCATGCTCAAAGCCTTGATTCAGTCGTTCCCGCGAGAGGTGTTGTTAGAGCGCCTGACGGCAGCTGGTATTCCCTGCGGCAAAGTGGCTGGCTTGCATGAGGCACTGACAAGCGAGCGTTCACGCCGTGGCCGCATGGTGCAAGACATGCCGCATCCAGAGGTGGGCACCACGCCCGTGTTTGCACCACCTTACCGTTTGGATGGCCAACGCTTGCCGATACGCAGCGCGCCACCCACATTGGGTGAAGGTACGCGCGCTGTGCTGCAAGAGCTTTTAGCGATGAGCGATAGCCAGCTTGAGGCCTTGCAGGCCGCAGGCGTGTTGACGCTGCCAAACAACTGATGAACCCATTTTTTGGAGATGCCTATGTTTTCTAAACACTCGATGAGTTGCATGTTTCGCTGGGTCTTGATGGTTGCTTTGCTCGGCGTGTTTGCCAGTGGTGTGCAAGCACAGCAGGGCAGTACACCTGATAAAACCATCAAACTGGTGGTGCCATTTCCAGCAGGTGGACCTACAGACACCGCCTCTCGCATCGTGGGTCAACGATTGGCGGAGCGCCTCAAACAAACGGTGGTGGTAGAAAACCGTGCGGGTGCATCGGGTGCGATTGCAGCCGCACAAGTAGCCAAAAGCACACCAGACGGCAACACCTTGATGATGTTGGCCACACCCACCATGCTGGCGCCTCACTTCAACAAAGCAGCAGGCTATGACACCACCAAAGATTTCATGCCTGTGGCCACTGTGTATGACTTACCCATCGTCATTGTGGTCAACACCACACTTTTGCCAGACGTGACCGACTTGGCCAAGCTCATCGCGCACGCCAAAGCGCAACCGAAGCCCATGAACTACACAAGCTCAGGCGTGGGCAGTTTTGGCCACCTGAGTATGGAGTTGTTGCAACAGTTGGCAGGGTTTGAAATGCAACACGTGCCCTACAAAGGCGGCGTGCCCGCCATCACCGACACGATTGGTGGCGTGGTGCCCGTGATGTATTCAGACTTGGTGGCTGCGCTGCCACACATCAAGTCGGGCAAGCTGCGAGCGATTGCCATTGGTTCACCCCAACGCGTGAGCGTGGTACCCGATGTGAAGACCATTTCTGAGCAAGGCATCAAGGGCTATGACGCGGTGTCATGGGGCGGTTTGCTGGTTGTCAAAGGCACACCCAAAGCTGTCGTGGATAAATTGGCCAGTGAGATACAAGCCATCTTGTCTGAGAAGGAAGTGCAAGACCGATTACGCGATGCCGGTTGCATTGCCAACTTTGAGGGGCCCGTTCAAATGGGTCAACGTGTTCAGAATGACTACGCCAAATGGGGGCGGGTGATTCGAGATAGAAGTGTTTCAAACGATTGATAAATAAATAACAGGAGACAAAAATGATGAATCAAAAATCACGCCGCCAAGTCGTGGCCACAGCTGCAGTTGCCTTGATGGCTTTGTGTGTTGGCACGCAAGCACAAGCACAGGCTTATCCCAATAAACCCATCAAGCTGATCGTGCCTTATGCACCAGGTGGTGCTACTGACATCATTGCGCGCACATTGGCTGAAAAATTGGCTGACCGTTTGGGACAGCCCGTGTTGATCGACAACCGTGCAGGCGCTGGTGGTGTCACAGGTACGGATGCCGCAGCGAAGGCAACACCTGATGGCTATACCTTTTTGGTGACTCTGGGTACCACCGTGCTCATCAATCAGTTCTTGTATGAAAAGCTGCCCTACAACCCAGGTCGTGATTTCTCACTCGTTTCGCAACTGGCATTGGCCCCTGTCACGTTGTTGGTGAACCCCAACTCTGGCATCAACAGCGCCAGTGATTTGAGGGCGCATATTCAGAAAAACCCAAGCAAGTTGTCTTATGGCTCTTGGGGTATGGGCTCATACGCACACTTGGCGGGTGCTTACCTGAGCCAAAGCATGTCAGCGGACATGACCCATGCGGCCTACAAAGGCGAGGCGCCCATGTTGCAAGACTTGGTGGGCGGTCAGATCGACTTTGCCTTTGCCAGCGCGCAAACGGCCAAGCCCTACATTGATGGTGGCAAGTTGCGCTCCATCGCTGTGACGGGTGAGCAACGCATGAGCGTGTTGCCAAACGTCCCCACCATGCGTGAACAAGGCTTCAAAGACGACATCTTCCGTGTGACCGGTTGGATTGCCATGGCAGCCCCTGCCAAGACCCCCAATGATGTGATGCAACGTGTGTCTGCTGAAGTGCGTGCCATCGTCGCGTTGCCTGAAACACAAGATCGCATCAACAAGATGGGTTTCATCCCTGTGGGCAACACGCCCGAGCAGTTTGCTGCTGTGTATAAAAGCGAATTCCCAGTCTGGGAGCGTGTGGTGAAGATGTCTGGCGCTAAGCTGGATTGATAATTCATTTCTGAAATTTTTTGAGCAAAGAAACCATCCAATGAGTGCTGCTAGTTTTTCTTGGGAAGACCCTTTCCAACTTGATTCTCAATTGACAGACGACGAACGTCAGGTCAAAGAAGCTGCGGCTTCTTATTGCCAAGAGCGTTTAGCCCCGCGTGTCTTAGAGGCTTTCCGTCACGAAAAAATGGACGCCACCATTTTTAGAGAAATGGGTGAGTTGGGCCTCTTGGGCGCCACGATTCCTGAGGCATACGGTGGCGCAGGCTTGAACTACGTGTGCTATGGCCTCGTGGCGCGTGAGGTCGAACGCGTGGACTCGGGCTATCGCTCAATGATGAGCGTGCAATCGTCTTTGGTGATGGTGCCCATCAACGAGTTTGGCTCTGAAGCGCAAAAGCAAAAGTACTTGCCCAAGCTCGCCACAGGCGAGTGGATTGGTTGCTTTGGTTTGACCGAGCCCAACTATGGTTCAGACCCCGGCAGCATGATCACGCGTGCCAAAAAGGTAGCGGGCGGTTACTCGCTTTCAGGCGCCAAGATGTGGATCACCAACAGCCCCATTGCTGATGTATTTGTCGTTTGGGCCAAGGATGACTCAGGCGCGATTCGCGGCTTCATTTTGGAAAAAGGCTGGAAGGGCTTGAGCGCCCCCGCCATTCACGGCAAAGTGGGTTTGCGTGCCTCCATCACCGGCGAGATCGTGATGGACGAGGTGTTTGTACCAGAAGAAAACGTCTTCCCTGATGTGCGTGGGCTTAAGGGACCGTTCACGTGTTTGAATAGTGCGCGTTATGGCATTGCGTGGGGCGCATTGGGCGCGGCTGAAGACTGCTTCCACCGTTCACGTCAATACGTGATGGACCGTCAACAGTTTGGCCGCCCCTTGGCTGCCAACCAACTGATTCAAAAGAAGTTGGCCGACATGATGACTGAGATTTCATTGGGCTTGCAAGGCTGCTTGCGCTTGGGCCGTATGAAAGACGAGGGCACGGCTTCGGTAGACATCACCTCCATCCTCAAGCGCAACAGCTGCGGCAAGGCTTTGGACATTGCACGCATGGCCCGCGACATGATGGGCGGCAATGGAATTTCAGATGAGTTTGGCGTGGCTCGCCACTTGGTGAACTTGGAGGTGGTCAACACCTACGAGGGCACACACGATGTGCATGCGCTGATCTTGGGACGTGCCATCACGGGCATCCCAGCATTCAGCAATTAAGACCACTTATCGTGAAGTCTTGACGTTCAAGCAAAAGGGCCGCCATGCAAAACATGGCGGCCCTTTTGATTTAGCTTGTCTGGCCCTATCAAGGCCTTGGCGCTTTACGCGTATTCAGCCAAAGCAGCTTTCATCTTCTTCATGGCAGCGACTTCGATTTGGCGAATGCGCTCAGCGCTCACACCGTATTCAGCGGCCAAGTCGTGCAGCGTCATGCCACCCGAGCCGTTGTCTTGTACTTTGAGCCAACGCTCTTCCACGATGCGGCGGCTGCGCTCATCGAGCACGTTCAGCGCAGCGGCGATGCCGTCAGATGCCAATACATCGCGCTGGTGCGCCGCCATCATGGCGGTGGGCTCGTGGTTGGTGTCGGTCAAGTAGGCGATGGGGCCAAAGGCTTCGTCGCTGTCTTCGTTGGGGCTAGGGTCGAGCAACACATCGCCGCCGGACATGCGCATTTCCATCTCAAGCACTTCTTCTGGCTTGACATTGAGCTTGGTCGCCACCGCATTCACCTCGTGTGGGTTGAGCGTGTTGCGGTGAGTGTTGTCGAGCGCATCAGACTTGAAGCCTTGCTTCATCGAGCGCAGGTTGAAAAACAATTTGCGCTGTGCTTTGGTGGTGGCCACTTTGACCATGCGCCAGTTTTTCAAGATGTATTCATGAATCTCGGCCTTGATCCAGTGCATGGCGTAGCTCACCAAACGTACGCCTTGGTCAGGGTCGAAGCGTTTGACGGCTTTCATCAAACCGATGTTGCCTTCTTGGATTAGGTCTGCGTGGGGCAGGCCGTAACCCAAGTATTGGCGTGACACCGAGACCACCAAACGCAGGTGCGAGAGCACCAGCTTTCCAGCGGCTTCGAGGTCGTTGTTGTCTTTGAGTTGACGGGCAAACTCTTGCTCTTGCTCAAGCGTGAGCATGGGCAAGCGGTTGGCAGCTGTGATGTAGGCATCAAGGTTGCCCAGCGACGGCACCAAACCCCAAGGGTTGGTGATGGCGTGTGACTGTTGGGTGATTGCGGTCATTGAATTAGTCCTTTCGGATAACTAAAACGTATATTAGCACTCATGTGGTTCGAGTGCTAAACCTTGCGAATTTTAGGGGTTTACCCGCGAATTGAGAAGGTGTTGAGATACTGTGTTTTTTAACATATACTGAATTTAATCACAGTATTTAAGGAGCCTGTTATGCCCCCCATGACCTTGGAGCGAATTGCCGTTCAGTGCTGCAAGAGCTGCGCGCATGTGCTCAATTCCGATTCATCTGAAACCCAGCTGCGTTGCGGCTTGGGCTATTACATACAACCGCCGCTCACACGCAAGCAAGGCCGCATGGACAGCTATCCCGTGGTGGAGGCTCATGAGCGTTGTGGTCGCTGGTGCGAGAGCCTTAAAGGGGTGTTGAAGCGCGATTGACCGAGGATAGGCCAGCGTTATTTACTTAGCCCAATAGGGCGTCAGCAAACTCTTGTGCGCTGAAGGTTTCGAGGTCTTCCACGGCTTCACCAACGCCAATGAAATAAACAGGCACGACCGAGCCACCCGCAGCCGCACGGCTTTGGCCCCAAAGCGCAATGGCAGCCAACACGCCGCCTTTGGCTGTGCCGTCGAGCTTGGTAACGATCAGGCCGGTTAAACCCAGCGTTTCATCAAATGCCTTGACTTGGGCGAGGGCGTTTTGGCCGGTGTTGCCGTCAATCACCAACAACACCTCGTGCGGTCCAGTCGGTTCGGCCTTTTGCACCACGCGTTTGATCTTCTTCAACTCTTCCATCAGGTGCAGCTGCGTGGGCAGACGGCCTGCGGTGTCGACCAGCACTACGTCTTTGCCCCGAGCGCGTCCTGCGGTGACGGCATCAAAGCTCACAGACGCAGGGTCGCCACCCTCTTGGCTTACGATTTCCACCGTGTTGCGTGTGGCCCAAACAGCCAGCTGCTCCCGGGCGGCTGCGCGAAAGGTGTCGGCCGCAGCCAGCAGTACCGATGCACCGCTGTCGCTCAAATGGCGGGTGAGCTTGCCAATCGATGTGGTTTTACCCGCGCCGTTCACGCCAGCCACCATGATGATGGTCGGTTTGTGTGCGCCGATGGTGAGCGGTTTTTCCAAAGGCTTGAGCAGCTCGGCAATGGATGCGGCCAGCAAAGCTTTGACGGCCGAGGGCTCAGTCGTCGCTGTGTCTTTGACGCGTTGCTTCAAGTCTTTCAGCAAATACTCGGTGGCTTGCACGCCAGCGTCGGCCATGAGCAGTGCGGTTTCTAGTTCTTCATACAGGTCGTCATCAATCTTCGTGCCTGTGAACACGGTGCTGATGCTTTGGCCCGTGCGGCGCAGGCCATTGCCTAAGCGTGCCATCCAGCTGGCGCGGGGGCGCTCGGCAGGTATCACAGTCGCTGTCGCTGTTACTGACGTGCTTGATGTCGCTTCAGACGCGGCGGCGTGAGCGGACGTGTTCGCAGGGGAAACGGCGGCGTTGCCGTTGTTTGCCGTCTCAGTAGCAGGCTGACCAGTGATTTTTTTCTTGAAGAAGCTAAACATGTGTGGGTGTTTCTAGAATCAGTCCATTCTATGAAAACCCGCACACCAAAATCTTTCAACGCCACCCCTGTCAAACCCGTCGCCGAAAAACGGCACAAAGGGGCAGGCGAGGTCCGCATCATCGGCGGCGAATGGCGCCGCACCAAATTGCCCGTGGCCTTGAAGCCCGGCCTGCGCCCCACACCAGACCGCGTGCGCGAAACCCTGTTCAACTGGCTGGGTCAATCGCTCTTGGGCTGGCGCTGTGTCGATCCGTTTGCGGGCACAGGCGCCTTGGGCTTTGAAGCCGCCTCACGCGGTGCGGCCCATGTGCAGGTGTGTGAACTCGACCCCGCTTTGGTGGCGCAGCTCAGCACCCAAGTCAACCGCCTCAAGGCCACCAATGTGCATGTGCTGCGCACCGATGGGGTGGCCTGCTTGAAGCAACTGAGCGCAGCCAGTGTGGATTTGATTTTCATTGACCCGCCGTTTGATGGCACTTTGTTTGAGCCCTCGCTACTCGCTGCAGGCAAAGCCGTGAAAGCCGATGGCTATGTGTACCTTGAAGCGCCTGTGGCTTGGACAGATGAGCAGCTCGAGCCTATGGGCCTCTCGCTGCATCGCCATCTCAAAGCGGGTGCGGTGCACGCGCACTTGTTGCGCCGAATTGCATAATCAGTTTTGATTTTTAGAAACACGTAGGAGCGCCCATGTCCAAGCAAGTTGTTGCCATTTATCCAGGCACCTTTGACCCCATCAGCTTGGGCCATGAAGACATCGTGTTGCGCGCTGCTGCCATGTTTGACAAGGTCATCTTGGCGGTGGCCACTGCCCACCACAAGAAAACCTTGTTCACCTTGGACGAGCGCATGGACATGGCGCGTGAGGCGATGGCCGCACACCCGCAAGTCGAAGTGGTGCCCTTCACCGGCTTGGCGCGCGACTTTGTGCGTAGCCACAACGCCACCGTGATGGTGCGCGGTGTGCGTACCGTGACTGACTTTGATTACGAGTTTCAACTCGCCGGCATGAACCGAGAGCTGATGCCTGAGGTGGAAACCGTGTTCCTCACGCCCAGCGCCAAATACCAATTCATCTCCAGCACCTTTGTCCGCGAAATCTCTTTGCTGGGGGCCGGTGATGATGGCAAAGACTTGGTGTCTGCAGGTGTGTACAAGCGGCTGTTAGCCAAGCGCACGGCGAAGTGACGGACTTTCTTCTCATCCGCCACGGCGAAACCGCTTGGAATCGCGAGCTACGGTTTCAGGGGCAGCTGGATGTGCCGCTCAATGAGATGGGCTTTGAACAAGCCCAGCGGTTGAAAACCCGCATGGTGCAAGCTTTGGCCGAATGGCAAACGCAGGGCCGTGTACCCACCCGACTCATCAGCAGCGATTTGCTGCGTGCCCAACAAACTGCCCAGCCCGTGGCAGAGGTGCTGGGCCACACCTGCATCTTGAATGCAGGCCTGCGCGAGCAGTGCTACGGCATGTTTGAAGGCATGCGCAGTCCCGATATTCAAGCGCAACACCCTGAGGCTTGGCAACGTTGGTTGGCGTTTGATGCCGACGAGGCTGTGGAGGGAGCTGAAACCACACGCGCTTTTCATGACCGCGTCGTTACCGCATTGCAAGACTTAGCGCAGCAATACGCGGGCGAGCATGTGGTGGTGCTCACGCATGGCGGCGTGCTGGATATGGTGTGGCGTCATGCCCAAGCTTTGTCGCTCAGCGGCCCGCGCGTGTGTGACATTCCCAATGCAGGCCTCAATCAAGTGGCTTGGCGTGATGGCGGGTTGCACATTCAGCTGTGGGCCGATGCGGCGCATTTGGCGGATTTGCCTGAGCAACCGGTGTACAGCCAAAAGCGCTTGCTTGAAGTGCGTGAGCAACTCGCTGCACAAACACATGCCAACGGTGTGGCCTAAGTGTTGCGCCCTTGGGTAACAGCAGGTGAGCTGGGATAATTGCTCTTTTATTTAGCCCCTTGACGGATTTTTTATGGCCTTGATGATCACCGACGAATGCATCAACTGCGATGTGTGTGAGCCCGAGTGCCCGAACGAAGCCATCTTCTTAGGGCCGGAGATTTACGAAATTAACCCCGACAAATGCACCGAGTGCGTGGGCCATTTCGACGAGCCCCAGTGTGTGCAGGTGTGTCCAGTGGCTTGCATTCCCGTGAACCCTGAGCGGGTAGAGGGTCGTGATGCACTGCTAGCGAAGTTTCGTTTGTTGCAGCAGACAGCCAAGTGATTCAACCCTCGCCTTGAAGCGCGTTGTGTTTTAGGGGTTAGAACTAGCAGGCACCGCTTTGGCGGTGCTTTTCTTTTTGGGCGCTGCCGTTGGATCTACGGCTGTGAAGTAGGGGTTGTTTGGTTTGCGGGCTTGTTTACCTTTGCGCTTGCCCTGTTTGGAGATTGGCTCTGTCTGGGTGACATTGCTAGATGATGGGTTGGTCGACGGCGCGCTAGGTGTGCTGAGTCGAATAGGTGCTGCTTGAGCTGCTTGTTGTTCAGCCTGCAGGCGTTGTTTCTCTAAGGCTTGTGCGTCACGCAAGTCACGTGTCGCCGCGTGGCCTTTGTCTGGCCCCTCGGTTTGCAGCACTGAGCTTGGTTTAACTTCAGTTGCAGCCCCATTGGCGCACTGGCTAGAGCTGCTGTACGCTTCACCGCAGCGGTACACCGTGTCTGCCAAGGTTGCATGGCTCAAGAGTGCCGCCATACCTAGTAAGGCAGCAAAACACTTAGTTGCTCTCAGCCCCTTTGGCTTGTGTTTTGTCAGCATCTGCAGCCCCTGTCTTCTCAGTGCCAGGCAGCGTAGTCGGCCGAGGTGGTTTGGGCCGGGGCGGCTTGGCGGTGTGAATCATTTGCGTGGCTTTCACCATATCGCCCGCAAGCAAATGCGGCAGGGCCAAGCTGGTGCGTGTGATGCAGTCTTCAATGGCGGTGCGTTGGTCGGGCGCTGGTTTCTTCAGCACCCAGTTCGCAACCTCTGATTTCACACCGGGGTGGCCAATGCCAATGCGCAGCCGCCAGTATTGGTCTGTGCCGAGCTGTGCATGGATGTCGCGCAGGCCATTGTGGCCAGCATGGCTGCCGCCGAGTTTGAGTTTGGCTTCGCCAGGCGTGATGTCCAACTCGTCATGCACCACCAAAATTTCTTGTGGTTGAATTTTGAAGAAGCGCGCCAATGCACCTACCGATTTGCCTGAGAGGTTCATGAAGGTTTGCGGCTCTAACAGCCACACGTTCTCGCCCTTGACCGAGGTGCGCGCTACCAAGCCGTGGTACGCGCGGTCGGGTTGAAGGCTGACTTTGAGGTCACGTGCCACTGTGTCTATCCACCAAAAGCCTGCGTTGTGGCGTGTGGCTTCATATTCAGTGCCGGGGTTGCCCAGGCCAACAAGGAGCTTGATCATGTGATGATTATTCCAAAAGCAAAACGGCCCACCGAGGTGAGCCGTTCAAAGCAATCAATGAAGGATTGCAGAAAAGAAAAATTACTTCTTCTTTTTGTTGTCGCCAGCAGCAGCTGCGGCTTCTTGAGGTGTTGGCTCTTCGGCTTTGGTTGCCACTACGGCGACCAACACGGGGTTGGAAGTGCCAGGAGCCACAACGGTCACGCCTGCGGGCAGGGTGATGTCTTTGGCGTGCAAAGAGTGACCTTTGGTCAAGTTGCTCAAGTCCACAGCGATGAACTCAGGCAGATCTTTTGGCATGCAAGAGATTTCCAGTTCAGTAGCGATGCGGTTGATCAAGCACTTGTCAACTTTGAAAGCTGGTGAGTTCTCTTCGCCAGAGTAGTGCAAAGGCACTTTCTTCTTCATCTTGGTGTTGGCATCGATGCGTTGGAAGTCGATGTGCAAGACGAGCTGTTTGAAGGGGTGGTATTGCACGTTGCGCAACAACACTTCGGTTGTTTTGCCGTTCAATTCCATTTGCAAGACAGAAGCGTGGAACGCCTCTTTCTTCAAAGCGTGCCACAAGGCGTTGTGATCGATTTCGATCAATGAAGGTTCAGTAGCGCCACCGTAGACGATGCCAGGTGTACGACCAGTGATACGCAGACGGCGGCTCGCACCCGTTCCCTGCTTAGCGCGCTCAAAAGCGACAAAATTCATAATTAACTCCAGTGAGAACCCACCGCGACCAGTGTGGCTCCAGTTTCAAAAATAGGCTGCACAAAGGCAGCCCGGGGTGATGCTCGACGACAAAGCGTCAGCTGTTTAGAACAGCTGGTCTTGGTCGGAGAACAAACTCATGACCGACTCGCCGCTGGCAATGCGTTGGATCGTTTCGGCGATCAACGGAGCCACGGTGAGTTGGCGGATTTTTTTGCAGGCGCGGCCAGCTTCGCTCAAAGGAATGGTGTTGGTCACCACGACTTCGTCGAGGGCATCGCCTTTGGCAATGCGTTCAATCGCAGGGCCAGAGAAGATGGGGTGTGTGCAATAGGCGTACACCTTTTTGGCGCCACGTGTTTTCAAAACTTCAGCGGCTTTCACCAAAGTGCCTGCGGTGTCGATCATGTCGTCCATGATCACGCAGTTGCGGCCTTCAATGTCGCCAATGACGTTCATCACTTCAGACACGTTGGCTTTGGGGCGGCGCTTGTCGATGATGGCCAAATCGCAACCGAGTTGCTTGGCCAAAGCACGAGCACGCACCACACCACCCACATCGGGTGACACAACGATCAGGTCTTCGTAGTTCTTGGTGCGTAAGTCGCCCAACAAAACGGGAGAAGCGTAGATGTTGTCGACGGGGATGTCGAAGAAACCTTGAATTTGGTCAGCGTGCAAGTCCATGGTCAACACGCGGGCCACACCAGCGGTTTGAAGCAAATCGGCCACCAGCTTGGCGGAGATTGGCACACGGCTTGAACGTGGGCGGCGGTCTTGACGGGCGTAGCCGAAGTAGGGGATGACCGCGCTGATGCGCTCTGCTGAGGCACGCTTTAAGGCGTCGACCATGATCAGCAGTTCCATCAAACTTTCGTTGGTGGGTGCGCAAGTGCTTTGCACCACGAACACATCGCGGGCACGCACGTTTTGGTTGATTTCAACAGTGACTTCGCCGTCTGAGAAGCGGCCCACATGGGCTGCGCCAACTTCGATACCGAGGTGAGTTGCGATTTCGGCAGCCAAAGTGGGGTTGGCATTGCCAGTAAAGACCATGAAGTCGGGGGTGTGGTTCGACATGATGACGTATGACTTTCGCTTCAAGACCAATGACGCTAAAAGCAGTCACTTGCAAACCAAGCACTGATGTGCTTTGAAAAATTAAGCACTGTGTGCTTTTGAAACATTTGGCAGGGGATCGAGGACTCGAACCTCGGAATGCTGGAATCAAAATCCAGTGCCTTAACCAACTTGGCGAATCCCCTACACAGGTCAATCGCTTTGCAGCGACCAACCGTTAACTTTCACTGGCTGCCCATCCCGCTTGTGGATGAACTGCCAAATTGCTGCATATCCGCATTTGCCAGTTGTTCGGGGCTGAGTCAATCAACACACCGTCATGTAACCGAGCAAACACTGCGCTGCCAGAGCCTGTCATGCGAGGGCTTAATCCAAAAGAACTCAACCACTGAAGGGCTTCGGTCATTTCGGGGCACAAGGCTTGAGCTACTGGCTGCAAATCGTTACGACCAAAACCGTAATGATTAACAGCGAAGACCGGCATTGTAGCAGTTTCTGTAGCGCGTTGCAGCTCCGGGGAGCGAAAAATTTTTGCAGTCTCTAAACCTGCATTGGGTTTGACCACAGCAAAGCGGGCAGCGGGTAAATCTATAGGCGTCATTTTCTCGCCAATGCCCTCTACCCATGCATTGTGTCCACCCAAGAAAAACGGCACATCTGCACCCAAAGTCAGGCCCAACGGCATGAGCTTGGAGAGCGGCCAGTTCAACCCCCATAAACGGTTGAGTGTCAGCAAGGTAGTCGCAGCATCCGACGATCCGCCGCCCATGCCCGCTTGTGCGGGAATGTGTTTTTCAATGGCGATGTGCGCGCCCAAAGATGTGCCGCTAGCACGCTGCAAAGATTGCGCAGCACGCACGACCAAGTCATCGGCAGGGAGTGCAACCGTGAGATCTTCGCGCTCAATCACGCCATCGTCGCGCACGTCAAAGTGCAAGGTGTCGCACCAGTCGATCAGCATGAAGACCGATTGCAGCAAATGGTAGCCGTCGTCGCGTCGCCCCGTGATGTGTAAAAACAGGTTGAGCTTGGCTGGGGCTGAGACGTTGTGTAGCGAGCGCATGAATTACTGATCGAGTTTGATGCGTAAGGTCACTTCGGGCGAAGGCGCCGTGCGACGTGCAATGAGTGAGCCTTGTGACACGGCCGATAAATCAGCTTGCCAGCCGGTCGCTTGCACGTGTTGACCTTGTAGCCAGCCAAAAATGGCATCGACAGGCAGGGCGGCACCTGTGGCTTTTTCGGTCAGCTCGGCCAGTGAGTTGAAGTATTGGTGTTTGCCGCCGTCGCTGAATTGCACCAGTAGCGGCGTCCATTGCAAAGCGCCAAGTGTGGTGCCGAGTGGTGAATACAAATCAAGCGCGCCGTTGTAGGCGTCGCCGCGCAGCGAGAAGCTGGCGCTCATGGATGACGGTGCATCGCCCAGCACTTGGACGCTGATGCGGCCTTGCCATTCAGGCAGTTGGGCTGGCTGGTTTGCGGGCGAGCTGACGTTGAGCACTTTTGAGGGGCGACTAGGCGTGGCACAGCCCACCAGCAAGGCCCCCATCAGACAAGCAAGCCACCAAGCGCGCATGATTTACAGCGCAGGCTTGAGGCGTTGCAGCGTTTCTTGCAATGTCTCGTTGTTAGGCGCTGTGTTTAGGCCCTCACGCCAAATTTGAATGGCTTCGTCTTGGCGCTTCATCTGCCACAACACTTCACCCAAGTGGGCTGCAATCTCAGCGTCTGCACGGTCTTTGTAGGCTTTTTGCAAGTAGCTCAGGGCTGAGGCCAAATTGCCCAAACGGAACTCCACCCAGCCCAAGCTGTCGGTGATGAAGGGGTCATCCGGTGCAAAAGTGAGGGCCTTGACGATCAGTTGTTTGGCTTCGGGTAGGCGAATGTGGCGGTCTGCCAGCGAGAAGCCCAAGGCGTTGTAGGCGTTGTAATAGCTGGGGTTTTTGGCGATGACTTGGCGCAACAGCTTTTCCATCTCATCGAGTTTGTTGAGCTTTTCGGCCAACATGGCTTGCTCGTATACCAAGTCGGTGTCTTCGCCGCTGTTGGCCGCCAACAAATCAAAAGCAGCTTGCCATTGGCGATGCTCGCGCAAGAGTTGCACCTCGGCCAGCACGCGGCTGCGTTGCTCGTCTACGTTGTTGGCAGGAATTTGATGAATCAATTCACGTGCTTCGCCCATCTTGCCTTGGCGAGCCAGCAGCGCAGCGCGACGTGTTTGGGCTTGGTTCAAACCGCGTGTGCTGGTGTCTGTTGGGGCTTGGGTCGCAAGGCTGACGTAGCGTGCCAGCGAGGCTTCGGCTTCTTTGTCTTGACCTTGCTCGAATTGCAACGAGCCCAGCACCAGCCATGCATCCGCTAGCTTTGAATCTTTGCGTGTGATGGCTTGCAGTTGTTCGGTGGCTTCTTTGTAACGTTCCAGCTCAATCAGCACGCGCACATAGCTCATGGCCATTTCAGTGCCGTCTTGTTTGCGCAAGCCTTGTTGCACCAGCGGTTCGGCTTCGGCTACTTTTTTGCCCATCAGCTCCATGGCCAACAGGGTGGGGCCTTGGGCCTTGATGTCGGCTGCTTGGCCTTTTTTCGCCGCTTCAAGTGCGCCTGCTCCATCGTCACTTGCCAAACGTAGGCGTCCCAAACTGGTCCACGCCACAGCGCCTGTGGTGTTGTTTTTATTTAAATAAGGCTCAAGCGCTTGTTGCACCACAGTTGCCGCACGTTTTTTGTTGGTGACGCGGGCATAGTGGCGGGGAATCAAATTGATGATGGCATCGCGTTCGGCATCGGGTGCGAGCGCGATTTCTTTTTTCAACGGCTCCAAGCTCTCTGCCACTTGGTTCAGCGCTAACAAAATTTGCAGCACTTGGTTGTTGGCTTTGCGGTCTTGCGGCCATGCCTGAGACCAAGAGCGTGCCGCCATCAACGCGCCGTCACCCGAACGGGCTTGCAGCGCAATCTCAACGGCGCGGTCATACAGCTGCACATCGTTGGATTTGCGAGCCGCATCGAGCAAGAGTGAAAAACCAGCGGCGGGTTCGCCTTGGCGCAGGTTCATCTCGCCCAACAAAATTTCGTAAAGCAACTCGCCGCTCATGGCCGAGTTTTCGGTCTTGTCGGCATCACTTGCTTGGGCGTGGCCTGTGACGGGAACGGCGCAAGACGCGGCCGTTAAGAGCGCAAGGCGCAAGGCCCAAAGACGTGCAGCAGACAAGGGGAATTTCATCCTCGCATCATAATCGCTGACTAAATTTTCTTCCCCGCCTATGCCTGAATTACCCGAAGTCGAAGTGACCCGTTTGAGCTTTGCTGACCGCATTGCTGGCGCGAGCGTGACAGGGGTGCGTGTGGGCAAGCCCTTGCGTTGGCCTTTGGGCTGTGAGCCCGAGTCGTTGATCGGCCGCCACGTGTTGGGCGTGCGCCGTCGTGGCAAGTATTTGCTTGTTGATTTGGATGAAGGGCTACTGCTGTGGCATTTGGGCATGTCGGGCAGTTTGTTGTTTGGCCCAGACCGCAGCGCTGCTCAAGTGCATGACCACTTTGATTTGGATACCACCCAGGGCCTGCTGCGCCTGAACGACCCACGTCGCTTTGGCGCGGTGGTGTTTGCGCCCAGCGAGCAAAGCACTGAGGCTGTCAAGCTGTTAGGCCACTTGGGTGTGGAGCCATTGAACGGTGGTTTTGAGCTAGACGCTTTTCACGCCGGTTTGCGCAAACGCAAATCAGCCATCAAGCAAGTGCTGTTGGCCGGTGAGCTAGTTGTAGGTGTGGGTAATATTTATGCGTCTGAGGCGTTGTTCTTGGCGGGCATTCGCCCCACCACACGTGCTGACCGCATCAGTCGCCCGCGTGCTGAAAAGCTGCGCTTGGCTGTGATGGACGTGTTGGCACGTGCGGTGAAAAAAGGCGGCAGCACCTTGCGCGATTTCTCTGCCGCTGATGGCAAGAACGGTTACTTTCAACTCGAAGCCCATGTGTACGACCGCGTGGGTGAGCCTTGCCGTGTGTGCGGCACCAGCATTCGCCGCATCCAACAAGGCCAGCGCTCCACCTATTACTGCCCCGTATGTCAAAAACCATGACGAAGAAAAACAGCTTTGGCGACACCCTGGTGGCGTGGCAGAAAAAACATGGCCGTCATGACCTGCCATGGCAAAACACACAAGACCCGTATGCCGTGTGGCTGTCGGAAATCATGTTGCAGCAAACGCAGGTGGTCACGGTGCGCGAGTACTTTGCGCGTTTCATGACGCGCTTCCCCACGGTGGCTGATTTGGCCGCTGCGCACCAAGACGAGGTGCTGGGTTTGTGGAGTGGTTTGGGCTACTACAGCCGCGCTCGCAACATGCACCGTGCCGCGCAAGACGTGGTGGCTTTGCATGGTGGCGTGTTTCCGCGTGATTCTGAAACTTTGCAAACCTTGCCTGGCATTGGTCGTTCTACCGCAGCGGCTGTGGCCTCGCTGTGCTTTGGTGAACCCATTGCCATCTTGGATGGCAACGTCAAACGCGTGCTCACTCGGTATTTAGGCTTTAAAGACGATTTGGCTTCATCGAAAGTAGAAAAAGAACTGTGGGCCATCGCGCAAACTATGTTGCCCCAGCGTGATGTGAAGAGCGCCATGCCGCGCTACACCCAAGGCGTGATGGATTTGGGTGCCACCGTGTGCACGCCTAAAAAACCGCAATGCGTGCAATGCCCCGTGGCTGATGTTTGTGTGGCCAAGGCCGAAGGCCAGCCTGAAACTTATCCCGTCAAAACACGCAAACTCAAACGCACGTCAGAGCAGTTGTGGCTGTTGCAGGCGGTCACGCGTGATGGCGATGTATGGTTGATACAGCGCCCGCAAACGGGTGTGTGGGCGGGTCTGTATTGCTTGCCTGTGTTTGAAAGTTTTGAGGCTCTGCTGGCGGCCTTGCCTGTCAAATACCATGCGAAGTTGCAGGAGGGCGGTGTGTTCAAGCATGTGCTGACGCACAAAGATTTTCACATGCACCCAGTTCAACTGGCGTCGCTCAGTGCCGTGCAACTGGGCGCTTCAATCGGATCGGGGCAGTGGGTTGCCGAGAAGGATTGGTCAGCCTTAGGTTTGCCGGCGCCAATCAGAAAACTGTTGACCCGCTGAAATTTCGGGTGCATCAAAGATGCGCAGATGCACTAAGCTGGCGTGAGTTTCAACCGAAGCCTTATGGCAAGACGTCCAGCTCGCGGTGGCGCTTGAGCGTGACCCACTCTTGCGCAAAACGTTTGGTCAGCAATTCAACCAAGTACACCGAGCGGTGTTGGCCACCTGTGCAACCAATGGCCACCGTTACATAGCTGCGGTGGTCTTGGTTGAGGTCAGGCAGCCAGGTGTTCATGAAGTCGGTGATTTGGCTGGCCATTTTTTCAACCGCACCGTGTTCGGCCAACCAATCAGCCACGGGGGCGTCGCGCCCAGTGAGCGGGCGCAAGGCGGGTTCGTAGTGCGGGTTGGGCAACATACGCACGTCAAACACATAGTCAGCATGCACGGGAATGCCGCGTTTGAAAGCGAAGGATTCAAACATCAAAGTCAGCTGCGTGGCAGGCGCCGAGATGAGCGACTTGATGTATCCCTGCAGCTTGCTGCTACGCAGCAAGCTGGTGTCGATGATGTGTGATTCTTCGCGCAGTTCAGACAGCAGTTCACGTTCCAACTCAATCGCTTCGACCAAGTCACGTTGCTGGTCACGAACCACGTCTTGCCCATCTTGGCGTGACAGCGGGTGACGGCGACGCGTTTCAGAAAAACGGTGCACCAAAATTTCGGTGGTGGCATCCAAGAACAACAAGCGCACGTCGACGTCCATTAGTCGCAAATGGGCGAGCTGAGCAGGTACCAGTGGCAATGAGTTCGCACTGCGCACGTCCATCGCAATGGCGACTTTGCTGATGCTTTGTTGCTCTTCGAGTTGTACAAATGGCAGCAACAACTCGGGCGGTAAATTGTCTACGCAGTAGTAGCCAGCGTCTTCTAGCGCGTTCAGTGCCACAGACTTGCCCGAGCCCGACATGCCTGTGATGAGCACCAGTTCTTGTTTCATTTTTTACTCGTCTTTGCAGAGGTTTGAAGCATTTCACGCGCATGAGCGAGGGTGGTGTCTGACACTTTTTCGCCACCTAGCATGCGTGCAATTTCGTTCACCCTTGCATCGGCACTCAACGCTGTGACTTGACTCGACGTGCCTTGCGCATCGCTCTGTTTAGACACCACCAAGTGGTGGTCCGCACACGCGGCGACTTGTGGCAAGTGGGTCACGGCCAGCACTTGGCGGTCAATGCCCAGTTGCTTCATCAAGCGGCCCACGGTTTCAGCCACAGCACCGCCGACGCCTGAATCGACCTCGTCAAAGATCAGGGTTTGCGCCGTGCCTAGTTCGCTGGTGGTCACGGCAATGGCCAAGGCAATACGCGACAGCTCACCACCCGAAGCCACTTTGCCCACGGGGCGTGGTGTGCTGCCGGGATGGCCGGCCACCAAGAAGGTAATGCTCTCAAGGCCGCTGGCCGTGGGCTGTTCGGTTTTGTCGAGCTGTACCTCAAAGCGGCCGCCTTGCATGCCCAAGCCTTGCATGGCTTGGGTGATGGCGGTGGCAAGTTTGGGCGCGGCTTGTGTCCGTGCTTGCGACACTTTGCGGGCTTCAGCTTGGTAAACGGCTGCGGCTTTGGTTTCTGCAGCCTCAAGCGCTGCAAGGTCAGTCGCGGCGTCTAGCTGTGTCAAACGGGCTTTCCACTCTTGGTACAACGCAGGCAATTCTTGCGGCGTGCGTTTGAAGCGGCGTGCCAAAGACATCCATAACGACATGCGGTCGTCCAGTGTTTGCAAGCGTGCGGGGTCAAGTTCAGTGCGGCCTAAGTAGGCGTTGAGCGAATGCGCCACATCGCCGGCTTGCGCAAGGCTAGAGGCCAGCACATCCACTAATGCGGTGAATTCGGGCTCGACATCGGTTTGGTCTTGCAGCGTGTCTTGGGCTTTGGTCAACAGGCGCAGTGCACCGCTGTCATCGTCCTCTAAGGCTTGGATAGCAGCTTGTGCCGCATCCATCAAGGCTTGCGCGTTGGACAGACGGGTGTGCTGGCTGTTGAGCTCGTCCCACTCGTCTTCGGCGGGGGCAAGCTTATCGACCTCGGCAATTTGCCACAACAAGCGTTCGCGCTCTTCTTGCAGCGTGGCTTGCGCGGTGCGTGCTTCGTGCAGTGCTTGGGTGGCTTGGCGCCATTGCGTCCACGTTTGTGTCAGGCCTTGCAGGTTCACACCGGCGTAGGCGTCGAGCAAGCCGCGCACTGCGTCAGGGCGGGTCAGGCTTTGCCAAGCGTGTTGGCCGTGGATGTCGAGCACCCTATCGCCCAAGGCGCGCAGCTGGGTGGCGGTGGCGGGGCTGCCGTTGATCCATGCGCGGCTTTTGCCTTGCGCGTCAATCGTGCGTTTGAGCAACAAATGGTCGTCGGCGGTGATATCGGCAAAGCCTTCGTCGTCTAGCCACGTCAATATTTCGGGCGTGGTGTCAAACTCGGCGCAAATTTCGGCACGCGCTGCGCCTTCGCGCACCACGCTGCTTTCAGCGCGAGCGCCCAGCACTAGTTGCAGGGCGTCTATCAAAATCGATTTGCCAGCACCGGTCTCGCCGGTGAGCGCAGAAAAGCCGCTCGACAAATCGAGGTCCAGTTCGCGCACGATCACAAAATCGCGCAAAACGATGTGCTGCAAACTCATGCCACGCCCTCGTTCCAGTGCAGTTTTTGGCGAAGAGTGTCGTAATAGCTCCAGCCGCGTGGGTGCAAAAAGGTGGCGTGGTAGTTCGAGCGCTTCACCGTGATGCGGTCGCCAATCAAGAGCGATGCGAGCGACTGCATGTCAAAGTTGGCGCTGGCGTCACGGCCAGCTACTAAGTCAATCGTTACTTCACCTGTATCAGCTAAAACGATGGGTCGGTTAGACAAGGTGTGTGGCGCAATCGGAGCTAGCACCCAAGCAGGCAAAGAGGTGTGCAGCAAAGGCCCACCCACAGAGAGCGAGTAAGCGGTGGACCCCGTTGGCGTTGCAATGATCAATCCGTCGGCACGTTGGTTCGCCACAAAGCGGCCATCAATGGCCACACGCACTTCCAGCATGCCACTGGTCGCACCGCGGTTGACCACCACGTCGTTCAAAGCCAGTGCGTTGAACACGCAATGGCCATCGCGCCAGACCTTGGCGCGCATCAGGGCGCGACGGTCTTCTTCGTAAGCACCGCCCAGCATGGCGGTGAGCGCGGTTTTGACTTCGCTCAGCGGAATATCGGTGATGAAACCCAATCGACCTTGGTTGATGCCAATCAGGGGTACGTTGTGTGGGGCGAGTTGGCGGGCATAGCCCAGCATCGTGCCGTCGCCACCGAGCACAATGGCTAAATCACAGGATTTGCCAATCTCTTCGATGTTCATCACGGTGTAGCCGTTCAGGCCAGAGCCGGCTGCCGTGTCGTGTTCAATGACGACATCACAGCCAAGCGTGTGCAAGAACTGAGCAATGCCCTCTAAGGTCTCTCGGGAGGATGCGTTGGCAATGCCCACAGACTGGTGATACTTGCCCAACAATGCGATCTGACGAAACTTCGATTTCATGGGCAAATTACATCACTAAAATTCGACAACAGGATGACCATGCTAGACGATCGCGCCAAGTTATTGCTCAAAGCGCTGGTAGAGCGCTACATCGCCGACGGACAACCCGTCGGCTCGCGCACGTTGTCTCGTGCCACCGGCATCGAACTGTCGCCCGCCACCATTCGAAATGTGATGTCTGACCTAGAGGAGCTCGGCCTCATTGCCAGCCCGCACACCTCGGCAGGCCGCATTCCCACAGCCTTGGGCTACCGTTTGTTTGTAGACACCATGCTGACGGCTGAGCGTGGACACATGCAGACTCCCACGCTAGCGCCTGACCAGCCGCAAAAGGTGATTGCCAATGCGGCGCATTTGCTGTCGGACTTGTCGCACTTTGTAGGTGTCGTGATTGCCCCCAAGCGCAGCTCGGTCTTTCGCCATATTGAGTTTTTACGTCTGTCGGATCGCCGTTTGTTGGTAATCATCGTGTCGCCCGAAGGTGATGTGCAAAACCGCGTGCTGTTCACCGAAACCGACTACACCGCCTCGCAGCTGGTGGAGGCTTCCAACTACCTTAACCACCATTTCGCAGGCATGGCCATTGAGCAAGTGCGTGAAAAGCTATTGGCTGAGGTGGAGTCGCTGCGCGGCGAAATTGCCACACTCATGCAAGCGGCTGTGCAGGTGAGCACCGAGGCGCTGACACAAGTGCAAGACGACGTGATCATCAGCGGCGAGCGCAACTTGCTGTCGGTGAGTGACTTCTCCAGCGACATGGGCAACCTGCGCCGCGCCTTTGATTTGTTTGAGCAAAAAGCGCAGCTGGTGCGTTTGCTAGACAGTTCAGCGCAGGCCGAAGGTGTGCGCATTTACATTGGTGGCGAAAGCAAAATCGTGCCGATGGAAGAACTGTCGGTCGTCAGTGCCCCTTACGAAATCGACGGACATGTGGTGGGCACGCTAGGCGTGATTGGCCCCACGCGCATGGCCTATGACCGCATGATTCAAATTGTGGACATCACCTCTAAGCTGGTGAGCAACGCGCTTAGCCACAAGTAAGCAGATCGCTCAATCAGCTCTAAGTTTTTGGCAAGCGCACGCCAAACAAAATACCGCAAGTTACCAAGGCCAAACCGCCTAGCAGGTTGAGGCTCATGGGTTCGTTCAAAAACACCACAGCCCCCAAAGCTGAAAGGCCCGGCACCAAGGCCGTGATCATGGTGGAGCGCACAGGGCCGAAGTGACGAATCATCACGTTGAAGGTGATGCCTGAAATCACGACCGAGCCCATGCCCTGGTAAACCGCTTGAAACAACATTTCTGCTGCTGGCGCGGTGCCCAAGTGCGTAGGCACCCAGCCCGCAAAAGCGGCCAAGCCATAGATGGGCACAAAGCTCACACACGAAAACGCGGTGATGGCGATGGTGGCGCGTACAGGTTCTAGCGCATGGCGACGCACCAACACGCTGTAGCAGGCCCAACAAAAGGCAGCGCACATGAACATCACGTCGCCTTTCCACACCTCGCCGCCGTCAAATGCTTTGAGTAAGCTCGCACCGCCCACCAACAGGTCACCCAACACAATACAAGCGAGGCCCATGGCGCGTGCACGGGTGATGTGGTCGTGTAAGACCACGATTGCCAAGAGCGAGGTCCACAACGGCAAACTACCGGGCATCAAAACGGATGCGTGCGCAGCAGGCGCAAAGAAAAAACCAGAGTAGGCCAGCATGGCGTAGAGCATGCTGCCCAAAAGCCCAGCCAAGGCGGTGATGCGCAAGGGCAGTGGCGATAAGCCGAACAACGATCCAACCTGTTCACCTGATTGACGTTGTGAACGCATGAGCCACCAACCCCAAGGCAGCAACACGCAGCCCGCACCGATGATGCGCAGAAAAGCAATATCAAGGGGAAGCAGGTTGTGCGCAGCAGATGCGCGTGCCACCACGATGAACGATGACCAAATGAGCACCGTGACCACCGCAGCGGTGAGCCCGAGGGCTCTGGGAGAGAGTTTCATGCGAGGGATGATAAATCCCTCGCTGACTTAAACCTGAGCAGGTTTAGAAGTTGAAGCCAACCAACACAGCGGCAGAGCTTTGCTTGAACTTGTCGCCACCTAAGCCGCCATTGACGCTGTCGGTTTCACGTTGTGTCCATTCGGCTTGAATGAAGTTCTGGCCATACACATAGTGCTTGATGCCGATGCCATAGCTCTTACCGCTCAGACTCCGGGTGCCCACATTACTTTGGTAAGAGCTGGCGTACGTGCCGAGCTTGGCATAGAGCAAAGAGTTGCTGAGCAGCAAAATGCCTGGCTCAATGGTGATTTCTGACGGAGAAGTTTTTGCCAAAACTTCATCATTGCGGATGGCAGAATTTTTCAAATCAAATGTCGCGCTCACGCCTAGTTTGGCTGGATAAGCCAAAGCAAAGGTGTAGTTGATCTTTGCTAATCCTACGCTGGTGTTGGCCTTGGTTGTGCTGGCTGCAGCAATAGATTGGGTGGCGTTTTGTGCAACGCCCATGCTCAGATTCAAGCCTTCAAAATAGGCGTAGGTGGGCTTGGCAGGCTGCGCCATGCTGGCTTGCGTGCAAGCGATCAATGTAGCCAGTGTGATGAGTTTTTTCATAGGGCACCGTGTAGTGAGTGAAAGATTGTTGATACGTGTATCGGCTTAGAAAGATCAAACTTGATCAAGGAGAAGGCGCCCAAATTTCAGAGCTGGTGTATGTCGTGCAAGCGCCTGATGGCACAGGGCAATAACTACCCAATGTCAGCACCTTTCCGTTGGTAAGCATCAGACTGGTGTTCATGGACCTCTCTTGGGTGAGCGTTTTTTGTGCAACGCTGGACCATGTGTTGGACGCTACTTCGTAGTAATCCATGCTGGTGAGCGAGGATGAGCCGTTGTAGCCACCAATCACAACCACGTCGCCATTTCGAAGTGCAGTACTGGTGTGATAAGCGCGTGGTGCAGTCATGCTGTTCGCAGTCGCCCAAGTGTGAGTGCTTGGGTTATAGAGTTCGGCAGTTTTAGAGTCCAAGCCAAATCCGCCTGTGACCAGAACTTTTCCTGTTGAAAGTAATACAGCGGAATGGTTGTAACGCGCTTGCGCCAAGCTACCCGTGGAGACCGATGGCGTTGCCAAATGGGGCCATGTGAATGAGGTGCCGTCGTAAGTGAGCGTCCGGACCAAGGCACCGTTGCCAAGGCTATTGCCTACAAACAGCACATCGCCGTTGTTGAGCAAGGTGGCGGTGTGGCCTTGGCGCTCCTCGGGAAGCGTAGGTCCAGGCGTGAATGAGCCTGTCGATGGGGTGTACACCTCGGTGTATTTAGCGTCGGCTGTGCCAAGTGGGCCTACTGTGCCACCCGCAATCAATACCTTGCCATCACTCAGCAAAGTGGCCGTGTGGTAGCGGTGCGTGTAGGCCAGAGGTCCGATGGTGTTGGTCCAAACGCCTGTTGTAGGGTCGTAGGTCTCGGCTGTTGAGAGTGTGTTGGTTCCATCGTTGCCGCCCACGACCAAAATTTTGCCGTTGTTCAGTACCGTGGCCGTGTGGCCTCTGCGCGCGGTTTTCATGTCGCCTGTCGCGCGCCATGTGTTGGTCACCGGATCGTAGAGCTCAGCTGTTTTTAAGACTGTCGTGCCGTTGCTTGTGCCACCAGCCACCAAGATGAGTGGGCTGCTGGGCAATTGCACCATGGCGTGGTCACTGCGACCAGCCGCCATCGTGCCACCGATGGTGAAAAAGCCGGGGCTGGTGGTGACGTCCACATTGACCGACTTTTCGACCACTGCCACCACGTTAGGAATGACACGCTCATCACGGTATTCGATGCGCAAGGTGTAGGTGGTGTTACTGGTTGGGCTACGCGAGATAGAGTTGGCTGAGCTGACCGGAATACTTTGCGTACCGTAGTTGATGACGCTACTGATAATCGTGCCTGCAGACCATGCAAACGTGGGTGTCAGTGTGACTGTGCTGCCAGACGTGATCAGGTTGCTGCTAGCGACCAAATCGTAGGTAGGGACCAAGCTTTCAGCAGCTTTGATCATGACCTCTTGCGTTGCTGTTGCCGTCAGGGTTTGTGGTCGCACCGTAGATGGGTCTTGGTAGCTGACCGTCAGCGTGTAGGTGGTGGTTTGTGTGGGGTTTACCGAGATCGGCACGTTGGATGTTGCCGGCACAAATTGCGTTGCCCCTTGGGCATCTGACCAGCTCAATACGGCCGAACCGTAATTGAAGCTGGGAAGTAGCAAAGCAGCATTGCCAGAGTAAATGGCATCTGCAGACCCAGATCTGGTCAAGGTAATGACGGGTGCTGCGCCAGTGGAGGTGGTGGTCGAGCTACCGCCTCCGCCACCGCACGCCACGAGCAAGCCAAGGCTGCTAACCATCAACACATGGCGTGGCCAGCTTATGAGGTGGCGTTTTAAAGTGCTAAAAATCTCGAAGGTCATGGGCGTACATCAAAACAATCAGGGCACTGGAAATAGCACCGTCATAGATGTTTCGACTTCTGAGGCCGATACTTGAATTTGGCCTGTGTGCACAAACTACAATTCGAACTTGGGTTGGGACGTTAGCTCAGTTGGTTAGAGCAGAGGACTCATAATCCTTTGGTCCACGGTTCAAGTCCGTGACGTCCTACCATTTACAAAGCCACTTTTAAAGTGGCTTTTTTTATTGCTTTTTCACTTTCAGGCTTACTTGAACTCACGTCCTGAAAGGGTTAGTCCCAGTACAAAGGAGGTTCTTTACCGCGTATTCTTTGTATACAGAATACGGAGTTCAGTTTTAACTTATCCAATTTTCAAGACAAAGGTCAAGCCATGAATACACGCGACAAAACAAATCACGCAGATGAGCCCACTGAGAAAAAACTCATTCCTTTTGGTGGCTATCACGTCAATCGCGTGCCAGGCCACGACCCTGAGCTGACCGAGTGCGGTACAGGAACGCCTTTGGGCGAATACATGCGTCGTTTTTGGCACCCTGTGTGCATGTCGATGGAGCTCACCGATACGCCGCGTTATTTGAAAGTCTTGGGCGAAGAGTTGGTGGCGTTTCGCGATGGTGCGGGCCGTATTGGTTTGTTGCACGCGCACTGCGTGCATCGCGGTGCCTCTTTGGAGTACGGCAAGATCGAGCACAACGGCATTTCGTGCTGCTACCACGGCATGGTGTTTGACATTGACGGGACGTGCTTGCGTGTGCCGTTTCCAGAAGGCGAAGAGGAAGAGGGCGAGCGCTACCGCTGCTCAATCCGTCAAGGTGCTTACAAAGCCTTTGAGCGACATGGCTTGGTGTTTGCCTACATGGGGCCACCCGATCAAGAGCCGCCATTTCCTGAGTGGGAGTCCAACTTCACCGTCGCAGAGGGCGATGAGTTGGTGCCGTACAGCAACTTCCAACACTGCAACTGGTTGCAAGTGCAGGACAACTCAGCTGACAACTATCACACCATGGCCCTGCACGCCAAGCGTCAAGTGACGGGCGAGCATTTCCAAGGCACCACGTTTGACGAAGTGGGCGCAGCCTCAATGGAGGTGCCACCCGACATGCATTTCATGCCAGTGCATGGTGGCCGTGGCTTGGCAGGTGCTGGCGCACGGCGCGCTGACGACGGTCATATGTTTATCCGAGTGCAGCACCAGGTGTTGCCTAACCTCAGCTTGCACGCTTACACCTCCGAAGACGGCAAGAAGAAAAAACTCTTCAGCCGTTTCCATATGATTCGTTGGACCGTGCCCGTGGATGATCAAAACGCCAAGATGATCGGCTGGCGCGTGATGGGGCCAGGCATTGACACCCGTGGCGTGGGTGACAAAAACATGGTGGGCTACGAAACGATTGACTTCCTAGAAGGTCAAGTCGCCATGCGCAGACCAGAGCGATTTGGGAAGTATGAACTCAAAGATATGCCGCCTATTCCGACCGACCACCGTGCACGCGCCAATTACAAAGATTGCCAATACGCACCAGGCGACTACGAAGCCATCATCAGCCAGCGCCCGATAGCCGTGCATGCTTTGGAGAACCCAACCAAGTTCGATGCAGGTTTGTACATGTTCCGAAAACTCCTGCGTGATGCGGTGCGCGGTGCCAATCCCAACGCCAGCCCTGAACAATTTGCACAGTGGCTGCGCGATAGCGAAGGCCAGCCCAACAGCTATTGCTCAGGCAACGTGTTTGACTTGCCTGTGGGGCGCACCACAGAAGAAGAGGTCACCCTGCGCCGTTATCTGGCCAAGCAAGTCGTGGGCATCATCACGGAGGCCGACAAGCTCAAGGGCCAAGAACGCACAGATTTTGTGAAAACCAAAATGGAAGCATTGCAGCAAGACGTGCTTGCTAAGCGTCACGCATGACTCACACAACCGACACAAAACAGCTGAGGGTGCAGGCCATACGTTGGCAAGCCCAAGGCATTTGTTCCTACGAACTGGTGGATCCCGAGGGCCACGCACTTGAGCCCTTTGAAGCTGGTGCGCATGTGGACCTGCATTTGCCCGGCGGCATCGTGCGCTCGTACTCGCTGGCGGGTGACCCCAAGGACACCAGCCATTGGCTGCTGGGGGTGTTGCTCGAGCCTAAAAGCCGAGGTGGTTCGTTAGCCATGCACAACAAGGTGCGTGTGGGTGATCTGTTGGAGGTCGGCGTTGCACGCAACGCATTTCCCATGGCAAGCGAAGCCAAGCATTCGATTTTGATTGCAGGCGGTATTGGTATCACGCCCTTGAAAGCCATGGCGCATGCGCTCAAAGACGCAGGGGCTTCATTTGAGCTTCACTACTGCGCACGTAGCACTGGCCATGTGGCTTTCATGAAAGAACTGCAAGACCTTGTGCCGCAAGGGCATTTGCACTTGCACTTTGACGGCGGCGAGCCGGGCAAGGGTTTGGACATCGCGGGGCTGCTGAAAGTGGCCGTGCCAGACACGCATGTGTACTACTGCGGCCCAGCAGGTTTCATGAGCGCATGTGCGGCGGGCAGTGCCCATTGGCCCAAAGAGGCCGTGCATTGCGAGCATTTCAAAGCGCCTGAAACTAAACCGCTCGATTTGCCAGATGGCGCTTTTGAGGTGCATCTGGTCAAAAGCGGCGAGACCATTCAAGTGGGCCCCGATCAAACCATTGTGCGAGCCATTGAGCTGACGGGGCGACGTGTATCGACCTCATGCTTGTCGGGCTTGTGTGGTGCTTGCAAGGTTGACTATGTGGCGGGTGAGGTGGATCACCGTGATTTCATCTTGAACGACGAAGAAAAAACGCATTGCCTCACCGTGTGTGTGTCGCGCGCCAAGGGCAAAACCTTGTCTTTGAATTTGTAATTTTTATCAGGAGACAGCTATGTTGGATAAAGTGAAAACACCTCAATTGAGTGGTCATAAAAAATCAATTTACGATCCCACACAAACGGGCTTGATCTACCCAGAGATTCAGCAGTTTGACAGTTTCGAGGCCGAACGTTTGCACCGCAAACAGCGCTTGGTGGCCGCATGCCGAGCCTTTGCTTTGGAGGGGTTTGATTACGGGTTTGCCGGCCATCTCACCATCCGAGACCCAGAGCACCCAGAGCTTTATTGGACCAACCCCATGTGCGTGCACTTTGCGCAAGTCAAAGTGTCAAATCTGATTTTGGCGGACCACAAGGGTCAAGTGGTTGAGGGCAAGCACGCCATCAACCGCGCAGGATTTGTGTTGCACGCGGCGGTGCACGAAGCCCATCCAGACATCATTTCCATGTGTCATGCGCACACGGTGTACGGCACCGCATTTGCGGCCTTGGGCCGACCGCTTGATCCCATCTCCCAAGATGCTGCTGCATTTTTTGAAGACCACATCGTCATCAAAGATGAAGCGGGTCAAGTGGCGGTCGAGGAAAAGGCAGGCTTGGCTGTTTGCGATTGGTTCAAAGGGGTGAAAGCTGCCATTCACCAAAACCATGGCTTGCTGACAGCCAGCCGCCACAGCATCGAGGCAGCCGCGTTTTGGTTCATTGCGCTTGAGCGTTGTTGCCGTCAGCAAATGTTGGTGGAGGCGACGGGACATCAACCCGTGCTCGTGTCACCAGAGCGTGCACGTTACAGCCGAGAGCACGTGGGTTCTGAGTACATCGGTTGGTTGCATTTTCAGCCTATTTACGACCACTTGGTGGCGACACAGCCCGACATGTTCACCTGAGTTTTACGCTTAGAAAATCCGTTAGGCTCAACACAGACAAAAACATGGAGTCCTGAATGAGTTTGGCGAAGATCCCCAACCGCACCGATTACGTTGACGAAGTTTATAAATCCCTGTTGGATGCCATCAGTGCTGGCGTGCTGGCGCCTGGTGAGCGTATCACGCAAGAAGATTTAGCCGAAAAGCTCAATGTCTCTCGGTCGCCAGTTTTGCAGGCTTTGCGTTTGTTGAAAAAAGATGGCTTGCTAGAAGAGGCGCCTGGGCGCGGCTTGGTGGTAGCGCAGCTGGACCCTATTCGTATTGGGCATCTGTACCAAGTGCGGGGTTCGTTAGACGCGTTGGCTGCACGCCTTGCTTCCGTGAGAAAAGCAAAAATCCCCTTGTCCTTGATTGACGCGGGTCGCGAGGCTGCTGCGGGTCATGATGTGAATGCTCTGATTGAAGCGGACACGGCATTTCACAAGGCCATTTACGAGGCATCTGGTAACCCGTTCATCATCGAAACGGCCATGCTGCATTGGATACATCTGCGCAGGGTGATGGGTGCTGTTCATCAGCACCAATTGGGGCGAAGCGGGATCTGGGAAGAACACGCAGCGATTGTCAAAGCCATCCACGATGGCGACGCTGATTTGGCTGCTAGCCTGTCAGAGAAGCACACGGATTTGGCCAGGGAGTCCTTGATCCTCACGCTCAACACCAATGACATCACACCTCTTCGAATGAAAGCATGACGTGAATCAGCACGGCGACTCTTTGCAACTCACGCTGGATCAGCCACACCCTGCGTCCAAGTGGCCACGCGCTTGGTATTTGTTGGTTGGCCTGTGCTGTATTCCAAGCGCGTTTTCTTTGTTGTTGGTGGAGCCTGCCAGTGCGTATTGGAATTCCAAGCATTTGGGTGATGCAGACTTTGCTGCCTTGCTGGTACTCATGGTGGGGTCATTTTTTCTGGCAAAAGCATTGATCAGCGACTTGCTTAAGGTGTGTGCTGTCACGTTAACGCCCAATGGCATATTTTTGACTTGGAGCCATGTGCCTCAAATTTTTGGGGGTGGTGTCAGCAAGAAAATTCACCTATCGTGGCCCGATATTGAGAGCTTGGTTTGGATCGAGGGGGAGAGTGAATTGGACTTGAAACAGTATTTACAGATCGAGTTCAAAGAGAAAATTACCATTCGAAAAACAGCCTTGAAAGTCTTGGTCTGTGACGACCGAAATGAGGCTGAGTGCAGAAAAATAATTCATCTGCTCCCCCCAAGCTTGGTCAAGCCAGAGTGGATTCAACCTGCGCTTCAAACCAAGCTATAAAAATTGAAGAGACCAGTCGTTGACTCAAAAACTTGGAGTCTCTGAGTCACTTTGCCTTTGTGCCAAATATCTGTGATATACTTTCGGTTTTCCAGAGCGGCTGTAGCTCAGCTGGATAGAGTACTTGGCTACGAACCAAGGGGTCGTGGGTTCGATTCCTGCCAGCCGCACCAAATTGAACAAGGGTTTACATTTTCGGATGTAAACCCTTTTTCTTTTGGCGCGTTGATTGACTGTCGCTGCATAAATTTCTCATATGAAACATCTTCACATCGTGTCTCTTTCTTTGGCTATGTCTGGTTTGTTGGCTGGCTGCACCACGCCCGTGGCTAAGCCTGCGTTTTATCCAAACATGCATTACCAGCAAGTCGGTCCAGCGCAGGCCCAGGCCGATGCCCAAATGTGCGCGGACATGGCTCAGCAGTCGGAGGTGGGCGCGGTCAACAAAATTGATGCTGGTCGTGCAGCAGCAGCAGGTGCTGCAGGTGTGGGTACGGCCGGCGTCGTCGGCTCACTGCTGAGTGGCCACAAACCTGATTTAAGAACCATTGCCGCTGGCGCAGCCGCCATCGGTGCAGGCGGTGCAGCGGCGACAGCTGCAGGCCAATCGGTGGGTGGCAGCAGCTTGTATCGCCAGTTTGTGCACCAGTGCCTGGCTGAGCGTGGCTATCAAGTCATTGGCTGGCATTGAGTAAACCATTCACCCGTGAGGCCGATGGTGAGGATGACGACCTCACCTTGCCCCCATTGCCTGCGGGTAGTAAAAATTACATCACGCCCCAAGGCTATGCCGCGCTTCGTGCGGAGTTGTTTGAGTTGATCGATAACGAACGCCCGCGCATTGTCGAGATCGTGCACTGGGCCGCCAGCAATGGCGACCGCTCAGAAAACGGCGATTACCACTATGGCAAAAAACGTTTGCGCGAGATTGACCGCCGCATCCGCTTCTTGACCAAACGCCTTGAGATTGCCGAAATCACCGACCCGAGCAACCACCACGGCAAAGACCAAGTGTTTTTTGGCGCCACCGTCACGTATGTGGACGAGGCTGATGTGGAGCGCACCGTCACCATCCTAGGCATTGATGAGGCTGATAGTCTGAAAGGCCAGGTCACGTGGGTGTCGCCCATTGCACGTGCTTTGCTCAAAGCGCGCGAAGGCGATGTGGTGAAGTTGGTCACACCCGTGGGCATGCAAGAAGTCGAAGTGGTTGAGGTGCGTTATCCAGCTCCTGCAGCTGAAAAAGCTTAGGCCAAGGCGATAGGTCGGCTACGCCTCTCGTCCCACGCCCGAGACCACGCGCTGCGCTTGCAACACAGACGGCACGCGGCGTAAATTACCCAGCACCGTTTCCAAATGCGCCTTATCGCGCACTGTGAAGAGAAAGCGCAAGTCGGTGGCTTCTTGACCGCTGACCTCATCGGCCATTAACACGTGGCTGATGTCTGCTTCTGCGCTGGTGATGGCCGATGCCACTCGGGCTAGCACGCCTTTGCCGTTGCTGACCGTCACCACCACAGCTACTTCAAATGCGCGTGTTGGTTCTTCGGCCCACTCCACGGCAATGAAGCGTTCACTGTCTTTGTATTTCAAGCGTTGTGCTACGCCGCATTGATCGGTGTGCACGACCAATCCTTCACCACGGCCCAGGTAGCCCACAATCGCATCGCCTGGCACGGGGCGGCAGCAGGTGGCGTATTGCACGGATGCGTTTTCGCTGCCGTCAACTGTCACCCCGCCTTGCGACACGTTTTCGTGTGCAGTAAAACGCTCGCGGCTCAGCAGCAACGCGTCAGGTTTGTGGCCCATGTCAGACAACAAGGTGGCCAAGCGTTTGGCCACGATACTCGCCACGCGTTTGCCTAGGCCGATGTCAGTCAACAACTCCGCTTTGGTTTTGCTGCCTGTGAAGTGCAGCAGTTTTTCCCAAATTTGAGTGTGTTCGTCGTCTTGCGCGGGCAGATCTTCAATGCCTTCAGCGCGCAGTGCTTGGGCCAATAGCTTTTTACCTAAGCCTTGCGACTCGGAGTGCGCCATGGTCTTGAGGTGGTGACGAATCTTGGAACGTGCGCGACCTGTTCTTACAAAGCCCAACCACGCAGGATTAGGCGAGGCCACAGCAGAGGTGACGACTTCGACGATGTCTCCACTGCGCAGCTCGGTGCGCAGCGGCACTTGTTCGCCGTTGATCTTGCCGGCCATCGTGCGGTCGCCCACATCGCTGTGCACGGCATAAGCAAAGTCGACGATGGTGGCGCCGCGTGGCATTGCCATGATCTTGCTTTTCGGCGTGAACACATAGACGGCGTCTGGGAACAAATCGACTTTGACATGGTCCCAGAACTCGGTGGCATCGCGCGTTTCGTCTTGGATGTCGAGCAATGATTGCAGCCACTTGTTACCCAAATTTTCATTGGCTTCGTTGCTAGAACCTTTGTCTTTGTAGAGCCAGTGTGCGGCCACACCAGTTTCAGCCACAAGGTGCATGGCCTCGGTGCGCATTTGAAACTCCACGTTCAAACCCGATGGCCCCACGATGGTGGTGTGCAGCGATTGGTAGCCGTTGAGTTTGGCAATGGCAATGTGGTCTTTGAACTTGCCCGGTACTGGCTTGTACATCTGGTGCAGCACGCCCAGGGCTGTGTAGCAGTCAATCACATCGGGCAGCACCAAGCGGAAGCCGTAAATGTCGGTCACTTGGGCAAAGCTCAGGTGCTTGCCATCCATTTTTTTGTAAATCGAGTACAGCGTTTTTTCGCGACCCGAGATGCGCACCTTCAAACCCTGCTTGGCAAAAGAGGCTCCTACTTCTTGCTCCACCTTTTGCATCAAATCGCGGCGGCGGTGGCGGGCTTTTTGAATGGCTTTGCTCAGCACCTTATGGCGCCAAGGCCAGAGGTGTTGAAAAGCCAGTTCTTGTAGTTCGCGATAGGTTTGGTTCAGACCCAAGCGGTGGGCGATGGGTGCGTAAATTTCGAGGGTTTCGTTCGAGATGCGACCCCATTTGGCACGAGGCATATCTCCCATGGTGCGCATGTTGTGGCTGCGGTCGGCCAGCTTGATGAGGATGACGCGCACATCACGCGCCATGGCCAACAGCATTTTGCGGAACGACTCGGCTTGGTTCTCTTCGCGTGTGTTGAACTCCAGCTTGTCGAGCTTGGTCAGGCCATCCACCAACTCGGCCACTTGGATGCCAAAGCGCTCGATCAAATCGGTTTTGGTGATGCCGCAGTCTTCCATCGCGTCATGCAGCAGTGCGGCCGACAGAGCTTGTGCATCGAGCTTCCATTCTGCGCATTGCGCAGCCACAGCGATGGGGTGGGTGATGTAGGGCTCACCGCTGTTGCGCAGTTGGCCCAAATGGGCTTCGTCGGCGTAGCGGTAGGCGCGGCGCACCATGTCTAAGCCCTCAGCATTGAGGTAGCCTAGTTTTTCAGTCAACGCAGCAAAGCTCGCCGCTGCAGCATTGGCTGCAGCCGCGCTTCCAGACAAGGAAGCAGGGGGCTTTAACGTGGATTGGGTAACGCTCATGTGGCTGACTTTACCCGCAATAAAAAAGCACCGCAGTGCGGTGCTTTTCATTTGGGGCTTACCCCGATTTAGCCGGGTACTTTTTTCAGCATTTCGATGCCGATTTGGCCAGCAGCAATTTCGCGCAAGGCGGTCACGCCTGGCTTGTTCTTGCTTTCGACCTTGGCAGTGTGGCCTTGGCTGAGCATGCGAGCGCGGTAAGTGGCGCACAGCACCAATTGAAAGCGGTTAGGGATTTGCTCGAGGCAATCTTCAACAGTGATGCGGGCCATGTGGATACTCCAGAATTCAGGTGATGTTCAGGGCTTGAAAGATATCAGCCCGAGCCCGGCGCTGTGCCAGGTATTTGAGGCGCTGTGCATGAACGATCGCTTTCAGGTCGAACAGCGCCGTCTCAAACAATTCATTGATTATAACGTAGTCAAATTCTTTGGCCTGTGCCATCTCGTCGGCCGCGTTTTGCAGGCGCAGGTCAATGATGTCGGGGGCGTCTTCGCCACGGTTGTGCAGGCGAGACTTCAGTTCTTCCCAGCTGGGCGGCAAGATGAAGATGAGCACCGCGTTGGCAAACAGCTTTTTCACTTGAATCGCGCCTTGGAAGTCGATTTCCAAAATCACATCTGCGCCTTGGGCAATGCGGTCTTCAATGGCTTTGCGCGACGTGCCGTAGCGCTGGCCATGCACATTGGCCCATTCCAAAAACGCGTTGCCTTCGACCATTTGGTCGAATTCGGGCGGTGACACAAAGAAGTATTCGCGGCCATGCTTTTCTTGGCCACGTGGCTGGCGCGTGGTGTGCGACACGGAAGGGCGCACTTTGGCGTCGAGCTCCATCAAGGCTTTGACGAGGCTCGATTTGCCAGCCCCGCTGGGGGCCGCGACCACAATGAGGTTGCCGGGGAAGTTGTCCATTATTCGATGTTCTGTACTTGTTCGCGGAGTTGTTCGATCAACACTTTCATGTCCACCGAAATACGGGTCATTTCCATGGTGGCTGACTTCGAGCCCAAAGTGTTGGCCTCGCGGTGCAGCTCTTGAATCAGGAAGTCCAAACGCTTGCCAACACCCTCGGACTTGCCGCCTTTGGCCAGCAAATCGTCTATTTCTTCAAAGTGCGACACCAAGCGGGTCAGCTCTTCAGCCACGTCGATGCGAATGGCAAACGAGGTGGCTTCGGTCAACGCGCGGTCTTGCGCGGCTTCTGGCAGGGCCGTGCCTTCGGTCAAGGCCATGGCTTCGCGCCAACGCTCTAAAAATCGCAAGCGTTGTTGTTCCACCAGCTGGGGTACCAGCGGCGCGGCCTGTGTGGCCAGCACGCGCAGTTGGCCAATGCGCTCGCGCAGGGTTTGGGCCAGTCGTGCGCCTTCACGTTCGCGGGCATCGCTCAGCTGGGTCAGGGTGGTTTGGGCCAGCTTCAGCACCGCAGGGCCAATGTCGGCGGGCGCGGCAGATTGGGCCGTGGCCAAGCGCAACACATCGGCCACCGACAGGCCGTTGGCCTTTGGTAAGTGAGCGTGTACCAGCTCTTGCAGGCCCAGCAGGCGTTGCAGCAGGGCAGGGGTGGGCTCGGCAAAGCTGGTGTCGGCCGTGCTTTCAATGTTGGCGCGCACTTCGACCTTGCCGCGCTTGAGGTGCTTGGTCACCAGTTCGCGCATAGCCGCTTCGTGCTGGCGCAGCTCTTCGGGCATCTTGAACGTCAGGTCTAGAAAGCGGCTGTTGACCGAGCGAATCTCCAGCCCCAAGCGCAGGGCTGGGCTGTTGGCGGTGTCTGAAGGTAGCTCGGTTTGCGCGCTGGCATAACCGGTCATGCTGTAAATGGGCATGGGGTGGCGTTTCGTATCAAAGACTAGATTATCTCAGGCTCTCCGTTTCAGTTTTTTGACGCAGGGGTGGGGTATTCGGATTGGTCGACAATTAGTCTTTTACTGAACCGCTAGAAGCATTAAAAAATGACCACCACCTTGCCCGCCTCTCGCCACACCCGTGCTGCCGACCAATTGCGCCCCGTGCGCATCACACGCCACTACACCATGCACGCCGAAGGCTCGGTGCTGATTGAGTTTGGCCACACCAAAGTGCTGTGCACCGCGTCGGTGGAAGAAAAAGTGCCTGGCCACAAAAAAGGCTCGGGTGAAGGCTGGGTCACCGCTGAATATGGCATGCTGCCCCGCGCCACCCACACCCGCAGCGACCGCGAAGCTGCACGCGGCAAGCAGTCGGGCCGCACCCAAGAAATTCAGCGCCTCATTGGCCGCTCGATGCGCGCGGTGTTTGACCTGAAGAAACTGGGCGAACGTACCATCCATTTGGACTGCGACGTGTTGCAAGCCGACGGCGGCACACGCACCGCCAGCATCACCGGCGCATTTGTGGCCGCACAAGACGCGGTGAACAAGCTCATTGCCGCAGGCAAGATTTCTGAGAGCCCTATCACCCAAGGCATTGCCGCTATTTCGGTGGGTATGTTGGGCGACTTGCCCTTGCTCGATTTGGAATACACCGAAGACTCTGGCTGCGACACCGACATGAACGTGGTCATGACCAGTGCTGGCCATTATGTGGAAGTGCAGGGCACTGCCGAAGGGCTGCCTTTCACCCGCGACCAAATGAACGCCTTGCTGGCCTTGGCCGAAAAAGGCGTGCGCGAACTCATCGCTATGCAGCAAGAAGCTCTGCAGTCTTAATCAATCACACCTTCTTAACCTATGACGCAGCTCATGAAACGAATCGTTCTGGCCTCTAACAACCAAGGCAAGCTCGCTGAGCTGCAAGCCATGTTTGCGCCGCTGGGCGTCGAGCTGGTGCGCCAAGGCGATTTGCACATTGGTGAAGCCGAAGAGCCGTTTCACACCTTTGTCGAAAACGCCTTAGCCAAAGCCCGCCACGCCGCGCGTGAAAGCGGCTTGCCCGCCGTGGCTGACGATGCTGGTCTGTGCGTCGATGCTTTCGGCGGCCTGCCTGGCGTACAAACCGCGTACTACGCCACGCAGTTTGGCTACGAGAAAAGCGACGATAACAACGTACGCGCCTTGCTCGAACAAATGGCCAACATCGACAACCGCCGCGCCGCCTTGGTCAGCACCCTCGTGGCCGTGCGCCATCCGGATGACCCCGAGCCACTCATTGCCGTGGGGCGTGCGGTGGGTGAAATTACCCGTGCGCCTGTGGGTAGCAATGGCTTTGGGTTTGATCCCATCATGTTCATTCCGCGCTTTGGAAAAACCTTTGCCGAGCTGCCCATCGAGGTGAAAAACGCCAACAGCCACCGTGGCCAAGCCGCGCAGCAAATGCTCGCCCTCATGCGTGAGCGTTGGTTCGCTTGAAACACTGTCAATGACCCAAGACATCCAACACCTCATGCGCCCGGGCACGCTGTCGCTCAGCAGTTTGCCGCCGCTCTCGCTATATGTGCATTTGCCGTGGTGCTTGAAGAAGTGTCCGTACTGCGACTTCAACTCGCACGAGCTCAACAGCAGCGTGGGCGGCGAGCTCCCCGAGCAGCGTTACCTTGATGCTTTGTGTGCCGACCTTGAACACAGCCTGCCCCTCATTTGGGGCCGCAGCGTGCACAGCATCTTCATTGGGGGTGGTACGCCCAGCTTGTTCTCGCCTGCCGCGATTGAGCGGCTCATCAGCGACATGCGTGCGCGTTTGCGCTTAGAGGCCGATTGCGAAATCACGCTAGAGGCCAACCCCGGCACGTTTGAAAAAGACCGCTTCCGCGCCTTCCGGGCCGCAGGCGTTACCCGCTTGTCGGTGGGCGTGCAAAGCTTCAACGACCAACACTTGCAAGCCTTGGGCCGCGTGCACAACCGCGCCCAAGCCATTGCCGCGGTCGAAGAAGCACGTGAAGCCTTTGACACCTTCAACCTCGACCTGATGTACGCCTTGCCCGGCCAATCGCTGGCGCAGTTGGATGAAGACCTTGACATGGCTTTGTCTTTGCAGCCACCGCATTTGTCGGTGTACCACCTGACCATCGAGCCCAACACCGTGTTTGCCAAATTCCCGCCGCAAGTGCCGGAAGACGACGACGCCTATGCCATGCTCGACCGCATCACCGAGCGCACTGCCGCTGTGGGCCTGCACCGCTACGAAGTGTCGGCCTATGCCAAAGACAACCACCGCTGCTGGCACAACCTCAACTACTGGCAGTTTGGTGACTATTTGGGCATTGGCGCTGGCGCACACAGCAAGCTCAGCTTTGCCCATCGCGTGCTGCGCCAAGTGCGCAACCGCGACCCGCGCCTGTTCATGGACCACGCGCTAGACACCAGCCGCGCAGACCGTGCCGTGGCCCAAAGCACCGAGGTGGCGCGAGCCGAGTTGCCGTTTGAATTCATGCTCAACGCTTTGCGCTTGCGCCACGGTTTTTCGCTGGCCGACTTCACCGACCGCACGGGTCTGCCTGTGACTGCCATTCAAGCTGCATTGGCAGAGGCCGAAGCTAAAGGCCTCATCACGCGCGACTTTCAGCGCGTGGTGCCCACCGAGCGTGGCTTTGATTTCTTGAGTGATTTGCAATCTTTGTTTTTGTCTGAGGCCTGAAGCAAAAGCGGACCAAAGACACATTACAATGTTGGATGAATTCAACTGGAAGCGTGGCAGAGTGGTTGAATGCACCGGTCTTGAAAACCGGCGAAGGTGTGAGCCTTCCGTGAGTTCGAATCTCACCGCTTCCGCCAATTGGAAACCCTAAGTAATTGATTTACTTGGGGTTTTTTATTTTCTGCTTCTGAAAAGACGCGCTTCAAGACATACCTCACAGATGGTTAGTGAGCGTTGTCGTCTATGTCGGTGCTCATAGCCGTCAGTAGCTTTATTGCATACGCAGGCGCAAAGCCGCACGCTGTGACGTAGTCGACAAATAACCATACATCTACAAATTTGACGGCCCGTTCTAGTTTGGAAATTTGAGATTGTTCCAAACCCATTTTCTGAGCTAGCTGAACTTGAGTGAGTCCTGCATCTAATCTCAATTTTTTCAGGCAGTTTCTCAGCTGTACATGTCGAACACTATGAATTGATAGAGACATGCTTGCATGGTCTATTCATCTCTAGAATATGCGAAATATGACTATTTTGGTCAGCTTAAGACTTTTCATGCATGTCGACAGAAAAAAAACATCAGATACTTCTTCAATTTAAATCGCGACTTGAGCCCGACATCGTGTTGGTTGAACTTTTGCAAGTGGGTGACGCATACATCGCTAGGGTATTGGGAGAAGACGATGTCGTTCTCAATTCGTACTCAGAGGCTGTTGACTACGCGAACGCAAAAAACAGTGAGTTTTATCTCTGATAAATTACGACGTCGTCTGTGCTTCGGTTGGTAATGCTTTATCGTTTAAGCGATTTCGTGTGTGGGTGTTAACGTATCTTGGCCCTACATGCCGCTTGTAAGTCGTGGTCGCGAATAAAGCCACATTGGCCGCTACCCCCGCCCGTTTCGGCTCGACAACGCGCTTGCAAATCGCTGTCGCGAATAAATCCACAGTAGCCAGACCCACCCCCACTGATGGCACGGCAATAGGCTTGACGGTCAGGGTTTTGGATAAAGCCGCAGTCGCCTTGTTGGGCGAATGCTGATAGTAGCGTTAGTAGGCAGACAAACCACAGCAATGTGCGAAGGTAAGGGATTTCATCCGTGTTCTCCAGTCTTGTTAATTCTCGTCTTTATTTAGCGTGAGGGTAGGGCGCTAAAATCAACACAACTTCCAAAGCCAACTCTTGCGGTTGGCTTTTTTATTTCGGCGAGAGCTGAAAAGCAAAGGTGACCCGTGTTTAAAAATGTGATGGTGTATCGAATTGCTGAGGGCTGGATCCCTAGCCTTGAGCAAATGGAACAGGCGTTAGACGCCGAGCGTTTTGTGCCTTGTGGCGCGAGCCAAGAGAAAGCCATTGGCTGGGTCGAACCGCGTGGCGAGGCGCATGGCCCATTGGTGGAGGCGGTGAGTGGCCAGCGTATGTTGAAGCTCAAGATCGAGACCAAGGGCGTACCCGGCTCCATCGTCACTCGCAAAGCCAAAGAGCGCAGCGCGGTGATTGAAGCCACCGAAGGCCGCAAGCCCGGCAAAAAGGAGATGAAGGAAATCAAAGAAGACGTGAAGATGTCTTTGATGCCCATGGCCTTCAGCAAAGAGTCGTCGGTGCTGGTGTGGATTGACCCCGCCACCAACCTGATGGTGATGGACGCTGGCAGCCAAGCCAAAGCGGACGAGGTGGTGACGATGCTCATCAAATCATTCGCCGGTTTGAGCTTGACCTTGATCAACACACAAATATCGCCACAGTCGGCCATGGCTTCGTGGCTAATCACGCAAGAGTCGCCCGCTGCATTCAGCGTGGACCGTGAGTGCGAGCTAAAGGCTGCTGATGAATCGAAGTCCGTGGTGCGCTATGTGCGCCACCCGCTCGATACCGACGAGGTGAAGCAACACGTCGAAGGCGGCAAGCTGCCCACGCGTTTGGCGCTGACATGGGAGGGCCGTGTGTCGTTCTCGCTGACCGAGGCGATGCAGCTGAAAAAAGTCACGTTCTTGGATGTAGTGTTTGAAGCCACCTCCACCGAAAAAGACGAAGGCTTTGATGCCGACGTGGCCATTGCCACCGGTGAGCTGAGTAAGCTCATCCCCGACTTGTTTGAAGCCCTAGGCGGCGAGATGGCTCTGGGCTAAACGCCAGCGGTGTGTGATGCGAATTAACCTTGTCACCCCATTTGCCGAGAAGGATGCGGCCAAGGCGCTAGGTGCGCGTTGGGACGCAGCCAAAAAGTGCTGGTTCATCGTGGACGTGGATGACCTGACACCGTTCATGCAGTGGATTCCAAACCTAGATGCAGCCCAAGACACAGGGGCTACAACAGGTACAAGCCCTAAAGCAAGCGCCAAGGCTGCGGTGGTGAAGACAAAGCCACCCGTGGCCTCTAAACCCGCCGTAGAGGTGCCGCATTGCGGCTGCCACGTGTTGCCGTGGGAAGACTGCAAGCACTCGCTGGCGAAGCGCCTGACTTAGTCTGTAATCAACTCAGCGTTCAAGCGGCGTGCGCGTGGATCCACGTAGTAGCCACCAAACTCGGTGTAACGCAGTGCGTGTTGCTGGCATTTGCCGCAGGCGTGCACATCGCAGCGGTTGTACGGGAAAAACTTCAAGGCCACAGGCGCATCGGCTGATTCATAGCGCGTGCCGTTTGGGTGCTGTTCTTCAAACGTGGGTTCATACACATCGGGGTCGCGCAGGGTGGCCACGAGGGTCATGTGCTGCGCTGGCCACACGGCTTCGCTCACGCTCTCCCAGCCTGCGCAATGTTGCAGGCTGCATTGGCAGGGTGTATGGGGTTTGGCGGCCAGTTGGCGCAGGGCCTCGGGCGTATTTAAAAACGGTACAGAACTCATAGCGGCAGAGCCTACCACTGCACTGATGTGTGAACGCCTCAAAAACAAAAAAGCCCTGCAGTGCAGGGCTTTTTGCTGTCGCGAACGAGCCACGACGAGGCTAGGTGCAATTACTTGCGCTTGGCCAATGCTTCGACGTTGCGGTGTGCTTCGCCTGTGAACAACTGACGTGGACGGCCGATTTTGTACTCGGGGTCGCTGATCATTTCGTTCAACTGAGCAATCCAGCCCACAGTGCGTGCCAAGGCGAAGATGCCGGTGAACAAGTTCACTGGAATGCCGATGGCGCGTTGCACGATGCCAGAGTAGAAGTCGACGTTGGGGTAGAGCTTGCGGCTGACGAAGTATTCGTCTTCCAAAGCGATCTTTTCCAAGGCCTTGGCCAACTTGAACAAGGGGTCGTTCTCGAGGCCGAGTTCTTTCAACACTTCGTCGCAAGTTTCTTGCATCAACTTGGCGCGAGGGTCATAGTTTTTGTAAACGCGGTGACCGAAGCCCATGAGCTTGACGCCAGAGTTTTTGTCTTTGACCAGTTCCATGAACTCGCCGACTTTAGAAATGCCGCCCATTTTCTGGATGTCTTCCAGCATGTTCAAGCAAGCTTCGTTGGCGCCGCCGTGTGCTGGGCCCCACAAGCAAGCCACACCAGCAGCGATGGCTGCGAATGGGTTGGTGCCTGACGAACCGCACAAACGCACGGTAGAAGTAGAAGCGTTTTGCTCGTGGTCTGCGTGCAAAGTGAAGATGCGGTCCATGGCGCGCTCGAGCACGGGGTTGACCACGTATTCTTCGCAAGGTGTACCGAACATCATGCGCAAGAAGTTACCTGCGTAGCTCAGGTTGTTCTGTGGGTACATGTAAGGCTGGCCCACGCCGTATTTGTAGGCCATAGCAACCAAAGTTGGCATCTTTGCGATCAAACGGATCGCAGCGATTTCGCGGTGCTCTGGGTTGTTGATGTCAGTGCTGTCGTGATAGAACGCAGACAAAGCGCCGACCAAGCCAGTCAACACAGCCATCGGGTGTGCATCACGGCGGAAGCCACGCAAGAAGAATTGCATTTGCTCGTTGACCATGGTGTGGTTGGTCACGGTGTGCTCGAACTCAGCTTTTTGTGCGGCGTTGGGTAGTTCGCCCTTCAACAACAAGTAGCAAGTTTCGAGGTAGTCGCAGTTGGTGGCGAGTTGTTCGATGGGGTAGCCGCGGTACAGCAATTCACCTTTGTCACCGTCGATATAGGTGATGGCCGATTGGCAAGAAGCTGTAGACAAGAAGCCTGGGTCATAAGTGAACATGCCAGTTTGGCCGTACAACTTACGGATGTCGATCACGTCTGGACCAACGCTGCCGCTGTAGACGGGCATCTCGATGCTAGGGCTGCCGTTGCTGAACGACAGAGTGGCTTTGTTATCTGCAAGTTTCATGGTTCTTCCTAAATGTCTTTTTATTAAAAGCGGTGTTCGGTTCAGTCTCTCAACATACGCAGCACTTCAAGTGCTTCTTCTGTCAGGGGCTTTTCTGGCAAGTCTTTGCGTTTCAAAAAGATGTCGAGCAAATCGTTGTCAGACAAGTCCATCAACTCATACATGCCTCTGGCATGACCCACGGTTAAGCGAGATTCATGCCGCTCAAAGAACTTTTTGATGAACAAATCGTTCTCGAGCAGGCCGCGCCGGCTACGCCAGTGCAGTTTGCTGAGGGCTCGTTCGCCAAGCACTTGCTTGCCGTCTAAGCCGTCCAGCGTTGGGTCACCCACAGAGGTGTCGCGAAATGGTGCGTCCGCGTCCATCTTGGTGCTCCGTGTGAGGTTAAGTCGAGCCTTAGATGGCGCGACGAACCATCAATTCTTTGATCTTGCCGATGGCCTTGGTGGGGTTCAAACCCTTGGGGCACACGTCGACGCAGTTCATGATGGTGTGGCAACGGAACAGACGGTATGGGTCTTCCAGGTTGTCCAAACGGCCAGCAGTGTCTTGGTCACGGCTATCTGCAATGAAGCGATAGGCTTGCAACAAACCAGCTGGGCCCACGAACTTGTCGGGGTTCCACCAGAACGAGGGGCAGCTGGTTGAGCAGCTGGCGCACAAGATGCACTCGTACAAGCCGTTCAACTCATCGCGCTCTTCGGGTGACTGCAGGCGCTCTTTTTCAGGCACTTGTGTGTCGTTGACCAAGTAGGGCTTGATGGAGTGGTATTGCTTGAAGAACTGAGTCATGTCCACGATCAAGTCGCGGATGACAGGCAGACCTGGCAGCGGCTTCAACACGATCACGCCGGGGAGGGTGCGCATGTTGGTCAAGCAGGCCAAGCCGTTTTTACCGTTGATGTTCATTGCGTCTGAACCGCACACGCCTTCACGGCATGAGCGACGGAACGAAATGGTGGGGTCGACGGCTTTGAGTTTCATCAAAGCATCCAAGAGCATGCGCTCGTTGCCATCCAATTCGACCTCGATGGTCTGCATGTAAGGCTTGGCGTCGGTGTCTGGGTCGTAGCGATAAATTTGGAACGTGCGTTTTGTCATGGTGTTTACCTGATCAGAAAGTACGGGTCTGCAGCGGGATGCTGTCGACAGTCAAAGGCTTCATTTGCACGGGCTTATAAGTCAGCTTGTTGCCTTCTTTGTGCCACAGGGTGTGCTTGTGCCAGTCTTGGTCGTTACGGCCGTTTGGATGCTCGGGCGTGTCGCCGTAGTCGTTGACTGTGTGAGCGCCGCGGCTTTCGTGACGAGCAGCAGCAGAAACCATCGTGGCTTGTGCGGCTTCGATCAAGTTTTCCACTTCCAGGGCTTCGATGCGTGCAGTGTTGAAGACTTTGGAGTTGTCTTTCAAACCGATGTTGTTCACGCGCTCGCGCAGGGCAGCGATTTGCTTGACGCCTTCGTCCATCAACGCCTGTGTGCGGAACACGCTGGCGTGTGACTGCATGGCGTCCCGGATGTCGTTGGCCACGTCTTGTGCGTATTCGCCTGTCTTGTTGGCTTCCAAACGAGCCAAGCGCGCCAAGGTCACGTCAGCCGCGTTGGCTGGCAGAGGCTTGTGCTCTTTGTTCTTTTGGTTGAATTCAACAATGTGGTTGCCAGCTGCGCGGCCGAACACCAACAAGTCGAGCAATGAGTTGGTGCCCAAGCGGTTAGCGCCGTGCACTGACACGCAAGAGCATTCGCCCACAGCGTACAAACCATTCACCACAACGCTTTCGTTGTTGGCGTTTTGCGTCACAACTTGGCCGTTGATGTTGGTGGGGATGCCGCCCATTTGGTAATGGATGGTGGGGATCACTGGGATTGGCTCTTTGGTGATGTCGACGTTGGCAAAGTTGTGGCCAATTTCGAACACCGAAGGCAAACGCTTCATGATGGTGTCAGCACCCAAGTGGGTCATGTCGAGGTTGATGTAGTCCTTGTTGGGACCGCAGCCGCGACCTTCTTTGATCTCTTGGTCCATGCAGCGTGACACGTAGTCGCGTGGGGCCAAGTCTTTGTAGGCGGGGGCATAACGCTCCATGAAGCGCTCGCCATTGCAGTTGCGCAAAATCGCGCCTTCGCCACGGCAGCCTTCGGTCAACAACACGCCAGCACCGGCCACGCCAGTGGGGTGGAATTGCCAGAATTCCATGTCTTCGAGTGGGATGCCAGCGCGTGCTGCCATGCCCAAGCCGTCGCCGGTGTTGATGAACGCGTTGGTCGAAGCAGCAAAAATGCGGCCTGCACCACCGGTGGCCAACAACACGGTTTTTGCTTCCATGATGTAGAGCTCGCCAGTTTCCATCTCGAGGGCGGTCACGCCGACCACATCACCTGCGTCATCGCGGATCAGGTCGAGGGCCATCCACTCCACGAAGAAGCTGGTTTTGGCTTTGACGTTTTGTTGGTACAGGGTGTGCAACATGGCGTGACCGGTACGATCAGCAGCAGCACAAGCGCGCTCAACAGCCTTTTCGCCGTAGTTGGCGGTGTGGCCGCCGAAGGGGCGTTGGTAAATGGTGCCGTCTGGGTTGCGGTCGAAAGGCATGCCCATGTGTTCCAAGTCGTAAACGACTTTGGGGGCTTCACGGCACATGTATTCAATCGCGTCTTGGTCGCCGAGCCAGTCGGAGCCTTTGACGGTGTCATAGAAGTGGTAGTGCCAGTTGTCTTCGTTCATGTTGCCCAAAGACGCGCCAATGCCGCCTTGAGCAGCCACGGTGTGTGAACGTGTGGGGAACACTTTGGACAACACGGCCACGTTCAAACCTGCGCGAGCAAGTTGCAACGATGCGCGCATGCCAGAGCCGCCGGCTCCGACGATGACCACATCAAATTTACGACGTGGGATAGAGCTTTTAACTGTCATGACTTAGAGCCTCCAGAGAACCTGAATGGCCCAGCCGAGGCAAGACACCAGCCAGACCAAAGTGAATACTTGCAGAACCAAACGCAAACCCACGGGTTTGACGTAGTCCATCCAAATGTCGCGCATGCCGACCCACACGTGCAGGGACAAGGCGATGAAGACTGAGAAGGTCAAGGCCTTCATGAACTGACCACTGAAAATGGCAGCCCATTTGTCATAGCTGATGTCGCCGCTGGTCAACAACACTTGGCCTAAGACGGCCAAGGTGAATAAAACCATCAAGACAGCGGTGACGCGCTGAGCGAGCCAGTCGCGTAGACCATAGTGCGCGCCCACGACGACGCGTTTGGAACCGTAATTCACGGACATGTTGAAGCTCCTAGAAAATCAGTAAAGGCCAAACAGCTTGGCGCCCAAGGCTGCGGTCAGGCTCAAGCTCAAGACCAGAGTGGCGATGGCTGAAGACTTGCCGAACTCTTTGCTCACAGCGTGGCAAACGTCCATGTAGACGTGGCGCACACCTGCGATCGCGTGATGCAAATAAGCCCAGATCAGGCCCAGCACCACAACCTTGACCAACACAGCAGGCACAAAGCCCAGACCGACGTTGAACGCGGCGCTGAATTTGGCAAAGGAAATTTCAGACGACACCGAAGTGTCAAACATCCAAACGAGGAGTGGTAACAACAAAAACATGATCAAACCGCTGATGCGGTGCAAGATCGATACGATGCCAGCCGCTGGAAGGCGGTACGAAGGCAGGTCGGTCAAGGCGTTGATGTTGCGGAACTCAGGCCGCTTTTTGGCAAGCTGGGTCATGTGGGCTCTTTCTTCGGGTTTATCTGTATGTCAAAGCAACTTTAAATTCTATTTCACTTCACCAAACTGACATGAGGGTTTCACGCCTGTCAGCTCAAAGCATTACGGTAGTGATGCGTGTCAGTTCGGTAAAGGCCGCGGCGCAGTTCCATGGGGGTGTCGTTGTAGGTGTAAGCCACGCGCTCCACGCTCAGAAGCGGCGTGGCTGCGTCAACCTTCAGCAGTTCGGCTTGCTCGGCATCAGGGTTGACAGCGCGGATGTTTTCATCGGCGCGCACCATGCGCACGCCAAACTCGGTTTCGAACAGCGCATACATCGGGCCGCTGTAATTACTTAAGCGTTCGGCGGTGAGTCCTTTGAACGGTGCGCCAGGCAGCCACAGCTCTTCCAAAATGGTGGGCACGCCCGCATAAGCCAGCACGCGACGCACTTGCAGCACGGGGTCGCCGCTGCGTAGGCTGAGCGCGCGGGCCACGTCGGCACTGGCGCGCAGGCGCTTGCAGTCGATGATGGTGCGTTCGGCTGGGCCTTCGCTCTGGGTGTCACCGTTGTCGGGCTGAAGCTTTAAGAAGCGGTATTGCACATGCTGCTCGGCATGGGTGGCCACGAAGGTGCCTTTGCCTTGGCGGCGCACCACCAGGTTTTCGGCAGCCAACTCATCAATGGCTTTGCGCACCGTGCCTTGGCTGACGCGAAAGCGGGCGGCTAGGTCCATCTCGCTGGGGATGGCTTCGCCTGGCTTCCACTCGCCCGACTGCAGGCTTTGCAAAATCAATCCTTTGATTTGCTGATACAGCGGGCTGAAGGCGGGTGTGAGGCCGGGCGCGCCCAAAGCATCGCTGCCCGCATACGGCGGGTTGGCGATGGTTGCAAAAGTGGGCGCGGAGTTGGTGGCCATTTTTTATTGGTTTGGCGCGTGTGCGTCAGTTCTTTGTCAAGCTCGTATCATATCTTCTATAAGACATAAGACAGACGGTTTGCCCGATTTCGCGGGTAAACTCTGCCCATAATCTTTTTTTAATCACTACTTGGAGTTTTCCCCATGAGCAAGAAGCCTGTTCGCGTTGCCGTCACTGGTGCAGCTGGTCAAATTGGTTACGCACTGTTGTTCCGTATCGCCTCTGGCGAAATGTTGGGCAAAGACCAACCCGTCATCTTGCAATTGTTGGAAGTGCCTGTTGAAGGCCCACAAAAAGCCCTGCGCGGCGTGATGATGGAACTCGAAGATTGCGCGTTCCCTCTGTTGGTCGGAATGGAAGCCCACGGCGACCCAATGACTGCATTCAAAGACGTCGACTACGCTTTGTTGGTCGGTTCACGTCCACGTGGCCCAGGCATGGAGCGCGCTGAATTGCTCGCCATCAACGGCGCGATCTTCACGGCTCAAGGCAAGGCTTTGAACGCTGTGGCTTCTCGCGACGTGAAAGTTTTGGTGGTCGGCAACCCCGCCAACACCAACGCTTACATCGCCATGAAGGCAGCGCCTGACCTCAAGCCAGGCAACTTCACTGCCATGCTGCGTTTGGACCACAACCGTGCTGCGTCTCAAATCGCTGCCAAGACTGGCAAAGCAGTGGCCGACATCGAAAAATTGTGCGTGTGGGGCAACCACTCTCCAACGATGTACGCTGACTACCGCTTCGCCACCATCAAGGGCGAGTCTGTCAAGACCATGATCAACGACCAAGAGTGGAACGCCAACGTGTTCTTGCCAACCGTTGGCAAGCGCGGCGCCGCCATCATTGATGCACGCGGTTTGTCTTCTGCTGCTTCTGCTGCCAACGCGGCCATCGACCACATGCGCGATTGGGCTCTGGGCACCAACGGCAAGTGGGTGACCATGGGTATCCCATCACAAGGCTGGTACGGCATTCCTAAAGATGTCATGTTCGGTTTCCCCGTGACCTGCGAAAACGGCCAGTACAAAGTGGTCGAAGGTTTGGAAATTGACGCATTCAGCCAATCTTGCATCGACAAGACTCTGAAAGAGTTGACTGACGAGCAAGCTGGCGTTGCCCACTTGATCTAATTCTCAACAGAGAACTAGAGTGAGCCATCCGCGCGACGTTCTGTTGGGTTCGCAAGCAGGTAGTGTTCAGCTACCCGTTTGTGACCATTACAGCGGTGTCGAAGCGCGGATGCGCAAAAGCTTGCAGCTGCAAGCTGAGATGACGCAAGAGTTTGGAACCTGCGTCTTTGATGTGACCCTTGATTGTGAAGACGGTGCCCCCGTGGGCGGCGAGGCAGAGCATGCCGCGCTGGTCACCGAGTTGGCGCTGAGTGCCTCACCCCAAGCCCGCGTGGCTGTGCGTGTGCACCCCGTCGATCACCCCAGTTTTCAAGCAGACATTGCCACCATTGGGGCACAAGCTGCCCACCGCTTGACGCACATCATGGTGCCCAAGGTCGAGTCAGTGGCTGATGTGCAACTGGCCGAGCAAGCCTTGATTCAAGCCAGCGCCAAAGATTTGGCTTTACATGTCTTGATCGAATCACCCGCTGCTGTGCACCGTGCGTTTGACATTGCCGCGCAGCCGCGTGTGCAGTCGCTCAGTTTTGGTTTGATGGACTTTGTGTCCGCTCATGGTGGCGCTATTCCCGCGCATGGCATGAGTGGGCAAGGCCAGTTCACCCATCCGCTGGTGGTGCGTGCCAAGCTGGAGATTGCCTCAGCCTGCCACGCCCACGGCAAAGTGCCTTCACACTGCGTGGTGACTGAGTTCAACGACACAACGGCCATGCGTGCTGCTGCCCAGCGTGCCGCGCATGAGTTTGGTTACACCCGCATGTGGAGCATTCACCCCGCGCAAATTCGTCCCATCCTTGAGGCCATGGCACCAGATGCAGCGGCCATTGAGGTGGCCAGCGAGATTGTGTTGGCTGCGCGTGCAGCCCAGTGGGCGCCCATCAGCCACAAAGGTCAGTTGCATGACCGCGCCAGTTACCGCTTCTTTTGGCAAGTGTTGGAGCGTGCGCACAGCACTGGCTGTAGCCTTCCAGCCGAAGTCCAGTTATTCTTCAAGGATTAACCGGAGATGAGCATGCACAAGTTATGGATAGCGATTGTTTCGTTGGCTTTGTTCAGCATGGGCAATTTGTCTTTTGCTGCTGAGCCCGTGGCTCAGCCACAGTCAAAAACGACAGCTTCAACCCTTGCTAAGCAGCAAGCCGTCAAGCAAGCAGCGGCAAAGCCCCCAGCTAAACCAGCTGCGCCCAAATACTATTACGTCAGAGCTACGCCTTTGGCTGCTGTGCCTGTGGCAGCCGCGGCTGCACAAGTCCCTGTGCAACAAGCACAAGCTGTTGCGCCCGAGGCGGGCGAGGTGCACACCGGCCGCATGGTGTGCGAGCTGGGTAACTCGGTCACGGTTTCACCCGACCCGCAGCAGCCCGAACGTTTCATCGTGCAGATGAAAAAGAACACCTACCTCATGACGCCCGTGGCAACCACCACAGGTGCCGTGCGTTTAGAAGATGCGCAAGCAGGTGCCATGTGGATGCAGCTGCCGCACAAGTCCATGCTGATGAACAGCAAGCTGGGTCAACGCATGGCCGATGAGTGCCAAAGCGAACATCAAGTCGCAACGGCCCACGCCATGAAGCTAAACCCGCCACCTAGCTTGTTGGATGGCCCAACACTTGCCAAGAAATAACCCTTTTAATTTTTGATTTGATAGACCGGAGAAAACCATGTTGAAAGCCTACCGTGACCACGTAGCCGAGCGCGCAGCGCTGGGTATCCCACCACTTCCATTGGATGCCAAGCAAACGGCTGAATTGATCGAGTTGATCAAAGCCCCCGCCGCCGGCGAAGAAGCATTCTTGATGGATCTGCTGACACACCGTGTCCCACCCGGCGTGGACGATGCGGCCAAAGTCAAAGCTTCGTTCTTGGCCGCTGTGGCTCACGGCGAAATCAAAGTGGGCTTGATCTCCAAGTCCAAAGCCACTGAGCTGTTGGGCACCATGGTGGGCGGCTACAACGTGCACCCCTTGATCGAATTGCTCGACGACGCTGAAGTGGCTGCTGTGTCTGCTGAAGCCTTGAAGAAAACATTGCTGATGTTTGACTTCTTCAACGACGTCGCTGAAAAAGCCAAGGCCGGTAACGCCAAAGCCAAAGAAGTCATGCAAAGCTGGGCCGATGCCGAGTGGTTCACCACACGCCCTGAAGTCGAAAAGAAAATCACCATCACCGTGTTCAAGGTGCCAGGTGAGACCAACACCGACGACCTGTCTCCAGCGCCTGACGCATGGAGCCGCCCCGACATTCCATTGCACTACTTGGCGATGTTGAAAAACACCCGCGAAGGCGCAGCGTTCAAGCCAGAAGAAGATGGCAAGCGCGGTCCCATGGCCATGATTGAAGAGCTGAAGAAAAAGGGCAATTTGGTCTCTTACGTCGGCGACGTGGTCGGCACAGGTTCCTCACGCAAGTCAGCCACTAACAGCATCATCTGGGGCTTTGGTGAAGACATTCCTTTCGTGCCAAACAAGCGTTTCGGCGGCGTGACTTTGGGCGGCAAGATTGCCCCCATCTTCTTCAACACCCAAGAAGACTCAGGCGCTTTGCCCATCGAAGTGGACGTGACCAAACTCGAAATGGGTGACGTGGTTGACGTGTTGCCCTACGACGGCAAGATCGTCAAGAACGGCGAAACCATCACCACCTTCCAACTCAAGAGCGATGTGCTGTTTGACGAAGTGCGTGCCGGTGGCCGTATCAACTTGATCATCGGTCGCAGCTTGACCGCCAAGGCCCGTGAGTTCTTGGGTTTGCCAGCATCCACCGTGTTCCGTTTGCCCACAGCGCCCATCACCACCAAAGCCGGTTTCACATTGGCGCAAAAGATGGTGGGTCGTGCGGTTGGTTTGCCAGAAGGCCAAGGCGTTCGTCCCGGCACTTACTGCGAACCCAAGATGACCACCGTGGGTTCACAAGACACCACAGGCCCGATGACACGCGACGAGTTGAAAGACTTGGCTTGCTTGGGCTTCTCTGCTGACATGGTCATGCAATCGTTCTGCCACACAGCGGCTTACCCCAAGTCTGTGGACGTGAAAACGCACCGCGAATTGCCAGCGTTTATCAGCAACCGTGGCGGCGTGGCATTGCGTCCAGGCGACGGTGTGATTCACTCTTGGTTGAACCGTTTGTTGTTGCCTGACACCGTCGGTACAGGCGGTGACTCTCACACACGTTTCCCTATCGGTATCAGCTTCCCCGCTGGTTCTGGCTTGGTGGCTTTCGGCGCTGCGACTGGCGTGATGCCTTTGGACATGCCCGAGTCCATCCTGGTTCGTTTCAAAGGCGAAATGCAGCCCGGAGTGACATTGCGCGACTTGGTGCACGCGATTCCTTTGTACGCGATCAAGCAAGGTTTGTTGACTGTGGCCAAGGCCGGCAAGATAAACGAATTCTCAGGTCGTATCCTGGAAATCGAAGGCTTGCCAAACCTCAAGGTCGAACAAGCGTTTGAATTGTCTGACGCGTCTGCCGAGCGTTCTGCTGCCGGTTGCTCGATCAAACTCAACAAAGAGCCAGTGGCTGAGTACCTCAAGTCCAACGTGGTTCTGATGAAGAACATGATTGCTGATGGCTACGCTGACGCACGCACTTTGGCTCGTCGTATCGAGAAGGTTGAGCAATGGTTGGCAGCGCCAACTCTGCTCGAAGCCGACAAAGATGCCGAGTACGCACACATCATCGAAATCGATTTGGCCGACATCAAAGAGCCTATCGTGTGCTGCCCGAACGACCCAGATGATGCCAAGTTCTTGTCTGAAGTGGCTGGCACTCACATCGACGAAGCCTTCATCGGTTCTTGCATGACCAACATCGGTCACTTCCGCGCAGCTGCCAAGTTGCTCGGCGGCCAACGTGACATCCCTGTCAAGTTGTGGGTGGCACCTCCAACGAAGATGGACGAGAGCGAGCTGATCAAAGAAGGTCACTACGCTGCATTCGGCACAGCCGGCGCACGCACTGAAATGCCAGGCTGCTCGTTGTGCATGGGTAACCAAGCGCAAGTGCGCGAAGGTGCGACGGTGGTGTCTACCTCCACACGTAACTTCCCCAACCGTTTGGGTAAGAACACCAACGTGTACTTGGCTTCTGCCGAGTTGGCTGCCATCACCTCGAAGATGGGTAAGTTCCCAACCGTGGCCGAGTACCACGCTGCAATGGGTGTGGTCAACAGCGACGGCGCAGCCATCTACAAGTACTTGAACTTCAACCAGATCGACGAGTACGTTGAAACTGCCAAGGGCGTGACAGCGTAAGCTGCCTGCGTCTTCACCCAGCACCTCGGTGCTTGGGTGACAAAACAAAACCCCGCAAAGCTCGCGAGCCTTGCGGGGTTTAGTTTTTGAGCAGATGCGGCTTAGAACATGCGAGCCAACAAACCACCTTCAACAGGACCATCGACAGGAATCCACACATGCGTGGGGCTACCTGCGGCCACGTCGATTGACGCGCCGTTTTTGTCTTTCATCTGCTCCAGCTTGACCTTGCGGTTGCCGCTGGGGTGAATGATCTCGATGGTGTCACCGACTGAGAATTTGTTTTTGGTTTCAATCTCAGCCCACCCATTTGCCACGCCGCGCACTTCACCCACAAACTGGCTGCGGTGGGCGATGGAGTGGCCGGTTTCGTAGTTTTGGTAGTCGTTGGCAGGGCGGCGGTCCATGAGGCCAGCGGTGTAGCCACGGTTGGCCAAGCCTTCGAGTTCGGTGATGAGCTCGGGGTTGAATGGGCGACCCGCCACGGCATCGTCAATCGCGCGGCGGTACACCTGTGCGGTGCGGCTCACGTAATAGAGCGATTTGGTGCGGCCTTCAACCTTGAGTGAGTCCACGCCAATTTTGGTGAGGCGCTCCACGTACTCGACAGCACGCAAGTCTTTGCTGTTCATGATGTAAGTGCCGTGCTCGTCTTCCATGATGGGCATGAGTTGGCCCGGGCGGCCTTTTTCTTCGAGCAGGTAAATGTTGTCGGCCGCAGGGTGGCGCTCACCATTGCCGCACGAAGAAAAGCTGGACTCTGCCTCTTGCTGTGACTTGGCAAAGTCAAAGTCGCCTTGCATAGGAACAGCCATGGCTTCGCCCGTGTTGGGGTCGGTGGCGCTGGCTTGTGTGCCGTATTCCCAGCGGCAGGCGTTGGTGCAGGTGCCTTGGTTGGGGTCGCGGCGGTTGAAGTAGCCCGACAGTAAGCAGCGGCCTGAGTAGGCAATGCAAAGCGCACCGTGCACAAACACTTCGAGCTCCATGTCTGGGCACTCTTGGCGGATTTTTTCAATTTCGTCAAAGCTGAGTTCGCGCGACAAGATGATGCGCTTCACGCCCACGTTTTGCCAAAACTTCACAGCTGCCCAGTTGACGGTGTTGGCTTGTACCGAGAGGTGAATGTCCACCTCGGGCCACTTTTCACGCACCATCATGATCAGGCCGGGGTCGGCCATGATGAGGGCATCGGGCTTCATCGCGATGATGGGCTCGATGTCACGTATATAGGTGCGCACCTTGTCGTTGTGCGGCAGCAAGTTGCTGGTCAAAAAGAACTTTTTGCCACGTGCATGGGCTTCGGCAATGCCGATGCCAATTTGCTCCAAGCGGAACTCGTTGTTGCGCGCGCGCAAGCTGTAACGGGGTTGGCCGGCATACACGGCGTCTGCGCCGAAGTTATATGCGGCGCGCATTTTGTCGAGCGAACCTGCAGGCAGCAGAAGCTCGGGGGCTTTGAGTGTGGTCATAGGGTTTGATGCTTACAGGACATCTGAAAAAGATTCAGGGATGATTTTCGCATCTTGCGTTGGGTTCACCTAATTCAGGAGATTGGGTGGCAAATCATCCAGCAAGAGGCGGGGCACAATCTGCGTATGACAAAAGCTTTGTTAGTCGCTGGAGGTGGTATTGCAGGCATGGCCACTGGCTTGGCGGTTGCGCGTGCAGGCTGGCAAGCGACTGTGTTTGAGCGGGCGGCCGAGTTCTCTGAGGTCGGTGCTGGCGTGCAGTTGGGGCCCAATGTGACGCGCATTTTGCAAGCGTGGGGTTTGAGTAACGCGCTCAAACAAGTGGCCGCATTTCCTGCGGGCTTGCATGCCCGCAGTATGAGTACGGGCGAGGTGCTGGCGACTTTGCCAGTCAAAGACGCTGTGCAAAATTACGGCGCACCGTATGTGACGATTCATCGTGCAGACTTGCATTGCTTGCTTGTGCAATCTGCTGAGCGGGAAGGTGTGAAAGTGCACAGCGATGCGCTAGTGCAAGGTATCCAGCAAGCACCAGACGCTGTCACTGTTGAGGTGGTGCAACACGGGCAGCTTCAGCATCACCAGGCTGCCGTCGCGGTAGCTGCTGACGGTGTGTGGAGCCCTTTGCGTCAACAGTTGCTGGGAGATGGCTTACCCACGTTCACGGGGCATATTGCCTACCGAGCCCTGGTGGCGCAAGCCGATTTGCCAGTGCATTTGCGCAGCCAAGATGTGTCGGTGTGGATGGGCTCGCAAGCCCATGTGGTGAGCTACCCCGTGCGTGGCGGCGAATATCTCAATGTGGTGTGTTTGGCGGAAGGTCGTTTGTTGGACAACGAAGCGCATAACTTGCAGGCTTTGCAAACATGGAATGCGCAAAAGTCTGAAGCGCAAACCTTGGCAGAGCTGCACCACGCCTTGCGTGGCGCCTGTGCGCCGTTGACTGAGTTGATGGCGGCTTGTCGCGATTGGCGTTTGTGGCCCTTGTGCGGCAGGCCTGTGATGCAAGGTGCGCACCAACATGTGCAAGGGCGTATCGCGTTGGTCGGTGATGCCTCACACCCCATGCTGCCGTACTTAGCGCAAGGCGCGGGCATGGCGATAGAGGATGCCTCTGAACTGGCTTTGCAGTTGGGCCAAGTCACCGCAGAAGATGTGCCGCAACACTTGCAACAGTTTGCACAAGCCCGCTGGCAGCGCAATGCGCGTGTGCAGGCCAGGGCCGTACGCAACGGTCAAGTTTTTCATGCGACAGGGCCAATGCGCGTGGGCCGCGATATGGGCTTGCGCCTCATAGGTGCGAAATTGATGGATGTGCCGTGGCTGTACGGCTATGGCCGAAGCTAAGCGGGCTTAGTCGAGCGCCGGCAAGCCTTGGCGCATGCGCGCACGCTGGCAAGCATCGCTGCCTTCTTCAAATTCTCGGCAAGGGGAAGGGCGCCATTCGTAAATGCTGCAGGTGGCTTTCTCGCCCACTTTGCCACTCAGCGCTGCGCAGCGTGGTGGCGAGTAATCGGTTCCGCGCATGCGGCACATCGTGGCCGTGAGTTCTTGGCCCAAGCCTGTAGGTACAGAGCCGCCATGCGTGTCCATTTCTTCCACGCTGAAATCCACCCGAAAACTGGCGCAGCAAGCGCCGCAGCTGGTGCAGGCCGACATGCTTATTGACGTCCGAGCAGCAGGTACTCCATGAGCGCTTTTTGCACGTGCATGCGGTTTTCGGCTTCGTCCCACACCACGCTTTGTGGCCCGTCAATCACGTCGGCCGACACTTCTTCGCCGCGGTGTGCAGGCAAGCAGTGCATGAAGAGGGCGTTGGGTTTGGCCACGGCCATCATCTCGCTGTCCACGCACCAATCGGCGAATGCTTTTTTGCGCGCTTCGTTTTCAGCTTCATAGCCCATGCTGGTCCACACGTCGGTGGTGACCAGGTCTGCGCCTTCGCAGGCTTGCATGGGGTTGGTAAATACTTTGTAGCAATCGCTGTTGCTCAGGCCTGCAATGGCAGGGTTCACCTCGTAGCCGCTGGGCGTGCTGACGTGCACTGTGAAGCCCAGCATGTCGGCCGCTTGCAGCCAGGTGTTGGCCATGTTGTTGCCGTCACCCACCCAAGCCACCACTTTGCCTTTGAGGCATTCGAGTGGGTGCACGGTCAAACCACGGTGCTCGATGAAGGTGAACAAGTCCGCCATGATTTGGCAGGGGTGAAACTCGTTGGTCAAGCCGTTGATCACGGGTACGCGCGAGTTGGCCGCAAAGCTGCTGATTTTGTCTTGGCCGTAGGTACGAATCATCACCAAGTCAGTCATGCGGCTGATGACTTTGGCGCTGTCTTCAATCGGCTCTGATCGGCCCAGTTGACTGTCGCCCGTGGTCAAGTGAACCACCGAGCCGCCCAGCTGATACATGCCAGCCTCAAAGCTCACGCGTGTGCGCGTTGAGGCTTTTTCAAAAATCATAGCCAGCGTGCGGTCAGCCAGCGTGTGGTGTTTTTCGTAGGCTTTGAATTTCTTCTTGATCAGCGCTGCACGTTGGAACACGTACGCGTATTCATCCGCCGTGAGGGAGGTGAACTGCAGGTAATGTTTGATCGTCATGCTTTTTCTGCCAAGAAGGTTTTGATCAGAGGTACAAGGATGGCCACTACTTCATCAGCTTCTGCCTCGGTGATGATGAGCGGGGGCACCAAACGCACTACGCTGTCAGCGGTCACGCTAAGCAACAAGCCTGCGTCAAGTGCACGTTGCATCAATGCGCCGCATGAGCGGTCAAGGTCGATGCCAATCATTAAGCCTTGGCCGCGAATTTCTTTCACGCCCTGCACGCCATCGAGCTCGCGGTGGAGTGCAGCGTGCAAGTGGGCGCTGACCTTGGTCACGTTGTCTAGCAACTTATCTTCTTCCATGATGCGGATGGTTTCCACGCCCGCACGCATGGACAGAGGGTTGCCGCCAAAGGTGGTGCCGTGGTTGCCTGGTTGGAAGATGTTGGCCGCTTTGGGGCCAGCCACCACCGCGCCAATTGGCACGCCAGAACCTAGGCCTTTGGCCAAGGGCATCACGTCAGGCACGATGCCTGCCCATTGGTGTGCAAACCACTTACCCGTGCGGCCCATGCCGCACTGCACTTCGTCAATCATCAAGAGCCAATCGCGCTCGTCGCAGAGCTTGCGCACTTGTTGCAAATACTCTGCGCGCATGGGTGTGACGCCGCCTTCGCCTTGGATGGTTTCAAAGAAGACGGCCACGACGTTGGCATTGCCTTCAGTGGCTTTTTTCAATTCGTCAATGTTGTTGACGGGCACGCGAATAAAGCCGCCCATCATGGGGCCAAAGCCTTCTTTGATTTTTTCATTGCCAGTGGCCGCCAGCGTGGCCAATGAGCGGCCGTGGAAAGCCTTTTCGTAAACCACGATTTCTGGGTTGTCGATGCCCTTCATGTGGCCAAATTTGCGGGCCAGCTTCAGCGCCGCTTCGTTAGCCTCTAGGCCGCTGTTGCAAAAGAACACATTGGTCATGCCCGACAGCTCAACCAGCTTGGCTGCAAGCGCTTCTTGCAGGGGGATGTGGTAGTAGTTGCAGCTGTGCATCATCTTGCCCACTTGGTCTTGCAGGGCAGGTGTGAGCTTGGGGTGGGCGTGGCCCAAGGTGTTGACGGCGATGCCAGCCAAGGCATCAAGGTAGCACTTGCCATCGGTGTCCCACACGCGCAAACCTCGGCCATGCGACACCGTCATTGGCAGTCGGCCATAGGTGTTCATGCAGTGGGGGGATGCGGCAGGCGTGGTCATGTCAACTCCAAAATAAAAAACGACCCAACGAAGGTTGAGCCGTTGAAGCGTGATTTTAGAGGTGCTTTTTACACAAAACCCAAGCGCTGAATATGGAAATGGGGCCAGGCAAGAAGGCCTCAGGTCTTATATAAGATAGAATACTAGCAACTCGAGCGACCTAGGGAGATCCCCTAGTCGCATGTCACAGATTTCCGCCTCTACCCGATGGTTTCACACTCTGCCAAAGAAGTATTCATTCTGGGCGTTACCCAAGAAGGACGCACGTTTCGCCCCAGCGATTGGGCCGAGCGTTTGGCGGGCGTGATGAGCCAATTCCGTCCGGGCGGTGCCACCCCCGGCAGCCACTTGAGCTATTCGCCTTGGTGTGTGCCCAACACGCTAGACAACAAGAAATGCGTCATCGTGCACACCGATTTGCGCGACGAAGACCCCATGGCTTGGAACTTCGTGATGAACTTCGCCAAAGACAACAACTTGCAAGTGGTGGAAGCCTGCTTGCTGCCTGAGCACCCACCGTTATAGATGGATCGTTCTGGTTGGCATACATTTACCAGTTAACAACCAGTGCTGCAGTAATTTTTTGACGTAACTCCATCAATACAGGGGCCAGCTCATGCACGATGTCATTTGCAGTGCCTTCGCTGGATACGCTCACATTTAATGCGTAAATTTGCGAGCCGATTTCGATCGGTGTTGCTAGAGCAACCACTTCAGGTTGCCAAGATGCAAAACAGTAGCCTAGTTCCTCATACTGCTTGACTGCAAAATCAATTTCACTCTTGAGTTTTGCCCATTGCTGGGGTCGTGTTTTACTGAAGTGATCGAATAGTTTTGTTTTTTGGTCGTGTGGGGCAGCCGCTAAGAACGCACGGCCAAGAGAGGTCAATTCAATTGGCACGCGCTGACCAGAAACAACGGTTCGCAGGGAAGGTCGTCGGTTGTATCGAATCGACTCCAAGTAAACCATTTCATCTTGATCGGGTGCCGCCAAACCTACATTGATCTTGTGCTTTTCAGCAGTAGCTCGCATCAAAGGCGCTGCAACTGTTAATACTCTTGATCCTGTACGCATAGCGTGGGCAAGACTTAAAACAAGAGGCGCAAGCCTGTAAACCCGCGTACCTGGCTCAAGCTGCAGCAAACCGGCGGCGACGAGTGTCTGTGTCAAGCGACTGACGGTTGACTTAGAAAGGCCAGTCCGTTCTGCAATTTCCCCATTTCCCAGCAAAGCAGAACCCGGTCTGAATGCGCGAAGAATATCGATTCCTCGCTCTAGCGAGCGATTGGCTGGAGAAATGCCGGGCTTCTCCGCTGAAGGTGCTTTGAAATGTGGTGAATCGGCCATTGGGTCTGGGTAACTCGTTAAAACAGTCACGATTGTAGAAGTTTAAATTCCATCTATTGGAATTTGATGGGTGATTAAAAGTCATCCTGTCACTAAGCTACGACTTCTACAAATACATCGGAGACATCGAGATGACATTCCACTTATCAAATGGCCTGAAGCGTTGCTGCTTGATCGTTGCTTCTGTTCTCATATCAGTTACAACGGCTTTTGCAGCTTACCCAGAAAAGCCTGTCAAGTTGGTCGTTCCCTTCTCACCGGGTGGCGGCACTGACAGCATTGCGCGCACATTAGCTGTTGGTATGTCACAAGCCTTAGGTCAATCCGTGATTGTGGAAAACAAGCCAGGTGCAGGCACCATCATTGGCACGGATGCAGTGGCGAAGAGTGCGCCAGATGGTTATTCATTGGTGGTTGCGACATTCGCACATGCGGTCAATCCAAGTTTGATGACCAAACTGCCTTTTGACTCAGAAAAGGCATTTACCCCCGTCGTGATGATCGCTCGTGGACCCAACGTATTGGTTGTTCGCAATGAAAGCGCACTTAAAAGTGTGAAAGATTTGATCGATCTTGCCAAAGCAGATCCAGCAAAGCTCTCCTATGCATCACAAGGCAACGGCACATCTGCTCACTTGGCGGGTGAAATGTTTGAAAACTTAGCGCAAGTCAAGATGACACATGTTCCCTACCGCGGCGCGGGCCCAGCGATGACCGATTTGTTGGGTGGTCAAGTGGACATGATGTTTGCGACTGCAGCGGCAGTGGCACCTCATATTGCAAGTGGCAAATTACGTGCGATTGCCGTGACGACGCCTGAGCGCTCCCCAGTGATGAAAACCATTCCAACAGTTGCCGAGACAGTGCGCGGTTATTCAGTTGAGAGTTGGTACGGTTTGTTTGCCCCCGCAGGTACACCAGACGATGTGGTGATGAAACTGAACAACGCAGCTAAGCAAGCGACACAGTCAGCTGAATTCCGCCGCAAGATGGAACCCGAAGGCTTGGTTGTCTCTACAGGCACGCCTCAAGAGTTAGATACATATGTCAAGCGTGAAGAGTCACGTTGGAAAAAAATTGTCAAAGAAAACAACATCAAACCTGATTGATACACATAGGAACATCCATGGACTACTCTCTGATTGAGCTCAAGGTTGAGCATGCAGTCGCAACTCTGACTCTTAACCGCCCCGATAAACGCAACGCCATGAGCGATCAAATGCGCAGCGAATTCATTGAAGCACTTGAAAGCATCACCGCAGACAAAGCCATCAAGGCTTTGGTGTTGACGGGCGCGGGTAAAGGCTTTTGTGCCGGTGGTGACATCAGCGGCATGCAAAAGCGCATGAATGCGCCCACAGGAGAAGTTGGTTTCAATGGCTGGCATCGCCAACAGCGCGTGCATTACACACAGTCGTTGTTGCACACGTGCCCTAAGCCAGTGGTCGCTGCGGTGAATGGCGCAGCCTCAGGTTTAGGGGCTGACACTGCTTTGGCGTGTGACTTCATTATCGCCAGTGAGTGGGCCAGTTTTGCGTGGTCTTATATCAACCGCGGCATCATCCCTGATGGCGGTGGCATGTACTTCTTGCCACGCCGTGTGGGCATGTCAAAAGCTAAGCAGTTGATCTTTAGCGGGCGCAAGGTCGATGTAGACGAGGCAATGGCCATCGGTATCGTGGACCGTAAATCTTCGGCTGACACTTTGTTGGCGGATGCACAAGCGTGGGCCATCGAATTAAGCAAAGCATCTTCTACCGCTTTGGCGCTTACCAAAACCATTTTGAATCAGTCGTTTGAAATGACATCGCATGATGTGTTTGCGCAAGGCAGTCAGGCGCAAGGCATTTGTTACACCAGTGCTGAGCACCGTGCTTCTGTAGAAGCATTTTTAGCAAAAGTTGCTAGTTAGGATCAATATGGACTCGATTTCACGCTTACTGAAACCACGCAGCGTTGCTGTGATTGGCGCTTCAGCTGACCCTTCTAAAACAGCGGGGCGTCCTGTCGCTTATTTGAAAAAGCTAGGCTTCACGGGCGACATATTTCCTATCAATCCCAAAGTGGATGAGATTGACGGCTTGAAGTGTTACCCAGATGTGGCGTCGTTGCCTTCTGCGCCAGACGTAGGCATTGTGTTGCTCGGTGCAGAGCGCGCACATTTGGCAGTTCGCGATTTGGCCAACAGTGGTTGCGCTGCTGCCATTGTTTTGGCAAGTGGTTACACCGAGACAGGTGAAGAGGGCGCGCTGCGTCAAACACAACTGATGCAAGCCGCAGGCAAGATGCGCATCTTGGGGCCCAATACGATCGGGTTAGTTAACTTGACGGACAACATCATGCTGTCTGCTACAGGTGCGCTAGAGATGGACCATTTCCCAGTCGGCAGCATTGGCGTTGTGTCGCAAAGTGGCGGCATCATGGGATCTTTGCTCTCAAGAGCTGCTGCGCGCGGTATCGGTTTGTCAAAACTGATTTCAACCAGCAACGAAGTTGATTTGGAGTTGTCCGACTTCATCGAACATCTGGCCGATGACCCCGCCACCAAGGTGATCGCGCTCTATATTGAAACTGTTCGCAATCCAGAAAAATTCCGTCAAGCTTGCTTGAAGGCCGCTCAGGCTGGTAAGCCCGTGGTGGCTTTCAAGATTGGTCGCTCAGAGGCGGGTGCGCGTGCCGCGGTGTCGCACACGGGTGCCATGGCAGGAGCTGATCGCATGTATGACGCGCTGTTCAAGCAAGTGGGCGTTATTCGTGCGCAAACATTTGCCGACTTGCTAGACATTCCTGCCGCATTGGCAACGGGCCGAAAGTTACGCGGCAACCGCATTGCCATTTTGACTTCAACCGGTGGTGCAGGCACCTTGGTGTCTGATGATTTGGGTATTGCTAACTTCGATACACCTGCACCCGACGAAGCAACTGCTGCTGCGTTGCGTGCTTTGAATTCAGGCACTGAAGCTGTGCTTGATCGCAACCCGATTGACGTCACACTGGCGGGCTTGCGTCCCGACTTGTTGCGAGGCGCAATTGATGCGTTGTTGGCAAGTCCCACCTATGACGCGCTGGTGATCGTTGTTGGTTCGTCAAGTCTGGCAAAGCCCGAATTAATGGCGGGTGCGATTCAAGAGTGCTTGCCCAACTCGGATAAACCGGTTTTTGCATATATCAGCCCCCACGCGCCTGCGGTGGGTAAATTGCTCACGGAGCGCGGTGTTCCCTCGTACCCAGCCGCTGAAAGCATCACCGCCGCTTTTTCAGCGATGCGACATGCCTCTGAGTTCAAGCCATCCAGCTCACCAACTGCTCAAGCCTCTTCGGAGAATGCAGAAGGTCTGCCTAGCGGCTCGCTGGACGAAGCGCAGGCCAAGCAACTGTTCACTAAATTTGGTGTGCCATGTGCAGCTGAACGAATTGTTCACACGCCAGAGCAAGCACATGCTGCAGCCGTCGAGCTTGGCGGTCTTGTCGTGTTGAAAATTCTTTCCTCTGAGATCACGCATAAAAGCGATGTTGGTGGCGTTGCTGTTGGTGTAACACCAGACACCATGGTTACAAAAATGGCCGCCATGACGAAAGAGGTTCAGTCAAATACGGGAAAACTGCCAGAAGGATTCTTGGTTCAAGAGATGGTCAGCGGTGGCACTGAACTTATTCTTGGCATGCACCGCGATTCGTTGGGGACTGCTATCTTGTTGGGCATGGGCGGTGTGACGGCTGAACTGTTTAAGGACACCACCATGAGACTGCTTCCTGCAGAGGATGGGTTGTCGCCAGAAGATGCACTGTCGATGGCGAAAGATCTCAAAACATGGCCTTTGTTAGACGGTTTCCGTGGTCGTCCAAAAGCAGACGTGGATGCCTTGGTGAAAGCTGTTGTGGCGTTCTCTCAGATGGCAGCCAAGTTGGGGGACCGTTTGGTTGAAGCTGAAATCAATCCTGTGTTTGTGCTGCCTCAAGGTCATGGCGTCAAAGCTGCTGACGGCGTTGTGGTGCTTTCATAAATGAAACCATCAAAGGGCTGGCTATGAATCCATTCTTTACAAAGCCAGCATGCTGGTTGGTCTTGAGCGCAGCCATGGTGTGTCCATGGGGTGTGTTTGCGCAATCTGCGGCGTATCCAACAAAGACTCTACGGTTGATCGTGCCGTTTCCTGCGGGGGGTGGCACCGACACGATGGCAAGAACCTTAGGTGATTTGCTCTCTAAGGATCTAGGGCAAACCGTGGTGATTGAAAACAAAGCCGGTGCTGGCACCGTCATTGGCAATGATGCTGTGGCTAAAAGTGCACCAGATGGTCATACGTTGTTGATCAACACCAATGCCTTTGCTGCGGTGGTTGCGCTTCAGACGAAATTGCCCTACGCCGGTGAAGGTGCCTTTTCTGCTGTGACGCTGTTGGGCCGCGCGCCCAACGTGGCAGTTGTTAATTCGGATAGTCCGCTTAAGTCAGGTGCTGACTTTATGAATTACGCAAAGGCAAATCCTGGCAAGTTGTCTTATGGCTCAGCTGGAAACGGAACATCAACCCACCTAGCGGCTGAATTGCTGAAATCAAACAGCCAATTTTTCGTGACTCACATTCCTTATCGAGGTGCCACGCCTGCCATCACTGACTTGATGGGTGGTCAAGTCGATGTGGTGTTTGGAACCTTGCCTAGCGTTGCCCCTTTTATTGCGAGTGGTAAGTTGAGAGCTTTGGCGGTGACAAGTGCCACGCGTTCACCTTTATTGCCGACTGTGCCCACGTTTGCAGAATCGGGTGCCAAGGGTTACGAAGCTGATGTTTGGTATGGCATTTTTGTGGCTGCTGGTACGCCTGCATCCATCGTGCAGCAGTTGAATGCGGCACTCAAGCGAGTAACGGCAACGCCTGAATTCAAAAAACGCGCGCAGGGCGAGGGTCTCGTGATTTCAATGGAAACACCTGAAGAGGCACAAGCAATTGTTCGTGCTGATGTGATCAAGTGGCGCAAAGTCATTCAAGCGCAGTCCATCAAACCAGATTAATGACGAAGGCTGCGCAATGACCGATCCCATAAAAAAACCAACCGCCGTTGAAGCATTTGCACAATTTGCAATTCAGTTCAACACAGCTTCGGTGCCCGACGAAGTTTGGCATCACACGAAACGCGCCGTGATTGATTGGTATGCGTCTTTGTACCCTGGACTCGAGACGCCAAGCGTTCGTTTGTTAGAACAGGCCTTGGGCGATGACTTAGACCATGGTGCTGCCAAGTTGGGCAATGGCCGTTCTGCGACCGCACGTGCTGCCGCACTCTTCAACGGCACTGCAGCGCACGCAGCAGAAGTGGATGACAGTTTTCGCGAGGCCATGTACCACCCCGGTGCCGCCACGATCGCTGCCGCCTTGGCCGCTGCACAAACAGTGGGTGCCAACGGTGCCCAGTTCTTGCATGCGGTTGTTTTGGGCTACGAGATTTCCACGCGCATTGGCATGGCCATGGGCAGGCCTCACTACCGTTATTGGCACAACACCGGCACGATGGGCAGCTTTGGTGCTGCAGCATCGGCCGCGCATCTGTATGGCCTCAACCAAGCTGAGTTTGCGAATGCTTTGGCATTGGCCGCCACATTCACTGCGGGCTTGCAGCAGGCCTTCAAAACCGAAACCATGGCCAAGCCCTTGCATGCGGGCCGAGCCGCAGAAGCGGGCGTTCTCGCTGCACAGTTGGCCAAGCAAGGCATGGCCAGCTCACTCAATGTGTTGGAAGGCGAGCTGGGTCTTGGCCATGCGATGAGCCAAGACGTGGACTGGACCCACGTTGCTTCAACGTTAGGCCAAGACTTTCACATCACCCGTTTGACTTTCAAAAATCACATTGGTTGTGGCCACACCTTTCCCTCTATTGATGGTGCATTGGCCTTGAAAGAAGCACATGGCTTTGATGCCAGTGAGATTGAGAAAGTCGAGTTGGGTGTTTACAGACCCACCCTTGATATCGCCGGTCATACCAATCCACAAACAGCTGACGAAGCCAAGTTCAGCATCAACTACATGGTGGCCTCGGCCTTGGCATTCGGCAGCGTGCGTTTGTCTGCGTTTGAGCCGCAACGCTTGAACGATCCTTTGACGCGTGACTTGGTACCTCGCGTGCATGCACAGCTTGACCCAGAGGTCGATGCTGGTTTTCCTGAAAGACGCGCCGCACGCGTGGTCATCACGCTCAAAAATGGACAGCGTTTTGAGCGCTTACAACCCGATCGCAAAGGTGACCCTGAGTTGCCGCTGTCAGATGCAGACCTCGAAGGCAAGCTGATGGAGCTCGCAGTCCCCGTAGTGGGACGTGCGCATGCCGAAGCATTGCTGCAACGTATTTGGAATTTAGATAAAAGTGAGAACCTGCCATGACGCATGCCTTGATTTGTGACGCGATCCGTACACCTTTTGGTCGCTACGGCGGCGCTTTGAGTTCTGTTCGCACGGACGACTTAGGTGCAGTGCCCCTAAAGGCTTTGATGGCACGCAATGCCAATGTGGATTGGGAGGCCGTGACAGATGTGATTTACGGATGCGCCAACCAAGCGGGCGAAGACAACCGAAACGTCGCACACATGAGCAGCCTGTTGGCGGGTCTTCCAGTCTCTGTGCCCGGTTCCACCGTGAACCGTTTGTGCGGTTCGGGTTTGGATGCGTTGGGCACTGCCGCACGCGCCATCAAAGCCGGTGAGTCGGGTTTGATCATTGCGGGTGGCGTTGAAAGCATGAGCCGCGCACCGTTTGTGATGCCCAAAGCCGAAAGCGCTTTCAGCCGCAACAACGCGGTGTACGACACCACCATTGGGTGGCGCTTTGTCAACAAGTTGATGAAGGAGATGTATGGCGTGGATTCGATGCCGGAGACCGCCGAAAACGTCGCCACTGATTACAAGATTGAACGTTTGGCCCAAGATCAAATGGCGCTTCGCAGCCAACTCAATGCCGTGGCTGCTCAACAAGCAGGACACCTCGCACGTGAAATCACGCCTGTGGTGATTCCTCAAAAGAAAGGTGATTCTGTCGTTGTGGACACGGACGAGCACCCTCGCGCCACCAGCCTAGAAAGCTTGTCCAAGCTCAAGGGCGTGGTGCGTGCCGATGGCACGGTCACTGCGGGCAACGCCAGTGGCGTCAACGACGGTGCGTGCGCCTTGTTGTTGGCCGACGAAGCCTCGGCTGCCAAGTATGGTTTGACGCCCCGCGCGCGCGTGGTGGGCATGGCTGCAGCAGGTGTGCCTCCGCGCGTGATGGGCATTGGCCCAGCACCGGCCACACAACGCGTGTTGGCCATGACCGGTTTGACACTTGAGCAAATGGATGTGATCGAGTTGAACGAAGCTTTTGCCGCGCAAGGGCTTGCGGTGTTGCGCATGCTCGGTCTTGCCGATGACGATGCACGTGTCAATGCTTGGGGCGGCGCCATTGCCTTGGGGCACCCCTTGGGCGCTTCGGGTGCGCGACTGGCCACCACGGCAGTAAATCGCTTGCATGCAACGGGCGGGCGTTACGCACTGTGCACCATGTGTATTGGTGTGGGGCAGGGTATTGCCGTGATTTTGGAACGGGTCTAAACCTATGGAAAAAGCATGTGTTCATACCCACGCCGTGGGTGAGGTGTGTGTCATCACCATTGACAACCCACCGATCAACGCCTCTTCCATGGCGGTGCGTCAAGGCTTGATGGCCGCCATCGACACGCTGGCGAAAGATGCCAATTTCAAAGCAGGTGTGATCATCGGTGCAGGCACCACGTTTGTAGCGGGCTCAGACCTGCGTGAGTTTGGCCTACCTCTGCCATCGCCTCATTTGCCGGAAGTCATTCTTGCCATCGAGCATTGTCCTAAGCCTGTTGTGGCAGCGCTTCATGGCGCTGCCTTGGGTGGCGGTTTTGAGCTAGCCCTGGCTTGTGATGCGCGTGTGGCAGCCAAAGACACCGTGGTGGGTTTGCCCGAGGTGTCATTGGGCATCATCCCCGGTGCGGGGGGTACGCAGCGTTTGCCGCGTCGTGTGGGGGTGGCCAAAGCCATTCAGATGATTTGCAGTGCCCAGCGTATCAGCGCTATGGAGGCCAGTGCGTTGAACTTGGTGGACGACGTGGTGACGGACGATGTGTTGACGGCGGCCATCGCCTATGCCTTGGCCTTGAAAGGACTAAAGCGCCGAATCCGTGACGAAGCTGTACCCACTGAAGACCAGAGCTTGGTCACCCAAGCCGCTGAAACTGCCACGCGCTTGGGCAAGGGCAGACCTGCTGTTCAAGCTGCGATTGACGCCATTCGCGCCTCACAAACACGCCCGTTCGATGAAGCGCTGGCAGAGGAGCGTGCTGTGTTCATGCATCTGCGCTTGTCGCCCGACGCGTTTGCGTTGAGGCATATCTTCTTTGCCGAACGCGACAGCACCAAGCTGCCCAAAGAGTTGTTGGCCAATCCCTTGCCCATTGACACCGTGTGCGTCATTGGCGCTGGCACCATGGGCTCTGGTATTGTCATAAGCGCATTGGATGCTGGCATGAAAGTCATCCTGCTTGAGCAGGATGAGGCCGCTTTGTTGCTAGGCAAAGAGCGCGTTGTCAACCATTACCGCGACCGCGTCACGGCTTCCAAAATGAAAGCCAGCGTTGCAGCTGAGCGAGAAGCCCATTTGCAATGCACGCTCGATTGGCAGTTACTGGCACAAACAGACTTGGTGATCGAAGCGGTGTTTGAAGACTTGGCCGTCAAGCAAGCCGTGTTCAAAAAAATTGACCAGTTCGCACGCCCTGGTGCTGTGCTGGCCACAAATACGTCGTACTTGGATGTGGACGCAATTGCCAATGCCACATCGCGGCCGCAAGATGTCATTGGCTTGCATTTTTTCAGCCCCGCCAACGTGATGAAGTTGCTCGAGGTCGTGCGTGGCAGTGCTTCAAGACACGAGGTGCTAGCCACAGGCATGGCCTTGGGCAAGCGCTTGCGCAAGCTACCTGTGCTGGCGGGCAATGCGTTTGGTTTTATTGGCAACCGCATTTACAACGCGTACCGCAATCAATGCGAATTCATGCTCGAAGACGGCGCTCTGCCTGAAGAGGTCGATGCCGCGTTGAAACAATTTGGCATGGCCATGGGGCCGTTTGCCGTGGCAGATATGTCTGGCCTTGACATCGCTTGGCGCATGCGCAAAGCACAGGCGGACACACGCGCACCAGGCGTACGTTATGTGGACATCTTGGACCGCTTGTGCGAAGCCGGGCGCTTGGGCCGCAAGACCGGTGCGGGCTACTACACCTATGTCGACGGCAAGCCATCGCCAACGACGGACGCGGTGGTTCGACAGATCATCGAGGACGCTTCTGTTCGTCGCGGCATCCAGCGCCAAAAATTGTCAGCCGAGACAATTCAGCGCAGGGCCATGCTTGCGATCGTGAATGAGGCTGCTTGCTTGCTGGGCGAGGGCGTAGCAAGCCGTGCCAGCGACATCGATGTGGTGTTGGTTCATGGCTATGGCTTTCCACGTTGGGTAGGCGGCCCTGTGCATTGGGCACGACAGCAAGATCGTGAAGCTTTGAAGCAAGATATCTGCGAATTAGCAAGTCGCTGTGGCGAAGGGTTTGTGCTCGCTGACTTGTCATTGTTGCTTGCGCAAGAATAAAACCTAGGCAAGATTTATGGGTCAGTGGTTGGCCGAGTCGGTATTTGATGACCAGCGGTTGACAGCCCACATGGCTGAGGCACCCAAGGCCGCTGCAAAGCTGAGGCTTTGCGGCACCGATGTCCACGTGGCCACTTGCCCCCACACGGCTGCGCCTAAAGCGCTACCGCCCATCAGCGACATTTGATAAATGGACATGCCTCTGGCGCGAATCCAGTCGGGCAAATTCAGCTGGATCGACACACTGAGCGTATTAGCAGCGGTGATCCAAGCAGCGCCGCCCACAAACATGGCGGGTGCCGCCAGCCACAGCTGACCAGCCCACGCGACCGCAGCCATCGACAGTGCTTGCAACACTGTGCCGCGAACGACCAGTTCATCGCGGTTGAAACGCTGGCGCAGACGCGGCAACACAATGGCTGCCGCAATGGCACCTAGGCCCATGCTGGCCAGCAACAGGGTGAAGGTTTTTGCGCCACCGCCTGGCATGCCTTTGGCTAGCAAGGGCAAGAGCGCGATCACCGCGGTGGCGTGAAAGAAGAATAAAAAGATGCGCAGCAACACGCCCTTGAGGTGGTCCGATTGCATGATGTGTTGAAGCCCCATTCGCATGGCAGGCCACAGGCGTTCACGTGCTTGCTTAGAGGGTTTTTTGTCGCGCTGCCAGCGACTGATCACGACCGCCGCGACCAGCGACAACACCGCGTTGAGCAGAAACACCCAGATGGTGCCAAGGCTGGCAATCAGCGCGCCCGCCAACAGTGGCCCGACGATGCGTGACATGTTCATAGACACGCCATTGAGCGCCAAGGCCGCTGGCAACACAGGCCGTGCCACCACCTCTGGAATGATGGCGGCGAACACGGGCCAGCGCAAGGCCAGTCCAATGCCATTGGCAAACGTCAGGGCCAAAAGAATCGGGGGTGACATCCAGCCCAAAAAAAGTGTGAGGCTCAAAAGCAAAGCCACCAAGGCCACCCACAACTGCGTGACCAGAAAGAACCGTTTGCGGTCCAAGCTATCGGCCAACGCGCCACTGGGCAAACCGAGCATGAACACGGGCAAGGTGGAGGCGGTTTGCACAAGCGCGACCCAGATGGGCGTGGTGGCGATGGACGCCATCATCCAAGCAGCGGCCACATCGTTCATCCACATGCACAAATTGGCCATCAGCCAAGTGAGCCAAAGCATGCGAAAAACTCCCTGCTTCAGGGGCGCAAAAGCTGACAAGTTGGTGGCTTTGGATTCGGTCATACCCTGACTATGCCAGTGTCTGCATGCCAGCTAAACGGACTGACTGCCACTGAGCCCACGTTTCATCAATGCGGCAGTCAGGTCTGCGGCCTCGTGCATCAGCCAGTGGCCCGTGTCGTCAATGATGTGACGCTGTCTCACGGCTCCGTTGGGTGCCAGGTCGTCTGGCATCTGTTGTGGGGTTGCGGTGACATCGTGCTCGGCCCAGAGGGTCAGGGTCTCACCTGGGTAGCGACTCAGCGCATGTGCCAGTGCGGCCGAGCGTGAAAAAGGTTTGCTGCGGAATCGGGTTTGGGTACAGCCACGCCATTGAATTTCCATGGCGAGTGCATCCAAGGCGGCCTCGTTGTGCAGCATTTGCACCATCAAGTTGTGACGCATGCGTTGCGCCCACGACTCAGGGTCAAGTTCAGGATCCAAACCGCGCCACCCCAGTGGCAATGTGTGCTGTCTGCGCGGGCCGCCGTGCCCTGCAGGACTCACCAGAACCATGCGCTCGACATAGCCCCTTTGTGCAGCCAGTAACGCTGCCACCAGTCCACCAAACGAAAAGCCTGTCACCAAGATGGGGGTATGAGCCCCCAACAGCGCGTCCAAGCTTTGCTGCAAGGTGTTGACGAGTTCGTCCAGTCCGCCTTCGGGCGTTGGGTTGAGAGTGGTCTCGCCAAATCCAGGCATGTCGGGCATCCACAATGTGTAGCTAGCCGCCAGTTCAGGCATGACATGCGCCCAGTGCAGCCAGCTGCCGAGTCCGCCATGCAGAAGTACCAAAGGTGGGCCTTTGCCCATCTTGCGCCAGACGATGTGTTGGCCAGAGATGGGGTGAAGGATGCGCTCGCCATTGGCCTCCAATGCCGCAATCTGCGCCATGGCGCCAGCCCTTGCCTGTTGAATCACTGCGCGCATGTGGCGTGTTTTACTTGCTCACCACAGAGGCTTTGACGAGCTTGGACCAGCGCAGGATTTCGGCGCGCACATACGTGTCGAATTCGGCTGGCGTGCCAGTTTGCACCACCATGCCTTCACTCACCACCTTGGATTTGAACGATTCGCTGTTGGCCGCCTTGCGAGTGGCTGCGTTCAGTTTGTCAATGACCGCAGCAGGTGTGCCAGCCGGTGCATAAAAACCATACCAGCCTTCCGTGACATAGCCTGGCACACCCGCTTCTGCGACGGTCGGCACTTGAGGGTAGGCTGTGGAGCGTGTGGCTGATGTGATGGCCAAAGGGCGCAGTTTGCCGCTGTCAATGAAGCTACCTACCGAGCCCGAAGTGGCAAAAATCATGTCGGTTTGCCCGCCCAGTAAATCGGTGAGTGCGGGGCCAGAGCCTTTGTACGACACGTGTTGAATCTCCACCTTGGCCATGTCAGCAAACAAAGCGCCGGCCAAGTGAGACGACGTGCCGTTGCCTGGCGAGGCGTAGCTGAGTTTGTTAGGGTTAGCTTTGGCCGCGACCATGATGTCTTTGAGTGACTTGTAAGGGCTGTCAGCGCGCACCACCAAGACGTTGGGCGAGCGCACGATCATGGCCACTGGCGCAAAGTCTTTGTCGGTCGAATAGGGCATCTTCTCCATCAAACTCGGATTCACCGAATGAGCGATCGAAGCTACCACTAGGGTGTAGCCGTCCGGAGCACTTTTGGCCACCAAGTCAGTGCCGATGAGGGTGCCTGCGCCGGGTTTGTTTTCTACAAACACGGATTGCCCAAGGTCCTTGGCCATCTCTACCGCCAATGTTCGAGCGATCAAGTCTGTGCCACCACCGGGTGCAAAGGGCACCACCAGCTTGATCGGCTTGGTCGGAAAAGTTTGTGCGCTGGCAAGGCCCACGACCAAGGCCATGGCAATACCGGTCGCAGCTTGGGTGCAGGCTTTTAAGCTCAGCGGAAAAGAAGATGTCATGAATGTCTCCAAATTGTTGTGAGCCACACTTTAGGGGGTTGGCTTCTTTTGCACACCCCTAAATTCCAGCAGGTGGAATTTATTCGGTTTTGCAGCGCAGCATCAGCGCATCCACTGCGGTCACGCCTTGGCCCTCTGGCATCACCAGCATGGGGTTGACTTCGGCTTCCACAATGCCCAGTTCAGGGCGCACTGCCAGTTGTGAGAGGTGTGAAATGGCTTGCGCCAATGCGGCCAAATCGCCTGTGGGTTTGCCACGCAGGCCAGTCAGGGTTTGCAGCGCGCGCACTTCGCGAATCATGTCCCACGCCACCTCAGGGCTAACGGGTGCCAATCGGATGCTGCGGTCACGCGCCACCTCGGCCCAAATGCCTCCGGCTGCTAACAACACCACGGGCCCTGCATCGGGATCGGTGCGGTAGCCGACCAGGACTTCTGCTAAGCCTTGGCACATGGGCTGTACCAAAACTTCGCTGCAAGCCACGTCGGGTGCGCGCTCGGTCAGTCGTGTGCGCAAAGTCGCTAACGCTTCATGCAAGGCGTCCGTGGAATTGAGGTTCAGCAGCACCCCGCCCACTTCGGTCTTGTGCGGAATTTGCGCTGAGCAAACTTTGGCCACCACAGGGTAGGGAAATGCCAGGTCTGGCAAGGAGCCATTCAACGGCAACACCGCGTAAGGGGCGTGTGGCACTTGGAGTGTATCGAGCACGGCATAGGCCTGCGCTTCGCTGATGAAGGTGCCCGTGTTTTGATCATCCAAGGGCAGGGCGGGCTTACGCGGGGCGCGGCGCGACAGCACCGAAGCCACCACATCGGCACAGCCTTCGGGTGTGCGAAAACAGGGAATGCCTGCTTGCGTGAGTTGGGCCAAGGCCTGAGGTGCGTCAGGTACCAGCATGGCCAATAAGGGTTTGCTGTGGCTGGCGCTGTCAATGATGGGTTTGACTGCCAGCTCTGGCTGAAAGCGCGAAGACGAACCGACCACCGCAATCACCATGTCGAATTCGGGCGCATCGAGCAAGATGGCCAAGGCCTGCTTCATCACCTCGTAGCGCGCACCGGCCAGGGTGAGGTCTAGCACGCGTCCGGCGTGGCCTGGAATCTGCGCCGCTTGCAAGCGTGCCAATGTGGCCTCGGAAGGTTTTTGCACGGTGATGCCGCGCACGCCAAGTTGGTCCACCACCATCGCGGCACCGCCGCCTGTGGTGGTGACCACGGCAACCCTTGAGCCGGATGGCAAGGGCGATGAGGCCAAAGGCCTTGCGTGCTCTGATGCTGGCGACTCGTCAACCGAAGGAGCCAAAAGCACACGCTTGGCCAATGGAAAAGCTTCCAGCAAAGACTCCAGCATGTCGACCCGTGCAATGCCCAAGTCTTTCAAAAACGCATCCGCTATGTCGTCTTCGCCAGCCAATGCGCCGGTGTGTGTGGTTGCCATTTCTGCCGCAGCTTCTGAGCGGCCTAGTTTGTAGGCAATGATGGGTTTGCCTCGTGCGGCCGCGGCCCGTGCAAAGCGCTGCAGGGCAGTGCCGTGGTGCAGACTTTCAAGGAACAGCAAATAGCCCTCGATGTTTGGATCGTCTAATGTGGCTTCGCAAATTTCGCCCACGTTCAGGTCCACCTCGCTACCGACCGAGACCAGTCCGGCAAAACCCACGCCACGCGCTTTGCCACGCGATACCAAAGCGCCAATCATGCTGCCGCTGTGCGAGGCGACCAACACCTTGCCAGCTGGCAAATCAGGTTCGGCAAAAGCGGCATTGGCTGTCAGCACCAATCCTGCGCGTGGGTTGACCACGCCCAAGCTGCTGGGCCCGAGGATACGGATGCCGGTTTCAAGTGCCAGCGCTTGCAGCGCGGTTTCACGCGCCACACCTTCTGGTCCCGACTCCGAAAACCCACTGGCCAAGATGGACACCAAGCGCACGCCGCACGCGATGCATTCACGCACCGCGTCCAACACCGTGTCGGTGGGGGTCAGCACAAACACATGGTCGGGCACCTCAGGCAAGCTGCTGAGCGTTGGCCAGGCTTTGAGGCCCTGCACCTCGTCTCGTTTGGGGTTGATAGGGTAGATGCGCCCTGCATAGCCTGAGCGCTGCAAAAACTGAACAGGTCGCCCACCCATCTTGCTGGGGTCATCCGACGCGCCGTACAACGCAATGCTTTGTGGGTTAAAAAGCGCGTTGGCCAGAGCTGGCCCTTTGAGCTGGAGAAGGTGTTCGCTCATGCTGGGTGGCTCATTGCTGTTCAATTTTGATGCGCTTGAATTGCTCCGCCCATTCGCTGACCTCTTGCCGGATCTCAGCCTTGAATTCGTCCGGCGTATTGGCAATGACCAGCGCACCTTGCGATTCCAGCTTGTCTTTGATATCGGGTGAATTCATGGCAGCCGTTGCTGCCTCGTGCAACTTCTTCAGAATGGCCGGCGGTGTACCCGCTGGTGCGAGGAGGCCGTTCCAAGAATCCGCCACCATGGCTGGGATACCTACCTCCGCAAAGGTGGGTACTTTGGGCAAACCTGCCAGGCGTTTGGTGCCTGCGATGGCCAGCGGCTTGGCTTTGTTAGCCTGCAAGTTGGGCATGGCACTGGTAGCCGTCATGAATGCCATGTCTATGTGGCCTGCAATCAAGTCATTAAGAACTCCGCTGGCACCTTTGTATGGCACATGCGTGAGTTGTATGCCAGCCAGCTGTTGGAGCAGTTCACCCGCCATGTGCTGTGACCCGCCAAGACCTGTTGATCCGTAGGTCAGTTTGCCACCTGATTTTTTAGCCAATTCAACTAACTCAGCCACTGTGTTGGCGCTCAACCCATTGCGAACGGCCAGCACACTGGGTGCGGACGATAGTTTGGAAATGGGCTCAAAGCTTTTTTCGACATTGAACTTTTGGTTTTTATACACATTGCTGTTTGAGGTGATGGGCGCGGCGGCCACCAGCAGTGTGTAGCCGTCCGCAGTGGCTGCGGCGACTGCCTCAGATGCGATGTTGGAGCCAACGCCTGCGCGGTTGTCCACCACAAAGGGCTGCCCAAATTTGTCTTGCATTTTGGCTGCCACCATGCGCGCCACTGTGTCCGTGGGGCCGCCCGCTGAATAGCCCACAATGATGCGCACGGGCTTATTGGGATAGGACGGATCCGCCCATGCGGGAGTAGCCAAGCACAGCGTCAAGGCCGTGAGTGAGGTGAGGGAAAAGGTACGTCGGTTCATGGTGTTGTCTCCTGTTAATTTTTTTAGGCCTTGCTGGGGCGTTGTGAAAAAGTCTTGTCAAAGATGCCTTCGGCGATGCGGTTTTTCAGCATCTCAATGGAGCCGCCGGCGATCATCCAGCCGCGTGTGCGGCGCACGCAGTACTCCACCAACGACTCTTGGCTAAAGCCCATGCCGCCCATGACTTGCATGGCCTCGTTCGAGGTTTCCCAACCCGCCAAGTTGCAGGCGAGCTTGGCCATGGCGGTGCTTTGGGCGGAGGGCAAGCCGTGCTCGCCCTCAAGTGCCGCGCGGTACAGCATCAGCTGCGCTTGTTCGAGCTTCATGGCCATGTCCACAAACTTCCACTGCAAGCCTTGAAATTCGCACAGCTCGCGGCCAAACTGCTTGCGGGTTTGGGCGTAGTCGCGGGCGACATTGAAGGCATGGCGACCCAGTGCCAAAGCGCGAGAGGCGTTGCCCAAGCGCTCCACATTGAAGCCCGCAATCTGGCGCTTGAACCCACCTTCGCCCAGCAACAGATTGGTCACGGGCACACGGCAGTTGTCAAAGTACAGCTGCGACCATTTTTCGCCATTCATGAAGCTCGAGGGCTGGCCGATTTCAAAGCCCGGCGTGTTGCGTTCGACCAAGATCGAACCAATGCCCCCCACGCCGGGGCCAAAGCGCACATAAATTAAAAACAGCTCTGCATCGGGGCTGTGAGTGGAAAAAATCTTGCTGCCGTTGATCACGTAGTGGTCACCCTCCAGCTGGGCGGTGGTCTTCAAATCGGTGACGGCCGAACCTGCATCGGGCTCAGTCATGCCTAGCGAGATGAGTTTGCGCCCGCCTAAGAGATCGGGCAAAAAGCGGGCCTTTTGTTCGTCCGAGGCGTACTCCACAAAGGTGCGAATGGGTCCGAAGTTGCCGGCTTGCACAATGTCGGCGCTTTTGGGGCACACCAGCGCCACTTGCTGAATGGCCAGCACCGCGTGCATCAAGGTGCCGCCTTGGCCGCCGTCCTTTTCGGGAAGGGCAATGCCCAACAATCCTTGTTTGGCCAGCAATGCGGCGGTGTCCCAAGGGTATGCGTGAGCGTGAGCGCGGGCCAGCGCGCCGTCCGCAAGTTGTTCGCGCGCAAACCGGGCGACGCTGTCTGAAAACGCTTGGTGTTCTTCACTGAGTTCAAAGTTCATGGCAATTCGATGTGAGGTTGGGATGCAGGTTCAGAAGATGTGGTTGGCGTGTTTGGTGGGGTGGCCTAATGTGCGCTCAACAGCCTGCTTTGAGAACTTCGGGTTTGGCGCTTAGGTATGAGAAATGGTCATGCCTCAAGGCCAAACAGGAAACGGTCCACCTGCGCATTTGCGGCGACGATCTGCGGTCTCGTCGTCACGCTCACCATCCGCTCAACTAGGACATCGCCCATGACCGTCGCTCAAACTCTGGCCAATTACGGAGCCACATTGCACAACGCTGCGCTGCCTGCGGATGTGGTCCACCACGCCAAGCGCGCCGTGCTCGATTGGTACGCAGCCCTGATTCCTGGTGCCGTCGAGCCCCCCGCTCGCATGTTGGAGCAGGCACTGTCAGGCGATTTGGACCACGGCCCCAGCCGCTTGGCGCTCGGGCGCATGGCTACGCCGCGTACGGCAGCTTTGATCAATGGCACGGCGGCGCACACGGTTGAGTTTGATGACATTTACCGCCATGCCATTTATCACCCCGGCGCACCCACCATCGCCGCCGCTCTGGCGCAAGCGCAGGCCATGAACGCTTCGGGGCTAGACTTTCTTAAGGGTGTGGTGGCAGGCTATGAGGTGTCGACCCGCATTGGCGCAAGCTTGGGGCGGGCGCATTACCGCTTTTGGCATAACACCGGCACAGTGGGTACGTTTGGTGCTGCCGCTGCCGCCGCGACACTGCTGAAACTCTCGCCGCTGTCTTATGCCCACGCCTTGTGCACAAGTGCAACCATGGCCAGCGGCTTGCAGCAGGCTTTTCGCATGGACTCCATGTCCAAACCGCTGCATGCTGGGCATGCTGCCGAGGCAGGTTTGCTCGCTGCGTTGGCAGCATCTGTAGGCTTCACGGGTTCTCTCGATGTCATCGACGGCGAAGCGGGCATGGGCATGGCCATGTCCAATGGACCCGACTGGTCCGACACCGTGGCCACCTTGGGACAAGCGTTTCACATCACTGACATGACCTTCAAAAACCACGCCTGCTGCGGCCACACGTTTGCGCCTATCGATGGTGCACTGGCCTTGCAACACACCATGCAGGTGAGTGCCGAGGACATTGCACAACTACACATTGGCACCTATGCCCCAGCATTGGATGTGGCGGGCAACTTTCACCCGAGCACAGCTGCCGAAGCACGTTTCAGCGTGCCTTTTGTGGTGGCCACGGCGTTGGTCTATGGCAGTGTGCGTTTGGCTGCGTTCACGGATGAGCGTTTGCAAGACCCCCGCATTCGAGACCTGATGCAGCGTATGGAGCTGACCGTGAATCCTGCGTTAGATGCGGCGTTTCCAGGGCAACGTGCCGCACACGTGCGCATCGTGACGCATGACGGTCAGCAGGGTGAATTTTTGCAACCTACACGCAAGGGCGACCCGGACGCGCCGCTGTCCGACAACGATTTGAGTGCCAAGTTTTTGGAGCTGGCCGAGCCCGTGTTGGGCCAAGACAAGGCCGCGCGCTTGTTGGATCGCATTTGGACCCTGGAGGCCGTGCTCCACATCCGCGATCTTTGAGCAAGCCTCAATTCAGACAGGTCCGATCACGGCGCGCAGGCGGCCAGCAACCAGTCGCGAAACACGGAGACCTTGTGCGACTCTCTGGCCCGTTTGGGCCACACCAAGTAGTAGCCCTGATCGCGTTGCACCGGCTTGGCAAAGGGCTTGACCAGTAAGCCTTTGTCAAACTCAGACACCAGCAAACGGTTTTGGCCAATCGCCATGCCAAGCCCGTCAATGGCTGCTTGCCAAGTCAGCACCGAGGTGCCAAAGGTTGTTTCCACCGCATCATGGGCCGCTTCGGTGAGGGCGGTGGCCTCTAACCAATCCGTCCAGTCTGAGCGTCGGTAGTGCGACACCAACAACGGATGCCGAAGCAATGACTCGGGGTGGCGGGCATTAGGTGCGTGCTTTTTGAGGTAGTCAGGCGAGCACACGGGTTCAATTTCGTCGGCAAACAAAAACAGGGCCTGCGTTTGTGGCCACTGGCCTTTGCCAAACTGAACGGCCACATCGGCTTTGTCGCGGTCGAAATCAACATCGGGCACCGCGTTGGTGATCTTGACTTCAATACTTGGATGCAAGCGGTGAAATTCGGCCAAGCGCGGAATCAACCACTTGGCTGCAAAGGTCGTGTAAGTGCGCACCCGCAGCGTTCGGTCCGTGGTGCCTTTGACGAGCTCTTCAGTAGCCGCTGCAATGTGTTCAAACGCGGGCAAGACATGGGCCGCATAACTGCGACCCGCCCGCGTGAGGTCCACCCCGTGGCGCTCGCGCCGAAACAGCTCCACACCTAGATAAGTTTCCAGCGTGGCAATTTGGCGGCTCACGGCGGACTGGGTCACGTTCAGTTCTGCGGCAGCGGCCGTGAGATTGAGCGTGCGGGCAACGACTTCAAAGACGCGCAGAGGATTCAGGGGGGGGATGCGACGGATCATTCAAAGAGAATACGCGTTTTTAGCCGACGCCATTCGGAAGTCAAGTTCACGCAACAGCTTGCTGGTTTCGGTGGTCAATCGGTTCATCGGACGCGAGGCGGGGAGCGCAAGAATCAGCTGATTCCACATGGCTGGGGGGCCGATCGGGGCGAACGTGACCTTGGATGTGTTGGCGCGGGAATTCAAGGCGCTCTCGGGCAAGATCGAACAGGCCATGGATGTTTCGACCAACGAGAGCGCCGATTGCACAGCGCCCACTTCGGCCACGATGTTTAAGCCAATTTTTCTAGGCAGCAACACCGCATCAACGAGGTTGCGAATGGGGTTGGGGCTGCTGGGTAATACCATGGGAAAGTCTCTCAGCATGTGTAGGCTGATCTGTTTGGGTAGCGTGACAGAGGCGGGGGCGACCAGCACTAATTTCTCACGCATCAAGGTTTCGTATTTCAAGAGCGGCGTGGGCGCGGGATCGAACAGCAGACCCACATCGATGCGGCCGTTGATCAGGCCGTCGCGTAGCGACAAACTCAGCCCTTCGACCACCGTGATCAGCGCATTCGGAAATTGTGTTCTGAAACGTTTGATCAGCGGAACGCACAACCCCATTGCCACGCGGTGTGGCAGACCCACCACGATTCTGCCGGTGGGGTCGTTGCGCATTTCTTTGATTTGAAACTTGGCATCTTCAGCTGCGCCGAGCATGACTTTGGCATGGACTAAAAGTGCGGACCCTGCTTCTGTGATGCTGACGCCACGCCCCGTTCTTTCAAGCAAACGGTGGCCAAGCTCAGTTTCAAGCAAGGCAATTTGCCTGCTGAGGCTGGGTTGAGCGAGGTTGAGCGAGACGGCAGCCTTGCTGAAGCTGCCGCGTTCGACCACTTCAACAAAGTAAGCCAGTTGTTTTAAATCCATAGCTAAAAAACATATCTGATATAGGTTGTATGTAGTTTACCTCTGAGGGTGATTGCTTGACACTCGCTGAAATTAACTTCAACGCATGGGTGAAATATGGATCGGTTCAAGTCAAAAGTTGCCATCGTCACAGGGGCTGGTTGTGTGGGGTCGGGCTGGGGCAATGGTCGCGCCATGGCCGTTCGTTTGGCGCAAGAGGGCGCCAAAGTGTTTGCTGTGGACCGTGACCCTGAACGATTGGCCGAGACCTTAGAGCTGGCCGGTGACGTCAAAAGCTCGATTGAAACCTATGCCTGTGATGTGACCAGCGCGGACAGCATTGAAAAAATGGTGCAAGCGTGTTTGGATAAATTCGGAACGATTGACATCTTGATCAACAACGTGGGTGGTTCTGCTGCAGGTGGACCTGTGGAGATGAGCGAAGAGGTCTTTGATTCACAAATCAACGTCAACTTGAAGAGCGTTTTCCTGACCTGCAAATATGTACTGCCCACCATGATTGCCAAAAAGGGCGGCGCTATCGTGAACGTGGCTTCCACCTCGGGCATTCGCTGGACGGGCAGTGCGCAAGTCGCTTATGCGGCCACCAAGGCTGGCGTGATTCAACTCTCCAAAGTAGTGGCTGTGCAACACGCACCCATGGGCATTCGCGTGAACACGGTGGTGCCCGGTCAGCTGCACACACCCATGGTCGAGGTACGTTTGGCAAAGCAGCGCACAGGAGGCGATGTGGATGCATTGCTGGCGTCACGTGTCAAACGCATACCACTGGGCTTCATGGGCGACGGCCGAGACACGGCCAACGCCGCACTGTTTTTGGCAAGTGATGAAGCGCGCTTCATCACGGGGACTGAAATCATCGTCGACGGCGGCATGACCGCTCGCTGCGATTAAATTAAAACTAGGAGACAAACCATGAAAAAACGCACCCTGCTCATCACCCTCGCGGCCGCTTTTGTTGCGCCTTTTGCTTTGGCTCAATCGACGCCCAAACCCTTGCGAATCATTGTTGCTTTTGCAGCGGGTGGCCCCGTCGATGCGATGGCGCGAACCATCGCTGAGCCCCTCAGTAAAAGCCTAGGGCGGACCGTACTGGTTGAGAACAAGCCTGGTGCGAGTGGTGCGATTGGCGCTGGCGAGGTTTTGAAGTCCGAAGCCGATGGCAGTGTGGTTTGGTTGACAAGCGTGGGTGCTGCGGCCATCAACCCGTCGCTGTTTCCTAAGTTGTCTTACAACATGCAAAAAGATTTCACGCCCGTGTCCTTGGTGGCCAATAACGTGGAAGTGTTTGTGGTGAATGAAAAAAATCCTGCGAAAGACGCCAAAGAGTTCGTGGCCAATGCCAAAGCCAAGAAAGAGCCCACCCCCATTGGTTCGTCAGGCAAGGGCAGTATTCCTCATTTGGCCCTCGTACAACTTGAGCAATCGACGGGCGCAGATTTGTTGCATGTCCCATTCAATGGCATGGCCCCAGCGCTGAACAACTTGTTGGGTAACCAAGTGGATGGTTTCTTTGCCGATGTGCCAGCTGTCATGGCACAAATCAAAGGTGGTCGCATCAAGGCGCTTGGCATGGCATCAAAGACCCGTCACCCTTTGCTGCCTGATGTGAAAACGTTTGAAGAGCAAGGCTTCAAATCGGTGGACACCAACAACTGGTACGGCATGTTTGCCTCAGCCAAAACATCGCCTGAGGTGATTAAGCTGTTGAACCGAGCCGTGCAACAAGCCGTTGCAGATCCTGCAGCCAATGCCCGTATGACGCAGTCAGGTGCCGAGCCCAAATCATCGACGCCTGAAGAACTTGGTGCCATGCTCAAGGCCGATACAGACAAGTGGGCACAAGTCATTAAATCTCGCAACATCACAGGTGACGAATGAGCGCCGATCACATACGTGTGCCTTTGGTGGAGCAGGGCACGAGGCCCGAGCTCAAAGAAATTGAAGAGCGAATTCTTCAAGAGCGCGGTCGCATTTCATTGCTGTATCAGGTCTTGCTCAATAGCGCGCCGATTGCCCAAGGGTGGGAAAGCATGTTGACTGCGGTGCGCAACAAAACATCGGTACCCGCTGATTTGCGTGAGCTGATGATCCTGCGTGTGGCGGTGCTCAACAAGGCCAGCTTTGAGTTTGAAGCGCACATTCCCCATGCCTTGAAGGCAGGTGTGTCGGCAGAAAAGATTGACGACATCAAGGATATGGACTTATCCGCAAGGTTCAATGACGAAGAAAAGCTGATCCTCACCATGACCGACCACATGACACGTGACATTGAAGTGCCCGCTGAGCTGATGCAAGAGGTGACGCGCCGATATGGGCCAGGGCAAGTTGTGGAACTGGTAGCCACGGTGGCAGCCTACAACATGGTGTCTAGATTCTTGGTAGCACTCAACATTGTTCATTGACAGGAGAGACTGTGAAACCTCATTACCTTGTGACGCGTGTTGGTCTTGAGCCACCAGCGCTTGAGACATCTCAATCCAACATGACTTGGTGGAAATCGGAGCAGGATCAAACATGGCGCGCGTACGCCGAAGATGCGTTGCACCCTTCGTGCGATGTTTCAGAGCTTCATTTGTTGACCGCGTTGCAAGGTCCAAACCATGGCGATGTGTGCAATTACCACTACATCGTGGAGACTGATATTTCCACCGCGTCACAGGATGAGTTCAATGCTTGGTATGACACCGAGCATTTGCCAGGTCTCGCGCTGGTGCCTGGCACCGTCAGCGCCAAGCGCTACTTGCGCGTCTCCGGTTCGCCGCGTTACATCGCCTGTTACGAGTTGTTGTCGCCTTCTGTCATGGAGAGCAAGGAATGGTTGGCCATTCGTCACACCGCTTGGAGTTCGAGAGTTCGGCCCATGTTCATGAACACGGTGCGTCAGCTTTTTGTTCGGCATACACCACAACACTCCCATGATTAACAAAATTGCCGATTCGGTGGCGAGTGCGCTTGAGAGCGTTCAAGACGGTTCAACTGTCTTGATTGGCGGCTTTGGCACGGCGGGTATTCCCAATGAGCTCATTGATGGGCTGATCGCTCAGGGTGCGCGTGATCTCACCGTGGTCAACAACAATGCCGGCAATGGCGACACAGGTTTGGCGGCGCTGCTTCACACGGGCCGCGTGAGAAAAATCATTTGTAGCTTTCCGCGTCAAACGGATTCGCATGTGTTCGATGCACTTTATCGCAGCGGAAAAATTGAATTGGAGCTGGTGCCTCAAGGCAATTTGGCTGAGCGCATTCGAGCTGCGGGTGCCGGGGTGGGTGCGCTTTTCACCCCAACGGGGTACGGCACGCCGATGGCATTCAATGCAGATGGCAGTGCCAAAGAAACTCGCTGCATCGATGGCAAACACTATGTATTGGAATATCCAATTCATGGCGATGTAGCCTTGATCAAGGCCGAGACGGGTGACCGTTGGGGCAATTTGGTGTATCGCAAAGCCGCCCGTAATTTTGGGCCTGTCATGGCGATGGCCGCCAAACGCACGATTGCAACCGTCCACCGAGTTGTGGAGTTGGGTCAATTGGATCCGGAGATCGTGGTGACGCCTGGTATTTTTGTGAGTCACATTGTTCACATCCAACACCATGCGACGGTTGGCGGTGGTTTTAAGCAGACCGTCTAAGGACAAACAGATGAGCCATTACAAACGACGCACCAAAGAGGAATTGGCATCCAGAGTTGCCCTAGATATTCCAGAGGGTGCCTATGTCAATCTGGGTATTGGCCAGCCCACCTTGGTGGCCAACTTCATTCCTAAAGAGCGCGAAGTCATTCTGCAAAGTGAAAACGGCATTCTCGGTATGGGACCCGCCCCCGCAGCAGGTGATGAAGACTTTGACTTGATCAATGCGGGTAAGCAGCCGGTCACATTGCTCAATGGCGGTTCGTATTTCCATCACGCAGACAGCTTTGCCATGATGCGTGGCGGCCATTTGGATATCTGTGTTCTGGGCGCATTTCAAGTCTCCGAAAAAGGCGATTTGGCCAATTGGAGTACAGGCGAGGTGGGAGCCATTCCAGCCGTCGGTGGTGCGATGGACTTAGCCGTCGGCGCACGTCAAACCTGGGTGATGATGGATTTGTTGACCAAGTCGGGCGACAGCAAACTGGTTGCTTCTTGTACATATCCCTTAACCGGCGTGGCTTGTGTGAGCCGGATTTATTCTGATTTGGCAACACTCTCATGCGGACCCAACGGTCTTGCGCTGATTGACATCGTGGAAGGTCTCGATGTCGTCGAACTCTCTCAATTAATTGGATTGCCCGTGCGCAGTCTGCAGCCTTGAAAACTGACATGAATACACCCTCAAAAGACACCGTGGTCCAAACGTATTTGGATGAGCCCAGCGTTCCAAAATTGGTTTTACCAGCCAACGCCTGTGACAGTCATGTGCACGTTTTTGGGCCAATGTCGCGGTTTGCTTATTCACCGTTGCGTAAGAACACACCTGCTGAAGCTCCCAAGGAAAAGCTGTTTGCTTTACATGAAAAGATGGGCATCTCTCGGTGTGTGATCGTTCAATCCATCACGCACGGCACGGACAACGCAGTGGTCGAAGACGCCATCGACGCAGGAGGCGGACGCTACCTTGGCGTGGCATTGGTCGAAATGGATGTAACCGATGCAGAGCTCAAACGGCTGGCTAGCCGTGGTTTTCGAGCCGTACGGTTTCACTTCATGAAGCACATTACGGGGGGGCATGATGTGGCCGACGTTGTCAAGCTCACCCCGCGTTTGGCTGCTGTAGGTATGCATTTACAAGTCCATTTTGAAAGCGCATTGGTGCACACCGTGGGGCAAGAGTTGCTCAAGAGTGTGGTGCCTGTTGTGATCGATCACATGGGCCGCGTGGATGCCAATTTGGGCGAGGGCCATGAAGACTTCCAGGCCTTGATGCGGTTGTTGGATCACCCCCACGTGCATGTGAAAGTCAGTGGCATTGATCGCATTGAAGCCACAGCGCGTGCGGGTAGCGGTTACCCCTTGGGCCTGAAGTTGGCTGAGCGTTTGGTGGCGCGTTTTCCAGATCAGTGTGTCTGGGGTCTTGATTGGCCTCACCCAAACCACACACACATTCCAGACGATGGTGAGCTGGTGGATGCGCTTGCACAGATTGCACCGACAACTGTTTTGTTGGAAAAACTGCTTGTTGTTAATCCTCAAGCTTTGTATCAATTCGAGGCCTGAATTTTTTAGGAATTAAATGAAATCAGTTAACTACCTGCCGACAGGCAAAGATGTTTCGGTCACCATTGCTTATAGCGATGAGGGGCGTGGACAAGTGGTTGTGATGTTGCCCTCATTGGCCCGTTCTGGCCAAGACTTTGATGAGGTCGCTGCCATGATTGTGCAGCAGGGCTTTCGGGTGATCCGCCCCGAGCCCCGCGGCATCCGAGGCAGTCATGGCCCGATGGACAAGCTTTCTTTGCATGACTTTGCAGGTGATGTGGCGGCCGTTTTAGACCACGAAAAAACAAGTCCGGTGTTGATGGTTGGCCATGCATGGGGCAGTCAGCCTGCGCGCATGGTGGCGGCTGACAGGCCGGATTTGGTCCATGCGGTGGTTATGGCGGCTGCATCGGCTGGCAAGTTGCTGCCGGGCTCCGAAGAAAAGCCTTACAGCAGACTACGTGCCGAAATCGATGGTGCGGGTGATCCATCACTGTCGGTCGATCAACGGATGGATTGTTTACGAAAAGCATTTTTTGCCCCAGGGCACGATCCGAGTGTTTGGTTGGATGGCTGGTATCAAGAGGCGCATCACGCGCAAAGTCATGCCCGCATCAACACACCCATTGATGACTATTTTTCTGCGGGAAGTGTTGTTCCCATCTTGGATTTGCAAGCCGAACACGATGCGGTGGTCATTCCCAACATCATGAAGCCATATTTGGGTGACCGCGTGACCGAAGCTGTCATTCAAGACGCTGGTCATGCCATGGCGCCTGAACAGCCCCAGGCCATGTGTGATGCGATTTGCGCTTTTGCGCACCGAGTCTTCAAAGTTCAACAAACCCCTGTTCAATCAAAATCATCATGAAAAAATTTAATGTTTTTGTAATCGGTGCCGCGCTCATGAGTGCACAAATCTCATTCGCGCAAGACTACCCAATCAAGCCAATTCGAATGATCGTTCCCTACACGCCTGGTGGATCCATTGATAACACCTGCCGTTTGGTTTCGGACCAACTGCAAAAACAATTGGGACAGCCGGTGATCATTGACAACATTCCTGGTGCCTCCGGCACCATCGGCACTCAGATTGCAAGAAAAGCGCCAGCAGATGGCTATACATTGATTTGTAATGCATCCAGCCATGTCTATTTGCCCTTGGTGATTGCCAAGAAAACTTACGACGTTGAAACCGACTTCACACCAATTGGACAGATTGGGTATGTGCCTTTGGTTGTCGTCACGAACAAAGATGTACCTGCCAAGAGTTTGGCGGAACTCGCCAAATTAGCCAAAGCCAACCCTGGTAAGTACACATGGGCAACATCTGGACTGGGCACAACCAGTCATATCAGTGAAGAGCTGTTCAATCGTGAGCTCAATATGGGTATGGAGATCGTGTCCTACAAAGGTGCTGTGCCACAGTTGACGGATGTGATTGGCGGGCACGTGTCGGCAGCCGTATCACCAATGCCGGGTGTTATTTCATTCATCAAGGCGGGGCGCTTGCAACCGATTGGTGTGACCAGCAAAACGCGAGTCGCCAGCTTGCCTGATGTGCCAACTGTGTCCGAAAGCGGGTTGCCTGGTTATGAGTTGCTTTCTTGGTACGGCATTTGGGCACCTGCAAACTTGCCCAAACCCATCACCGACCGATTGAACTTGGAGATTTCCAAGGCTGTAGACACACCCACTGTCAAAGACAGGTTTGCAGAGATTTCTTTCATTCCTAACAAATCAACACCCGAACAATTCAAGGCGCTGATCAAAGAGGATTTAAAGAAAATTGGAAAGATTGTGAAAGACGCCAAAATCCAAATCGACATCTGATGCTTGACATATCTAGTTGTTAGGCAACAAAAAACCCGCTCAAGAGCGGGTTTTTGCTTTTTCTTTGCTGACAGCGCACCCGTTACAAACGGCGGGCTGAACGTTCAGCCCGGGCTGGTTGCCTAATAAATTAGGCGGCGAGTGCCAAGGCTTTCACCTTGGTAGACAAGCGGCTCTTATCGCGAGCTGCTTTGTTTTTGTGGAAGATGCCTTTGTCAGCAATCGTGTCCACAACCGCTTGCATCTTGGCAAACAGTTCGGTAGCTTTGGTTTTGTCGCCAGCGATGACAGCTTTCTCGACGTTCTTCACCGCAGTGCGGTACTTCGAGCGCAACGAGGTGTTGGCAGCGTTGATTTTGATGTCCTGACGGACGCGTTTACGGCCTGATGCCAGGCGTGGGTTCTTTTTCTTGGGTTTGGCTGAAGCCATGATAGTTTCCTTATGTGTCTGAGGATGATGTCAGCAAAGCCTACGATTGTAGCAAATCGCTACACTCATCACGTGTCACTGTTCAAATCTGCCTCCATTGTCTCGGGCTTGACCCTGGTTTCCCGCATCACTGGGCTGATGCGCGAACTGCTGATTGCCTCGACCTTTGGGGCCAGCGCCCTGACCGACGCCTTCAATGTGGCGTTTCGCATCCCCAATTTGTTCCGACGTCTGTTTGCCGAAGGTGCCTTCAGCCAAGCCTTTGTGCCCGTGTTGGCCGCCAGCCGCCAACAGCATGGTGATGACGCCACCCATGTGTTGATCAACCAAGTGGCCACCCTGCTGATTTGGGCCTTGTTCATCACTTCAGTGTTTGGCGTTTTGGCTGCACCTTGGTTGGTGTGGGCCATGGCCAGTGGTTTGCAGCAGTCGCCCGAGGGTTTTGAGGTGGCGGTGGTGATGACGCGCTTCATGTTCCCGTACATCGCTTTTATGTCGTTGGTGGCTTTGGCCGCAGGGGTACTCAACACTTGGAAGCGTTTTGCTGTGCCAGCTGCCACGCCTGTGTTGCTGAACGTGTCCATGATTGCCGCTGCATGGTGGGGCGGCCCATGGTTTGGAACTTTGGGTGTGCCCCCGATTTATGCCTTGGCCGTGGGCGTGATGCTGGGCGGTGTGGCCCAGCTCAGTATTCAGCTTTTGGCGTTGCGCCGTTTGGGTATGTTGCCCCGCGTGGGCCTCAGCTGGCGTGCGGTGCGCGAGGCTTGGGGCGGCGAAGGCCCCAAACGCATCTTGCAGCTGATGGTGCCTGCTTTGCTGGGCGTGAGCGTGGCGCAGATTTCTTTGCTCATCAACACGCAAATCGCCTCGCACCTCATGGCTGGTAGTGTGAGTTGGCTCAGTTATGCAGACCGTTTGATGGAATTCCCCACCGCTTTGCTGGGTGTGGCTTTAGGCGTGGTGCTGATGCCTCAGCTGTCGGCGGCGAAGGCGGCCAACGACACTGCCAAATATTCAGACATGCTTGACTGGGGCTTGCGCCTAGTGCTGCTGCTGGCGCTGCCGTGTGCCTTTGCCTTGCTGATTTTTTCTAAGGCCTTGGTCGCTGTTCTTTATAACTACGGCGCATTTAGTGCCCACGATGTGCAGCAAACCACACTGGCGCTGATGGGCTACGGCGTAGGCTTGCTCGGGCTGGTGGCCATCAAGGTGCTGGCGCCTGGCTATTACGCCAGTCAAGACATTCGCACGCCGGTGCGCATTGCCGTGGTGGTGCTGATCATCACGCAGTTGTTTAACGTGGCATTGGTTCCATACTTCGCGCATGCTGGCTTGGCCTTGTCAATTGGCTTGGGAGCCTTGGTCAATGCCGCTTGGCTGCTGTGGGGCTTGCGCAAGAATGGCACGTATGTGATGAGCGAGGGTTGGTTGCGCTTTGTGCTGCAAGTGTTGGTGGCCTGTGCTGTTCTGGGTGCATGGCTGTGGTGGTCGGCCCAGCATTGGGATTGGACGGCTTTGCACGCCACGCCGTTGTTGCGCGTGGGCTTGATGGCCGGTGTGTTGGGTGTGAGTGCATTGCTGTACTTTGCGACACTCACCATCACCGGCTTGAAACTGCGTGCGTTGTTGCGTCGATAACTCAGCGTCGATCAACCAAAACAAAGAAGGGGACAGAGCCATGGATTTCAAACTCGAAGTACCCACCGCCTTGGAATACTTTGCGTCCTTGGTGCAAAGCGACGAGCAGTTTCCTTTGCTCGAAGCCGCCGCCAGTTTGGCTCAAGACGAATACCCAGAGCTAGACATTCAAGAGGTGCTGGATCTGGTGGATCAGCTCAGCAGTCGCCTCAAACAACGCTTGCCCTCAGATGCAGGTGCCTTGCAGAAGCTGCGCTTGCTCAATAAGTTCTTTTTTGAGGAACATGGTTTCAGCGGCAACCTCAACAACTACTACGACCCCGACAACAGCTACTTGCATGTCATGCTGCGCACGCGCCGTGGTATTCCTATCAGCTTGGCGGTGTTGTGGCTAGAGCTGGCGCAAAGCATCGGGCTGCGTGCGCAAGGTGTAGGCTTTCCGGGGCACTTCTTAGTCAAAGTTCGTTTGCCTTTCCCGAACGAAGGGCAGGTGGTGATTGACCCATTCACGGGTGAGTCGCTCAGCAAAGAAGATTTGTCCGAGCGCTTGGTGCCCTTGCACGCCGAGTCGGGCTTGTTGCGTGATGGCCATGTGTCGGACGAGTTGCTCAAACACTATTTACGCGCCGCCACGCCACGCGAAATCGTGGCGCGCATGTTGCGTAATTTGGAAGAGGTCTACACCTCGCACCAAGATCCAGAACGCTTGCTGCTGGTAAGACAGCGGTTGATGGTGTTGTTGCCCTCGGTCGACGACCAAGATTGAATGCACGGGACAACCTAGCCTGTTCAGAAAAGCAAAAGACCCGCCATAGCGGGTCTTTTGCTGAGTCGGGGCTTTCCGAGTTCTGTTGGTTTAAGCCACCACCACCGCAGGGCCATCGCCCAACTCAGCAATCACGCCAATGGTGTGCACTTGCTCACCATGAGCCTTCAGGATCTCGGCACAAGCCGCAGCGTGTGCGGCATCAATCACTACAACCATGCCAATGCCATTGTTGAACGTGCGGTTCATCTCTATGTCATCGATGCCCGCCGTGTTTTGCAACCAAGCAAACAACTCGGTTTGTGGCCAGCTTCCCTTTTTCAGGTGAGCGGCCGTGCCTTCTGGCAAAACGCGTGGGATGTTTTCCAGCAAGCCGCCACCGGTGATGTGGGCGAGGGCTTTGATGGGGGTCTCGGCCAAAGCCGCCAACACGCTCTTCACATACAAGCGGGTAGGGGCCATGATGGCTTCTTTGAACGGCTTGCCGTCCAAGGTGGCGGGCGCGTTGGCGCCTGCACGCTCAATCACCTTGCGCACCAATGAGAAGCCGTTGGAGTGCACGCCGGCCGAGGCCAAGCCGAGCACCACATCGCCTGGCTTGACGTTTTGGCCAGTCAAGATTTTGGATTTTTCCACCGCACCCACGGCAAAGCCGGCGAGGTCGTATTCGCCATCGGGGTACATGCCGGGCATTTCAGCGGTTTCGCCGCCAATCAAGGCGCAGCCTGACAGCTCGCAGCCTTTGGCAATGCCACCCACCACTGCCGCGGCGGTGTCGATGTGCAATTTGCCGCACGCAAAGTAGTCAAGGAAGAACAGGGGTTCAGCGCCTTGCACCAACACGTCGTTCACGCTCATGGCCACCAAGTCGATGCCGACGGTGTCGTGCATTTGCCATTCAAAGGCCAGCTTGAGCTTGGTGCCCACGCCGTCAGTGCCACTCACCAGCACAGGTTCTTTGTAGCGCTTGGGTACTTCAAACAAAGCGCCAAAACCGCCGATGCCGGCCAACACGCCCTCGCGCATGGTTTTCTTGGCCAAGGGTTTGATGCGTTCGACCAAGGCATCGCCTGCGACGATGTCGACGCCGGCGTCTTTGTAGGAGAGGGGTTTGTTCATAGTGAAGAGGTGCTGGGGCGCTGCAAGGTGTGCGCCGATAGAATCAAGCGGTAATTTTAAAGCCATCACCTTCACACGCTGTATGCAATTCACTCCCGCTCAACAACATGCCTTGGCTTGGACTGGCCTCGCAGGCGCGACTGCGCTGGTCTTGTGGCTGTTGGGCCCTGTGTTGATGCCGTTTGTGGTGGCAGCTGTGTTGGCCTATGTGCTGAGCCCTTTGGTGCGCAGCCTGCAGCGTGCTTGCGGCGGGCGTTTACCCCGTTTGGTGGCGGTGGTGCTGGTTGAAGTGCTGTTTTTGCTGCTGCTGGTGGCTTTGTTCACTTTGCTGATCCCCATCTTGGCCAATGAACTGCCCCGCATGCGCGACCAAGTCCCTGTGTTGATCGAGCGCTTGCAAACCGACATTGCACCTTGGTTGCAGGCCAAAGGTATTCCGGTCATGTTGGACAGTGCCAGCATCAAGGCTTTTGTGCTGCAAACCTTCAGCACCTCGTTTGACGATGGTTTCAAACAAGCCCTGACTTCGTTGCGCATTGGTGGCAGCGTGGCGCTGGCGGTGGTGGGCAACTTGGTGTTGATTCCAGTGGTGCTGTTTTATTTGTTGGTCGATTGGCAACGTTTTGTGCGTCATGTCGAGGCCTTGGTACCCATGCCTGCGCGCGGTGCCTACGACAGCTTTGTAAGCGAATGTGACGAAGTATTGGGCCAATACCTGCGCGGCCAGTTGTCGGTCATGGCCTTGTTGGCGGTGTACTACAGCGTGGCCTTGTGGGCGTTTGGTTTGGAGCTGGCGTTCCCGATTGGTGTGTTCACAGGCCTGGCGGTGTTCGTGCCGTACGTGGGTTATGGCGTGGGTTTGGCCTTGGCAGTTCTGGCGGGTGTGTTGCAGTTTTCGCCCAGCGAGGCTTTGCTGATGGTGGCGGTGGTGTATGGCTTGGGCCAGCTCATTGAAAGTTTTGTGCTCACACCGCGCTTGGTGGGTGAGCGCATTGGCCTGCACCCGCTGCATGTGATTTTTGCCTTGATGGCGTTTGGCCAGTTGTTTGGTTTTGTCGGTGTGCTGGTGGCTTTGCCTGCCAGCGCCGTGTTGTTGGTGGCCATTCGCCGCTTGCGTGCGCAGTACCAAGCCAGCGCTTTGTACCGTGGTGTTTGAGTGCAGATGAAGCAAATCGCACTCGACATTGGTTTGGCTCCAGGCCCGACGCTCAAAAACTTTTTCGCAGGCCCCAATCAAGCAGCGTTGCAGCACTTGCAACTCTGGGTGGGCAACGACAAGCGCTCACCCGTGCCCACGTATGTGTGGGGCGAGGGTGGTAGCGGTAAAACCCATTTGTTGCGCGCCGCGCAAGCAGCTTTGCGCGACCAAGGCTGCGCCGTAGGCTGGATGGATGCCACAGTGGCCGAGCCCTCGGCGTTCAATGACGCATGGCGCGTGGTCATCTTGGACGATGTGCACCTCTACACCGCTGTGCAGCAGCACGCCGCTTTCAATTGGTTTGTCAACGCCACCACGCCCAGTGATGGTCAGCAGCGTTGGGTGTTGGCTGCTGGCAATGTGCCGCCCAGCGACTTGGCTTTGCGCGAAGACCTGCGCACCCGTTTGGGCTGGGGCCATATTTTTCAATTGCAGGTGCTCAGCGAGCCTGAGCGCCGTGCCGTGCTGCGCCAACAGGCCGATGACCGAGGTGTTTTCTTGAGCGATGAGGTGATGGACTTCATGCTCAATCGCTTCAGTCGCGACCTCAGCAGCCTGATTCAACTCCTCGATCAACTCGATGGCTACGCCTTGCAAACACAACGCGCCATCACCATCCCGTTGATCAAAGCCATGCTGGAAGCCATGTGATGAAACTCGCCTTATTTGACCTCGACCACACTTTGTTGCCGATTGACTCTGACCAATCGTGGGGCGAATTCACTGTGCGTTTGGGCTGGCATGAGCGCGATGCGTTCATTAAGCGCAACGACGAGTTTTATGCCCACTACCAAGCAGGCACTTTGGATATTCACGACTACGTGCGTTTTGCGTCTGAGGCGTTTTGCCAGCGTGGCCCCGAAGTGGCGGCGCAGGCCCACGCGCAATTCATGCGCGAGGTGATTCAGCCGGCCATTCGCCCCGAAGCGCTGGCGCTGGTGCAAAAGCACAAAGATGCAGGCGATCGCGTCATCATCATCACCGCCACCAACGAGTTCGTGACCCGCCCGATTGCCAAGGCTTTTGGTGTGGATGAGCTGATTGCGGTGGAGCTGGTGCGCGATGCCAAGGGCTGGTTCACCAACGAAATCAGCGGTGTGCCCACCCTGCGTGAAGGCAAAGTGCAACGTCTGCAACAATGGCTCATACGCGAAGGCTTGGACTGGGCCGATGTAGAGACCACCTTCTACAGCGATTCCCGCAACGATTTGCCCCTGTTGGAGCGCGTCAACCACCCCGTGGCGACCAACCCCGACAACACACTGCGCGCCGTGGCCTTGGAAAAAGGCTGGCCGATTTTGGAACTGTTCCCAAAACAATGATCAAACAATTCATCAACAAGCTGATGGGCAAGTCGCCCGCCAGCACGCTGCCCAGCTTAGGCAAACGCCATGTGGTGCCTGCCAAGGTGCACGGCATCAACGTCGACTGGGTGGACGAACGCGCCCTGAACGTGGTGCGTACCCTGCAAGACCGCGGCTTTGAGGCCTATATCGTGGGTGGTGCGGTGCGCGACTTGTTGTTGGGGCTCAAACCTAAAGACTTTGACGTGGCCACCAACGCCACGCCTGAGCAAGTCAAAGCTGCATTCCGTCGTGCCTTCATCATTGGCCGACGCTTCCGCATCGTGCACGTGGTGTACGGCCGAGGCCGTGAGCATGAAGTGATTGAGGTGTCGACCTTCCGTGCGCACCTAGACAACACCGAAGCCGAGCAAGTCAAAGGCAACGAACGCAGCAGCAAACAAGAGCTGGCGAATATGAAGCACGCCGTGGACGCCAGCGGCCGTGTGTTGCGCGACAACGTGTGGGGCCCGCAAGACCAAGACGCGGCGCGTCGCGACTTCACCATCAACGCCATGTACTACGACCCCGAAACGGGCAACGTGATCGATTACCACGGCGGCATTGCCGACGCGAAGAAAAAAGTCATCCGCATGATTGGTGACCCTGCCACGCGCTACCGCGAAGACCCTGTGCGCGTGATTCGCGCCGTGCGTTTTGCGGCCAAGCTTGCAGGCTTGGGTTTCAAGATGGAAGCAAAGACGGCAGCTCCTTTGAAGAAAGCCGCCAAGTTGCTGGCCGATGTGCCGCAAAGCCGCTTGTTTGATGAAATGCTCAAACTCTTGCAAACCGGCCACGCGCTGGCCAGCATTGAGCAACTCAAGCAACACGGTTTGGCCAAAGGTATTTACCCGCTGCTCGACATCGTGGTCGAGCGTGCCAGCGAACAATTTGTCACCACCGCTTTGAATGACACCGATCGCCGTGTGGGCGAGGGCAAGCCCGTGGCTCCAAGCTTCTTGCTGGCTTGCGTGTTGTGGTCAGATGTGCGAGAAACATGGGCGCATCGCAGCGTCAAACAGCCATCGTTCCCTGCCTTGCAAGATGCGATTGATGAAGTGTTTGACTCACGCATTGGCGATGTGTCTGGTCGCGGCAAGCTCGGCGCGGACATGCGCGAAATTTGGATGATGCAGCCGCGCTTTGAAAAGCGCACAGGCAGCGGCCCTTGGACCTTGGTGGACCAAGCACGTTTCCGTGCTGGCTTTGACTTCATGCGCTTGCGTGCGGATGTGGGCGAGGTGGACGAAGCCTTGTCGGATTGGTGGCAAGAGTTCAGCGTGGCCAGCGACAGCGAGCGTGAAGACCTGCTGCAGCAAGTGCGACAAGAACAACAAAAAGCCCAGCGCGCACCACGCGTGCATGCAGTGCGCCGTGCACCTAAGCCTGAAGGCGAAGACCCACGTTTCCGTGAGGTGGAGCCCGAAGGCGCTAGTGGTGGTGAAGACGGCGCCGCATCGCCTGCCAAAAAACGCCGTCGCCGCCGTCGCAAGCCCACGGGCGAAGCCGGTGGCTCACCCGCCGCCGAATAAGCGGAGACTTCGCCATGTCAGCAACACCCGTCATGGCGTGTGTGGCCCTCGGCGCCAACTTGGGCGACGCGGTGGCCACGGTGCAGCAAGCCTTGCGCGATGTGGCGGCCTTGCCAGAGACGCGGCTGCTCAAAGCTTCGTCCCTCTACCGCAGCGCTCCCTACGAGGCGCAAGGGCCAGACTTCATCAATGCGGTGGCCTTGGTTTATACCCAGCTCAGCCCACTGGCGCTGTTGCATGCCTTGCAAGCGCTGGAGTTGCAATGTGGTCGTGAGCGGCCTTTTAAGAATGCACCTCGCACGCTGGACCTTGACATCATTTTTTACGGTGATGTGTCGCTGGATACGCCTGAGCTGACTTTGCCGCACCCGCGCTGGCAGGAGCGTGCTTTTGTCTTGCAGCCCTTGGCCGAAGTTTGGCCGGAGCGTGTCAGTGCCGTGCAGTTGGCTGGGGTGAAAGACCAAGCCATCCAGCGCATGGCCTGAGGCCCTGCTTCATCTCACGACCGACGGATTTGCCATGAACTTCTCTGCCATTCCCCTCGCTTTGCAAGCGGTGTTGTTGCTGGTCGCAGCCAACGTGTTCATGACGTTTGCTTGGTACGGCCACCTCAAGAGCCTGGCCAACTCGCCTTGGTACACAGCGGCATTGGTGAGCTGGGGCATTGCGCTGATGGAGTATTTGCTGCAAGTGCCGGCCAACCGCATTGGGTTTCATGAAGCGGGCTTGCAAGTAGGGCAGCTCAAAATCATGCAAGAAGTGATCACTTTGGCAATCTTTGTGCCGTTCTCCGTCTTTTTCTTGAATGAGCCACTGAAATTGGATTATTTGTGGGCTGGGTTATGCATGGTGGGGGCTGTGTATTTCATCTTTCGCACGTGAGCTGGGTTTACACTTCCGTGTCATTTAACTGTCATAAATAAGTCATCCACAGGAGATCCAAATGCTGTTTGGAAAGTTGCTGCCCACCGAGGGCAATTTTTTCGTCATGTTCAACCAGCACGCTGATCGCATCGTCGAAGCTGCGCATGCTTTTTCAAATTTGGTGGCCAATTACGGTGACGCCAATTTGCGTGACAAATACAACCAAGAGGTAGACAACGCTGAGCGTGCCGCCGATCGCATCACACACGAGTGCAATGTGGCGATTCACAAAACCTTCATCACCCCCATCGATCGCGAGCAAATTCACTCGCTCATCAACACCATGGACGATGTGGCCGACTTGATTCAAGACAGCGCTGAAACCATGGCTTTGTATGACGTGCGCGTCATGAATGAAGAGATCGTCCGTTTGACAGACCTGAGCTTGAAGTGTTGCGAGCGCTTGCGCGATGCGGTGTACATGTTGGAAAAAATCTCTGACCACAACACGGCAGAGGCGGCCCTCAAGACGTGTGAAGAAATCGACAAGCTCGAGTCAGATGCCGATCGCGTGATGCGCGGCGCGATGAGCAAGTTGTTCCGCGAAGAGCCTGATGTGCGTGAAGTGATCAAACTCAAAGCCATTTATCAGTTGTTGGAAACCATCACGGACAAGTGTGAAGACGTGGCCAACTTGATCGAGGGCATCGTCCTCGAAAACTCTTAATCACGAGCGTCGTATGGAAACCGTACAAACCGCCTTTTGGGTGGTCGCTTTGTTGGTGGTGTTGGCCCTGATGTTCGATTTCATGAACGGCTTTCACGATGCTGCCAATTCAATTGCGACTGTGGTGTCAACGGGGGTGTTAAAGCCCGGTCAGGCCGTGTTGTTTGCTGCCTTCTTTAACTTCGTCGCCATTTTTATTTTCCATTTGAGCGTTGCTGCCACCGTGGGCAAAGGGATCGTGCAGCCCGGCATCGTCGACACCCATGTGGTGTTTGGGGCGCTGGTGGGAGCGATCACTTGGAACGTCATCACTTGGTACTACGGCATCCCCAGTAGTTCGTCGCATGCGTTGATTGGTGGTATTTCGGGCGCTGTGATTGCCAAAGCAGGCACGGGCGCCTTGATTTCTGCTGGCATTTTCAAGACCGTGGCGTTTATTTTTGTGTCGCCTTTGTTGGGCTTCACACTTGGCTCGTTGATGATGGTGGCGGTGGCTTGGATTTTCCGCAGCTTCCGTCCTTCACGCGTGGACAAGTGGTTCCGTCGCTTGCAGCTGGTGTCTGCGGGCGCTTACAGCTTGGGCCACGGCGGTAACGATGCGCAAAAAACCATTGGCATCATTTGGATGTTGCTGCTGGCCACGGGCTATGCCTCGGCCGATGACAAGTCACCACCCAGCTGGACCATCGTGAGTTGTTACATGGCGATTGGCTTGGGCACCATGTTTGGTGGCTGGCGCATTGTGAAGACCATGGGTCAAAAGATCACCAAGCTCAAGCCGGTGGGTGGTTTTTGCGCGGAAACAGGCGGTGCCATGACGCTGTTCTTGGCGACAGGCCTGGGTATCCCCGTTTCAACGACGCACACCATCACGGGTGCCATCGTGGGCGTGGGCTCTACGCAACGCGCCAGTGCCGTGCGTTGGGGTGTAGCTGGCGGCATTGTGTGGGCTTGGATTTTGACGATTCCCGCCAGTGCCTTTGTGGCTGGCGTGGCGTATTGGATCAGCCTGCAGATTTTTTAATTATTCCGACAGCTCTTTGGCCGCTTCGATTTGGTATTCGAAGTAGCGTTGAAAGCTGAACACGATGCTCGACATGAGCACCGTGGTGCCAATCAACAAGGCAAATGCAATCGCACCGATGGTCAACCAATTGGTTTGACCAGCCGGTGCGTCTTTGTTTTCGGTGCCGTTGAAACGTGTGTTCCAAGCTTCCGGCGTCATCAGGCCATACACGATGGCGTTCAAGGCGCAGGCCGCAAAGGTGAAGCCTGCGATGGGGATGAGCCACCAACTGGCGACATCGTCTAAACCGTATTGCTGGACCCGCTCGACCCCGTAAAAGCCCAGGGCCGTTGGAATGGGCAACAACCAGCCCAGGGTGTCCCAGAGGCCAAACAGGTAAAAGCGGTGAAGGCCAAAAGGGCCGCCCAAGAAGGCCAACCAGGCTGCGATGGTTTTATTTTTCATAGCCTGAGTGTAGAGCGCTATAATGGAAGGCTTTTCAGCGTGTCGCAGGCCGGGTGGCTTAGCGCGTGTCTCAAACGTTGAAAAAATTTCCACCCGAAGGATTCATCATGGTCGTCATCCGACTTTCACGCGGCGGTTCTAAAGCCCGTCCGTTTTTTAACATTGTTGTTGCCGACAAGCGCGATCGTCGCGACGGCCGTTTTATTGAGCGCATTGGTTTTTACAACCCAATCGCCAAAGGTCAAGCTGAAAGCTTGCGCGTTGCGCATGACCGTTTGAACCACTGGACCAGCGTGGGCGCTCAGTGCTCTCCTACCGTGATCCGTTTGGTCAAGCAAGCTGCTGCTAAGGTTGCTGCTTAATTGAACAAAGGCAATGCAATGATGCTGAACCTTGAGTCTGCGGAACTTCCTGCGGACGCCATCGAGGTTGGGCGCATTGCAGATGCTTGGGGCATCAAAGGCTGGTTCAAGGTCTTGCCCCACAGCGCTTCTCCGGAAGCGCTTTTTTCTTCCAAACGTTGGTTTTTACAACCTTCGGAAAGAGGTGCCAAGACATTTACTGGTACCGTGCTTCTGAAAATCATCGAAGCCAAAGAACATTCTGATTCTGTGGTGGCCACGGCCCAAGAGGTGCCCGACCGTAACACCGCAGAACTGCTCAAAGGCGCACGCATTTTTGTGTCCCGCGCTAGCTTTCCTACCCCCGCGACAGACGAGTACTACTGGGTCGACCTGATTGGTCTTGATGTGGTTAACCGTGAAGGCGTGGCGCTTGGCGCTGTGCGCGAGCTGTTGCATACAGGTCCACAAACAGTGTTGGTACTTGCTTACGAGGAAGATGGCAAGGCTCAAGAGCGCATGATTCCCTTTGTGTCTGCCTACATCGACACCGTCGATTTGGCTGGACGCCGCATCACCGCCGATTGGCAGCCCGATTACTAAATCGGCCCGTCCAAGGCCATCGCCATGCGCTTTGACATCATTACCCTGTTTCCTGAACTGTTTGAGCCGTTTTTAAAAATCGGCATCACACGTCGCGCCTACGAGGCTGGACTGGTGGATGTGCGCTTGTGGAACCCCCGTGATTACGCCGAAGGCAATTACCGTCGTGTGGACGACCGCCCCTTTGGCGGTGGCCCTGGCATGGTGATGATGGCCGAGCCCCTGTCTGCCTGTTTGGCTGCCATTCGCGCCGATCGTGTCCAAGGCCGTGATCTGGCACCGTTGGTGTTGTTCTCGCCCATTGGCGAGACGCTGCGCCACGCAGCCGTGCAACGCTGGTCCGACAGCCAAGGCGCAGTGTTGTTGTGTGGCCGCTATGAAGGCGTGGACCAACGCTTCATCGACACCCATGTGGATCTGCAAATCAGCGTGGGCGACTTTGTGCTGTCCGGCGGTGAGATTGCCGCCATGACCCTGCTGGATGCCGTGGCCCGCTTGCAGCCTGGCGTACTCAGCGACGAAGGCAGCCATCAGCTCGATAGCTTTAACCCTGCTTTGGATGGTTTGTTGGACTGCCAGCATTACACCCGTCCCGAGCAATGGGAAGGGCAGGGTGTGCCTGCCGTGCTGGTGTCTGGCCATCACATCAACATCGAGCGCTGGCGCCGTGACCAACGTTTGTTGCTCACTGCGCGCCTGCGCCCAGAGCTGATTGATGCAGCACGCGCCGAGGCCAAGCTCACAGCCAAAGATGAGGCTGTTTTGAAGGCTCAAAACTCGCTATAATGGTGGGCTTTTCGATCCTCTGGTCGGCCGCTTCGCGCCTTTGTTGCAAGAAGCCTTTTGTGTAGCGCGACCAAGATCCTTTAGAGGAAATCATGAACTTAATCCAAACTCTCGAGGCAGAAGAAATTGCTCGCCTCGCCAAAGTTATCCCCGAATTCGCACCTGGCGACACAGTCATTGTGAGCGTCAACGTGGTTGAAGGTACACGCAAGCGTGTGCAGGCCTACGAAGGTGTGGTGATCGCCAAGCGTAACCGTGGCCTCAACAGCGGCTTCACAGTTCGCAAAATGTCTAGCGGCGAAGGCGTGGAGCGTACGTTCCAAACTTACAGCCCATTGATCGCGAGCATCGAAGTCAAGCGTCGCGGTGATGTGCGTCGTGCCAAGTTGTATTACTTGCGCGACCGTAGCGGTAAGTCTGCTCGTATCAAAGAAAAATTGGTCAGCAAGTCGGCCGCAGCGCTCAAAGCCGCAGCAGCCGCTAAATAAGCAGGTCTCACCTTGCTTAGAAGCCACCCCAAGTGAAAGCTTGCGGTGGCTTTTTCTATGTCCAAGCTCCCAGTCTTTGATCCCCAACAAGTTCCCGTCTTCCAAGTGGATGCGCACTTGCAAGCCGTGCCTGCGCACCACCTCACGCCTGCGGCTTTGCAGGCACGCTTTGCCAACCCACCTGCGTGGCAGCCCGAATTGGTGCGCGAGCGCAAGTTCATGGACCGCGCACCCGCCCAAGCCGCAGTGTTGCTGGGGCTGGTGATGCGTGACGAACCTACGGTGTTGCTGACCCAGCGACCTGCGCACATGTCTACGCATGCAGGGCAAATCGCCTTTGCAGGTGGCAAGTGTGACGAGGGCGATGCCGATGTGGCTGCCACCGCTTTGCGTGAGGCGCAGGAAGAGGTTGGGCTAGAAGCGCACCATGTGCAGGTGCTGGGTACTTTGCCTGAATACGTGACAGGCTCAGCTTTTTATGTGACGCCTGTGGTGGCTTTGATTTCGCCAGATATGACGTTGCAGCTCAACACCCACGAGGTGGCAGATGCGTTTGAAGTGCCCTTGGCTTTTTTGATGAACCCCGCCAACCACCGCTGGCATCGCTACGAGTTTGAGGGGGTCACCCGCGAGTGGCTGTCCATGCCTTACCAAGACGGTGAGCAACTGCGCTTTGTATGGGGCGCGACCGCTGGCATGCTGCGCAACTTTTACCGTTTCTTGCGGGCTTGAGGCTCTTAAATTGCGTGTACCTACCGCTATCATCCGACTATGAGTTTTCTATCCCTGCTCCTCGCGTTGTTGATTGAACAAGCCCGTCCTTTGGTACGCGGCAATTGGGTGCACGGCACAGTGCGCTCGTGGGCCAATTGGATCAGCCAGACCTTAGATGCAGGCCACCCCCGTTTGGCGTGGACCACTTGGTCATTGGCTGTGGGCTTGCCTGCCGTCATCGCCACTTTGGTGCATTGGTTTTTGATCGGCGTGTTTGGCTGGCCTGTAGCCATGATTTGGAGCGTGGCGGTGTTGTATGTCACCTTGGGTTTCCGTCAGTTCAGCCACCATTTCACCGACATTCGTGATGCCTTGGATGTGGGCGATGAGCGCTTAGCGCGTGAGTTGCTAGCTGAGTGGCAACATGTCGAAGTTGACAACTTGCCACGCAGCGAGTTGCTGCGTCATGTGATTGAGCATTCGGTGCTCTCGGCACACCACCATGTGTTTGGTGTGCTCACTTGGTTCTCTGTGCTCGCTGCCTTGGGCTTTGGCCCCGCAGGCGCTGTGATTTACCGCATGAGCGAGATGGTGTCGCACGCATGGCGTGCTGCGCCCAAACCTTCCAAAGGCTGGGTGAGCGATACCTTGCAAAACGCCGCACATGAAGCGTGGCGTCGTGTGGATTGGTTGCCTGCACGGTTGACCGCTGTAGCCTTTGCTGTGGTGGGTAACTTTGAAGAAGCCATCGACTGCTGGCGCAACCACGCGCAGCGTTTCCCCGACGACAACGACGGCGTAGTCCTGGCCGCCACAGCGGGGGCGTTGAATGTGCGTTTGGGCGGTGAAGCTTTGCGTGCAGATGATGCCAGCGAAGTCCACGATCAAGACAGTGAAAGTACGCCAGGCCGCACACCTGAGATGGCGCATTTGTCTAGCGTGGTGGGTTTGGTTTGGCGCAGCGTCGTGTTGTGGATGGTGTTGCTGGCCTTGCTTACTTTGGCCCGCTTACTGGGCTAAACCCCAAGGATCAGCGCAACATTGAATCGTTCGCTGATGAACACCCATCACAGGCTAGTAATTCACAGGCTGCGTGAGCTCGGCAAACAGCATGCCGTATAGCTTGTAGCGCGAGGGGCTGATAGCCCCAGCAGCTGCTGCGTCTTGCACACCACATGAAGGCTCGTGCAAATGCGTGCAGTTGTAAAACTTGCAATTCGCCACATGCGGTTTGAAGTCTGGCATGTAGGCCGCCAACTGCATGGCATCAATGTGATGCACCCCAAACTCTTGAAAGCCCGGTGAGTCAATCAATCCTGTTTTGCGCTCAGCATCGACCCAGTGCCAGGTGGTCGATGTTGTCGTGTGTTTTCCTGAATTGAGCGCTTGCGAAATCTCTGCCGTGGCCACATTGGCGTTGGGCACAAGGGCGTTGATGAGCGTGCTTTTGCCTGTGCCTGAGGGCCCAAGCACCAAGGTGGTTTTGTGTTTTAGGCGTTCAGGCAAGTCGCCTAAATCACCCGATTTAAAGGCACCTTGCAGCACGGTATAGCCCATCTTCACATAAGGCTCTAAGCGGGCGAGGGCGCGGGCATGCAACTCGGTCAAGTCACGCTTGTTGAGCACGATGAGGGGCTTGATATGTTCGGCTTCCGCAGCAATCAAAGCACGCGTGAGCTGCATTTCAGAGAACTCTGGCTCAGCCGCCAACAGAATCAACACTTGGTCTAAGTTGGCCGCAAACGATTTGGTTCGAATCTCGTCTTGTCGGTAAAACAAGTTGTGGCGCGGCTCCACTTTTTCAATCGTGCCTTCGTCGGTGCTGGCCAACCATTGCACACGATCGCCCACGACCACCTGGCTTTTCTTGCCTCGCGGGTGGCAAATGCGGCGCTCACCATCGGGTGTTTCCACCACGCAATGTCGTCCGTGGCTGGCCACCACTAAGCCGGTTTGCTTCATGCGGCCATCCGCGCCAAGCGCTGTGAAGCAGGCGGGTGCGAGTAGTAAAACGCAACGTACCAAGGGTCGGGCGTGAGGGTGGAGGCATTGTCTTGGTAGAGCTTGAGCAGGGCGTTGGCCAAAGCCTTGCCATCGCTATTGGCCACTGCATAAGCATCGGCTTCAAACTCAAACTTGCGTGAGCGACGTGCCGACAAAGGCGACACAAAGAAGGTGAACAAAGGCAGCACCAGCATGAACAGCAACAAGGCCAATGCGCTGTTGTTGCCGTTGAGGTTGGGCATCACGCCGAGGCCTGTATAAAACCAAACTTGTTGCGACACCCAGCCCAACAAAGCAAGACCAGCAAGGCTGGTGGCAAAGCTGGTGGCCATCATTTTCAAAATGTGACGATGTTTGAAGTGGCCCAGTTCGTGGGCCAACACAGCTTCCATTTCATCGCCATTGAGTTTGGCCAGCAGTGTGTCGAAAAACACCACGCGTTTGGCGGCACCAAAGCCTGTGAAGAAAGCATTCGAATGGGCTGAGCGGCGGCTGCCGTCCATCACAAAAAAACCTTTGGCGGTAAAGCCAGAGCGTGTCATCAGCGCGGTGACGCGTTCTTTGAGTGTGGCGTCTTCCAGTGGTGTGAACTTGTTGAACAAAGGCATGATGACGTTGGGTGCAATCCACATCACAAACAGTTGGTACACCACCAAGGCAGCCCAGGTGTAGAGCCACCACAGAGAGCCACCTGCTTGCATGAGCCACAACACCAGCCAAAGAATTGGCAGTCCCAACACCATGCCAACCAACAAGCCTTTGAGCATGTCGCTCACCCACAGCTTGGGCGTGGTGTTGTTAAAGCCAAAGCGTTGCTCAACGCCAAAGGTTTGAAACAGTGACAAGGGCAAGCCAATCAAGCCGCCAATCAGGCTAAAGCTCACCACCAGCATGATTTGTTGGCCCATGCCTTCGCCCATCCAGTTCAGCGTGACTTGGTTGAGCAAGTCCAAACCGCCGAGCAATGTCCACGCCATTAAAGTGATGGCGTCTAGCCCTAAATCCATCACACCCACGCGCGCCTTGGCCAGGGTGTAGTCCGCTGCTTTGTGGTGAGCCTCTAGGCTGATGGTGTGTGCGAAAGCCGCAGGCACTTGAGAGCGGTGTTGCGCCACGTGACGCACTTGACGGCCGCTGAGCCAGAGTTTGGTAAGCAGGTTGGCCACCAGCAGAACTGCCAGTGTCAAGGTCATCGCGAGAGAGGGATTCATCATGGGGGAGGAGTTTAGATGAAGCTGCCCGTGTGCGATGGGCGACAATCTAGCCCATGTCTGAAGTTGCAACCACTCCTGTTACCCCTGTCGTCCCCAAACTCGCCAAGTCAGACCTGAACTTGGTTTGGCTCGATTGCGAAATGTCTGGCCTTGACCCCGAGCGCGAGCGCTTGCTTGAAATCGCGGTCATCGTCACCAGCCCCGATTTGTCGGTGCGCATTGAAGGCCCAGTGTTTGTGATTCACCAAAGCGACGAGTTGCTGAGCAAGATGGACGCATGGAACAAAGGCACACACGGCAAGAGCGGGCTGATTGACAAAGTCAAAGCCTCCACCGTGACCGAAGAACAAGCGCAAGAGCAACTCATTGCCTTCATGAAGCCCTATGTATCCAAAGGCGTGTCGCCCATGTGTGGCAATACCATTGGTCAAGATCGCCGCTTCTTGAACAAATACATGCCCAAGCTCGAAGCCTGGTTTCACTACCGCAATGTGGATGTGAGCACCCTCAAAGAGCTGTCACGTCGCTGGAAGCCCGAGGTCTTGAACGCCTTTAAAAAGGCGCAGAAACATACGGCCTTGGCCGATGTGCACGAGTCGATTGACGAGATGATTCACTACCGTGAACACTTTTTGAAACTTTAATTAGGTAAAAACCCGAATCCGTGCCATAATTGCGGTCTTCGCTACAAAGCCGTAGCGAATTTGTACATCTCCCTTCATTCACCGGGCTCGCCAAATGAGCCCCAAGCACTGAATAAACCCCCAGCGGGTCAGAGCAGGTTCCGTTTGATGGTTGATGTTTTTTAACCTAGAACGGGGCAGCCGCACAACTTGCGGCGCTCACGTGCGAGAAAAAATCATGACTGACACTTTAAATGTGACAGGCGAATTTGCGCCTGCCGAAACTATTTCTATTCCCGCTCAAGAAGCGGTTTCTACTGAGGGCGTTCACACACCTGAAGTTGCTCACGCTGAAGCCGAAGCACCTAAAGTCGATGCGCCTAACGGCTTCGTCGAATTGGGTTTGGCTCCTGAGTTGGTGCAAGCCGTGGGCGATTTGGGCTACACCCAACCCACCACCGTTCAGCTCAAAACCATTCCTTTGGCTTTGCCAAACGACAACGCAGATGCCAAAGCAGGCTTCATCGACTTGATGGTATCTAGCCAAACTGGTAGTGGCAAAACAGCTGCGTTCTTGCTGCCTGTGTTGCACACCTTGATTCAACAACAAGCCCAAGCCGAAGCTGCTGACAAAGCTGCTTGGGACAAGCTCGTGGCTGACGCTGCGGCCAATGGCGAAGAGGCACCTAAGCGCGCTAAGCGCAAAGACCCCACCAACACACGCAACTTCAAAGCCCCAACACCTGGTGCCTTGATCGTTTGCCCAACCCGCGAATTGGCTCAACAGGTGGCGCACGACGCCATCGACTTGGTCAAACATTGCCGTGGTTTGCGCGTGGCTAACGTGGTGGGCGGTATGCCTTACCAGTTGCAAATCGCCAAACTGCAAAACGCTGACTTGGTTGTGGCCACACCTGGCCGTTTGCTCGACCTGCAACGCTCCATGCAAATCAAGTTGGACAAAGTCCAATTCTTGGTGGTGGACGAAGCCGACCGTATGTTGGACCTCGGTTTCTCGGACGACTTGGCTGAAATCAACCAGCTCACCATCGACCGCAAGCAAACCATGATGTTCAGCGCTACGTTTGCGCCGCGCATTCAACAGTTGGCCACACGCGTCATGCGTCAACCCCAACGCGTGCAAATTGACTCACCTCAAGAAAAGCACAACAACATTCGCCAAGTGCTGCATTGGGCAGACAACGCGCAACACAAGCGCCGTTTGTTGGATCACCTCTTGCGCGACACCACCATCAACCAAGCCATCATCTTTGCTAGCACCCAAATCGAGTGCGACGGCTTGGCCAATGACTTGCAACAAGAAGGCTTCTCTGCTGTGGCATTGCACGGCGCGTTGAGCCAAGGCTTGCGTAACCGCCGCTTGATGGCTTTGCGCCAAGGGCAAGTGCAGTTCTTGGTCGCCACTGACGTGGCTGCTCGCGGCATTGACGTGCCCACCATCACGCACGTGTTCAACTTTGGCTTGCCTATGAAGTCTGAGGATTACACCCACCGCATTGGCCGTACGGGTCGTGCTGGCCGTGATGGCTTGGCGATCACATTGGCTGAGTTCCGCGACAAGCGCAAAATTTATGACATCGAAGCCTATACACGCCAGCAGTTCACTGCTGAAGTGATTCCAGGCATGGAACCCACACAGCGCGTTGAACAACGCGGCGGTGCTGGCCGTGACTACGACCGCAAAGGCGGCGGCAAGTTTGGCGGCGGCGGCGGCGGTGGTCGTGGCGGCTTCGGCGGCGGCAACAAGTTTGGTGGTGGCGGTGGACGCTTTGAAGGCAATGGCCAAGGTCGCTTCGAGCCACGTTCGGAAGGTCGTTCTGAGGGCCGTTTCGAAGGTCGTCAAGACAATCACCGTTCTGACGCACCTCGTGGCAACAGCTTCGAGCCACGTCAAGGCGCACCACGCGGCAACTTTGGAGACAACCGCGGCTTCGGTGAAAACCGTGGTTTTGGCGGCGAAGGCCGCGGCGCACCTCGTGGCAACTTTGGCGAAGGCGCTCCACGCGGTAACTTCGGTGCTCCACGTAGCTTCGAAGACCGCGCACCACGCAGCTTTGATGACCGTGCCCCAGCACGTGGCCCACGCGCTCCGTTTGAAGCAGGCCGCACACCGTTTGACAAGCCAGCACGCCCAGCCGGTGGCAAGTCGTTTGGTGGTGGTTTTGACGCTAAAAAACGCGCACCTAAGCCACGTACACCTCGTTAATTAAGTGTCCGCCTAAACAGCGGGCTTAAAACGCATTCAGCCACCGCGTTGCACTTTGTGTGCAACTCCGGTGGCTGAATTGTTTGTGCGCCGTGTTTTGGGTTTGTACTTTTACGACTTGAGAGCGTTGGCTACAAAATCCAAACGGTCTTGGCCCCAGAACATCTCGCCATCAATCACATAAGTGGGGGCGCCAAACACTTGGGCATCGATCGCGCTTTGGGTGTAGCTGTCATAACGGGCTTGCACCTCGGGCGTATTGGACAGCGCCAAGCAGGCTGCATCTAACTTGTGTTCGCTCAGCAAGGCTGCCAAGGTGGCAGCATCAGCAATATCGCGTTCTTCGTGCCACACCGCAGCGAGTACCGCACCTGTGATGGCCAAGGCCGCATCTGTGCCGTGGTGCATGTCCACCGCAATGATGAGCTTGGCTGCAGGGTCGCCGGCTACAGGGAAAAACTTGGGGTGCAGATTCATTGGCAAGCTCAAGGCTTTGCTGAAACGTGCCATTTCTACCAGTCGATATGCTTGACGCTGTGGCGCACGTTTACCCAAAGGCAATCCACCGGAGATGGGAAACACTTGACCTAAGTCCATGGGCATGACACGTACCTTAGCACCTGCTGCTTTGGCAATTTGTACCAAACGTTGGTGGCCTAAATAAGTCCAAGGGCTTTGTGGGGCCAAATAGTAATCGACGGTTTTTGACATGGATGTCTCCTTTTGAAATTTTTAAATAAACACGATAGACAGCATGGCCGCATCGTCAATGAGGTTGATGACGGCGTAGGCGCTCAGCCGGTACAGCGTGGACAGTACAAGTTCACGCACTTCGTCCGCAGACGGCACCGCTTGCATGGTCTTCGTCATTGGCTTGATCGTAGGCTCAATAGTGGGGCGGTAGTTCATCACGCAGGCTGGTGAAGCCGCCCGATCCGCCGTCGGGTGTTTGTTGACGCAGTTGGCTCACTTCGCGAATGAGCGCATCGATCTGCTGCTGTTGCTGAAAGATGGTTTGGTTGAGTTGCTCCACCAAGTCTTCGGTGAAGCTGGCCTTGATTTCTAGGTCCATCAAGCGTTTGTCAATCTCGGTGTGTGGCATGTGTGCTGGCGTGTTATTCGCTGGTTTGATTGATTTCAGCCAGCTGGGTACGCAGCCGTTCTAGTTCTTGCTTGTAGCTTTCAGCGTCACCAAAGTCCACAAACCCGGTGTAGTAAGGGTGTGCAGCCATGATTTTTCGGGCGTGTTTGATAGGGCACCAGTATTGCTCGGTGCGTGCCACGATTTCGCGTGCGTAGGCCATCAACCCATTGCCATACGAGCAGTAAGCGCAGTTGATTCTTTCAAGCAGGTTGAGGTAGGCCAAATGCGCGCGGTCATACACAAAGTAGTCGCTGCGTTTCACGCGAGGAATGCCGTAGGCGCGAAAACAAATGTGCTGGTAGATCGTGACCGAGAGATCTAGCAACACCATGGGGAAAAACACGGCATAAATGATGGGTGCTGTCAGCGCGGTTCGCAAATCGGCAGAGAGGATGTATTTGAACAAGCCTGTTTTAAAGCGGCGCTGCTGTTCCAGCACCTCTCGCTCAAAGCGCACGCGCGTTTCTTCGAAATCGGCTTGCAGTTCAGCGCGCTTGCGCTTCATCTCTTGCTCGATTTCTCGCTCCATTTGTTGGATGCGGGCCAGTAATTCACTGATTTTTGGATTCATAAATCACCTTGTTTCACTAGATTATGGGCGGTTACATGCGAAAATGCAGCGAACCTGTGGCCTAATTAGGGCCTGTCACTTTTTTATTTGGAAAAATTTCATGGGAAACAAAATCGTCACCGAAGCCGATCGCCAACGCGCACCAAAGCCAATCCCCCTGCCAGGCACCATGCTGCGCACCGGTGGTCGTGGTCAACGTGTGAGTCTTGAGCGCGGTGTTGCGACACGTAGCAAAAAGAACCCTGGCAAGCGTTCAAACAAAGGCGGTTAATCCCCTTTTGCTTGTGAAAGCCAAATAAAAAGCGACCCTCGGGTCGCTTTTTGTTTTGTGGGCTATGAAGCTTTTTACTCTGGGAGTTCGATTTTGACTTCGAGCACTTCGAGGTTGTCGTGACGCTCCAAATTGACCTTGATGTCGTTTGGATTGATCTTCACGTATTTGGACAGAACGGCCACCAAGTCGCGCTGCAAATCAGGCAGGTAGTCTGGCTGCGGGTTGCGGCCTGTGCGTTCGTGGGTGAGGATGAACTGCAAACGTTCTTTGGCAACGTTCGCTGTTTTTTTCTTCTCACCAAGTAAGAGAGAGAGCAACGACATGGCTTACTTCCCGCCAAAAATACGTTTGAGCAAGCCTGGCTTGACGTGCTCAGTAAAGCGCATGGGCAAATCTTCACCCAAGAAGCGGCTGATCACGTCTTTGTAGGCTTCGGACACATCGGTGTTTTCCAGATGAACCGCGGGCAAACCTTGGTTCGAAGCGGTCAACACAGTTTCTGATTCGGGAATCACACCGATCAAAGGAATGCGCAAGATGTCTTGGATGTCTTCCAGCGACAGCATGTGACCTTCTTCCACGCGACTCGGGTTGTAGCGCGTGATGAGCAGGTGTTCTTTGATGGGCGTGTCGCCATCGATCGCTCGTTTGGTTTTGCTGCTGAGCATGCCCAAGATGCGGTCAGAGTCACGCACCGAAGACACTTCAGGGTTGGTGACAACCAAGGCTTCGTCGGCAAAGTGCATGGCCATCATGGCGCCCACTTCGATGCCGGCAGGGGAGTCACACACGATGTAGTCGAACTTCATGTCTTTGAGTTCATTCAACACACGCTCCACGCCGTCTTGTGACAACGCATCTTTGTCGCGGGTTTGAGAAGCAGCCAGCACAAACAAGTTGTCGCACTGCTTGTCTTTGATCAAGGCTTGGTTCAGCGTGGCTTCACCGTTGATGACGTTGATGAAGTCATACACCACACGACGTTCGCAACCCATGATCAGGTCGAGGTTACGCAGGCCGACGTCAAAGTCGATGACCACCGTTTTGAAGCCGCGCAAGGCGAGGCCAGAGGAAAAACTGGCGCTGGTTGTGGTCTTGCCCACGCCGCCCTTGCCAGAAGTCACCACCACGATTTTTGTCATGAATAAAGCCCTAGTTGTTTCTGTTATTTAATTGCCGAATTTTACAGTGCTTGCATCACCAACTTATCGCCTTGAAGGCTGATTTGTGCGGCTTTGCCAGCCACATCAGCAGGTAAGGGCGCATCGCCACTGGTGCGGTAGGTGCCCGCAATCGAAAGCAGTTCTGCTTCAAGGCATGAAGTGAAGATGCGCGCTTGCTCATCACCACGTGCACCTGCGATGGCTTTGCCACGCAGTGGTGCGTACACATGGATGTGACCATCGGCCATGATCTCTGCACCCGGGTTGACCATGGCCAACACGATCAGGTCGCGACCCTTGGCGTACACGTGCTGGCCAGAGCGCAGCGGCTTGTCGATGACCATGGCGGCGCCACTGCCCGTTTGTACTTCGCGTACCACTTCTACCTCTCGAATCACCTCTTGCACCACGGTTTCTACGCGCGGGGAGGCAGGCGCTTGAATGTTCAAATCACTGGCTTCAAACAAGCCCGCTTTGCGTGCGTTAGCTAATTGGTGTTCATTTGCGCCGCGCACAGCGACAGGCAGCATTTGGTGCGTGCGTAGCATCAGGCAGACCGATGGGAGGTCGAGCTGCTCGTGAGGATCTTCTAGGACGCTCAGATCGATTACCACAGGGTCGTTGTCAAAGAAGCCGGGGGTAGCACCCAGACGTCGTGCCATATCGGCTTGGAGGGCTGATGTGTCGGGAGTTTTGAGGAGAAAAGACACCAAGGGCAACGAGGCACTTTTGATTTCGTAGGCGTGTGGTGCGGCAGCTTGGCTCATGGAAGGTGGATCAGAAAGAAAAGCTGAACTTTACACGGCAAGGGTATTCATACCTCGGTAAACTTTTTGGCATGCAACTCACACCCATCGCTCGCAAACTTGTCCTGCCTTTCGCCTTCAGCAGCATTGCTGCACTTGCGCAGCAAGCCGCAGCTCCAGCGGCTGCAACTTCGGACATGGGTCGTATCGAAATCACCAGTGGCCGCGACAACGAGACCCAGCAACGCCGCGAGTCCACCGCCAGCAAAATTGTGATTGGCCGTGAAGAGATTGAGCGTCAAGGTGATTCCAACCTTGGTGAGATTTTGAAGCGCATGCCTGGCATCACCTTGGGTGGTGCGCCAGGCCGAAGCGGTGGCATTCGCATGCGCGGTCTGAGCCAAGGCTACACACAAATCTTGCTTGATGGGCAGCGTGTGCCGCCCGGCTTTAACGTCGAGTCGCTCACGCCCGAGATGGTTGAGCGTGTAGAAATTTACCGCGCTCCCACCGCTGAGACGGGTGCGCAAGCCATTGCCGGCACCATCAACATCATCACGCGTGAAGGCCGCAAAGGCATGCCCACTGAGTTGAAGGTGGGCTCATCGTTTCAAGGTGGCTATGCGTCGCCTTCTGCTTCTTTGGTCAAGTACCACGATGCTGAAAAGTGGACGGCCAACTACACCCTGTCGGTCAATCGCTACGCAGCGCCTGATCACAGTGAGAACGATCTAACCCGTGTCGATAACCTGGGCACTACCGTGCGTCATCGTGTGAGCGACAGTCATTACGGGCGTGAAGGTATGAATGCCACCGCACGTTTGCAGCTCAAAGGTGATCCGGGTGAAACGTTTACCTTGATGCCATTTGTAGCGCTGTCGCAAGGCAAGACGCCAGGGGTAATCCAGTCTACTCAGGCATCAAATTTTGGATCGCCTTCAGATGGCTCGTCGGTAGCTACTACTGAAAATAAAAATCACTTTGCTGTAGCTCGTTTGAACGGTCAATGGAAACGTATGCTCTCCAGTGACAGCAACATGGAGTGGAAGTTCAATGCAGGTGGCTGGAATAGCCATAACGAGTACCAACAAACGGCAACTAATTACCAATTGCAATTGCTCCCCTACATTAAAGAGAATTCGCATGTCCAAGATCGATCCGCCAATGTTGGCGGCAAATACACCAATGTCATGGGCGGTGGCCATCAGTGGGTAAGTGGTGGCGAAGTTGAGTCAGTGCGGCGCACCCAGTCTGTTGTTGGTCAATATCAAATCCGATCCGGTGATGCAGATTTCAAGGCCAGTTCTTTGCGATATGCCATGTACTCGCAAGACGAGTGGCAACTGACGCCACATTGGGCAACACACTTAGGCGCAAGGTACGAGGGGCTTACTACAGAGGGGAGCACCATTGATGGTGATGTGACCAACCGCAGTAGTATTTTTACGCCATTGCTGCACGCTATGTGGCGTCCTGATCCAGATAGTCGTGACCAAGTGCGAATGAGTTTGACCAAGAGTTTTAAAACTCCGACGATGCCCATGTTGTTGGCGCGTCGAACTTATACCCGTGATGGCGTTCATAGTGAAACTAATCCTGATGTCTCAGGTAACCCAAACCTCAAGCCAGAGGTTGCTACAGGTTTAGATGTGGCCATTGAGCGCTACTTACCGCAGGGCGGTGTTTTGAGTGCCAGTGTGTTTCATCGCCGTGTACAAAATTTAATTCGTAATGTACTGAGTGAAGAAACATCCCCATTTGATCCAACTAAAAAAAGATGGATATCTCGCCCAGACAATATCAGCGAAGCCATCACAGAAGGCATCGAGCTAGAAGCCAAGTTCCGCATGGACCAGTGGATCACTGATGCCCCGCACATCGACCTGCGCAACAACCTGAGTTTTTACCGCTCACGCGTGCTCAGCATCATGGGACCTGATAACCGTCTAGACCAACAGCCGAGCATGTCGGCCAACTTCGGTGCAGATTACAAACTCAAATCTGCTCCTCTCACGGTGGGTGGCAACATCAACTACAACCCTGGCTACAAAACACGTTTGAGTGCAGAACAGCTCACCACCATCTCGCAAAAACGAGTGATGGATCTTTACGGCTTGTGGCGCGTGGACAGCAGCACAGCCTGGCGGTTGACCCTGAGTAATCTCAACCCGCTGAACTACAACACGGGTAGCAGTTATGACAATGTCGGTACGCCTAACGTCCCTCGTGTGACCGAAAATAGCCGCACCAGCAACCGAACCTGGACCAACGTGCAAATTCTTCTGGAGAAAAAACTATGACGCAACGCGATGGCGCTTGGTATGACCGCATGTACAACAACCGCGCCTTGGTGCCCGAGCATGCGGCACACTTTGCGCATTGGAGTCAGGCATCAGCCCAAGTGCGCGCCACACACCGTTGCTTTCAAGACGTGGCCTATGGCCGTGGCTTGAACGAAACCTTAGACATTTTCCCAAGCGACACAGCAGGCGACAAAGCCCCTGTGGTCGTGTTCATTCACGGCGGCTATTGGCGCTCACTCGATAAAGCCGACCATTCCTTCATCGCGCCCACTTTCACTGCGCAAGGCGCGCATGTGGTGGTGCCTAACTATGCTTTGTGCCCGGCAGTGACGGTGTCTGACATCACGCTGCAAATGGTCAAGTGCGTGGCTTGGGTGTGGCGCAACATCCACCGTTTTGGCGGCGACCCCAGTCGCATCACACTGGTGGGGCATTCAGCCGGTGGCCATTTGGTGACCATGTTGTTGGCCTGTGATTGGAAAGCTTATGCCGTTGATTTACCTGCGCAATTGGTGACCAAAGCGTTGTCAATTTCTGGTTTGTATGAGCTTGAATCTGTGCAAGCCACCCCGTACCTCAAAGACAGCCTGCGTTTGACGGATGAAGTGGTGCTACGCAACAGCCCTGCGTGGATGTCAGCGCCCAAGCAGGGCACGCTTTACAGCGTGGCAGGTGGCATTGAGAGCGAAGAATTTATTCGCCACAACTTCTTGATTCAGCAAGCATGGGGCAAAGTCCGCGTGCCTGTGGCTGAGACCTTGGATGGCTTGCAGCACTTCAGCATCGTCGAGGCGATGACTCAGCCTGGCCACCGCTTGCACACGCTGGCGCTTGAGTTGCTACACAAGTAAAAAACCACATCAATAAAAAAGCCTGTCATGCACAAAGCATGACAGGCTTTTTATTGGGCCTAAATTTGGCCTTCATACGAGGTTTACATCAACAGATGTTCGCCAGCGTTGTCGCCGCCCAAGGTCACGTAGTTCACTTTGCGGATGTCCATCAACTTGGTGCCGCCGGCGTAGCTGATTGAGCTTTGCACGTCTTGTTCCATTTCGATGAGCGTGTTGGCCAATTTGCCTTTGACTGGCTCGAGGATGCGTTTGCCTTCCACGTGCTTGTATTCGCCTTTGTTGAAGTCAGAGGCTGATCCGTAGTATTCCTTGAACAGTTCGCCATTAACTTCCACGGTCTTGCCTGGCGACTCTTCGTGGCCAGCAAACAGCGAACCAATCATCACCATGCTCGCGCCAAAGCGGATGCTCTTGGCAATATCGCCGTGGCTGCGAATGCCGCCGTCAGCAATGATGGGCTTGGTCGCCACGCGGGCGCACCACTTGAGCGCTGACAGCTGCCAGCCGCCGGTGCCAAAACCAGTTTTGAGCTTGGTGATACACACCTTGCCTGGACCCACGCCCACTTTGGTCGCGTCAGCGCCCCAGTTTTCGAGGTCGATCACGGCTTCAGGCGTGGCCACGTTGCCCGCGATGATGAAGCTCTTAGGCAACTTGGCCTTGATGTAGCCAATCATGTCGCGCACGCTGTCGGCGTGGCCGTGGGCGATGTCGATGGTGATGTATTCAGGTGTCAAGCCAGCAGCAGCCAGCGTGTCCACGGTGGCGCGGTCTGGGCCTTTGACGCCCAAAGAGATAGAGGCGTACACACCCTTGGCGTGCATGTCTTTCACGAATTGGACATTGTCCAAGTCGAAACGGTGCATCACGTAGAAGTAGTTGTTTTGCGCCATCCACAAGCAGATGCTTTCGTCCACCACGGTTTTCATATTGGCGGGGACGACTGGCAAGCGGAACTTGCGGCCACCGAGTTCAACACCTGCATCGCATTCAGAGCGGCTTTCCACGCGGCACTTGCGTGGCAGCAACAAGATGTTGTCGTAATCAAAAATTTCCATATCCCAAGCTCCAGAAAATAACGTTCGAAGATTGAGCGCTTGGCTTGGCCGGTTTTTTTAGGTGCAAAAGGCAGGCATAAAAAAACCGAGCGCAAGAATCTTGGGCCCGGTGGCTGATTCTAAACCCTAAAATTGACGGATGCATTTTTCACCCGATACCTCGCCCTTGCTCCAAGGCCTCAACAACGAGCAAGCCGCTGCAGTCACGCTGCCGCAGGCGCATGCCCTTATCTTGGCGGGGGCAGGGTCGGGCAAGACGCGGGTGCTGACTACACGCATTGCGTGGCTCATGCAAACGGGGCAGGTCTCGCCCGGTGGTTTGCTGGCCGTGACCTTTACCAACAAGGCGGCCAAAGAAATGCTCACGCGTTTGTCGGCCATGCTGCCTGTCAATGTGCGCGGCATGTGGGTGGGCACCTTTCACGGGCTGTGCAACCGGTTTTTGCGCGCGCACTGGAAGCTGGCCAACTTGCCCCAGTCCTTTCAAATTTTGGACACCCAAGATCAGCTGAGTGCCATCAAGCGCTTGAGCAAGCAGTTTCAGGTGGACGACGAACGTTTTCCGCCCAAGCAAACCATGCGCTTCATCGCTGGCTGCAAAGAAGACGGCCTGCGCCCCAAAGACGTGGTGGTGCGCGACCCCGATGACCGTAAACGTGTGGAGCTGTACGAGCTGTACGAAGCCCAATGCCAACGTGAAGGCGTAGTGGACTTTGGTGAACTCATGCTGCGTTCGTACGAGCTACTGCGCGACAACGACCCGCTGCGCGAACACTACCGCCGCCGCTTTCAGCACATCTTGGTGGACGAGTTTCAAGACACCAACAAGCTGCAATACGCATGGCTCAAACAACTCGCTGGCCCCGTGGACGGTGGCGGTGGCGCCATCTTGGCCGTGGGCGACGATGACCAAAGCATTTACGCTTTCCGTGGCGCACGCGTGGGCAACATGGCTGACTTTGTGCGCGAGTACAACGTGACGCACCAAATCAAGCTGGAGCAAAACTACCGCAGCTTCAGCAACATCTTGGACAGTGCCAACCACCTCATCAGCCACAACAAAGGCCGTTTGGGTAAAAACCTGCACACCACGCAGGGCGCAGGCGAGCCCGTGCGTGTGTATGAGTCCCCCACCGACTTTGCCGAAGCGCAATGGATGGTGGAAGAGATGAAGCAACTCTTGCGCGATGGCAAAAACGGCGATGGCGCAACCGGTGTGCAACACCGCAGCGAAATAGCCGTGCTTTACCGCAGCAACGCACAAAGCCGTGTGATCGAAACCGCGCTGTTCAACGCCGCCATGCCGTACCGCGTGTACGGCGGTTTGCGCTTCTTCGAGCGTGCTGAAATCAAACACGCTTTGGCCTATTTGCGTTTGCTAGAAAACCCACGCGACGACACCAGCTTCATGCGCGTGGTCAACTTCCCGCCGCGTGGCATTGGTGCCCGCAGCATCGAGCAGTTGCAAGACGCCTCGCGTGCCATGGGCTGCGCCATGAGCGATGCCGTCACTGCCGTCGCAGGCAAAGCAGGGGCCAACCTCAGCGCCTTTGTGGCCAAAATTGATGTACTCCGCGAACAAACGCAAGGCCAAAACCTGCGCCAAATCATTGAGCTGTTGTTGGACCACTCAGGCCTCATCACGCATTACCAAGGCGAACGCGAAGGCCAAGACCGCATTGAAAACTTGCAGGAATTAGTCAACGCCGCTGAGAGCTTCGTCACACAAGAAGGCTTTGGCCGCGATGCCGTGGCTTTGCCAATTGATGAGCATGGCGAGCCTGTGGCAACAGACGGCAACACACCCGCCACACCGCAAACCATGATCAACGCCGACACCGGCGAAACCCTGTCGCCTTTGGCAGCCTTCCTCACGCACGCGGCGTTGGAGTCGGGTGACAACCAAGCGCAAGCGGGCCAAGACGCGATTCAGTTGATGACCGTGCATGCATCCAAAGGCTTGGAGTTTGATTGCGTGTTCATCACGGGCATGGAAGAGGGCTTGTTCCCCCACGAAAACTCGATGAATGACTTTGACGGCCTCGAAGAAGAACGCCGCCTCATGTATGTGGCCATCACACGTGCGCGCAAGCGTTTGTACCTCAGCCATTCGCAAACCCGCATGTTGCATGGTCAAACGCGCTACAACCTGAAAAGCCGTTTCTTTGAAGAGCTGCCAGAGCACACCATGAAGTGGATCACGCCTGCGCGTTCAGCCTTTGCCGATGCGATGCCAACGCGGCGTGATGCTTGGCAGAACAACAACGGCTGGCAAAACAACGCATGGGGTGGTGGTGCAGCTACGGCCGTTGCGCCCAAGCCTGTGCCTCAGCGTGCAGCGCCTGTGACCAGTGGCCCGAATGCATGGGTGCGCAGCGGTGTGCAGGTGTTCCACGCCAAGTTTGGCGAGGGTGCGGTGATCAGTATTGAAGGCGTGGGTGACGATGCCCGTGCTCAAGTGAACTTCCCGCGTCACGGCACCAAGTGGCTGGCGCTGAGTGTGGCCAAGCTCACGCAGGTGTGAGGTGATTCAAGCGTGGTGCGCAACACCACGCAGCTGCTTTAGGCGTAAATCGTGTCCGACGTGAAGCAGTCTTTGAAGCTGTAGTACGTCGAGCAAAAGAACATCGAGGCCAGCATCAGCATGGCGGGCAGCAAGGCCATGGCGGCAAATTCGCCGTCGCCTATCAAACTGCCGATGAGTGTGATGAGCAAGGTGGTTCCCAAAAAGATACCCGTCCACATCACACCAAACAGCAAAAATGCGCGCCAGTTGCTCAGGCAAGCAACAGTGCTAAAAAACAAGCTTTTACCCACGGGTACGCCATGCCAATGCGTCAGTGCTGGCGCATGCCAAAACACGAGCGACAAAGGCAAATACAACATCATCGACAGCCACATGGCGTTTTGAAAATCTGGCTCCATCACGGTCTCAGCATCCAGGGTGCCGCCCACCAAGTACAGCTGCGCAAAGTCGCCACCGTCTACCAAGGTGGATATGCCCATCACGCCCACAAAGCACAGCGCGTAGATCAGGCCCAGCACGACCATGTTTTTCTTGCCAGCTGCGCCGGTCCTGAACCCCGCGGCCAATATGAAGGGCATGGGGAACTTGCCCAGTTCCACTTCACGCGTGGCGGCCATCAAGCCCAGTGATGCGGCGGGCAACAGCATCAACGCCAAGAAGCCGCCCAGCACTGGCACGATAGACAGGATGGACATGCTTGCCATGAACATGAAGAACAAGCCTGTGAGTGCCAGCGGTTGCTTCCAAAAAGCACGGATGCCTTGGCGCACCCAGAGTGAGCCAGTTTTTGCGGGAACGACGTTGAGTTTCATAGCTCAGAGTGTGACAGGGTGTGCCACACGTTGGCGCAACACACGCTCAAAGTGTGTCGGATCGTGGGGTTGCAACATGCTCGCTTCGCGCGGCAGGTGGAAGTCCCATAGACGCGATGTCCAAAAACGCAAGGCACCCGCACGCAACATGGGGTTGAGCAGCTGGCGCTCAGCTGGTGTGAAGGGGCGCACGGCTTGGTACGCATCAATGAACGCCTTGGCTTTGGCTGCATCGTGCGTGCCGTCAGCATGGGTGATGCACCAGTCGTTCAAACACACGGCCACATCAAACAGCCAGGTGTCCACGCCTGCAAAGTAAAAGTCGAAGAAGCCTGTTAGCTCGGGTGCTTCTACGCTGCCATCAAACATCACGTTGTCGCGGAACAAGTCGGCGTGGATGGGGCCACGGGGCAGGGCGGCGTAGGCCGATGACGCGGCTGTGTGGTTTTGATAGGCCAGCTCGGTTTGAATGAGTGCTGCTTGTGAGGCATCCAAATACGGCAGCACCACAGGCACGGTCTCGTTCCACCAAGGCAGGCCGCGTAGGTTGGGCTGTTGGCGGTTGTAGTCGCGGCCAGCCAAGTGCATGCGGGCCAGCATGTCGCCCACAGCGGCGCAGTGGGCAGCGGTGGGGCTGAGTTCGCTTTTACCGCGCAAGCGGTTGACCACTGCAGCAGGCTTGCCTTCAACGGTGAGCAAGATGTCGCCGTCTTGGTTAGACATGGGGTCTGGCACAGGAATACCGCCGTGTGCCAAGTGTTTCATCAGGTACAGATAAAACGGCAGTTGCGCGTGCGTGAGGCGTTCAAACAGCGTCAGCACGTATTGGCCTTCGCTGCTGGTGAGGAAGTAATTGGTGTTTTCAATCCCGCCTTGGATGCCTTTGAGCTCCACCAACTCGCCAAGCTTGAGTTGGGTCAGCAGTTCTTGCGCGGAGGACTCTGAAACTTCGGTAAAAACTGCCATGACTGCCAAGGGGTTAAAAAGTTCGCACATTGTAGTTGGGCACAATTGGACGCTATGAGTGAATCCAAAACATTGCTGCTGGTCGACGGCTCCAGCTACCTATACCGCGCCTTCCATGCCATGCCCGACCTGCGCGCTGTGCCAGGCGACCCAACGAGCGCTGCCACTGGGGCCATCCGCGGCATGATCAACATGATGCAGGCCTTGCGCAAAGAAGTGCCCACTCAGTTGGCCGCTTGTGTGTTTGACGCCAAAGGCCCCACTTTCCGCGACGAGATGTACCCCGCGTACAAAGCCAACCGCTCGCCCATGCCTGACGACTTGCGCTCGCAAATCGAGCCTATTCACGCCATGGTGCGCATGTTGGGCTGGACGGTGCTGGATGTACCGGGCGTAGAGGCGGATGACGTGATTGCCACTTTGGCCGTGACTGCAGCCAAACAGGGCGTGACGGTGGTGGTGTCGAGTGGTGACAAAGATTTGAGTCAACTGGTGAACGAACACATCACCATCATGGACACCATGAACGGCAAGAAACGCGATGTGGCTGGCGTGACCGCCGAGTTTGGCGTGCCGCCGAATTTGATGATCGACTACCAAACCTTGGTGGGCGACACGGTAGACAACGTGCCCGGCGTGGCCAAGGTCGGCCCCAAGACCGCGGCCAAGTGGCTGATGGAATACGGCTCGCTCGACAACTTGCTGCAAAACGCCAGCGCCATCAAAGGCGTGGCGGGCGAGAACTTGCGTCAAGCTGTTGAGTGGCTGCCCACAGGCCGCCAGCTGGTGACTATGAAAACCGATTGCGATTTGTCGGCCTATGTGCCCAACTTGCCCGCACTCGATGCGCTGCACTTGGCCGAGCCTGATAAGCCCGCACTCAAAACCTTTTACGAAACCTATGGCTTCAAAGGTTTGGCCCGCGCCATCAGTGAGGGTGGTGATGCAGCTGGAGTATCAGAAGCTAAGCCGAAGTTTGAACCCAACCCCGGGCTGTTTGACGAACCCGAACCCACGGTATCTACCGTGACCGACAAGCATTACGACTGCGTGTTGGACTGGGCCATGTTTGACACATGGCTGGCCAAACTCAATGCCGCCGAGCTGGTGGCGTTTGACACCGAGACCACCTCGCTCGACGCCATGCGCGCAGAGATTGTGGGTTTGAGTTTTTCGGTCAAGCCCGGCGAGGCGTGCTACATCCCGCTCACCCACAGCTATGGCGATGCACCCACGCAGTTGCCCATCAATGAAGTACTGGCCAAACTCAAGCCTTGGTTTGAAAACGCCGACATCAAGAAGCTGGGCCAACACATCAAATACGACCGCCATGTCATGGCCAACCACGGCATTGAGGTGAAGGGCTACGCACACGACACCATGCTGGAAAGCTATGTGCTGGAAGTGCACAAGCCTCACGGCCTGGCCAGCTTGGCCGAGCGCCATGTGGGCCGCAAAGGTTTGAACTACGAAGACCTGTGCGGCAAAGGCGCGCACCAAATTCCGTTCTCGCAAGTGGACGTGGCGCGTGCCACCGAATACTCGTGCGAAGACTCCGACATGACGCTAGACGTGCACCAAGTGTTATGGCCACGTTTGCAAGCCGACGACAAACTGCGCTTCATTTATGAACTAGAAATTCAAAGCAGCGAAGCGCTGTATCGCATTGAGCGCAACGGTGTGTTGATTGACGCACCCACACTCGCCGCACAAAGTCATGCTCTGGGCCAACGCATCGTGCAGCTAGAAACTGAAGCGTATGAAATCGCAGGCCAGCCGTTTAACTTGGCGAGCCCTAAGCAACTGGGCGAAATCTTCTTTGACAAACTGGGCTTGCCCGTTATCAAAAAAACCGCCACCGGCGCACGCAGCACAGACGAAGAAGTGCTGGAGAAATTGGCCGAAGACTACCCACTGCCTGCCAAAATTTTGGAGCACCGTAGCCTTAGCAAACTCAAAGGCACCTACACCGACAAACTCGCGCAAATGGCCGTGCCACGCACAGGTCGCGTGCACACGCACTACGCGCAAGCCGTGGCCGTGACGGGCCGCTTGTCTAGCAACGACCCCAACTTGCAGAACATTCCCATTCGCACCGCCGAAGGCCGCAAAGTGCGCGAAGCATTTGTGGCCCCTGCGGGCTGCGTGATAGCCAGTGCCGACTACAGCCAGATCGAGCTGCGCATCATGGCGCACATCAGTGGTGACGAGGCGTTGGTCAAAGCATTTCATGATGGCTTAGACGTGCACCGTGCCACTGCGGCCGAAGTGTTTGGCGTGGGTGTGGATGCAGTCAGTACCGAGCAGCGTCGCTATGCCAAGGTCATTAACTTTGGCCTCATCTACGGCATGAGCGCGTTTGGTTTGGCTAAAGCGCTGGGCATCGACAACAGCGCGGCCAAGAACTACATCACCCGTTACTTTGAACGCTTCGCGGGTGTGAAGCGCTACATGGACGACACACGCGAACAAGCCAAAGCACAAGGCTATGTAGAGACGGTGTTTGGCCGCCGCTTGTACTTGCCCGAAATCAACAGCCCCAATGGCCCACGCCGCGCAGGCGCAGAGCGCGCTGCGATTAACGCTCCCATGCAAGGCACAGCTGCCGACCTCATCAAGATGAGCATGGTGGCCGTGCAAAAAGCCATTGACGATCAACAACGCCAAACCAAAGTCATCATGCAAGTGCACGATGAACTGGTGTTTGAAGTGCCCGAGTCAGAAGTGGCATGGGTTCGCACCGAAGTGCCACGTCTGATGGCTGACGTGGCGCAGCTCAAAGTGCCTTTGCTCGCAGAAGTCGGCGTTGGGCCGAATTGGGACAAGGCGCACTAAGGCTTTGTAGAAACCAGCACCATGCTCACCCTCGACCAGTTACTAGCCTTCTTGCTAGCCGCCAGCCTCATCACCATTTCGCCCGGCCCCGACAACCTGATGGTGCTCAGCCTCGGCATGTCGCGTGGTCGCAAGCAGGGCATGGCGTTTGGCTTGGGGTGTGCGCTGGGTTGCTTTAGCCACACGCTGCTGGCGGTGGTGGGGGTTAGCTCGTTGTTGGTGGCGTCGCCTGTGGCGTTTGCGGCGCTGCGTATTGGCGGCGGTGCGTATTTGTTTTGGTTGGGTGTGCAGGCTTTGCGCAGCCGGGGCGGGGCCACTGTGCCCACCCATGCCGCCGATGCACCCGAACAGTCAGCCATGCAGCTGCTGTGGCGCGGTGTGTTTGCCAACGCGATCAACCCCAAAGTGATGCTGTTCTTCTTGGCTTTCTTGCCGCAGTTTGTGCAGGCTGACCGTGGCGATGTGCCTTGGCAGTTGGCTCAACTGGGGGTGGCGTTTACCGTGCAAGCAGCGTTGTTGTTTGGCTTGTTGGGTTACTTTGCGGGCAAGGTTGGGCAGTGGTTTGCGCGCTGGCCGCTGGTGGCGCTGTGGTTTGACCGTTTGGCCGGTGTTATCTTTTGCGGCCTTGGCGCACGTTTAATTTTTATCTCTTAGGCCTCGTCGGCCGATTTGTCGTGCCACACCACTTGTCGTGCCAGTTTGATAAAGCGCTCTTGCTCGGCCGCGCTCAAGGGGTGAAGAATGTCTGCTTGCAGCTCATGCACGACGGGCTGCAAGGCCAAGTAAATTTTGTTGCCCTTGGCTGTAAGCGACAGCTCGCGCGATCTGCGGTCTTGCTCGCTCACCACGCGGCGCACCCAGCCCTTGGTGTCTAAACGCTCAATCACGCCGCCAATGGTGGCGCGGTCGTAGCCAATGATTTCGGCCACGGTGGCTTGGTCGACATGCGGGTTGTTGGCGATGGCGTCTAGCGCGGCGTATTGCACTGAGGTCAGGTCATAGCCCGCGGCTTGGGTGCGCTGCGCAAAGATTTGTGTGGATTGCTGTTGCAGGCGACGTATCAAGTGCCCCGCCATGTCTTGCATTGCCATGCCTGTGTCTCCGTAGAAATACCGATATGGTAATCATACATACCATCTTGACGGATATTAGTAAGCATAGTTATCATTTGCCTGTGCCGAGGTTTCGGCGAGGTTTCAACAATGGAGACAAGACATGCAGTTTTACAAAGACGGATTTCGTGGTGGCAGCCCAGACATCAAACCAGCAGCACCCAACCGACGCAACCGTGGCATCAACGAGCCCTTGCCCGAAAAAGTAGATGTGTTGATTTCCGGCACAGGCCCTGCAGGCCTTTGCTTGGCGGCACAGCTGGCGCAGTTTCCAGAGATTGAGGTGATGATTACCGAGCGCATGCCCAGCAACATCATCAAGGGCAAGGCCGACGGCATCAACACGCGCACGATGGAAATGTTCCAAGCGTTTGGATTTGCCGACAAGGTCAAGCGCGAAACGTATTGGGTCAACCAAACCGCGTTTTGGATGCCCGATCCGAACAACCCAGAGCACATCAAACGCGTGGGCCGTGTGCAAGACGTGGCCGATGACAGCTCAGAGATGCCGCACATCTTGATCAACCAAGCGCGACTGCACGAGTTGTTTTTAGAGGTGATGAAGAACTCACCCTCACGCTTAGAGCCCGACTACAGCTGGGAAGTGGTGGACCTGACCATTGACGAGACCACCGACGACCACCCCGTGACCGTGACCCTGCGCGACGCCAGTGGCTTGAACTGGGGCGCCACGCGCACCGTGCGCGCCAACTATGTGGTGGGCTGCGACGGCGCGCACTCGGCTGTGCGCAAAGCCATTGGCGGTGAACTGCATGGTGACGCCGCGCACCAAGCTTGGGGCGTGATGGACATCTTGGCCAACACCGATTTTCCTGATGTGCGCCAGAAGTGTTTGATCTCTTCGGCCAATGAAGGCAACGTGCTCATCTTGCCGCGTGAAGGGGGCTATGTGTTCCGCATGTATGTGGAGCTAGACAAACTTCGCCCAGACGAAAAAGCTGCACACCGCAAGTTCACCCAAGACGACATGATTGCAGCGGCCAACCGCATCATCAAGCCGTATGCGATTGATGTGAAAGAGGTGGTGTGGTGGTCCATCTATGACATTGGCCACAGCATCACCGATCGCTTTGACGATGTGCCCGATGGCGAGGACCGCGACCCCCGCGTGTTCATCGCAGGCGACGCGTGTCACACCCATTCACCCAAAGCGGGGCAGGGCATGAATGTGTCGATGCAAGACACCTTCAACCTCGGCTGGAAAATGGTGCATGTGCTGCAAGGCCGCGCCAACCCCAGCCTGCTGCGCAGCTACACCCAAGAGCGATTGACCGAAGCCAAGCGTTTGGTAGAGACCGACCACAAATGGTCACGCGTCATGTCCGCTCCCACCACACAGGCCGAGCGCGATGGCACCGAAGAGCCTCGCATCATTCGCCAGTTCAAAGACAACTTAGAGTTCACAGGCGGCACAGCCGTGAAGTACGACACCTCGACTTTGTTTGCAGCCAGCGCACACCAAGCATTGGCCACAGGCGAAGAAATTGGCCGTCGTTTCCATTCAGCGCCCGTGGTGCGCGTGTCAGACGCTAAGCAAATGCAACTGGGCTATGTGGCACAGGCCGATGCACGCTGGCGCATTTATGCATTTGCTGGCAAGGCAGATACCTCTAGCGCGGGCTCAGCCATTCACAAGCTGGCCGACTGGTTGGAGACCAACGCCAACTCACCCATCGTCAAGCACACACGCAAGGGTGAAGACATTGATGCGGTGATTGACTACCGTGCTGTGTTTCAACAAACCTTTGACCAGCTCGCTTACGAGCACATGCCCTCTTTGCTCAAGCCCAAAACAGGCAAGCTGGGTTTGCAAGACCACGCCAAAGTGTTTTGTGTGGACCACAAAGGTGTGGGCGATATTTTCGAGATGCGCGGTATCAACCGTGACAAAGGCTGCATCGTGGTGGTTCGCCCCGATCAATATGTGGCGCATGTGCTGCCATTGGATGGCTATGACGAATTGGCGGCTTATTTCGCTGGCGTTCTGCGTTGATCTGAACGTAGCCCAGCACGAGCTGGGCTACGTTTGAATGGCATCAGTCCGTGGTTCTGTAAATCTTTTGCAGCAGACGCATCAGTGTTTTTTGCTCTGCTGCACTGAGTTGATGCGCGGCGCTGGCGTCTGATTCAATGGCCGCCACTTCTGCTTTTTGCATGAGTTGCTGGCCTTTTTTGGTGAGCGACAAACCCATGGCTCGTCCATCCGTGGGGTGAGGGGTGCGCTCGATCAAATCGCGTTTTTCAAACGCTTTCAAGAATCCCACCATGTTGGGCGGCAAGATGTTGAGCGCATTGCACAGCTCACGCGAGGTGATGCCTGGGTTATGCCCAATCAATGACAGCACCGAAAAATCGACCGGACGAAGATCAAACTCAGCCATGCGCTCGATGAAGCGGCTGATGATGGTCAGTGTGGCGCGGCGGGTGTTGTAGCCGAGGAGGGTTTCGAGGTAACGGGTGTCTATCTTGTCGGTCATGCTGGTTTGAATTGTGCGCGAATTATGTTCAAGCGCATTTCAAACTCTGGCAGTACCCAAGCACGCAAGGCAGCCGCAGGTGCATGCCAACGGGCAGCATCGGTGGGCTGAGCAGCTTCAATGCGCGTCCAGCTCCAAGCCAGCAAGGCGAGGGTGGCCACACGCAAATAGTCACCGGCAATCCAGCTCAAGGTCACACTGCCATCGGGGCGTGTGTGCACTTGCGTGGCTTGTTGGGTGATGTCACGCAGTTGTGCAAACAAATGCAGCACTTGCGCTTCGTGCGGTGCTTGCGCATTCAAGCCTGCGGACAGTTCGTCCAACATGGCATTCAAAGCGACACCGCCATCGCCCAACACTTTGCGCATCAGCAAATCGATGGCTTGAATTTCGTTGGTGCCTTCGTAAATCATGGCGATGCGGGCATCACGCACGTTTTGCTCAATGCCCCATTCACTCACATAGCCGTGGCCGCCAAACACTTGCAAGCAGTCGCTCGCACCGTGGAAACCTTGCTCGGTGCAAGCCGCTTTCAAGATGGGCGTGGTCAGTGCGCACCAGCGCTGCGCAGATTCGCGCTGCGCTGCATCGGGGTGATGCTTGGCAATGTCCAATGCGAGGCCAGTTTGATAAGCCAGCACGCGCGAGCCATCAATCCACGCACGCTGTGTGTCCAAGATGCGGCGCATGGCGGGGTGTTCAATGATGAAGTCGGTGGGCTCACCCTTCACACCTGCAGGTTTGGGCGCGCGCATTTGGCGGCGCTCGTGTGCGTAGGCATTGGCTTTTTGCCAAGCGGCATCGAGCAAGCCAACGCCTTGCAGGCCCACATGCAGGCGTGCGGCGTTCATCATCACAAACATAGCGTTGAGGCCTTTGCCCACTTCTCCAACCAACCAGCCTTTGGCTTCATCAAAGCGCATCACACAAGTGGGGCTGCCGTGGATGCCCATTTTTTCTTCGATGCGTTCGCAATGCACCGCACTGCACGAGCCATCGGCATAAAACTTGGGCACCAAAAAGAGTGACAAACCTTTGGGGCCTGCCGGTGCCTCGGGCAAGCGTGCCAACACCAAGTGCACGATGTTTTCGGTCAGGTCGTGGTCGCCGCCAGAAATGAAAATTTTGGTGCCGCTGATGTGGTAGCTGCCATCCGCTTGCGGCACGGCTTTGGTACGTGCCAGCCCCAAGTCGCTGCCCGCATGGGGCTCGGTCAAGCACATCGTAGCCAGCCATTCGCCTGTGCCTACTTTGCTGAGGTACTGTGCTTTCAGCTCGTCGCTGGCGTGGTGCTTGATGCACTCATATGCGCCGTGCAACAAACCGGGCGCCATGGTCCAGCCATGGTTGGCAGCAGAGAGCCACTCGTACAACACGCTCTCAAGCACGGCAGGTAGGCTTTGACCGCCATCTTCGGTGGCTGTGCACAAAGATGCCCAGCCCGATTGCCAAAACGCTTGGTACGCGTCTTTGAAACCAGGCGGCATGGTCACATGCCCTTGGTTGAATTGTGCGCCGACTTCATCGCCGACGCGATTGAGTGGCGCGATTTCGCTGGCCACAAATTTGCCAGCTTCGTCGAGCACTTGGTTCATCAAGTCGGCATCAACTTCCGCAAACGCTGGTAATTCAGCAATACGTTGTGGCACATGAAGCACCTTCTCCAAAATGAATTGGATATCTTCAAGACGGGGTTGGTAGTTCATGTGTGTGCTCTAGCGGTTGATCAAGATTCAGCGGTGAAGCCAATGCGTTTGACGAGTGGGCCCCACACGTCGTATTGCTTCTTCATGTCGCGCACCATGTCTTCGGGGGTGCCGCCGACAGGCACCAAGCCAGAGAGTGCCAAGCTGTCGATGACCACTCTGTCTTTCAAAGCAACGTTGATGGCGGCATTGGCAGCAGCCACGGTGTTGGCAGGTGTTTTGGCGGGCGCGTAGAAACCGAACCACTCCTCAATCACCAAATCAGGGAAACCTTGCTCAGCAAAAGTTGGCACATCGGGCAAGAAAGGTGAACGCTTGGCACCAGAGGTGGCGATCACGCGCAACTTGCCGGCTTTGTGGTTGGCCAAGAAGTCACCATGAGGTGTGATCATGGCGGCGAGCTGGCCGCCAATGACATCGGTGACACCAGGCACAGAACCGCGGTAGGGGATGTGCTTGAGTTCAACACCGGTGTTGATGCTCAACAACGCGCCCAAGAAATGAGGGGTAGAGCCCGCAGCGGGCGAGCCGTAGCTGGCATCGTTTGGATTGGCTTTGGCCCAAGCCAAAAAGTCTTTCACGTTTTTCACAGAGGCGGGCACCATGGGGCCAACAGCCAAACCATGCGTCAGCATAGATGCGATCGCAACAGGCACGAAGTCTTTGAACGGGTCGTAGCTGAGCTTGCTGTAGATGTGTGGATAGATCGACATCATGGAGTAAGGCGTGAGCAACAAAGTGCCGCCATCGGCGGGAGCAATCTTGACGGCCTCAACAGCGATGCGACCTGCAGCACCGGTTTTGTTTTCGACGACGCCAGCGTTCTTGCTGTAAATGCCGTTGCCCAATTTGTCGCCGACGCGGCGGCTGGTCACGTCAGCGGTGCCACCGGCAGGAAAGCCGTTGATGATTTTGATTTGCTCCAAAGGCAGTGCACCGCTTTGTGCAAAAGCACTGAAGGGTGCAATGGCTGCCATCGCGACGGGCGTGAGGGCGGTTTGGATGAATTGACGACGGTTGCTCATGGTTTTGTCTCCTAGCTATGGTTGTGGTGAGTTGAGTGAGGGAAAACGAATTAACGGGGTGCCATACGTAAAGCACCATCCAAGCGAATGACTTCGCCGTTCAAGTGGTCGTTGGTCACGATATGGCAAGCGAGTTGGGCAAACTCTTCGGGTTTACCCAAGCGCGAAGGAAAGGGAATCGATGCGGCCAATGACTGTTGCACCGCTTCGGGCAATGTCTTCATCAGTGGTGTGGCAAACAGGCCGGGGGCGATGGTGCACACGCGAATGCCGTGTTGCGCCAAGTCACGCGCCATGGGCAAGGTCATGCTGACCAAGCCGCCTTTGGAGGCGCTGTAGGCTTGTTGACCCACTTGTCCGTCGAAGGCCGCGACCGATGCGGTGAACATCATCACGCCGCGTTGGCCATCGACGCCTGCAGGTAACTTGGCGCATTCAGCGGCAAACAAACGGCTGATGTTGTAAGCACCCACGAGGTTGACATTGACCACGCGTGCAAAGTCTTCCAAGGGGGCGGCATTGCCGTCTTTGCCCACGATGCGTTTGGCGGTGCCAATGCCTGCAATGTTCATCAAGATGCGGGCAGGGCCATGCGCTGCAGTGGCTTTGGCCAAGGCTGCTTGCACGCTGTCGGTGTTTGTGATGTCGCATTGGCAAGCAACGCCGCCGATGTCTGCGGCCACTTTTTCAGCGAGCTCTAAGTTCACGTCGATGACGGCGACTTTGGCGCCCAGTCGCGCCAGTTCGCGTGCGGTGGCTTCACCGAGGCCTGATGCGCCACCGGTGACTAAAACGGCTTGTCCTTGAATGTCCATGTGCGTTGTCCTTTACTGAGGCAGCAAGATGTTGGGGGCGATGCCTTCGTGCATGGCTTGCACCAAAGCATCGCGGTGTTTGAGCACAGCGCGTTGGTTGATAGAGCCTTTGTCGGTCACTTCACCTTTGTCGATGGAGGGCGGCTCGCTCAGCAACACTGCACGCGCAATGCGCGAGGCGCTGCCTGTGGACGTTTCTGCCAAGTGGTTGAGCACACCTTGAAAGTGCGCCACCACGGGGGCGCTGGCCAGTACATCGGCCATGCTGGCGTTTGCACTTAAACCACTCAGGCCACGCACAGCGGCGGTTGGAAAAATCATGGCGCCCACTTCTTTGCGGTTCAAGCCTGTGACCACCACGTCTTGGATGTAGGGCGCACCGGCGCCAATCACTTTGGCGCGCAATGGACCCACGCTCACAAAGGTGCCGGTGGCGAGTTTGAAGTCTTCGGCGATGCGGCCATCAAACCGCAGGCCTTGGTCCACATCGGACTCATCAATCCACTTCACCGCATCGCCAGTGCAGAAGAAGCCTTCTTCGTCAAAGTGGTCGCGTGTCTCTTCGGGCGCGCGCCAGTAGCCGGGCGTGATGTTGGGGCCTTTGTAGCGAATTTCGATTTTGTCGCCGTCGGGAATGAGCTTGATTTCCAAGCCGGGTGTGGGTACGCCCAGGTCGGCGGTTTTCACATGCGGGTTGGTGACAAACAAAGCGAAGGGGCCAGACTCGGTCATGCCCAAGCCTGTGGTCATTGCAATGCGTTCACCCACTTCGCGCTCTTGGCTGGCGTACAGGCTGTCCCAAATAGGCTGAGCCATGGCGGCGCCTGCATAGAAAAACATGTTGACGCGGCTGAGCAAGTTTTTGCGCAGCACATCGTCGGTTTGCATCGCGCTGGCAATGGCTTCAAAACCAGTGGGGACGTTGAAGTAAACCGTGGGGGCAATCTCGCGCAAGTTGCGCAAGGTTTCTTGTATCAATGCGGGCGTGGGTTTGCCATCGTCAATGTAGAGCGTGCCGCCGTTGTAGATGACCATGCCGAAGTTGTGATTGCCACCGAAGGTGTGGTTCCATGGCAACCAGTCGATCAGCACAGGTGGCTGCTCGGCCAACAAGGGCATGGATTGGCACATTTGCTGTTGGTTGGCGCACCACATGCGTTGCGTGTTCATCACTGCTTTGGGCAGCTTGGTAGAGCCTGAGGTGAACAAAAATTTGGCGATGGTGTCTGGGCCTGTGGCTTGCATGGCTGCATCCACGGCAGGTGTGATGGGGGTGGCCAACAGGTCTGCAAACGAGGTGTTGGTGTGGCCTTCTGCGGTGCCGTGCGTCAGCACCACTTCCACATCAGAGGCCACTGCTGTTTGAATGGCTTTGCCGTAGCGCGCGGCATCAGCGGCAAACACCAAACCTGGCGTGAGTGTGCTGAGGATGTGGCGCAGCTTGTCGTAGTCTTGGCTGATGGTCGAGTAGGCGGGCGATGCAGGGCAATACGGCACACCGGCCACCATGCAACCCAAAGCCATCAAAGCGTGTTCAAGGTCGTTCTCGGACAAGATCACCACAGGGCGATCGGCGTTGAGCCCGCGGTTGATCAAACCTTGTGCAATGTGTCGGGCCGAATCCAGCGCTTGAGAGAAGCTGATGTGTTGCCAGTCACCCGAAGTGCCATCTGCATTTTTAACGCGACGCGCAAACAAAGTTTGCTCGGGCTTTTCTTTGGCCCAGTGCACCAAGCGGTCGGTCATGCGTTCGGCATAGGGGGCGAGTGCTTGGTCGGCCATCATGTAGCGGATGCCGTTTCGGCCTTCACGCATGTTCACGCGTGTGACGCCAAACTTCATGTCACGAAATTTCACTGCAGTCATGGGGTGTCTCCGGTTGAGGCTGTGATCAGCTCTTCTGAACCTTGGCGGCGCGGCCTTCTAAGAAATCACGCACACGCTGCTTGGCTTCGGGGGCCGCTTGTGCAATCGCCGACATCATGGATTCGGTGATGAAGCCTTGGTCCGCAGGTTGCTCCGCAATGCGTGGCAACACATTCATCAAGGCGTAGTTGGTGAGTGGGGCATTGCTGCCAATGCGTTGTGCCAACTCGAAGGCTTTGTCAAACGATGTGCCAGTGGGTACCAGGTATTGCGCAAAACCAGCACGCTCGCCGTCCACCGCGTTGTAGACGCGGCCGGTCATCATCATGTCTGTCATACGCGCGACGCCAATCAAACGAGGGATACGCACGGCACCGCCGCCGCCCACAAAAATACCGCGTGTGCCTTCTGGCAATGCGTAGAAGGTGCTCTCGTCCGCCACACGGATGTGGCATGCGCTGGCCAGCTCTAAACCGCCGCCCACCACTGCGCCATGCAAGGCCGCGACGACAGGCACGGGGCCGTATTGCAAACGCTCCAAGGCGTAGTGCCATGAGCGTGAGTGGTGCATGCCTTGGCCGGCATCGCGTTCTTTCAAATCGCTCAAGTCCAAGCCCGCGCAGAAATGGTCACCATCGCCTGCGATGACAGCGGCTTTCGCGTTCTCGGGCAGGTTCTCAAAAATATGACGCAGAGAGGCAATCAAGGCATCGTTGAGAGCGTTGCGCTTTGTTGGGCGTGTCAAACGGATGACCGCGATGTCGCCGCGCATTTCAAAGTGGATGTCTGAGTTTTGATTCATGGTCGGGTTTGCTCGTGGTTGCTTTTGATCTGGAAATGAATTATGGTTATGTCTAATAACTAAATAATTGGGACTTACCCTAAACTTGTTGGAAAATAAAACCACTCTGGAGATTGACCATGGACTACAAAAATCTGATTGCCATTGACATTCACACCCACGCCGAGGTGAGTTGTCGCAACCCCTTTGACAACTACGGCGAGGAGTACGACCGCGCAGCCGATAAATACTTTGGCTCCAGCCATCGCCCCACGATTGACGAAACCGTGGCGTACTACCGGGAGCACAAAATGGGCTTGGTCATGTTCACGGTGGACAGCGAATCCCAGACAGGGCGTCGTCGCATCTCGAACGAAGAGATCGCAGATGCTGCCAAAAAGAACAGCGACATGATGGTGGCCTTCGCCAGCATTGATCCGCACAAGGGCAAGATGGGCGCACGCGAAGCTGAGCGCTTGATCAAAGAAGACGGCATCAAAGGTTTCAAATTTCACCCGACGGTGCAGGGCTACCACCCTTACGACAAGATGGCATGGCCCATCTATGAGGTGATCAACGAATACAAATTGCCTGCCATCTTCCACACCGGCCACAGCGGCATTGGCAGCGGCATGCGTTGCGGTGGCGGCCTGCGTTTGGCCTACAGCAACCCCATGCACTTGGATGATGTGGCGATTGATTGGCCTGACATGCAAATCGTCATGGCGCACCCCAGCTTCCCTTGGCAAGACGAGGCCTTGAGCGTGGCCACGCACAAGCCCAATGTGTGGATTGACCTCTCAGGCTGGAGCCCCAAGTACTTTCCGAAGCAACTCATCCAATACGCCAACACCTTGTTGAAAGACCGCGTGTTGTTTGGCAGTGACTACCCGCTGATCACGCCCGAGCGTTGGATGAAAGACTTTGAAGTCGCAGGCTTCAAACCTGAAGTGATGCCTGGCATCTTGAAAGACAACGCGGTGCGTTTGTTGGGTCTAGACAAAGCGCTCTGACCTAGCCGAAAAAACAAACGGCAGAGATGCACAAGGCATCTCTACCGTTCGACGAGGGGCTATTCGGTTTTAAAACTTGCCAGCAGCGGCTGCGTGCAGATTCATGACATGCACCGACGTTTGAGCTGCTGCTTTGACGATGGTGTCTGACACCAGCTCAGCGGTCACGGCAGACAGCGTCCAGCCCAAGTGCCCGTGACCGGTGTTGTAGAACACGTTGGCGGCTTTGCCCTGGCCTACGCGCGGCATCATATTGGGCATCATGGGTCGTAAGCCAGCCCATGGCACCACCGAGCGGGTGTTGATGCGGGGGAAGCATTGTTCTACCCACTCAACCAAGGGACGAATACGGTCCGCACGAATGTCGCGGTCTACACCATTGAATTCGGCAGTACCCGCTACGCGGAAGCGGTTGAGGCCTAAGCGGCTGGTGACCAATTTGGTTTCGTCATCCAGCAGGCTCACGTTGGGTGCGCCCATTTGGCTTTCTTCGTCGTTGAGGTTGACCGTGATGGAGTAGCCTTTGACGGGGTAAATGTTCACGCGGTCTCCCAGCTGTGCCGCAAAGTTTCGGCTGGCAACACCTGCACATACGACCACGCTGTCAAAGGTATGAACACAGGGGGACGCATCCTCTTGTGCCACGGTGATGACGGCTTGTTGTCCGTTGCTTTGAACCGAAGTCACATCTTGGCCATACAGCGTGTGCACACCCAGTCGTGCTGCCGCAGCGGCTAATCCGTTGGTGAATTTGTGAATGTCGCCCGTGGCATCACTTTCCGTGAAGTAGCCACCGTAGTAAGTACCAGCCAAGGTTGGCTCGATGGCTTTCATTTCCTCTGGGGTCACGGCATGGCGAGGAAGGCCACCCTTGGCCAGCATGACTGACACTTTGCCTGCATGGTCGAAACCTTTTTTGTCACGGTAGATGTGCAGGATGCCTTCTTTCTTCAGGTCGAAATCAATGCCTTCTTCTTGTGCCCAAGCAAACAAATGTTTGCGAGCTGCGACGGCTAAGCGCGCTGTCTCGACCGTGTTGCGCTCGTAATGGGGCATGGCCGCAATGAACTCTGCAAACCAAGAGAGTTTGTGCCATGTAGGTGCTGGGTTGACCAGCAGCGGTGCATCACTTTTGAGCATCCACTTGAGGCCTTTGAGGATGGTGGACCAATGCGTCCAAACTTCTGCGTTGGATGCGGAGAGTTGCCCTCCGTTGGCGAAGGAGGTTTCCATCGCAGCATAGCGATGGCGTTCAAACAAGGTCACGGCAAAGCCGCGTTTGGCCAAGGCATAGGCTGTTGTGACGCCCGTGATGCCGCCGCCAATAACTGCGATTGTTTTCATGATGAAGGAGCTTTCAAAACGTCAAGGGTTGAGCTTTGGCATGCAAACACGCATACACAAAGCGCCCCCTCTGTTTTTGGACCTGAGAGATTCACGAGGTTACTTGTTGACAACCATCGTTTGCTCCTTCGGTGCACTGACGGACGAATGCGTCAGCAGCTCTTCAGAGTTGGGTCATGTCACCGGTCCCTTTGCCTGAGAGTTTCCGGGGCGGTTGCTCCTTCGGCGCTGCCCAGCACGCTTGGGCGTTGGCAGTCTCTCCCGATGACATGTCGACACAAGGTCGAATGAAAAATCACAAATCAGTGTGCCAGAAATCTTTCTACCAACGCGACCCAATAAGCAGCGCCAGTGGCAATGTTGTCGTCATTGAAATCGTAGCCTGGGTTGTGCACCATGCACGCACCTGCAGAGTCTCCACCACCGTTGCCAATGAGTAAATAGCTGCCCGGTATTTTTTCAAGCATGAATGCAAAGTCTTCACTGCCTGTCAAGGCTGGGCCTTGCAAGGTCACGCGCTCAGAGCTCACCAGATCAAGCGCCACTTGTCGTGCAAAGTCTGTTTCAGCTTTTGAGTTCACCAGCACACAGTAGCCGGGACGCCAATCGATATCGGCACTCACACCAAAACTCTCAGCTTGCGCAGCCACCAAGGCTTTGATGCGTTGCTCAAGCAAACGCCTGACCTCAGGGTTGAGGGATCGCACACTGAGCTCTAGGGTGGCCAACGCAGGAATGACGTTGTTGGCTTGACCTGCATGCAATGCGCCCACCGTGACGACGGCCGTATCGAGCGGGTCGACGTTGCGCGACACGATGGTTTGCAGCGCCATGACGATGGACGATGCCGCCACCAAGGGGTCTGCAGATCTGTGGGGCATAGCCCCATGACCACCGGTGCCGTGCACACGGATGGTCACGTAATCGCTCGAGGCCATGGCTGCACCGTCACGAAACACAAAGTGCCCCACGGGTGTGCCTGGCATGTTGTGCATGGCAAAAACGGCATCGCACGGATGGTGCTCAAACAAGCCGTCTTCGATCATGCGCACCGCGCCGCCACCACCTTCTTCGGCCGGCTGAAAAATCAAGTTCAAAGTGCCTGTGAATGACACATCTTGCGCAATGGATTTGGCAGCTGCTAAGAGCATGGCCGTGTGGCCATCGTGGCCACACGCATGCATCACGCCGGGTTTCACACTCGACCATTCAGCGCCTGTGGCTTCTTGAATGGGCAGTGCATCCATGTCCGCGCGCAGGCCTAAGCGGCGGCCTTGCCCTCGCGTCAATGTGCCCACCACACCTGTGCCACCCAAACCACGGTGAACAGCATAGCCCCAGCCCTCTAGCTTGGCAGCGACCAAGTCAGACGTGCGGTGCTCTTCAAATGCCAATTCGGGGTGGCGGTGGATGTCGCGGCGCAGTTGGATGAATTCACCCACTCGTTCGGTCAATGCATCACGCAAGTAGGTCATATCACTGGGGCTGCAAGTCGATCGATTTCGCGATGGCGCGGAATTGTGCCGTGCCATCCACATAGGCTTTATCCACAGCCTTCAAGGACAAAGGCTTGGCAACCAATTGGCTATTGGCTGCCAGACCACTTCTGACGGCAGGATCTGACAGCGAATCAGTGATCGCTTTGTGAATGACTTGAACCACAGGTTCAGGCGTGTCTTTTTTTACAAAGTAGCCTGTCCAAATGCTGAAGGTGAAATTCTTGAGTGACTTGCTTTCGCTGATCGCGGGGTAGTCTTTGACAGACTCTAGGCGCTCGCTGTTGAGCATGGCGAGCACTTTGAGCTTGCCTTGCTTTTGCAACTCCTCATAAGCCTTACCAAAGGGGGCCAAAAAGATATCGACTTGGCTACCCATCAAATCTTGGTTTGCAGGCGCTGCGCCTTTGTAGGGCACATGCGTCATGGGAATGTTGGTCACTTTGGACAAGTGCTCACCCAGCAGGTGATAAAAACTGCCAGGCCCAACGCTGGCGTAGGTGATGGGGCGACCGGCTTGTGCTTCTTTTTTAGCGTAGACCAAAAACTCATCGACAGAGTTCACGGGCAAATCTTTGCGTGCCAAAAATGCAATTTGTGCTGTCGCGATCATCTGCACCAAACGGAAGTCTTCGCTCTTGAACTTCACAGCAGAAATAGCCAAAGGCGCCAAGATCAATTCGTTCGGCGAGCCTTGAAAAATGATTTGACCATCGGCCGGTGCGTTCAACACTTTTTGTGCAGCGATGGAACCACTGGCACCTCCCAAGTTGTCCACGATCACGGTTTGTCCCAGGTTCTTGGACAGTGTGTTGTTGACCGTGCGTGCAATCACATCAGACAAGCCGCCTGCTGGGTAGGGCACCAACAGCGTGACGGATTTGCTTGGGTAAGCATCTGCTTGGGCTGATGCTGCAACAAACAGGCTGCATAGCACTGTGAGTAGATTCAGAGTTGTACGGCGATTGAATGTCATGGGTTGTCTCCTTGTTAATTTGTACGAATCGTAAGAAGTGATAGTTTGTATGTCCAATGCATAATAATTAATGAATCCATAATTTAAATGCATTGATTGGAGCCGCGATGACTTTGGTGCAATTGCGACATTTTTTAGAGCTAGCCAACACAGCTTCGTTCAGCAAGTCTGCTGTCAAATTGCACTTGAGTCAGCCTGCGCTGAGTCGAAGCATCAAGTCTATAGAGGACGAGTTTGGTCACCAACTCTTTGACCGTGTGGGGCGAAAAATTGAACTCACTGCATTTGGGCAGTACTTCTATGCGCAGGCACGCGACTTAGTTGACCGTGCTACCAACTTGAAGCAAAGCAGCCATCAGTTGCTCAGTGGTCAAACGGGTAAGGTCAGAGTCGGTTTGGGGTCTGGTCCAGGCGCCTTGCTGACGTCGCCTTTGATGAAGTACGTTGCCAGTGAATTTCCAAAAGCCCATCTAGAGATCGCAAGGGGTCATACAACTCTGTTGGTTCAGGCTTTGCGTGATCGGCAGCTCGATGCGCTGGTGTTGGACATTCGGTCTTTGAATCCGTCCAGTGACCTGGAGGTGGAAGGTTTGTGCGAACTGCCAGGTGCATTCATGTGTCGCAAAGGCCATCCTTTGAGCAAAGCGCGTCAAGTCACGTTAGCAAGACTCAAGGACTATCCTGTTGCCTCAACACCTCTCAGCGATGAGGTCGCCCGCATCCTGGTGGATCGTTATGGTGCAGATGCACATCCTGATGTTCTGGTCAATGTGCGTTGCGATGAAATTTCAAGTTTGCTGGATGTGGTGCGATCGACAGATGCCATCTTGGTCGCTGTTCGATCTTTAGGACCAGACTTAGTGGCCCTCAAGATGTCGCCGGAGTTGAATGCAACGGCAAAGTTTGGCTGGGTGTCACTCAGGTCCCGCAGTGAGTCACCTTTGTGCGGCTATTTACGCACGGCTACAAAAGAAATATTAAGCGGGCATTAGCCATGCTCCCTCAGACCATCAAGACGCCACTTGATGGCAAGTGACGTCTTGATTCGCTGGAACCTTTAAACACCAAGCAATTTGGGTAAGGTATCGTCAACTGCCACTTGGCTAGATGGTCCTGCGAGTGCCACTAAACCTTTTTGCAGCACGATCGCTTGATCGCTGTGAGCCAGCACACGACGGTAGTCGCGGTCAACAATGAGCGTCGCAATGCCACTGTCGCGGATGTTGGCAATGACGTTCCAAATTTCATTCACGATCAAGGGTGCCAACCCTTCCGTGGCTTCATCCAGAACAATCAAGTCAGGGTGCGTCATCAAGGCCCGTCCAATAGATAGCATTTGTTGCTCGCCGCCTGATAGCTGGTTGCCCATATTGCTTAGTCGCTCTGTGAGACGTGGAAAAGTCTGCATGACGCGGTCAAAGGTCCAGTCTTTTCGGCCATCGGTTCCGGGGCGTGCAGACATCAATAAATTTTCTCGCACCGTCAGATTTGGAAAGATGCCGCGGCCTTCAGGCACATAGGCAACGCCCAAACGTGCGACTTGGTGGGGTTTGAATCGGGAGGCATCTTCACCAAACAGCGTGATCGATCCCTCGCGCTGCGTGAGATGACCCAATAGCGTTCGGATCAGTGTGCTTTTACCCATGCCATTTCGCCCGAGCAGGCCCATGGTCTGACTGCGCTGAATCTTGATATCAATGCCATGCAGCACATGGCTTGACCCATACCATGCGTGCAAGCCTTTAGCGTCGACCAAATAGTCGTTGGTTGTCATGTCAGTGTCCTTCCCCAAGATAAGCGTTGCGAACTTCAGGGCTCTGACGAATAAAGGCCGCGTCACCTGAAGCGATCTTGACGCCGTTGACCATCACCGTGATGACATCGGCAATGCGAAACACTGCATCCATGTCGTGCTCTACCAACAAAATGGCGTGCTCAGCACGCAGGGTATCGAGTAGCTT